>NZ_JPJE01000048.1 GCF_000765215.1 Eubacterium sp. ER2
ATCCTTTATAAGAAAATATGGGAGTTGGCATTTTGGCAAAAAGAGTGGTGCTGGAGCTAGGGCTCCAGCACCACCTTTGTCTACAGTCTGAGACATCCCTGTGGGGATGTCTTTTTTATGTCTCTTTTTGTGGAGCGGGAGCAGGAGAAAAATAAAAAGACTGTGAAATCTATTAACTTTTTTGGGGTTTTGTTGAAACGGCCGGGAAAATGTACCAAGTAATCCTTGGAAAACGATGGGCGAGGGCTTGTCATGGCTGTGGCCGGCAAGCTGTCTGCCGGCGGAAAGGATCGAAGAAATCTATGTTCGGATATATCGGATGTATAAAAGAAAATCTGGATGAGGATCAGCAGAAGCAGTATCAGAGTATTTACTGTGGACTGTGCAGGAGCCTAAAGGAGAGGTACGGGCAGATGGAGCGGATGTGTCTGTCCTACGATATGGCCTTTCTCATCCTCCTTCTGTCTTCCCTCTATGAGCCGGAGGAGAGGAGCGGGAGGTTCCGGTGCAGCGTCCATCCTCTCGGTGGGAGGGAGGAGACGAGGAACAGATTTACAGATTATGCGGCGGATATGACCATTATTTTGTCCTATTATAAATGCCGGGACGACTGGGAGGACGAGGGAAAGCGCGTTCAGCGCTGGTATGCCCGGTCCCTTGAAAAAAAGTGTGAGGAGCTGAAAATGCGGTATCCCAGGCAGTGGAGGGCTGTGGCTGAGGGGACGGCTGGTCTGGAAGCGGTGGAGAAGAAGGCGGCCCGGGAGTTTGACAGGGCCATCAACTGCTCCGGGCAGATGCTGTCAGAGCTCTTTGTCTGCGGGGAGGATTTCTGGAGCGACAGCCTGCGGACCTTTGGCTGCGAGATCGGCAGGTTCATCTATCTGATGGACGCGGCCATGGATTATGAAAAGGATGAGAAAAAGGGAAATTACAATCCTCTGTTCTATATGAGAAGAAAGCCGGAGGACATGAGGGAACTCATGGAGATCCCTCTGGGGAACGCCATGAGGATATTTGAGAAGCTTCCCCTTATCCAGGACGCTGCCCTCATGCGGCATATCCTGTACAGGGGCGTGTGGCAGCAGCATGACGACTCCCAGCGTAGTGGCTTTTACAAAGAAGGGTGAGCGGCTGGTAGGAGAGGCTGCCAGGCGGCAGGCCGTGACAAACCCGGACCGGACCATCAGCTCTGTGAAGCGCCACATGGGAACCGAGTGGAGCGTGCGCATTGACGGGACGGACTACAAGGCGCAGACCATCAGCGCCATGGTGCTGATGCAGCTGAAGGAGGACGCGGAGAAATTTCTGGGGGAGCCGGTGACAGAGGCGGTCATTACAGTGCCCGTCTACTTCAACAATATCCAGAGGCAGGCCACCAAGGACGCGGGACGGATCGCCGGCCTGAACGTAAAGCGCATCATCAACGAGCCCACAAGCGCGGCCATGTCCTACGGGCTGAACCACGGGGAGCCCCAGAAGGTGATGGTGTATGACCTGGGCGGCGATGACTTTGATGAGAGGATCAGCCAGTGGCTGGTGAGGCGCTTTAAGGAGGAGACAGGGGCAGACCTGTCCCGCGACTTCGGGGCCATGCAGCGGGTGAAGGACGCGGCGGAGCAGGCCAAAAAGGAGCTGTCCGCGTCGGAGAGCGCCCACATCACGCTCCCATATCTGACCCAGCACAGAGGGGAGATGCTGCACATGGATCTGACCCTCACAAGAGGACAGCTCCAGGAGCTCATAGGAGACCTCATTGAGCGCACGGCCCGGCCAGTGCGCGGCGCCCTCAGCGATGCGGGCATCGCCCCGGCGGAGCTTGGGAGAGTCCTCTTGGTGGGAGGCTCCACGAGAATTCCGGCTGTCCAGGAGAAGGAGCGGCTGCTGACGGAAAAAGAGCCCTCCAGGAACATCAACCCGGACGAGTGCGTGGCGAAAGGAGCGGCCATCCTGGGAAGCACCCTGGAAGGGAACAGTCTGGTGGCGGCAGGAACAGGCAAGAGCCTGCTCCTTCTGGACATGACCCCTCTGAGTCTGTCCATTGAGACTGTGGGCGGCGTGGCCACCCGCCTGATAGAGAGGAACACGACCCTTCCCACCCGGTATTCCAGGGTGTTCACAACAGCGGTTCCCTACCAGCGCTCCGTGGATATCCATGTGCTCCAGGGGGAGCGCCCCATGGCCAGGGACAACAAGACCATCGGCAAATTCAGGCTGAAGGGTATCAAGGCGGCTCCCGCCGGCGTGCCCCAGATCGAGGTCTCCTTTGACATTGACGCCAACGGCATTCTGAAGGTGTCTGCCCGGGATCTGGACACAGGGAAGCAGCAGTCCATCACCATTACCTCCAACGACAGCATGTCCTAGGATGAGATCCAGCAGGCCATCCGGGACGCCCGGGATTACGCCGGGCAGGATCAGACGAGAAAGGACGCGGTGGAGATCCTGGGAGAGGCCCGGAAGCTGATGGCGGAGACAGAGCGGAAGCTGAAGGAGAAGAAAAAAGACCTGGACAGAGGGACGAAAAAGCAGGTGAAGGGTGACGTGAACAGACTGAACAAGCTGACTATGAAGTGCCGCCTGGACAAGGTGACAGAGGAGCAGCTCGCGGAGATCCGGGAGGCTGTGCGCCAGCTCGAGGAGAGCGCCGGGAGTCTGTAGACGCTTGCTTAAATAATACTCCGGAGAGTCAGTTGTATTTCAACACTCTTTGGAGTATTATTTTCTTAAAACGAAAAGAGAAATCAGCAGGGGCCTTTCGGGCGGGGGATTTTAAATTTTTCGCAAATTAATGCTTTAACTTGCGAAAGTATTGTGCTATACTAAGGGAAGCACGACGCGGAAGCGTAAAATTGAAGGAGGAAATGTCATGATCTGGTCGAAGGAAGAGACCCTGCCAAGAGGCGAGATAGAAGCGATCCAGCTGAAGAAGCTGAAGGAGACGGTGCCCTATATTTATGAGAGGGTTGCTCCCTACCGCAGGAAAATGGACGAGGCAGGGGTGAAGCCGGAGGATATAAAGACACTGGCGGATCTGACGAAGCTGCCCTTTACATACAAAGCGGATTTCAGAGACAACTACCCCATGGGGCTTTTTGCCGTGGACAAGAAGGAGCTGGTCAGGTTCCACGCCAGCTCAGGGACCACAGGAAAGCCCACGGTGGTGGGATACACAAGGAATGACCTGGACATGTGGCTGGAAAACGTGGCCCGCATCGCCTGTATGGGCGGCGCCACAGCCGATGACGTGGCCCAGATTTCCTTTGGATACGGGACCTTCACAGGGGCCCTGGGACTCCATGGAGGTCTTGAGAAGATCGGCGCGTCTGTCATTCCCATGTCTTCGGGAAACACGAAGAAGCAGATCATGTTCCTGCAGGATATGGGCGTGACCCTTCTGGTGGCCACCCCCTCCTATGCGCTCCACCTGGGGGAGGAGATACGGGCGAGAGGCCTGGACCCGGAGAAGGATCTGAAGGTGCACATCGGTCTCTTCGGAGGCGAGGGCATGACGGAGCCCATGCGGGATGAGATGCACAAGGTGTGGGGCCAGCGCTTTCTGTGCACCCAGAACTACGGCATGAGCGAGCTGTGCGGCCCGGGCGTGGCCGGAGAGTGCGAGGAGCTTGTGGGCATGCATGTCAACGAGGACTGGTTTATCCCGGAGATCATCGACCCAAAGACAGAGGAGGTGCTGCCTCCCGGAGAGAGAGGCGAGCTGGTGGTCACCTGTCTCGGGAAAGAGGCGCTGCCCCTTGTGCGCTACCGGACAGGGGATATGACAAGGCTCATGTATGAGCCCTGCAGATGCGGAAGGACGACCGTGCGCATGGAGAACATCTCCGGCCGGGCGGACGACATGCTGGTCATCAGAGGCGTGAATGTATTCCCGACCCAGATCGAGGAGGTGCTGCTCCAGATACCGGAGATCGGACCCCACTACGAGATACTGGTGGAGAGAAAGAACCGGCTGGATGTCATGACCATCACCGTGGAGCTGGTGGACGACAGGCTGCTTGACAGCTACGCGCAGCTCAGCGAGCTGGAGATGAAGATCAGGAAGGGACTGAAGTCCCAGCTGGGCCTTGCCACCCAGATCAAGCTGGTGGCTCCCTACTCCCTGAAGCGGTTTGAGGGAAAGGCAAAGAGAGTGACAGATTTGAGAAAGGATGGACTGTAAAATGTCAGAGTCAAAGAGAGTGATCATGCTCGGCAATGAGGCCATTGCCAGAGGCGCCTACGAGGCGGGAGTGAAGGTGTCAGCCGCCTACCCGGGCACGCCGAGCACGGAGATAAGCGAATATCTTGTACAGTACAGAGACGACCTGTACTGCGAGTGGTCTCCCAACGAGAAGGTGGCCACAGAGGTGGCTATCGGCGCCTCCATAGCGGGGACGAGAGCTATGTCCTGTATGAAGCACGTGGGCTTTAACGTGGCGGCAGACCCGGCCTACACCGTCTCCTACATGGGAGTGAACGGGGGCCTTGTCATCGTGGTGGCCGACGATCCGGGACTTTACAGCTCCCAGAACGAGCAGGACACAAGGATGGTGGCAAGGGCGGCCCACCTGCCGGTGCTGGAGCCCTCCGACAGCGCGGAGGCAAAGGAGTTCATGAAGCTGGCCTTTGACCTGAGCGAGCAGTTTGACCGGCCCTTCGTGTACCGGACCACTACCCGGCTGGCCCACTCCCAGGGGCTGGTAGAGCTGTGTGAGAGAGAGGAAGTGCCGGATAAGCCCTACGAGAGAGACCCGGCCAAGAACGTCATGATGCCAGGCAACGCGAAGGGGCGCCATGTGGTCATCGAGAGGCGGATGGAGGAGCTGGCTGAGGCAGCCAACACACTTTCCATCAACAGGGTGGAGATGAACGATACGAAGATCGGCGTCATCACAAGCGGTATTCCCTACCAGTATGTAAAAGAAGTGCTGCCGGAGGCATCCGTGCTGAAACTTGGCATGGTCAATCCTCTGCCGAGAAAGCTGATCGAGGACTTTGCGTCAAAGGTGGAAACGCTCTATATCGTGGAGGAGCTGGATCCGGTGATCGAGGAGCAGGTGAAGTCCTGGGGCATTAAAGCCATCGGCAAGGAGATCTTTACCGTGCAGGGCGAGTACAGCGCCAATATGCTCAGGGAAGCCATCCTCCATGAGGACCTGCAGCTTGATGCGCCGGCCCAGGTGCCGGGACGCCCGCCTATCCTCTGCCCGGGATGTCCCCACCGCAGCGTCTATTATGTGCTGAACAAGCTGAAGATACACGGGGCAGGCGATATCGGATGCTATACGCTGGGAGCGGTAGCGCCGCTGAGCGTGGTGGACACCACCGTCTGTATGGGTGCCAGCATTTCCACTCTCCACGGAATGGAAAAGGCGAAGGGCAAAGACTATATTAAAAACTGGGTAGCCGTCATCGGCGACTCCACATTTTTACATACAGGTGTCAATTCCCTCATGAACATGATGTACAACAAGGCCACGGGAACGGTGATCATCCTGGACAATTCCACCACCGGAATGACAGGACATCAGGACCACGCGGCCACGGGCAAGACGCTCCAGGGCGACCCCACCTACGCCATCGACATCCCGGGACTTTGCCGGGCACTGGGCGTGAAGCACGTGCAGGAGATCAATGCTCTGGACATTGACACTCTGGAGAAGGCCATCAGGGAAGAGGTGGCAAGGGACGAGGTGTCGGTCATCATCACAAAGACCCCCTGTGTGCTCCTGTCCAAGGCGAAGAAGCCTCTCTACACTGTACATGCGGACAAATGCAAGAAGTGCGGCATGTGCATGAAACCGGGATGTCCGGCCATGACGAGAAACGAAGACGGAACCATCCATATTGACGATACGATGTGCACCGGATGCGGACTGTGTCAGTCGCTGTGCAAATTCGGGGCGATCGAACTGGTAAAGGAAGGTGACAGATAATGGCAGTAAAAAATATTATGATCGTAGGCGTGGGCGGCCAGGGGACCCTGCTCACCAGCCGTGTCCTGGGAGGGCTGGCCATCGCCGGGGGCTATGACGTGAAGCTGTCCGAGGTGCACGGTATGGCCCAGAGGGGCGGAAGCGTTGTCACCTTTGTGCGCTACGGAGACAAGGTGGCGGAGCCCATCGTGGAGGAAGGGCAGGCGGACGTGATCATCGCCTTCGAGAGACTGGAGGCCATGCGGTACGCCCATTTCCTCAAAAAGGACGGGGCCCTTGTAGTCAATGACTGGAGGATAGACCCCATGCCTGTCGTGATCGGCAGCGCCAGCTATCCGGAGGGCATCCTGGAGGAGCTGGGGAAGACCCACAAGGTGTACGCGGTCAACGCCACGGAGGAGTCCAAGAGGCTGGGCAATCCAAAGGTGTTCAACATGATCGTGCTGGGCGTGGCGGCGCAGCACATGGATTTCAGCAAGGAGGACTGGTACAGGGTCATTGAAAATACAGTGCCGCCAAAGACAATAGATATCAACAGGAAGGCATTTGACACAGGATATCACCTTACTGCAAGATGATATAGATTTTAAGGACCAGAAAAAAGGAGGTGTCACATGATCAAGCAGCTATCAGTTTTCGTGGAGAATAAGCCGGGCAGCCTGATGGAGGTTACATCCAAGCTCACAGAAGCACACATCAACATCCGGGCCGTCGCGTCTTTTGATACTCCGGAGTTTGGGATCCTTCGTCTCGTAGTAGATAAGCCAACAGAGGCGAAGGGTTATCTCACTGAGAGGGGATTTGTCGTCAGAGTGAATGATGTCATCGGCGCAGAGCTGGAGGACAAAAAGGGCAATCTCAATCAGATGTTGGCAGTACTTGCAGAAAACAGCATAAACGTGCGCTACATCTATTCATTTGTAATCCGCGAAGGACGCGCTCCGGTTCTGGTTTTCAGCACCGACGATTATGAGAAAGCAGCTTCCATTCTTAAGGATGCAGGTGTGAAGATGGTAGACGAGTCAGACCTGTAGGCCTGGCCGCACCAAAAGTATCAAGAATAGGAGTAAAAGAAAATGGCAGGAGTATCATTAGAAAATTGGCAGGAGAGGATCAGGGATCCGAAGATCGAGTGTATGAGCAGGGACGAGATGAGCGCCCTGCAGAGTGAAAAGCTTGTTAAGCAGGTAAAGAGAGTGTATGAGAACGTACCCTTCTACCGGAGAAAAATGCAGCAAAAAGGTGTGGAGCCCGGCGATATCCGGGGGATTGAGGATATAGGAAAGCTGCCCTTCACCACAAAGGAGGACTTAAGAGACAACTATCCTTTCGGTCTGCTGGCAGTGCCCCAGGAGAAGATCGCCCGGGTACAGGGAACATCCGGCACGACAGGCAAGCTGACACTGGCCTCCTACACAAAGTATGACGTGGAGGTGTGGGGTGAGTGCGTGGCCAGGGCCCTCACTATGGCCGGCCTTACAAGCGAGGACCGCATCCACATCTGTTACGGGTACGGGCTTTTCACGGGAGGTATGGGGCTCGACTATGGCGCTATGCAGCTGGGAGCTATGGCCATTCCCATGTCTGCGGGGAATACCCAGAGACAGATGATGTGCATGGAGGATTTCGGAGCCACAGCCTTCGCCTGCACCCCGTCCTACGCCCTCTACCTGGCCGAGTCCATCCAGGAGGCAGGGCTTGTGGACCGCATGCAGCTGAAGGCGGGCATCCACGGTGCGGAGCCCTGGACGGAGGAGATGCGCAGAAAGATTGAAGATATCCTCCATATCAACTGCTTTGATATTTACGGCCTCTGTGAGGTGACAGGACCGGGCGTTGCCCTGGACTGCATCCACCACGAGGGACTCCATGTATACGAGGACCATTTCTATCCGGAGCTGATCAATCCTGCGACCTACGAGCCCTGCGCGGACGGAGAGACGGGAGAGCTGGTGTTCACAACCCTATCCAAGGAAGGAATGCCCCTGATCCGCTACCGCACAAAGGACCTGACGAGTATGACCCACGGCACCTGCAAGTGTGGGAGAACGCTCGTGAGGATCCACAAGTTCACAGGACGCACCGACGACATGAAGGTCATCCGCGGCGTGAATGTATTCCCGACCCAGGTGGAGACGGCCCTGCTGTCCATGGGCGGAGGCGTGGCGCCCCACTATCTGATGATCGTGGACAGGGAGAACAATATGGATGTGCTCACGGTCATGGTGGAAGTGGACGAGAGATATTTCTCCGACGAGATCCGCAAGCTGGACGAGCTGAAGAACAAGGTGGCGGCTGTGCTGAAGCAGGCGCTCGGCGTATCTGTCCGCGTGAAGCTGGTAGAGCCGAAGACCATCCAGAGAAGCGAAGGCAAGGCCAAGCGCGTCATCGACAACAGGCAGATGTAAGAAGGAGGGGAATATCATGGGAATTAGTAATACAGTACAGCAGTTATCCGTATTTCTGGAGAACAGGGAGGGACGTCTGGACGAGGTGCTGGCAGCGCTGGCAAAGGGCGGCGTGAATATCGTGGCCCTCAGTCTGGCGGACACCTCCGAGTATGGTATGCTCCGGATGATCGTATCGGACCCCCACAAGGGACGGATGGTCCTGAAGGAGGAGGGGATCACGGCCATGCTCACGGACGTGGTGGCCCTGCGGGTGCCTCACGCCACGGGCTCGCTTTCCAAGGCTATGCACCAGCTTGTGGAGGGAGAGGTCAATATCGAGTACATGTACGCCTTTGCCAATGGAAGCGACGCGGCGGCAGTGCTGAAAAGCGACGAGCCGGGAAGAGTGATCGACATCCTGAAGGGAAGCGGCTTTGATGTGTATACTGCAGACGAGGCATACCGGGCTAACGTGTAAAAAACTGCAGAGTTGTGAAAAAATAGACAATTGTACGAAATGTCAAATAAAAAACAATTGTTGACAGAAAATTCACGGGCGGTTATAATAGAGCCAGATTTAATGAGACAAATGATCGGGTGAAGGATCCAAGAGAGACTGTCACATATATCTGAGGCAGCGCCGAAGGGGCAAGGGGACACTTGAAACTCTCAGGCAAAGGTATTGGGTTCGGACGAGGCTCTGGATGAACAGACAGGGAGAGACTGATTTCAAATGAAGGGGACAGTCTCTCCCTGTTTTATTTTATCTGTCTCTTAAATGTAAGTCCGGCAAAGGAGGAAAAGTAGGAATGGAATTGAAAACACCGCTCTATGAGGCGCATGTGAAGGCGGGCGGAAAGATCGTGCCCTTTGGGGGATACCTTCTCCCGGTACAGTACAAGGAAGGAGTGATCAAGGAGCACATGGCAGTGCGCACCCAGGCGGGTCTCTTTGACGTGTCCCACATGGGAGAGATCCTCTGTCAGGGGAAGGACGCCCTGGCCAACCTGCAGATGATGCTGACCAACAATTTTGACAACCTGACGGACGGTCAGGCCAGATACAGCCCCATGTGCAATGAGCAGGGGGGCACGGTGGATGATCTGATCGTATACAAAAAGGGCGATGAGGATTATTTCATTGTAGTCAATGCGGCCAACAAGGACAAGGATTACCAGTGGATGCTGGACCATCAGTTCGGGGAAGTGACATTCACGGATGTGTCAGACCAGTACGCCCAGCTGGCTCTTCAGGGCCCGAAGGCCATGGAGATCCTGCGCAAGCTCGCCCCGGAGGAAAATATCCCGAAGAAATACTATCACGCTGTGTTTGACACGGAGGCCGCGGGTATTCCCTGTATCATCTCAAAGACCGGTTACACAGGCGAGGACGGGGTGGAGATCTACCTGGACAGCGCAAGGGCCCAGGAGATGTGGGACGCTCTTCTCGAGGCCGGGAAGGAGGAGGGACTCATCCCCTGCGGACTGGGAGCCAGAGACACTCTCCGGATGGAGGCAGCTATGCCCCTCTACGGCCACGAGATGGACGAACAGGTGACACCACTTGAGGCCGGCCTGGGATTTGCTGTGAAGATGACAAAGGAGGACTTTATCGGGAAGAAGGCTCTTGAGGAGAAGGGAGAACCGGCGAGAAAGCGCATTGGACTGAAGGTGACCGGCCGGGGCATCATAAGAGAACATCAGGATGTGTACCTGGGCGACCGGCTTATCGGCCACACTACATCCGGGACCCACTGTCCCTATCTGGGCTGCCCGGTGGCCATGGCCCTGGTGGACGCGGACTGTACCGAGCCGGGGACAAAGGTGGAGGCAGACGTGAGAGGACGCCGGGTGGAGGCCCAGATCGTACCCCTTCCGTTTTACAAGAGAAGTAAGTAGGATAACAGAGATATAAAGAGAGCAACAGGAGAAACAAACAGAGCATAGAGAGTGAAAGGAGAAAAGATCATGGAATTAAGAGAGGGACTGCTGTATTCAAAATCACACGAGTGGGTAAAAGAGGAGGGCGAGGAGGTCCTCATCGGACTGACAGACTACGCCCAGTCTGAGCTGGGGGATCTTGTGTTCGTCAATCTCCCGGAGGAGGGCGACGAGGTAACTACCGGGGAGAGCTTCGCGGATGTGGAGTCTGTCAAGGCCGTGTCAGATGTGTACTCCCCTGTGACCGGCGTGGTGAGCGCTGTGAACGAGGAGCTTCTGGACGCGCCGGAGTCCATCAATGAGGCGCCCTACGATGCCTGGTTTGTCAGAGTCAAGGATATTTCTGACCGGGAGGAGCTGCTGACAGCGGCGGAGTATGAGGCGTTTGTGGAGAGCGAGAAGGACGCATAAGGGCATACGGGCAAAGGAGAAAAACAGAAGGAGGAAAATATATGGGAAGCTATGTGCCGAACACCCAGGAGGAACGGCAGGCAATGCTTGAGGCCGCCGGCTATGAGTCCATGGACGACCTGTTCCGGGATATCCCGGAGGAGGTGAAGCTGAAGGGCGGACTGAACATACCTGCAGGGCTTTCTGAGCTGGAAGTAAAGAGAAAGATGCAGTCCATTGCTGCAAAAAATAAAGTGTTCCCCACCATTTTCCGGGGAGCGGGGGCCTACCGCCACTATATCCCGGCCGTGGTGGGCAGCGTGACATCCAAGGAAAATCTCCAGACTGCCTACACCCCTTATCAGGCGGAGATCAGCCAGGGAATTCTCCAGTCTATCTTTGAGTATCAGACCATGATCTGCGACCTGACCGGGATGGACGTGTCCAACGCCTCTGTCTATGACGGCGCCTCAGCCGCGGCAGAGGGAGTGGCCATGTGCAGGGAGAGGAAGCGAGGCAAAGCCTACATATCTGCCGCCGTTCTCCCCTACACGCTGGAGACGGTAAAGACCTACTGCTTTGGAAACGGGATGGAGCTGGAGGTGATACCGGAAAAGGACGGCGTGACGGATGTGGAGTGGCTGAAGGAACGGCTGGCGGGGGAGACCGCCTGCGTTCTCATTCAGCACCCTAACTATTACGGAAACCTGGAGCCTGCAGAGGAGATCGGGGAGGCGGTCCACCAGGTAGGGGGCAAATTCATTATGAGCGTGAACCCTATTTCCCTTGGAATTATGAAGACGCCGGCCGAGTACGGGGCCGATGTAGCGGTGGGAGAGGGACAGCCCCTGGGGCTTCCTCTCGCCTTCGGAGGACCCTACCTGGGCTTTATGGCTGCCACCAGAGCCATGATGCGCAAGCTGCCTGGCAGGATCGTGGGACAGACGAAGGACCGGAACGGAAAGACCGGCTACGTGCTGACTCTCCAGGCCAGAGAGCAGCACATCCGCAGGGAGAAGGCGTCCAGCAACATCTGTTCCAATCAGGCTCTCTGCGCCCTGGCGGTGGGCGTCTACCTGACAGCCATGGGAAACGTGGGGCTCGAAAGAGCCGCCTCCTCCTGTATGTCCAAGGCCCACTACTTTGCAAAAAGGCTGGGAGAGGCCGGCTTTGAGCTGGAGAACAGGGGCGAGTTTTTCCACGAGTTCGTGACCGTGTCAGAAAAGGAGTCCGGCCGGGCGCTGCAGGCGCTGGAGGGGCATGGAATCCTGGGGGGACTTCCCCTGGACGATCACCGGATCCTCTGGTGCTGCACGGAGATGAACACAAAAGAAGAGATGGACGAGGCAGTCCGCATCCTGAAGGAGGTGTAAGGCATGTTAGTATTTGAAAAGAGCAGACCGGGCAGAGGATGCCTTGAGCTTCCTCCCTGCGATGTGGAGACAGTGGGCCTGCCGGAGGGAGACAGACGGGAGAAGAAGCTCCATCTGCCCGCCCTGTCCGAGGTGGAGATATCCCGGCACTACACGGAGCTTGCGAGGAAGACCCACGGGGTCAATGACGGCTTTTATCCCCTGGGCTCCTGTACAATGAAATACAATCCCAGGATCAACGAGGCGGTGGCCTCCCTTCCCGGATTTGCCGATATCCATCCTCTCCAGGGAGAGGACACGGTGCAGGGATGCATGGAGGTGCTGCACCTGGCGGAGAAATACCTGTGTGAGATCACCGGTATGGACCGCATGACCTTCCAGCCCGCGGCGGGGGCTCACGGTGAATTTACCGGGCTTCTCCTCATCAAGGCCTACCACGAGAGCAGAAAGGACAGCAAAAGGACCAAGATCCTCGTCCCCGACTCTGCCCACGGCACCAACCCGGCCAGCGCGGCCATGGCAGGCTACTCGGTGGTGACTATTCCGTCCAACGCAGAGGGCTGCGTGGACATTGAGAAGCTGCGGGAGGCAGCCGGGGACGATGTGGCGGGCCTGATGCTGACCAACCCCAACACAGTGGGCCTGTTTGACAAAAATATCCTGGAGATCACAGATATCGTACACAAGTGCGGCGGACTGTGCTATTATGACGGGGCGAATCTGAACGCGGTCATGGGCACAGTGCGGCCAGGTGATATGGGCTTTGACGTGGTTCACCTGAACCTTCATAAGACCTTTTCCACGCCCCACGGCGGCGGCGGCCCGGGGAGCGGCCCGGTGGGATGCAGGGAGCTGCTGGCAGACTTCCTTCCCTCCGTGCTCGTGACGGGGGAGGCCCCCTACCGGTTTGAAAAGCCGTCCCGGAGCATAGGAGAGATGAAGAGCTTCTACGGCAATTTCCTTGTTGTGGTGAAGGCTCTCACCTACATCCTCACTCTGGGCAGAGAGGGCATTAAGGAGGCCAGCCAGAACGCGGTGCTGAACGCCAATTACATGAGATGTGCCCTGAAGGATCTGTACACCATGGCCTATGATGAGACCTGTATGCACGAGTTTGTCATGAGCCTTGCGGATCTGAAGAAGGAGACCGGTATCTCGGCTATGGATATTGCCAAGGGACTTCTGGACAACGGCATCCATCCGCCAACCATGTACTTCCCGCTGATCGTGGAGGAGGCCCTCATGGTGGAGCCCACGGAGACCGAGTCAAAGGAGACGCTGGACGACGCCATCCAGGTGTTCCGCAGCCTGTATGAGATGGCAAAGACAGATCCGGAGAAGCTGCACGCGGCGCCTGTCACCACGCCGGTCACAAGGCTGGACGAGGTGGAGGCGGCCAGACATCCGGTCCTCACCTATGATTTCGGAGCAGAGGGAGAAGCATGATCGATACAATCAGATACACGGAGAGCAGGCAGTTTGTGCCCTACCACAATCTGGCTGTGGAAAAATATCTTCTGGAGACCTGCGGGGAGAGGGAGTGCATCCTGTATCTCTGGCAGAACCAGAGGACTGTCGTCATCGGGAGGAACCAGAACGCCTGGAAAGAGTGTAAGGTGAGCCGCCTCGAAGAGGACGGCGGGTATGTGGCCCGCCGCCTCTCCGGAGGCGGCGCTGTCTACCACGATCTGGGAAACCTGAATTTTACCTTTCTGGTGAGAAAGAAAAACTACAGTGTGGAAAAGCAGACCGAGGTGATCCTGCGGGCAGTCAAAGCCCTGGGCATCCCGGCCGTCCGGTCGGGGAGGAACGACCTTCTGGCAGACGGGCGGAAGTTCTCAGGGAACGCCTACTACGAGCAGGGGGATCACTGTTATCATCACGGCACGCTGATGGTGGACGTGGACAAGGAGGTGCTGGGGAACTATCTCACGGTGAACAGGGAGAAGCTGAAGTCCAAGGGGGTGGACTCTGTCCGTTCCAGGGTGGTGAACCTGAGAGAATTTGTCCCGGATCTGACGATAGAAAGGCTGAAGGCGGCCCTGCGGCAGGCCTTTGAGGAGGTGTACGGCCGGAGGAGCACTCCCCTGACAGAGGAGGAGCTGGACGGGGAGAGGCTGAAGGCCGACGAGGAGCGCTTTGCGTCCTGGGAGTGGAAATTCGGCCGCAGTCTGGAGTTCCAGTTTGAGCTGTCCCACCGGTTTTCCTGGGGGAGCCTTTCTCTGGAGCTCAAGGTGGACCAGGGGAAGGTGACAGACGCGGCGGTCTATTCCGACGCACTCAGGCCGGATTTTATCCTGGCTCTGCCCGCCTGTCTGAAGCATGCCAGGTACAGCAGGGAGGAGCTCTGCCGGCAGCTGGGCCTGTTCCATCCGGCTGACCCGGCTGAGACAGAGATGCTGCGGGATGTCATCCAGTGGATCGCTTCGGCGGATATATAGGAAAACAAGAGGAGAACAGGAAAATGGAAGAAAGATTTGATCTGATCATCATAGGCGCAGGCCCGGGGGGCTATGTGTGCGCCATCAAGGCCGCCAAGCTGGGACTTAAGACGGCTGTCGTGGAGGAGAGCCGGGCAGGCGGCACCTGCCTGAACCGGGGCTGTATTCCCGCCAAGGCCATGCTCCACGCCTCCGGGCTCTACCGGGAGATCCGCCAGGCTGAGCGGTTCGGGATAAAGGCAGAGGAAGTCAGCTATGACTTTGACAGGATACTGGCCTACAAGGAGGAGACTACAGATCAGCTGGTGCAGGGAGTGGAGCAGCTCTTTAAGGCCAACGCAGTGACCTGTCTGGAGGGCAGAGGAAAGCTCCTGCCGGGAAGACAGGTGGAAGTGGAGAAGGACGGGGAAAGGCAGGTGTACCAGGCGGAGCATGTGGTGCTGGCGGCCGGCTCCAGGCCTGTTATCCTGCCTATCCCGGGCATGGATCTGCCGGGCGTTCTGACAAGCGACGAGCTCTTCCGGCTGCGGGAGGTGCCGGAGAGCCTGGTCATCATCGGGGGAGGGGTCATCAGCGTGGAGTTCGCCACCATCTACTCCTCTCTTGGATGTAAGGTGACGATCCTGGAGGCCATGCCCCGGCTGGTGCCGAACATGGATAAGGAAATCTCCCAGAATTTAAAAATGGTCCTGAAGAAGAGAGGAGTGGATATCCACACCGGGGCGGCGGTCCGGTCTGTGGAGGAGGAGCCAGGGGGGCTTGTCTGCCGGTTTGAGGAGAAGGAAAAGGAGCAGACTGTCTCCGGACAGTATGTGCTCTGCGCCGTGGGGAGGCGGCCCGCCTCAGAGGGACTTTTCGGGGAGGGCGCGGTTCCGGACATGGAGCGGGGCCGTATCCTTGTGGACGAGAAGTTTGCCACAAGCATTCCCGGCGTCTACGCCATCGGGGATATGATCCCGGGTGCCCAGCTGGCCCACGCTGCCAGCGCACAGGGCATGGTTCTGGCGGAGCTGCTGGCGGGGCAGGAACCCTCCGTGGATCTGTCCGTTGTGCCGGGCTGCGTGTACACGGAGCCGGAGATCGCCTCGGCGGGGCTGGACGAGGAGACCGCCAAAGCGCAGGGAATTCCTGTGCGGACAGGAAAATTTATCATGAGCGCCAACGGGAAATCCCTCATCTCAAAGGAGGAGAGAGGATTTATCAAGGTGGTTGTCCACGAAGAGACAGAGGAGATACTGGGCGCTCAGATGATGTGCGGCCGGGCCACTGACATGATCGGTGAGTTTGTCAGTGCCATCTCCAACCATCTGACTGCCTCCCAGGTGCTCAGGGCCATGCGTCCCCATCCCACCTACAACGAGGGTGTGGCGGAGGCCCTGGAGGAGCTGGAGGGCGGAGCCATCCATGTGATGCCCAGAAAGAAGAGATAGACAGAGACAAAAAGAGAAGGAGAAGGATAATGATGATGCTGGAGATGAAGACTACAAAGTTTCTTGAGGAGCTGTCTTCCAAAGCCCCCGTGCCCGGGGGAGGGGGAGCCTCCGCGGCTGTGGGAGCCTTCGGGGCTGCCCTTGGCATGATGGTGGCAAACCTGACTGTGGGGAAAAAGAAATACGCGGCAGTGGAGGAGGAGATCCTGGCGGCCCGGGAGGAGCTGGAGAGGCTGCGGGACAGGCTGGTCACACTGACAGACCGGGATGCCCAGGCCTTTGAGCCCCTGTCCAGGGCCTACGGTCTCCCGAAAAACACAGAGGAGGAGAAGGCGGCCAGGGAGAAGATCATGGAGTCTGCCCTCTATGAGGCCAGCGTGGTCCCCATGGAGATCATGGAGACCGTGCTCTCCTCCATGGATCTGCTGGAGACGCTGGGGGAGAAGGGCAGCAGGCTGGCCCTAAGCGACGTGGGGGTGGGCATCCTCTTCGCCCAGGCGGCCCTGGAGGGTGCCTCCTTAAATGTCTTTATCAACACCCGCCTTATGAAGGACCGAAGCCAGGCGGAGGAGCTGAACGCCCGGGCTGACCGGATGATCGCAGAGGGGCGGGAGAAGAAAGAGCGTATTTACAGCCAGGTGCTTCAGAGTGTAAAATAAAGCGGTAATACAACATGCAGATTACAACACAGGAGGGACAAAAAGATGGGAACAGTGATGCTGGGAACCGAAGTGGCCAAGGCCATGAAGGAGCGCCTGATACAGAGGACAGAAGCGCTGAAGGAGAGAGGAACAGAGCCGAAGCTGGCGATCCTGCGGGTAGGGGCAAGGCCGGACGACCTCTCCTATGAGAGGGGAGCCAAAAAGAGAATGGAGCTGACAGGCATCGGCTGCCAGGTGGTGGAGCTTCCGGAGGATGTCTCCCAGAGAGAGCTGGAGGAGTCGCTAAAGTCGCTGAACAGGGACTCATCCGTGCACGGAATTCTTGTGCTGCGGCCTCTTCCCAGACACCTGGACGAGGAGCCTCTGACGCGGATCATCGATCCGGTCAAGGACGTGGACTGTATGAGCCCTGTCAACATAGCGAAGATCTTTTCCGGGGATGCCAGCGGCTATGCGCCCTGCACGCCGGAGGCGGTGATGGAGATGCTGGACCATTACGGCATTGACCCGAAGGGGAAGAAGGTGACTGTCATCGGAAGGAGCATGGTGGTGGGCAAGCCTCTGGCTATGCTGCTCCTTGGTCGGCATGCCACAGTCACCATCTGTCACACCAGGACAGCAGACCTTGCCGCGACGTGCCGGGATGCGGAGATACTGGTGGCCGCTGCGGGAAAGGCGAAAATGGTGGGCGCTTCCATGGCAGGGGAGGGCGCCGTCGTAGTGGATGTGGGCATCAACATGGACCCGGAGGGAAACCTGTGCGGGGACGTGGACTTTGAGGCGGTAGAGCCCAAGGCATCCTTTATCAGTCCCGTGCCCAGGGGCGTGGGGAGCGTCACCACTTCCGTGCTGGCCCAGCATGTAGTCCGGGCGGCGGAAACCCTGAGCGGACAAAAGAGAGTATAGAAAATACTGTATAGTCAGCGTAAAAAGGCGCGGGAGCGCTGCGGGCAGCCCGGTTGGATTTGACAGGGCTGCCTTTTCCATGTATAATTACTAATAAAGTTAGCAATTTGACACAGCAAAAGAAAGGAGACGATTTTTGAGCAGAGGCAGTACATCTTACACAGAAACAGGACACTATAAAATCGAATTGAAAGAAAGACTGAAGGAAAAGCTGAAAGAGGCTGTCAGCGCAGTACTCCCGATCATCATTATCGTGCTGGCGCTGTGTTTTACCATCGTTCCCATCTCGCCTGGCATTATGCTGGAATATATTATCGGAGCCGTGATGCTGGTGATCGGAATGATGTTTTTTACCCTGGGAGCTGAGATGGCCATGACTCCCATGGGAGAGCGGGTGGGAAGCAGCATGACCCGCTCCAGGAAGCTGTGGGTGATGGTTATCCTTGGCTTTGTCCTTGGCTTTATCATCACCGTGTCGGAACCGGATCTGCAGGTTCTGGCGGAACAGGTTCCGGCGGTCCCCAACATGGTGATCATCCTGGCCGTTGCCACCGGGGTGGGGATCTTCCTCGTTGTAGCGCTTCTGCGTATGCTGTTTGGCATTCCGCTGTCGCGCATGCTTGTATTCTTCTACGTGATCGTGTTTGCGCTGGCCGCGCTGACACCGAAATCCTTCCTGGCCGTTGCCTTTGACTCGGGGGGAGTGACCACAGGACCTATGACCGTACCCTTTATCATGGCTCTCGGTATCGGTATTGCCGCCATCCGAAGCGACCGGCACGCGGCGGACGACAGCTTTGGACTGGTAGCCCTTTGTTCCATCGGGCCCATTCTGGCTGTGCTCATACTGGGGCTGATCTTTGAGACAGACGGCGGAGCCTACAGCATGTCTTCCATCACGGAGGTGGAGAACTCTGTAGAGCTGGGACAGCTGTTTTTACACGCGCTTCCGGAATATTTTGGAGAGATCGCGGTTTCACTTCTGCCGATCGTTGTATTTTTCGGATTATTCCAGTTTTTTTCACTGAAACTGAAGAAGCGTCCCCTGATCAAGATCTTAGTGGGACTTTTCTATACGTACATTGGCCTGGTGCTGTTTTTGACAGGCGTGAACGTGGGATTTATGCCTGCGGGAAATTATCTGGGCCAGATGATCGCGGCGCTGCCCTACCGGTGGATCATCATTCCCATCGGCATGGTGATCGGCTACTTTATCGTCATGGCAGAGCCCGCTGTGTACGTGCTGACAAAGCAGGTGGAGGAGCTGACAGACGGGGCTATCGAGGGAAAGGTCATGAAGACCGGACTTTCCATCAGTGTGGCTGTATCCGTGGGACTTGCCATGCTGCGGGTGCTGACGGGCATTTCAATTTTCTATTTGCTGGTGCCCGGCTATGTGGCGGCGATTCTTCTGTCCTTCTTTGTGCCGAAGATCTTTACGGCGGTTGCCTTTGACTCGGGCGGAGTGGCCTCCGGCCCTATGACAGCCACCTTCCTTCTGCCCTTTGCCACCGGGGCCTGCCTCTCCGTGGGGGGAGACATTGTGGCGGATGCCTTTGGCGTGGTGGCTATGGTGGCCATGACTCCCCTCATCACCATACAGGTGATTGGGCTGATCTACAAACTGCAGGAAAAACGCGCCGATGCCGCCGCGGCAGCCGGCCAGGTCGTATCCCTGGATGCCTATGCGGATGACGCGATCATTGAATTATAGGGAAGGATGGAAGTATGAGCGAAGTATATATGATGGTGACCATCACCGACAGGAAAGACGCCGCGTCCTTTCTGGAGTTCTATAAGGAGAAGAACGCGGACGCCCAGATCGTTACCCTGGGCAGAGGCACGGCAAACAGCGAGGTGCTGGACTACCTGGGGCTTGAGGACGCGGAGAAGACGGTTTCTCTTTGCGTTGTCACGGACACAGTCTGGAGAACGCTGAAAAGAGGACTCAGACAGAAGTTCCAGATCGATGTGCCGGGGACAGGCATCGCCTTTATCGTGCCTGTGAGCAGCATCGGAGGCAAGAGAGAGCTGCTGTTTTTACTGGAAAACCAGAATTTTGAGAAAGGTGAGGAGACGACATTGAAGGATACAGCGCATGAACTTTTAGTTGTGATCGCAAATCAGGGCTACAATGAGATGGTGATGGACGCAGCCAGGAGCGCCGGGGCGGCGGGAGGCACGGTCCTTCACGCAAAGGGAACCGGCATGAAGAGGGCTGAAAAGTTTCTGGGCGTATCCATTGTCTCTGAGAAGGAGCTGGTGCTGATCGTCACAAAGACGGAGAATAAAAATGCTATTATGCGGGCTGTCATGGAGAAGGCGGGAATGGAGACAAAGGCAAAGGCCATCGTGTTCTCCCTCCCGGTGACAGACACGGCGGGCCTCCGCCTGATCGAGGAGGAGGACACGGACGAGTAGTCAGAGGATGACAGACAGCAAAACGCTGCCCGGGCAGGCCGGATAGGAAATCCGGCGGCCCGGGCAGCGTTTTGCTTTTGCGCCTGGCGCAGTGTGTCTAATCGCATTCGCATGTATTGCTTTTAAATATCTAAATGAAATTGCCGTTTATATAAATAAAAGGTACATCTTATTCCGATTAATGCTTTTTCAGTTACAGCTTGACAACATTGACAGCCTGCGGTCCTTTTGTGCCTTCCGTCACCTCAAATTCTACGGCCTGGCCTTCTTCGAGGGATTTGAAACCATCCATCAGAAGTCCGGAGTAGTGGACGAAGATGTCGTTGCCCTCTTCGTCAGAGATGAAGCCATAGCCCTTCTGATTGTTGAACCACTTTACAGTACCTTTGTTCATATGCTACCTCCATATAAATGAAATAAAAAATAAAAGGTTCATAAATCTACAGAATTGTCTGTAAATTTACTCTGACAGCGTAGCATAAATCATGAAAAAAGTCAATCGATATGACAGAAATATACAGAAAATTCTCATAAAATAGATATTCAGCTGTACAATTCAGCTTGTATATAGAGGGCAAATCATTTATAATGGAAAAGTATCTATTAAAGTAACTGTATTGGATAAACTATTGTTGAACAGGAGGAAAAGTACATGGGAGGACTTTTCGGTGTGGCGTCCAGGAAGGACTGTATGCTGGAACTTTTTTACGGGGTGGATTACCACTCCCATCTGGGGACAAGGAGAGGCGGCATGGCCGCCCACGGGGAGGACGGCTTCTGCCGGGCCATCCACAATATAGAGAACGCTCCGTTTCGCACAAAGTTTGAGCGGGATGTGGAGGAGATGAAGGGAAATCTGGGCATTGGCTGCATCTCGGACTACGAGCCGCAGCCTCTGCTCATACAGTCCCATCTGGGCAGCTTTGCCATCGCCACGGTGGGCAAGATCAACAACCTGGACGCGATCCTGGAGAAGGCTTACAACGAGGGGCATTCCCATTTCCAGGAGATGAGCGGCGGCCTCATCAATGCCACGGAGCTGGTGGCGTCCCTGATCTGCAGAAAGGGATCCTTCACGGAGGGGATCCGCTATGCTCAGGAGACCATAGACGGCTCTCTGACCATGCTGGTCATGACAAAGGAGGGCATCTACGCGGCGAGGGATATCATGGGGAGGACGCCCCTTGTGATCGGCCAGAAGGAGGGGGCCTACTGCGTCTCCTTTGAGAGCTTTGCCTACATCAACCTGGGATACACCGACTGCAGGGAGCTGGGCCCCGGAGAGATCGCCTACATCACGCCGGAGGGAGTGGAGACAGTCCTGCCTCCGGGGGATAAGATGAAAATCTGCTCCTTTTTGTGGGTATACTATGGATACCCCACATCCTCCTACGAGGGAGTCAATGTGGAGGCTATGAGATACAGATGCGGAAGCATGCTGGCAAAGCGGGACAACGGCTCTGTCCAGCCGGATATTGTGGCCGGCGTGCCCGACTCCGGCGTGGCCCACGCCATCGGCTACTCCAATGAGTCCGGCATCCCCTACGCCCGTCCTTTTATCAAGTACACGCCCACATGGCCCCGGTCCTTTATGCCTCAGAACCAGAGCCAGAGAAATCTCATCGCACGGATGAAGCTTATACCGGTGCGGGAGCTGATCGAGGACAAGAAGCTGCTCCTTATCGATGACTCCATCGTCAGGGGGACCCAGCTTCGGGAGACAACGGAATTCCTGTACAAGAGCGGCGCAAAGGAGGTGCATGTGCGTCCCGCCTGCCCGCCCCTTGTGTACGGCTGCAAATATCTGAATTTCTCCCGGACCAAATCAGAGCTGGAGCTGATCACCAGGAGAGTCATCCGCGAGAAGGAGGGGGAGAACTGTCCGGAGGAGGTACTGGAGGAGTACACCGATCCGGATTCCTGCCGCTACGCGCAGATGATCGAGGCGATCCGGAAGGAGCAGAATTTCACCACCCTGCGGTACCACCGCCTGGACGATCTATTGGCCTCCATCGGCATAGAGCCGTGTAAGGTATGTACCTACTGCTTTAACGGAAAAGAATAGATCCGATCTGAGAAAACATCATAGCAAAAACAACAAGACGAGAGGAGAACATCATGGGACATATTTATAAGAAGGTTGAGGAAATGATTGGAGGGACCCCCCTCCTGGAGCTGGAAAAGATTGAGAGGGAGGAGGGCCTGAAGGCCAGGGTGCTTGTGAAGCTGGAGCTTTTTAACCCGGCCGGGAGTGTGAAGGACAGGGCCGCCCTCTTTATGATCCTGGACGCGGAGGAGAGAGGACTCCTCCATCCGGGGGACACCATCATAGAGCCCACAAGCGGAAATACCGGCATTGGCCTGGCCTCTGTGGGGGCCTCCCGGGGCTATAAGGTCGTCTTCACCATGCCGGAGACCATGAGCGTGGAGAGGAGAAAGCTGCTTGCAAGCTACGGGGCTCAGATTGTGCTGACAGAGGGAGCCAAGGGAATGTCCGGAGCCATTGCAAAAGCCGATGAGCTGGCCCGGCAGACAGAGGGAGCCATTGTCCTTGGACAGTTTGTCAATTCCGCCAACCCCAGAGCCCACATGGAGACAACCGGCCCGGAGATCTGGGAGGACACAGAAGGGAAGGTGGATGTGTTTGTGGCCGGCGTGGGCACAGGAGGAACCATCACGGGCACCGGCAGATTTCTGAAGGAAAAAAATCCGGCTATCCATGTGGTGGCTGTGGAGCCTGCCGACTCCCCGGTGCTCTCCGGCGGAAAGCCGGGCCCGCACGGACTGCAGGGGATCGGAGCCGGGTTTGTACCGGAGATCCTGGACACCGAGGTGTACGACGAGGTCATCCGGATGGAGACCCGGGATGCCTATGAGGCGGCCAGACTGCTGGCAAGAAAACAGGGCGTGCTGGTAGGCATCACCTCCGGCGCAGCTCTTCACGCCGCGCTGAAGCTTGCAAAAGAGGACAGATTTGCGGGAAAGACTATTGTTGCCCTGCTCCCGGACACAGGGGAGAGATATCTCTCCACGCCCCTGTTTGAGGAGTAAGACGGACAAGCCCGCACTTGACTGTACCTGCGCCAGCGTGTAAAGTAAAAGGCATACAGAACAAATAAAGGACAGGGAAGTATCATATGATAACGTTGACAGGAAAAAAAGTATCGGAAGGAATCGTGATTGGCCGGCTTGTGTTTTTTAACAGGGGAGAGCGGGAGATCCGCAAGATTTATGTGGAGGATCCGGAGAAGGAGCTGATCAGATTTCAGAAGGCCAGAAAGAAGACGGCGGCGGAGCTCCAGGAGCTGTACGATGAGTCCGCCAGCGAGCTGGGGGAGGCCAACGCTACTATCTTTGAGATGCAGCAGACTGTCCTGGAGGACGAGGAGTTCGTCAACCAGGTGGTGCGCATCATTACCGAGCAGAAGCTGAATGCGGAATACGCGGTGAAGGAGTCGGTGGAACGCTTTCTGAAGGTCTTCTCAGGCAGGCCGGAGAGCTATGTGCGGGGACATGAGGCGGACGTGCAGGACGTGGCGTCCCGCATCCTGCGCATCCTCTCCAGGAGCCGGAAGGACCGGATGTTCATGGACGAGCCGTTTATCATGGCAGCCAGGGATCTCTATCCAAGCGAGGCTGTCAAGCTGGACAAGACAAAGGTGCTTGGCTTTGTCACCATGTACGGATCCATCAATTCCCACACCGCCGTGCTGGCCAGGACAAAGGGGATTCCCTCGGTCATTGGCATCGGAGAGGCTCTCAAGAAGGACTATGAGGGCAAGATGGTCATCATAGACGGCTTTGACGGCAAGCTGTACATTGAGCCGGACCAGACGACCATGGAGAAGATGAAGCAGAAAAAGCAGCAAAATCTCCAGAAGGTGGAGACTCTGGAGCGGCTGAAGGGAAAGGAAAATGTCACCCAGAGCGGCCAGAGGATCGATGTGTGCGCCAACATAGGAAGCCGGGAGGATATCGAGAGAGTGCTGCGCAATGATGCGGGCGGCATCGGCCTGTTCCGCAGCGAGTTTCTCTACATGGAGTCCCCCGGGAAGCTGCCCACAGAGGATCAGCAGTTCCAGGTGTACAAGCTGGCGGCGGAGGCCATGGGGACCAAGAAGGTAGTCATCCGCACCGCTGATCTGGGCGGGGACAAGCTGCCGGAGAGCATGGATCTTTCCGGGGAGAGCAATCCCATGATGGGCTACAGGGGAATTCGCATCTCCCTGGACAAGGAGGAGATGTTCAAGACCCAGCTGCGGGCCATCCTGCGGGCGTCCGCCTTTGGAAATCTGCAGGTTATGTTTCCCATGATCACCTCCATCGAGGAGGTGACAGCCGCAAAGAAGGTGCTGGAGAAGGCCAAGGCTGAGCTGAAGGAAGAGAAGACAGCCTTTGACGAGAACATCAGGGTGGGCGTTATGATCGAGACGCCGGCGGCCGTCATGATCAGCGGGGAGCTGGCCAGGGAGGTGGACTTTTTCAGCATTGGGACAAACGATCTGACCCAGCACACCCTGGCTATGGATCGGACCAACCGGAAGCTGACAGGCTACTACAATGTCTATCACCCGGCCCTGATCAAGATGATCCGGATCGTGGCCAACAACGTCCACCTGGAGGGAAAGCATATCAGCATCTGCGGCGATCTGGCGGCGGACACCAGCATGACCGAGACCTTCATACAGATGGGCATTGACGAGCTCTCTGTGGCTCCCGGAAAGGTGCTGCCCCTCAGGAAGAAGATCCGAGAGATACGCTGATTTCCGGAGAAACAGATGATGTAAGACGGATATAGGATGGATATCAGACGAATACGGAAAGACGGATCTGTTTGAACTGGCAGATCCGTTTTGCTATACTTAAAACTGTTAAAGGAAAGTACAGCAGTGGAAGAGAGTACAAAGGAGGAGAAGATGTTAGAAAAATTATTTAAACTGAAGCAGAACGGTACTGATGTCAGGACCGAGATCCTGGCAGGCGTCACCACCTTTATGACCATGGCCTACATCCTGGCGGTGAACCCCAGTATCCTGTCGGCCACGGGAATGGACCAGGGGGCTGTCTTTACCGCCACGGCGCTGGCCGCCCTGATCGGGACGCTTTTGATGGCTGTTTTTGCCAACTATCCCTTTGCCCTGGCGCCGGGCATGGGGTTGAACGCCTATTTTGCCTACACGGTGGTGCTGAGCATGGGATACACCTGGCAGGTGGCTCTGACAGCGGTTTTTGTGGAGGGTATTATTTTTATCATCCTCTCCCTGACCAGCGTGCGGGAGGCTATATTTAACGCTATCCCACAGAATCTGAAGGCGGCGGTCAGCGTGGGAATCGGCCTTTTCATCGCGTTTATCGGATTGCAGAACGCCAATATCGTGGTGGGAGGCTCCACTTTGCTAGAGCTCTACTCTCTGGACGGGTACAATGCGGCAAACGGTGTGGAGGCCACCTTCAACGACGTGGGGATCACGGTGATCCTGGCGCTGGCCGGCGTGATCATCACCGGAGTGCTGGTGCTGCGCAATGTCAAGGGCAATATACTCTGGGGTATACTGATCACCTGGGTGCTGGGGATCATCTGTCAGCTGGCGGGCATCTATGTGCCCAACCCGGAGGCCGGATTTTACGGGCTCCTGCCGGATTTCAGCAACGGGCTGTCCATTCCCAGTCTGTCTCCCATCTTCTGCAAGATGGAGTTCAGCGGGATCTTCTCTTTGAATTTCCTCGTTGTCATATTCGCCTTCCTCTTTGTGGACATGTTTGACACCATCGGGACACTCATCGGTGTGTCCTCCAAGGCCGGCATGCTGGACGAGGAGGGGCGGCTGCCCCACATCAAGGGCGCGCTTCTGGCCGACGCGGTGGCCACCGCCGCGGGAGCTGTGCTGGGCACATCCACGACCACCACATTTGTGGAGAGCGCATCCGGCGTGACAGAGGGGGGGAGGACCGGGCTCACGGCCCTGACGACAGCGATCCTGTTCGGCGCGGCGCTGTTTTTCTCGCCCATCTTCCTCGCCATCCCCTCCTTTGCCACCGCGCCGGCGCTGGTGATCGTGGGCTTCTATATGCTGACCAACGTGGTCAACATTGATTTCAACGATATGAGCGAGGCCATTCCCTGCTACATCTGCATCGGAGCCATGCCGTTTTTCTACAGCATATCCGAGGGCATTTCCATGGGAGTGATCTCCTATGTGGCCCTCAACCTGCTGAGCGGCAAATTCAGGGAGAAAAAGCTGAGTGCCCTCATGTATGTGCTGGCGGTTCTGTTCATCCTGAAATATATTTTCCTGTAGGAGAGTGACATGCGGTATATAAGACCTGATTATTATGATACGTTCAGATGTCTGGCAGACAGGTGCCCCTCCTCCTGCTGTGAGGGATGGCAGATCGTTATCGACGAGGCATCCCTGGAAAAATACAGAGGCTACCAGGGGGATTTCGGGAGGAGGATGGCCAGGTCCGTCTCCTGGGAGGACGGCACCTTCCGCCAGTATGAGGGAAGGTGCGCCATGCTGAACCGGGAGGGGCTCTGTGACCTCTACATCGAGAAGGGGGAGGAGGCTCTCTGCGAGACATGCACCCGGTATCCCAGACATGTGGAGGAGTTTGAAAATGTGCGGGAGTACTCCCTCTCCCTGTCCTGCCCTGAGGCGGCCCGGATCATGCTGGAGGAGGACAGGGAGCTGTCCTTTGTGACAGAGGACACCCCGGAGGAGGAGACCTTTGAGGAGGGCTTTGACTTTCTTCTCTATACCAATCTGGTAGACGCAAGGGAAGCCCTGTATGCCCTTCTGCAGAGGAGTGATCTGCCCTTTGAAGAGAAGGAGAGGGCCTGTCTGGCCTTTGCGGGCGGTGTGCAGCTCCTGCTGGAGGAGGGAGACTATCCCGGTATGGAGGAGTGGATCCGGACCGGGGGAAAACAGGAACCTGGCTTGCCGGAGGAGGAAAGGTGGGTGAATCCTGCCCGGCTGTCCCGCTATGACAGGCTGCTGGAGGAGCTGCGGGTGCTGGAAGGTCTGGAGAGACTGGAGCCTGCCTGGGAGGCGCTGCTGAGAGAGGAGGAGGCGTTCCTTCGCCAGGCGGGGGAAGAGAAGTATGAGAAGATACGGGCCTCCTTCCGGGAGAGCCTGGAAAGCGGCGGGCCGGGCAGAGAGGCCTGGGACCGAAGGCTGGAGAAGCTGGCGCTGTTCTTCGTCTACACCTACTTCTGCGGAGCTGTGTACGACGACGCGGTCCACGCCAAGGTATGCCTGGCCTTCTTTTCCACCCGGTGGATACAGGAGCTTGTGATGATGGAGTGGTATGTCCGGGGAACCACTGCTGACATAGAGGCGCTGATCCGCATGTCCCGCCGCTATGCCAGGGAGATCGAGCACTCGGACGAAAACCTGAACGCCCTGGACGATTACTTCTGGGACAGGACACACGAAAAGAGCTGACGCATATTAGGCGTCAGCTCTACGAGCTATCGGGAGAAAAGCTTCCGGAGTATGCAGCTTATGACGCCCGCGATGCACAGGGGCACCAGTGTGACGGAGAGAGATCCGTAGATGTCCACAGCTCCCGAAAGTCCTCTAAGAGGCGCAGGGGATCCGGGGATAAGGCCTGCCAGTACATAGGCCAGGACGGAGCCGGCACCCACCAGAATGAAGGAGAACATGCCTCTGCCTGTGTCGCTCTGGAAGCTGCGTCTGCCATCTCTTGCCACCCGGGGGCCGGTCAGGGCCCAGAGGAAAGAGATGATTTCAAAGAGCAGGAGGAAGAGGGCAAAGGCGGCGTAGGCTGCCATCGTATAATTCTTTTCCCCCACGGCCGCGGCCGGGTTGCCGTAGGTGAAGAGCCCCTCCAGAAAGTGGGAGCCCAGGATCAATGTGATCACTGCAATCAGAACAAGGGAGGCTGTCTTACAGACCACCTGTATCAGACGGGCCGCAGCCCGGGCCCCTGTCTGGGCTGTCTTTTTGACGGGGGAGAGGACGCTGTGCCTGCTCCTGGAGCGGGACCTGCTCCTTCCGTCCTCCTGGCCGTCCCTGCCGGAGCGCTCTCTTTTGTCTTTTCCGGAGCCGGAGCGCCTGCTCTTCCGGCTTGCGGAAGAGCCCCGGCTGCGATCGCCGTATTCCTCATCTTCGTCATCATTGTCATCATCGTTTATATTGATTTCGGGCAGATCCTCCTCGTAGACTACCTCGAAGTCGTCGTCAAAAAAGTCACTGTATGATTTGCCGTTCATATGTATACCTCCTTATAACAGGACTATTCTATAATGTATGAGGGCGGGATGCAAGCAAAGACACAGAAGCTTTATAAAGTCCTAAGATTTTCTTCAGAAACGTAGAAAAGGGCAGGGGCATCAAAAGGATGCCTCCTGCCCGGCCGCCCTGCGCCAAAGCGGCGCGAAAGGAACGGCGATATATATGATCAGCCTGCAAGCAGGATGGTCACTATCTGGCTGCCTCCTGGGCGAACCTTGTGGTTACAAGGTCCTCGTAGGGGGCTCGCTTCTCCAGCTCGCCTGCATCCTCCAGGATATCCTGGAGAAGGTCAAAGCTGTCCTCAGAGAAGACCAGATTGTCAGCCCAGGTGTCCTGGTCATAGTAGCGGGTCACAATGGTGGTGATGGTATCCAGGTCTGTCTCCTCAAACTGAGGCGCGATGATACCTGCGATCTCCTCCGGAGTGTGGCCCTGCACATAGTCCATGCCCTTCTGGAGGGCGTTGGTAAAGCCCTGGATCACATCCGGGTTCTCCTCTATATAGCTCTTCTTCGCGGAGAAGGCGGTGTAGGGGACATAGCCGCTGTCTGTGCCAAGGGAGGCCACCACATAGCCCTTTCCCTCCTGCTCCAGGCTGGTGGCTCCCGGTTCGAACTCGACCGTGAAATCTCCCTGACCGCCGGCAAAGGCCGCCGCGGTGGAGCCGAAATCAATGCTCTGGTCGATGGTCAGGTCGCTCTGCGGATCTATGCCGTTCTGGCGCAGGATATACTCAAACACCATCTCCGGCATGCCGCCCTTTCTTCCTCCGAGAACAAGGTGACCCTTCAGGTCCTCCCATGAGAAATCCTCCACAGGCTCCCGGGCCACCAGGAAGTTGCCGGCCCGCTGGGTCAGCTGGGCGAAGTTGACCACATAGTCGCCCGCTCCCTCGTTGTAGGTGTAGATGGAGGCCTCTGACCCCATGAAGCCGATATCTGCCTCACCGGAGAGGACGGCGGTCATGGTCTTGTCGGCTCCAAAGCCGTTGACCAGCTCTACCTGTATGCCTTCCTTCTCAAAGTATCCCTCCTCGATGGCCACGTACATGGGCGCATAGAAGATGGAGTGTGCCACCTCGTTCAGCACTACCTTTGTGGACTTTTTTTCGCTGCCGCCGGCCTGGCCGGAGGCAGAGGTGCCATCGTCTTTACCGGATGAACAGCCGGCCAGGGCTGCAAGAGCCAGGACGGCGGCAAGCAGTACAGTAAACAGACGCTTTTTCATAAAATCCTCCTTAAAAATTCTGGTGGTTTAGTATATGCGGAAGGAGGAAAAGTGCTAACACACGACAATGATCCGCCTGGGTGTGGTCTGGGGCGGTATGCTCATGGTGGCGGCGGAGTAGTAGACGATGAGGAGCTGTCCTTCCAGGCTGCAGTTAAACCTCTGCCCGTTGGATGTCATGATCTGGGTGGAGGGTCCCACATTCAGCTTCAGCGACTGGTCCACAGCCAGCAGGTCTCCGTCAAACCAGCCGGCGTAGATCGTCTCGTTGGCATTCTTCCGGCCGATGATGACGGCCTGGTATTCCGGCGGATACACGAGAGGGATCGCCAGATCGCTGTCGTAGAAGGCGGTTACCAGCATGCCGGCCCGCAGATGAACCTCCTGGATGACGTAGGTGGAGGGGCTGACGATAAAGTTGGATACCCCGCTGTTGTTCACGATTGAGACCTGCAGGGAGCAGCAGTCTCCGGAGAGAGGCGTGATGCGCTGGATCACACCACTCACCGGGACAAGTGTCTGATTTGCCATAATAATACAGTCCTTTTTTCCTTACTATATGCGGAAAAAGGAGGATGTGTTTCCCTATTTTTTCTTTGGGGGAAATTTAGGTGGGAGATACTGGTAGGCGTACAGGTCCTGGTAGGACTCCCGCTCCGCCTCCGAGACGGGCTCGGAAGGGATCAGTCCGGTGCAGTCGCCGGCCGAGGCGGCGCCCGATATATAGTCGTAGGAGTCGATGAGTGACTGGTTGTCCAGGTCCTCCCTCTTCTGTGATGCGGCCTTCTTTTCTTTTCTGTTCATGTGACTGGGACCTCCTTTATTTGCTAAATAAAAATGGATACGTTATAATGATTACCGGACAGAAGAAATTTATACCTGATACGAACGGAGAAAAACAGACATAAGCGACAGCAGATGATAAGGAGGAAGAGATGGAAATTAAGATTGATACCCACACCCACACCATTGCCAGCGGCCATGCTTACAACACGATCCGGGAGATGGCTTCCATGGCTGAAAGTAAAGGGCTGGAGGGACTTGCTATCACGGAGCACGCGCCGAAGATGCCCGGAACCTGCGGCCTGTACTATTTCCAGAACCTGAAGGTGGTCCCCAGGAAGCTGGGAAATCTCAGGCTGCTCTTCGGTGTGGAACTGAACATACTGGATGAGAATGGCACGGTGGATCTGCCGGAGGAGACGATCCGGTCTCTTGACATAGCGGTGGCCAGTATCCATCCGCCCTGCTATGGAAAGACAAGCGGCAGGGAGGAGAATACAAGAGCCTACGTCAATGCCATGAGGAAGGACTATATCGACATTATCGGCCACCCCGACGATGGACGGTACGGACCGGACTATGACATCCTTGCCAGGACAGCCAGGGAGACGGGTACGCTCCTGGAGATCAACAATTCCTCCCTCCGGCCGGGCGGCTTCCGGGAAAACACCTATGGAAACGCTCTGGAAATGCTGCGCTGCTGCAAGAAATACGGCACAATGGTGACACTTGGCAGCGATGCCCACGTGGATGTGGACATCGTGAACACAGAGTACTCGGAAAGGCTTCTCACTGAGGCAGACTTCCCGGAGGAGCTGGTGGCCAATACATCCTTTGACAGGCTGATGTCCGTGCTGAAGCGCAGGGCCCGCAAATAGCGGATAAAATATAGGGCAAAATACCCGAAGGGAAAATATTCCGGCCTCCCTATGGACTTTATGAATTTAGTGTGCTAAAATATACGCATAATGAATTTCGTTTCGGAGGAGAGAATAAATATGAGCAAAAAAATCAGAACCGAGGCGGTGGACTATCTGTTTAGCGCCATACTGAGTCTGAAAGATAAAGAAGAGTGTTATATATTTTTTGAAGATATCTGTACCATCAACGAGCTGCTCTCCCTGTCCCAGCGGTTTGAGGTGGCCAAGATGCTGCGGGACCACAAGACTTACCTGGAGATCGCGGACAAGACCGGGGCCTCCACTGCCACTATCAGCAGGGTGAACCGCTCTCTCAACTACGGGAACGATGGGTACGACATGGTGTTTGAGAGGATCAACAAAAAAGAAGAATAGATAAAAAAGAAGATTGCCCGAGGCAATCTTCTTTTGCGTAGGTGCACTGATAATATGCTATTTCTTCTCCTCAGAGCCGGGGAGCTGGTCGATCAGCTTTTCCATGAGGAGTTTTTTTACATAGACATCAAAGGCAAGGCTGCAGATGAAAGAGAAGAGCTGCAGCGACTCCTGGTCCTCCTCTGGCGCGTCCTGGAAGGTCTCGGCAGATGTATTGTACATTTTCGCGATATCCTTTGCCAGCTGGTCGATTCTGGATTTCTCCAGACTGCATACCTCCTCGTACACGGAGGTGATGTCAAAGTCCTCCCCATTGTGAAAATATTTCTCCGTGAGAGGCACAAGGAGCGTCTCGATATCTTTGATGGAGAGGATATTTTTAAAATAGTAGATAAAGATCAGGACCAGCACATGCTCCTTTGAGTATTTCTTCTTCACCGGAGGGGGAAGAAGATTGTTCTTTGCGTAGTTGTTGATCATGGTCTTTGTCAGGATCTTGTCCTCGCCGTGCCGGCGGGTGGAGCCGAGCTGGCTCTCCATAAAGGTTGTGACCTGATCCATGTACAGGTCAATATTCGGAATATCCTGGGGCTTCACGTAGTCGATGCGGGAGAGGCTCTGCAGGATACTGTTCAGCATATCTTTTGTATCAATTGTCATAGTTTCACCACCTCAATATACCTATTATATAGTATTCAAAACCAGATGACAAGAGCGGCTTGAAGTGTTTTTGCCGAAAACGTTTTTCGTTATATTTTACTATGTATGACCGGAAAATTCTGCTATAATAAATAAGAATGTGTTATTCAGAACGGAAAGATTTAATGGGAGGTAACAGGCGTGGAGGACAGATTTGCGCTGCTCATCGATGCGGACAATGTATCATCCAGGTACATTGAGCCCATTCTGGATGAGCTTTCAAAATATGGGAAAGTGACATACAAAAGGATTTACGGGGACTGGACCAGCACCAACAATTCAGGGTGGAAGGATGAGCTTCTCAACAACTCTATCACACCCATCCAGCAGTTCAGCTATACCCACGGGAAAAACGCCACGGACTCAGCCATGATCATTGATGCCATGGACATGCTGTATACGAGTGAGCTGGAGGGCTTTTGCCTTGTGTCCAGCGACAGCGACTTTACTAAGCTGGCCAGCCGTCTGAGGGAGAGCGGTAAGACTGTGATCGGGATGGGCGAAAACAAGACGCCGGCTCCCTTCCGCAAGGCCTGCGACATTTTCACTGTGCTGGAGCTCCTCATGGAGGAGAATATGGGAGACAGCGACGTGGTGGACAGAAGCCAGATCGAGGAGGCGGTCATCCGGATCATCACAGAGAACCAGAACGATGACAGAAAGACAGGCCTGGGCGAGGTGGGAAGCCGTCTCGTGAAGCTGTACCCGGACTTTGACGTTCGCCGCTACGGCTACAGCCTTCTGTCCCGGTTCCTGGAGTCCTGCCCCAAGCTGAAGCTGATCCAGTCCGGCTCCCAGATTACAGTGACTCTTTTTGAGGATAAGAGCAGGAGAGAGCAGATCGAGGAGTTTATCTTAAAGCAGATCAAGGACAGCGGGAAGCACGGCATTTTCCTGAGTGTCCTGGGAAACCGGATACGGAACAAATTCGGGGACTTTAAGGTACGGGATTACGGGTATTCCCAGTTCAAGCAGTATATTCAGAGTTTCTCCGGTGTCCACGTTCTGGATGACGGAGAGCATAACAGAGTGATCTACAGCAAAAAGGATGAGCATAAATGAAAATAGACGGGCTTTTTGACCTCCAGGTCATGATGTTTCTTCTCATGGCTGTGGGGGTCGTCCTGAGAAAAATGAATATTATCACAAAAGAGGGAAAGAGCATGATGACGGATCTTGTCATTGACCTGATCCTTCCCTGCAACATCATATCGGCCTTCTACATGCCTATGGACAAGTCGGTATTTGTGGCGGAGCTGGAGATCCTCGTCATCTCCATACTGATCCAGATATTCTGTACCCTTGTGAGCGCTGTGTTTTACCGGAAGGTGCCAAGGGAGAAGAAGATGGTTCTTCAGTATGCCACAGTCTGCTCCAATGCGGGATTTCTCGGCAATCCGGTGGCGGAGGGGCTCTACGGCTCCATCGGCCTTCTGTACGCCTCCGTCTACCTGATCCCCCAGCGGATCGTCATGTGGTCAGCGGGGATATCCTATTTTACAGAGAGCCCCAGCAGGAAAGAGGTTGTAAAAAAGGTGCTGACACATCCCTGTATCGTAGCGGTGGAAATTGGCATCGTGCTGATGGTGACCCAGGTAAAGCTGCCTGGGTTCTTAAGCTCTGCTATTGACAATGTGGGGGGCTGCACCACGGCCATTACCATGATCCTTATCGGCACCATCCTGACAGATGCGGACATGCGCCATATTTTGACAAAGACCACGGCCCTTTATTCCTTTATCCGTTTGATCTTTATCCCGGCGGCGGTGTTTGCGGGGTGCTGGCTGGCGGGTATTGACTCCATTGTGGCCGGCGTCTCTGTGACTCTTGCGGCCATGCCCGCCGGCACGACCACAGCCATCCTGGCTATGAAGTACCATGGAGATGAGGAGTTTGCCACCCAGTGCGTGGTACTTACCACCCTCCTGTCCGTGGTCGCCATTCCTGCGTGGAGCCTGATCATACACAGCGCCCTGTAAGCAGCTTCAGAGCTGATACTTAGCAGGGCGCTGTGATTAGCTGTGAACGGGGGCCTTATCCGGTCACCTTCGTCAGTTCCCGGATGGAGGAGATGGAGGCAAAGCAGTCCCTTTCCTCCACCTGGCCAAATCCGTAAGAGGCATAGATGAACGGTATCCCAGCCCATTTGGCGGCTTTCTGGTCACCGGCGGTATCCCCTACATAGCAGGTGCTGCCGGGGATGTTTCTGTCCATGACGAGCCTGATGTTCTCCCCCTTTGTCCTTTTTGTGTTGCCAAAGCATTCAATGTCTGTGACATATTTCCCCAAGCCGGTCTTTCTTAAGAAAAGCTCGATATAGCCGCTCTGGCAGTTGCTGACGATAAAGAGCCTGTGGGTCCCTGCGAGGGCGGCGACGGTCTCCCGGACGTCCGGGTAGAGGGGTGGGATATCCAGCCTCTCCAGAAATTCGTCCTCCCAGCGGCAGCAGGCCTCCATGAGCACATCTCTTTCTGACACAGGCAGGTGGGGGAATAGATCCTCGGCGATCACGTCCATTGTCTTTCCGAACTCATTTTTCAGCTGCTCCCCCGTGATGCCAGCAGAGGGATAGCCCAGTGTCTCCACCGCGTAATTCCACGAGTCAGCCACAGTTTTGGTGGTATCCCACAAAGTTCCGTCCACATCGAAAATAATATTCTCAAATTTCATAATGATTTCCTTTCTGAAAAGCAAAAATTCCTATTCCAGTCTATCATAACTCCTATATTTTTGGGAAAAATATTGTGCAGTTTTACGGTGAAAAGCGGTAAATTCTCCGGATGGGAAATAAAAAAGTTGACAGCCCAGGTGGTTTATAGTAGAATAGCCGGCGTAACATTTTTGTAATATTTGTAATACATGTGCAATAAAACGCATATAAATACATATAAATATAAAACAAATGTAAGAATATTGCAGGAAATGGAAATCAGGAGGAGTATATGAAGTTAATAAGGACGAGAAATCTATTCTGTGCCGCGGCTGTCATGACGGCCTGCACCTTCTGCACAGCCGGATTTACCAGCTATGCTATGTCGCCTGACCAGGGGAGAGACGGCGGCGTTCTCACAGCAGAGGACAGTGTGCTGACGGATGAGATGGCCCAGACTCTGTCACAGTCGGCAGTGCAGATCGCCGCGGAGAACAGGACACAGAGAGAAGAGGAGCTGAAGGCCCAGGCGGAAGCTGCCAGACAGGCGGAGGAGGCCAGGAAGGCGGCAGAGGAAGCCGAGAGGCAGGCCAGAGAGGCGGATCAGAGACTGCTGGCAGCCCTGATCTTCTGCGAGGCCGGCAACCAGCCCTACGAGGGCCAGGTGGCCGTGGGGGCCGTAGTCATGAACCGGGTGAACAGCGGCGCCTATCCGGGCTCTATCCGCGAGGTGATCTACCAGTCCGGACAGTTTGGGCCTGCCATGACCGGATGGCTGGATCAGGTCCTGGCAAATGGCAGCTATACTCAGACTGCCCTGCAGGCCGCGGCGGACGCCCTGGCAGGCAGTGATCCGGTGGAGGGGTGTCTTTCCTTTGGAAATGGAAATTACGGCATCCGTATTGGTGACCACTATTTTCACTGAATAATGAGACATATAAAATAATTGAGAAAAGTTCTCAAATAAGAGATTGATTATCCATCATTCTTCTGGTACGATACATATAGTTAGCTATTGCTAACTGTGTGTGAATAAATCATGGACAACTCCTTTTGCCCTTTTCCTTGGCAGGCAGGGCAAAAGGGAGGCCCATGGGAAAGGACAGAAGGAACGATGGATTTTTTAGAAATTGAAAAAGTAACAGGCCGGGAGATCATCGACTCGAGAGGCAATCCCACTGTGGAGGCCCAGGTGTATCTGGCGGACGGCACTACCGCGAGGGGAGCCGCTCCCAGCGGCGCGTCCACGGGAGAGTTTGAGGCGCTGGAGCTGCGGGACGGGGACAAGGCAAGGTTTGGCGGAAAGGGCGTCTCCAGGGCAGTGGAAAATATCAACACAGTGATCAACAACGCGCTGAAGGGAATGGACGCCTCCGACATTTATGCTGTGGACAGGGCCATGATCGAGGCGGACGGCACAAAGGACAAGTCAAAGCTGGGAGCCAACGCTATCCTGGCAGTTTCCATTGCCTGCGCCAGGGCGGCGGCCTGCGCTCTGGAGCTTCCCCTTTATAAGTTCCTGGGCGGGGCAGGAGGCAACCGTCTCCCCGTGCCTATGATGAATATTTTGAACGGCGGCGCTCACGCGGCCAACACAGTGGACGTGCAGGAGTTTATGATCATGCCTGCCGGAGCCCCCAGCTTCCGGGAGGGGCTGCGCTGGTGCACCGAGGTGTTCCACGCCCTGGCAGCGCTCCTGAAGGAGAACGGCCTGGCCACCTCTGTGGGGGACGAGGGGGGATTTGCCCCTGACCTGTCAAGCGACGAGGAGGCCATCGAGTACATCCTCCGGGCTGTGCAGAAGGCCGGATATGAGCCGGGAAAGGATTTTGTCCTGGCTATGGACGCAGCGTCCAGCGAGTGGAAGAGCGGCACAAAGGGCGAGTACGTGCTACCCAAGTGCGGAAAGAAATTCACATCCGCCGAGCTGGTGGCCCACTGGAAGAGCCTGTGTGACAAATACCCCATCTACTCCATCGAGGACGGCCTTGACGAGGAGGACTGGGAAGGCTGGCAGATGATGACAGAGGAGCTGGGCGGACGGGTGCAGCTTGTGGGCGACGACCTTTTTGTGACAAACACAGAGCGCTTGAAAAAAGGAATTGACCTTGGATGCGGCAATTCCATCCTCATCAAGCTGAACCAGATCGGCTCTGTGTCCGAGACGCTGGAGGCCATCAAGATGGCACACAAGGCGGGATACACGGCTATCTCATCCCACCGCTCCGGCGAGACGGAGGACACCACTATCGCGGACCTGGCAGTGGCCATGAACACATGCCAGATCAAGACCGGGGCTCCCAGCAGGAGCGAGCGGGTGGCCAAGTACAACCAGCTTCTGCGGATCGAGGAGGAGCTGGGAGACGCGGCTGTCTACCCGGGCTTTGGGGCTTTCAACATCAAAAGATAAATAAGTGAAGATATTTTCTCCTTTCAGGCAGGTCAGCCCGCGGGATTTTCCCTGGGCAGCCTGCTTTTTTAATGATTATCATTAAAAATACATTGCAAAACATAAAATATGCTGGTATGCTGAAAGCAGGTAATAAAAAGAGCGAGGCGGATAAAACCGCGGAGAAGGACAGAAGACATGAGAGGAGGAAATGTGTATGGATGAAAAGATCAGGGTGGACTGCAGCAGGGAGAAGGAAGTCCCCGGAGGAAGGCTGTTTCGCAGGCTGACGGTTGTGACGATTATTTTTCTTGTGATTATAGCGGGCTGCACAGTTATGTATCTGGACTGGCTTCTGGACCGGGAAATCTGGTCAGGAGACAATGCAGCCGCTGTCTTGTGGGGCTTACTGCTGTCTGTCCTGTCATGGTTCTGGGCGGGAGCGCTTATCTGTGTGATAGCAAGGCTACATGACGGTCAAAGAATTCTGGGAAAAGAAATCTACAGAGCTATGTATGTGAGCGGTGTCAGCGTGACGGCGGCTTCCACAGTTTTTCCCTTTGTGCCGGGCTACAGGATCTTGCTGGGCCTGCATATATTGAAGATTTCCGATGTTTTTGTGATTGACGGCTTCCCCTTTGTGATCGGACTTCTCTGCCTGATACTGGGATATATCCTGCGGGTGGGGCTGGCCTGTCAAAACGAGGTGGAGGAGACGATATAGATACAGGAGGAACTGGATATGAACTTTATAGAAGAAAGAGAAACACCGGGGAATGTGGTAAAGAAAAGATGCGGTGAGATCGGGATGCTCTTCCGCATCCTGTTCTGGATCTCCCTTCTTTTCCTGGCGGCAAAAGTCATATGGGCCATCTACATAGGGACCATGCCCGGGTCTTCGTTCCGTCTGACTCTGATGGACGCGGAAGGCCTGACCTACGGGGTGGCGTTCTATGGGACGGGGCAGAGGATTGAATTCCAGGAGGGAGTCCTAAGCTATGCCGCCCAGAGCTCCCCCAAGCTCTGCTTTATGGCGGGTATGGCGGTGTATGTGCTGCTTGGCGCTGTCACCACCTGGATCCTCTGGCTGGTGAGGGCACAGGTCTCACTGGTGGACGGGAAAATGGTGCTGGTGGGCTGCCTGATCATCAGCCTGTCCTATATTTTTGAGTACGGCTCTGCGCTTCAGAAGGAAGCGGATGAGACATTGTGAGGTGAGAGATATGTCCATTATACTTCGGCTTGACAGGGTGATGGCGGATCGGAAAATGTCTCTGAATGAGCTGTCCGAGCGTGTGGGGATCTCCAATGTGAACCTGTCCAACTTAAAGACAGGGAAGGTGAAGGCCATCCGGTTCTCTACGCTGGATGCCATCTGTGATGTGCTGGACTGCCAGCCTGGCGATATACTGGAGTACCAGAGGGAGGAGCCAGGCGGCCAGTAAAAGAGAGCATGGCGGGATTAAAAAGCTGCCAGGGTTAAAGGGACGGCAGGGTCACGACCTCTCAGAGGCGAGGCGGCCGGCGCAGGCAAGAGCGATGCGGAAGAATTTCCCGCAGCTCTTGACGCCGTATTCCGGCAAGTCCTTCATCTGCCAGCTATCCCCCTCAAAGCTGTCCAGGCCATAGAAGAAGGGGTAGAGCTCTGCCCCGCGGAAGATGGCTACAGCCAGGGCTGCCGCATACTCCATTTCCACCGCCAGACATCCCTGTGCCCGCCTCTGCGCGACCTGGGAGTCAAGCTCCCGGTAAATGGCGTCTGTGGTCCAGATTTTTCCGGTAACGCCGGGTATTTCCAGCTCTGCCAGGATTTCTTCCATAAAAGAAAGTATGTGCTCCGGCGTGGTCAGCTCCGGGGAGGGCGGACAGTAGTGGAAACTGGTACCCTCGTCCCGCAGAGCAGAGGAGGGGAGGATGATCCGGCCTTTTGTTTTTGCTTCATCCAGAATTCCGCAGCTCCCGAAAAAGATGATTTTCTTTGCGCCCATGGCGATAACCTCCTCAAGCCCCACGGCGCAGGCGGGGGCGCCCACGCGGGAGAGGAAAAGGGCCGCTTTTTTCCCGCCGGCAGATATCTCATACACAGGCAGATCCCCGTTGGCAGTTTTCAGGGATGCGATCATCCGGGCTGGATTATTGCTGACAAACTGTGCGATCATGTCCTGCGAGAAGGTGGTGATGCACACTTCAGGAAAGCCGGGAATCCTGGAGATGACATCGGTGGGATTGATGAGAGCTGTCCCGTCCTTTCCTTTTTGCCCTCCATCCTGATCTCTGACCAGAATTTTTCGGATTTCCCCTGTGATGCGGGAGGGGAGAGACCGGCTGGCTGGCCCGATCTGACTGTACATCCGGACACCCTGATAGGAAAAGAGGATCAGATCACACACAGCAGGGATGTGAACCTGCCGGAATTCACCCCGATCCACGCCGTACTGTATCAGCTCCGTCCACATGGCCACAGAGCGCTGATACTGGAGGGAGATGGGATTTTGATTTTTCCCGGAGGCGGCCGTTTCCCTGCTGCTGAAATATTCATAGATGGCCAGAGAGAGGCACGAGGAGCTTTCTGCCATCTCCGCTTCATAGCGGTCCAGAACATCGTCCAGTATGGCAGCGGCGCTTTTTCCCGCTTGGATCTTCGCGCGGAATTCATTTTCCTGCTGCTTCATGAGATCCTCTATGATTTCCCGGAAGATCTGTCTGGTGCTGCTGTAGTGGCAGTAGAGACCGCCCCGGCTCAGTCCGGTTATCCCGCAGATATCCTTCATGGTCACTCCCTTAAATCCCTTCTGTGAGAAGAGGACAAGGGACTTTTTTTTGATCATTTCCCGGGTCTGGGCGCCGCGCATGTTCATATAGGTTCCTCCCTGATCATTGTAAGTCAAATTATGGGTGATTTCTGTACACAAATTTTCCGACACGTATGTCTGTAAAATAATTATACGACACACATGTCGGAAAAACAAGTGGAAAGAACAATAATGGGAATAGTTACGAGATTTTGGCCTTCAGATATTCGACATCCGTTTTTAACGTAGAAACGACATCCACCAGCAGAGCGATCGTGCTTTGCTCTGATCGTACAACGACTTTATTTTCCAGATTTCTGATGCGGGTGCTGAGCTCTGCGTAGTGCTCTTCAGACCGTTCCTGGATCCGGTCTACCTCTGTGAGTATCATGTTTTCCGTCTCTCTAAGATCATCTTTGGTGGCCATCTTTGTTTCCAGAGCTTCCAGATTGCCCTCCAGAGCCCTGAGCTCGTCCTTGGTAGCCATCTTTGTTTCCAAAGCTTCCAGATTGCCCTCCAGAGTCCTGAATTCGTCCTTAGTCAACATATGCTCCGCTATGTACCGAAGCAGCTCATCGTTTGACATATGTGTTCACCTCCTGCCTGTCAAAAAGCGCTTTGTCAGCGAGAAACTCAGAAGTTTACGTAAAAATCTGTAAACTAAGTATAGCACGGATGGCGGGAAAATGCCAGTGGTATCCCCTTAAAAATCACATCATTTTTTTGCCGCTTTTTGATTTCCAGCTTTCATATGTTTTTCCAGAAAAACCATAAGGAATATCCATGGGCAGGATGTTAGACTGATAGCGCAGCAGGAAAGAGACACAGGGGTAAGGAGAGATGGGCTGTGAGACAGAAGAATGTACTGATTGTGACGACGGTGAGCGGCTTTTTGTGGCAGTTTGAAAGGAATACAGTGGACATTCTGCGAAAGGCAGGAGCCAGGATCCACTATGCGTCCGACTTCGGGAGTAAGGACTATGATTTTGATGAGGAGTATTTCACGGAAAATGAGATCCAGGTGCACCCTGTTTCTATCCGGAAGTCCCCTTTTCATATAAAGGAAAATTGCCGGGCGCTGGTGGAGCTGATCCGCATCATACGCAGGGAGGAGATCCATGTGGTGCACTGCCACAATCCTGTGGGAGGTGTGCTTGGACGGCTGGCTGCCTGGCTTTCCGCAAGAGAGGTGAAGGTGATCTACACGGCCCACGGCTTTCATTTCTACAAAGGTGGGCCTCTGAAAAGCTGGTTTCTCTTTTACCCTGTGGAGAGAGCGCTGGCCAGGATGACAGATGTGCTGGTGACTATCAACAGGGAGGACAGAAGCTGTGCCGGCCGGTTTATCTTAAAGAAGGGCGGCCAGGTGGCGTTTATGCCGGGAACGGGGACGGATACAGACAGGTTCTGCCCGGACAGGAGCAGACGGCAGGAGGCGAGACAGGTCATGGGTGTGAAGGAGGGGGAGTACTGCCTTGTGACAGCGGCCCGCCTGGACCGGGAAAAGAACTGTCAGACTGTCCTGCGAGCCATGGAGGAGCTGGGAGATATCCCCTGCCGGTATGTGATCTGCGGGGAGGGACCCTGGCGGCCCTTCCTGGAAAGAGAGGTCAGGCGGCGGGGGCTGGAAGACAGGGTGAGGCTCATGGGCTTTCGGGCAGATATGGATTTCCTTCTGCAGGGCGCCGACCTGTTTCTCTTCCCCTCTCTCAGGGAAGGGCTGGGAATGGCGGCTCTGGAGGCTATGGCCTGCGGCCTTCCGGTAGTGGCAGCAGACAGCCGGGGGACGAGAGAGTATATCCGCCAGGGGGAGAACGGCTTCCTGTGCAGCGGACGGCAGCCCCGGGAGTTTGCGGAGGCGGTCAGAGAGCTGTGGCAGAGGGAGGATCTGCGAAGCGACATGGGCAGGGAAGCAAGAAGGATGAGCCTTCGGTTCTCCCGGCAGAGGGCAGGAGAAAAAATGGAAGAAATTTACAGGAGCGTTGGAATATGGAAAAAAGACCCGAAGTCAGCGTCATTATGAGTGTGTATGATCCAAGACCTTTCAGGCAGCTTGAGGAGGCAGTGCACTCTGTGCTGGAGCAGACCTTTTCAGATTTTGAGCTTCTCCTGTACAATGACGGCTCCTGCGAGGCTGTGTCGGAGAGGATCCGGCAGCTGGCCAAGAGGGATCCGAGGATCCTTTATCTGGAAGGGGATGAGAACAGAGGTATTGCCAGCGGGCTGAACTGCTGCATCAGGAAGGCCCGGGGGAAATATATCGCCCGGATGGACGGAGATGACCTTCTTCTTCCCCAGCGGTTTGAGCGGCAGGTCCGGTTTCTTGAGGAACACCAGGAGTACGGCTTTGTGGGCACCGGAGCCTGGCTCTTTGACGAGGGCGGCATCTGGGGAGAGAGACTGATGAGGGAGAAGCCCAAGAGGGAGGATTTCCTTTGCTTTTCCCCCTACATCCACCCCTCTGTCATGTTTCGCAGGAGCATTTTTGAAAAGTGCGGATTCTATGATGAGTCAGAGAGAGTCAGGAGATGTGAGGACTATGAGCTTTTTGTGAGGCTGCATATTTTGGGCTGCCGTGGGTATAATCTCCAGGAGAGGCTGATCTGCTACCGGGAGGGAGCGGACAGCTGGAAGAAGAGAAAATTCTGTTACCGCCTGGACGAAATGCGTTTTCGCAGCCAGGGCTTTCAGGCTTTGGGGCTCACAGGGGGCAAGGCCTGGATCTGCCGTTTCCGTCCCCTGGCCGCAGGGATGATTCCCCGGTCAGCGGGAAGATGGCTGAAGAGGCGGCAGGCCGCGCTTTCACACAGCGGCCCGCAGACCGGCCCGGACTAGCCGGCGGGGGAGATAAGGGGGCAGGTGACAGAGGAAGGAGCGGATATGGACGGAAGTCTTGTCACAGAGGAGGAGCGCCTCGAGACTGTGCGGGATCGTGCCCGGGAGGTGCTGGCGCCTGCCATGGTTGAATTTGTAAAGTGGATCTTAAGATCCGCCGGAGAGAGAAATATCCGGCGGATCTATTTTCTTGCCAGGGACGGCTGGCCTATGTACCGGGCTGCCAGGATTTTGGGAAGGGATGTGGAGCCTGCTGTTGATTGCCGGTATTTCTGCTGCTCCAGGTATGCGCTTCGGATCCCCTGCTTTCACCTCATGGACAAAAGAGAGATAGCGGATCAGGTCTGCGTGGGAGGAGTGGATGTCACACTGCGGAAAATCCTGAAAAGAGGGGGGCTGGATGAAAAGGAGGCAGAGAGGACGGCGGAGGTGATGGGCATGCGTGAGGAGCTGGACCGGGTCCTCCCCTACCGGGAGATTCTCCGGCTGCGGGAGAGCCTCCTGGAGGGGGAGCTGTTCTGGCGGTATGTGTACAGCCACGCGGCAAAAGCCTATGACAACGCAGTCTCCTGGATCGCCCAGGAGGGATTTCTGGAGCCGGTCCGGTGCGCTGTGGCGGACAGCGGGTGGACAGGGAGTATGCAGCTGACGCTGAAGCGGCTTTTGGAGTCCATGAACTACAGAGGGAAGCTGGAGGGCTTTTACTACGGGCTGTACCACATTCCGGAACAGGCAGATCCCCGGGATTACCATGCATATTATTTCGGCCCGGATGGAAAGATAAGAAGAAAGGTGTATTTCTCCAACAGTCTCTTTGAGTGCGTGTTCAGCCAGCCCGAGGGCATGTGCGTCGGATACGGGAGGACAAAGGAGGGGATGGCTCCCGTGCGGGAGAAAGGCCGGCCTGAAAACCGGGCCCTCCTCACCTGTGTGACTGAGGCGGTGGAGGAGCAGGCGGGAGAGGAGAGAAAGGAGCTGGCAGAGCGGACGCTGGACTGGCATATCCAGGATCCGGGGACAGCCCAGAGGAAGCTGGCCCGGCTCATGGGAAGCCCTACCCGGGAGGAGGCGGAGGCCTTCGGGGGCATGGCCTTCTCCGACGACGTGCTGGATGCGGATCAGACCCTGGCGGCGCCCTTAAGCGAAGAGCAGATCCGGGAAAACAGGTTTCTGGCACGGGGCCTTTCCATGGTCGGACTTCGCAGGGATCCGGTCCATGAGAGCGCCTGGATGGAGGGCTCCATTCTCCTCTGCGGGAGACATGTGAGGCGCCATCTCTGGCATAACCGCCTGTACAAATACGCTCTGTATTACAGAAAACAGATGGGAGAGAGAAGGAAGCGATGAAGGGACAGCCATACTTTGCGCTGAGGCAGCTGGTGACAAGGGAAATGAAAAGAAAATACAGCCGTTCCAGGCTGGGCATCCTGTGGAGTGTGCTGAGTCCGCTCCTCTCCATGGCTGTTCTGTCCCTGGTCTTTTCCACCATGTTCCGAAAGTCTATCGAGAACTATCCGGTATACTATCTGACCGGGTTTGTGATCTGGAGCTTTTTCACTGCGGCCACCAACACGGCTATGACAGCCCTGGCGGACAACCAGGCCCTGATCCTCCAGGTCCGGCTGCCCAGGTCTGTCTTCCCCCTCTCCAGGGTGGTGACAGCCTTTGTGAATTTTCTCTACTCCCTGGCAGCCTACGGCGTCATGCTCCTTTTGTTCCGCATTCCGGTGAGGGGGAGCGCGCTTGTCTTTCCGGTGCTGGTCTTTTTTCTCTTCCTTTTCTCCCTGGGCATGGGGTATATCCTGTCCGTCCTCTATGTGTTTTTCGGGGATATCCGCCACCTGTACGGAGTGGCCCTGACGCTGTGGATGTATCTGTCCGCCCTGTTTTACCCTCTGGAGCTTCTGCCTGGGACTATGCAGGCGGTGATCTGGCAGAACCCGGTGTACAACTTCATCGCCGGGGCCAGGGACTGCATCCTCTACGGCAGGATCCCCCCGGCCGGCGTCCTCCTTCGGACGGCAGTGTGGGGAGCCGGCATGTACGGGATCGGGAGGCTTGTGTTCCGCAGGAGTCAGAGCAAGGTGATACAGAAACTGTAAGGCAGGTGAGAGGTCATGGAGAAGAGAACAGAGGAAAAGCCGATCATCTCGGTGCAGCATGTGAGCATGCATTTTAAGGTGCCCCTGGAGGGGGCCTCCAGCCTGAAAGAGTATGTCATAGGAGGGCTGCGTGGGAAAAACAAGACCCGGATTTTACGCGCCCTGGACGACATCAGCTTTGAGGTCAGGCGGGGAGAGATACTGGGCATTATCGGGACAAACGGGTCCGGAAAGAGCACCCTTTTGAAAATCATTTCCGGCGCCCTCCTTCCTACGGAGGGGCGGGTGGTGGCGGACCAGGACAGCATCCAGCTCCTCACTTTGGGAACCGGGTTTGACCGGGAGCTGACAGCCAGGGAGAATGTCTATTTAAGCGGCGCTCTTCTGGGCTACAGCAGGGAATTTATCCGGCGCAAATACAGGCGGATCGTGGAATTTGCGGAGCTGGAGGGCTTTATGGAGCAGAAGGTGAAGAATTTTTCCTCCGGCATGGTCTCCAGACTGGGATTTGCCATCGCCACAGCCAGGGAGACGCCTGGCATTCTCATACTGGACGAGGTGCTCAGCGTGGGAGATATGTTTTTCCGGGAAAAAAGCGCCGGCCGGATCCAGGAGATGATCCACAGCGGGGCTACGGTCCTGATCGTGTCCCACTCGGTGGACACGATACGGAAAAACTGTACCCGGACCCTGTGGCTCGAGAGAGGCCGTCAGCGGATGGAAGGATCCCCCGGGGAGGTGTGTGCGGCCTACACAAAGTGGGGCAGGCAGGAAAACGAAGGGAAGGGGTAAGAAGGATGAAGGAGCATACGAGACAGGAAAATGTAAAACGGAAGGTGTACAGCCTCCTGGCCGGCAGGGTGCCGGGGATCGCCGGGAGATACCAGCGCTTTCGGAAAGACCATCCGGGGATGGCCGGCAAAGTGGGGGCGGCGGCAGGCCTCCTGTGGTGGAACGCTCTCTACTATGGAGGGCGAAAGGAGAGCCTCAGGTTTCCGGACGGATACGGCTTTTATGAGAGGAGGAGGCTGAGGCTGCCGGAGTCGGGTGCCACTGGTCTTCCCACCTGGAAGGAGACGGCAGAGCTGCTGCTCTCCTTTGACCTGGTATCCTTTGACGTCTTCGACACTCTGCTCCTTCGCCCCTTTCGGGAGCCTGCGGATCTTTTCTATCTGCTGGGAATGAGGCTGTCCATTCCGGATTTCCGGCATCTTCGGATAGAGGCGGAGCATCTGGCAAGGCAGGAGGATGTGAGGCGGGGCGGCAGCGGTGAGGTAACCCTGGAAAAGATCTGGAGGATCCTCTCCGCCATGACAGGGGCGGACGCGAAAGAGGGACAGAGGGCGGAGATGGAGCTGGAGAGGCAGTACTGTCAGGCCAATCCTTATTTCATCCCCATCCTGGAGCGGCTGAGAGGAGAGGGAAAGCGGCTCCTCCTTGTGAGCGACATGTACCTGGAGTCTGATTTTATCCGGCAGCTCCTGAAGGAGAAGGGGCTGGGGGCCTTTGACGGCTGCTTTGTGTCCTGCCAGCAGGGACGGTCCAAGTGGAGGGGAGACCTGTACCAGGAGGTAAGAGGGAGCATTGAGAGAAAATGGACGGACGGGGGAGACTGCCGGGCAGTCCACGTGGGGGATAATCTCCACGCGGATGTGCGCATGGCAGAGAGGGCCGGCTTTGCGGCCTTTTGGTACCCGGGTCCCCAGGAGGCCGGACGGCCCTGCCGTGCCAGGGACATGTCCGCCGTCACCGGCAGCATGTACGCGGGCCTTGTCAACATCCGGCTCCACAGCGGACTTAAGAGATACACCTCCTTCTACGAGTACGGCTACGTGTACGGCGGTCTCCTGGCCCTTGGCTACTGTCGGTTCATACACAGGTTTGTCAGGGACAGGGGAATCCGCCGGCTCTGGTTTCTCTCCCGGGACGGGGAGGTGCTGAAGAAGGTGTACGACCAGCTCTATCCGGGGGAGGATACCTGCTATGTGCTCTGGTCCAGGAGCGCGGCCGCCAGGCTTCTGTCTGGCGTCAATCAGCACGATTTTTTTCAGAGGTTTCTCTTCCAGAAGGCGGACCAGGGGTATTCCATCCGTCAGATCTTTGCCAGTATGGAGCTGGACTTTCTCCTGGAGGAGGCCTGCCGGAAGCAGGGCTGGGGACAGGAGGAGCGGCTAAGCGCCGCCAGGGCCGAAGCGTGCCGTGATTTTCTCCTCTCTAAGTGGGAGGAGGTGCAGGCGTCCTACGAGAGAGAGCGGGAGGCGGCCGGGAAATACCTGGCGGGGCTTTCCTCCGGCGCGGCGGCCATGGCGGCGGTGGACGTGGGGTGGGCCGGAAGCGGGGCCGCCTCCCTGGATGTGTTCCTGCGCCAGGTTCTGGGGCTGCCCTGCTGGGTCTACGGTACCCTGGCGGGCACGGCCACTGTGTACAGCGCCTCCCCGGACACGGCGGAAGGCTTTTTCTTCTCCGGACAGATGGACAGCTACCTCTTCTCCCAGAGCAAGAACAGGGATCTCTGGAAATTCCACAACCTGGGGGAAAAGCATAACCTCTACATGGAGCTTCTGTTTACCTCCCCCTCCCCGGGGCTCAGAGGCTTTGCCCTGGGGGAGGAGGGGGAGGTGGTGTTCCGGTACGGGAGGGAGGAAAAGCATGCGGATGAGATCCGGCGGATCCAGAAGGGAATTTTGGATTTTGTCCGGGATTACATGCGCTGCTTCCCGGAATTCCTGGAGGGGGAGACGGGCTGGATCTCCGGACGGGACGCCTACGCCCCGCTGCTTTTGTTCCTGAGGGACAGGAGGATAAGGCGAAAATTTGAGGCCTCCTTCTGCTGGGACACGGACGTGAATGTGGAGTAGAAAGAAATGGCAGGTATGAAGAAAAGAAGGAAGGGATACACTATATTCAGGGCGTTGAAGACGGGCGGTCATCTCCTGGTCCTTGGGGGCAGCTTTCTTGGAGCCTTTCGGGTGCTGGAAGATCTGGGGCATGGGCGGCCTCTTCCCCTGGCGGTCCTGTACCTTGTCCTTCTGGAGGGGTTCTGGCTTATTCTGGAGGCAGGAGATGTGGAACAGCGAAGATTTCTGGATCTCATGTACAGTCAGTTCTTCGGGGCCGCGGCGGCCAGCCTTTTCTTCGGGGCGCTGATGTGCGCGGTGAGCTCCCTTTCCATGTGGCAGATACTGGGGGAGTTCTTCCTGCTCCTCGTCCTGCAGTCCGGGGCGGGCATGGCATGGGCGGCCCTCTGCTTTGGCCTGTACCTGCGGGGACAATCCCACAAGCGGGCGCTTTTCATCTACGGGGAGAGGGAGGAACCGGAGGAGATCACAGAGAAAAACAACCGGATCAACGGCTATTTTCACATTGCGGCCAGTGTCCCCTGCCGGGAGGCGGCCAAAAGGCCGGGGGAGGTGCTGGGCGGATACCAGGCGGTGTACCTGGGAGACCTGCCCCCGGGGGACAAGGGGGCCATCCTGGAGCAGTGCATGATCATGGGAAAGGACTGCTACAGCATCCCCGGGCTCATAGATGTCTATACCCAGAACGCCCGTATTCTGCGGCTCCAGGACAAGGTACTGTTCCAGTACCACAAAGGAGGGCTGACGGCGGGGCAGAAAAAGGCAAAGAGAGCCCTGGATATAGGGGTGGCTCTGGCTCTCCTTGCGCTGTCGGCGCCTCTGATGCTGGTCATCGCTCTGTGCGTCCGGCTGGAGGACGGGGGGCCTGTGCTCTACAGGCAGATCAGGTACACTGAAGGGGGCAGGCCCTTCCGGATGCTCAAATTCCGGAGCATGCATGTGGATGCGGAGCGGGAGGGGGCCAGGCTTGCCAGCAGGAATGACAGCCGGATCACCCGGGTGGGGCGGATCATAAGGAACCTGCATTTTGACGAGCTGCCCCAGCTTGTCAATGTGCTGAAGGGGGACATGTCCATGGTGGGGCCCAGGCCGGAGCGCCGGGAGTTTATTGAAGAATACTCCCGCGTTATCCCAGAGTTCTCCCAGCGCATGAAGGTGAAGGGCGGCCTCACCGGGTACGCCCAGATCTATGGCAAGTACAACACCGGGCCGGAGGACAAGATCAAGTACGATCTCATCTATATATACAACTACTCCCTCAGGCTGGATGTGCGCCTCCTTTTCCTCACGGTCCGGATTTTATTCCAGAAGGAGAGCGCAGAGGGGGTGGAGGAGGGGCGCAGGAGCGCTGTGAGGGAAAGAAAGGAGAGACAGGATGGAGACGATCAGACTTCTTGACTGTACCCTCAGAGACGGGGGGTACATCAATGACTGGGACTTTAAGCGGAAGAACATACGAAGGATCATGGCGGGGCTGGAGGAGGCCGGGACAGACCTCATTGAGGCGGGTTTCCTGCGGGACTGCGCCTACCGGGAGGACCGCACCCTCTTCAACTCGGTGCGGGAGCTTAAGCAGATCCTGCCTGAGGGCGGCGGACGGGGCGGCTACGTCCTCATGGCCCTCCACGATAAGTACGATGTCCGCAAGCTGGAGGAAAATGACGGTACTGTGGAGGCCATCCGGGTCACCTTTCACGACTACGATGTGGACGAGGGGCTGGAATTTGGCAGAAGGGTCATGGAGAAAGGATACCGTCTCTTTGTCAACCCCATCAACATCATGGGCTACAGCGACAGCAGTCTCCTGCGGCTCCTGGAGAAGGTGAGGGAGCTTCGGCCCTACGGCTTCTCCATCGTGGACACCTTTGGCTCCATGACCAAAAAAGAGCTGGTGCGGATCAGCTCCCTGTGCGAGAACAACCTGGACAGGGGAACCGTGCTGGGACTTCATCTCCACGAGAATATGGCCCAGTCCTTTCTGCTGGCCCAGACCTTTCTGGAGATCAAGAGCCAGGAGAGATCCTGCGTGCTGGACGCCTCCCTGAACGGGATGGGGCGGGTGCCGGGCAACCTGTGCATGGAGCTGATCATGGACTATCTGAACCGAAGCTACGGGAAGCGCTACGACCTGGATCCGGTGCTGGATGTCATCGAGACCTGCATCACGCCCATCAGGGAGAAGGAGCCCTGGGGATACATGGCGGAATATTTTCTGTCCGCCAAACTGAACCTCCACAGAAACTACGCGGAGTACCTGCTCTCCAGGGGCAATCTGACAGCCCGGGACATGCACCGCATCCTGCAGCTCATACCAGAGGAGAAAAAGAGTGTCTATGACGAGCGGTTTGTGGAGAAGCTGTACCGGGTCTACGAGGACCGCACGGTCCAGGATCAGGCCGCTATCCGGAGCCTGGGGGAGGTATTTGCCGGGAGGACCGCAGTCCTTTTGGCGCCGGGAAAGTCCCTGGAGTACCAGTGGGACAGGGTGCGGGACTATATCCGTGAGAAGGATGCCATCCCTGTGTCAGCCAATTTCTACTTTGAGGAACAGCAGGGAGGCTACGCCTTCTTCAGCAACGCCAAGAGGTACGACAGCTACCGGGCTTTCCGGAACCCGCGGGAGCACGTGATCCTCACCTCCAACATTACCAGAGGGGTGGGAGAGGAGGACGATGTGGTCAGCTACGGACGGCTGGCACAGGACGGCCGTCCCACGGAGAACTGCGGGGTGCTGCTTTTGCGCCTGATGCGGCTTCTGGGGGCAAAGGAGGCGGCCCTGGCCGGCTTTGACGGCTACAGTACGGGGCAGGACAATTACATGAAGGGATATTTCGGGGAATACCACAGCGCCAGGAGCGCGGACAATGAAGAGATCGCGGAGGAGATCCGGGAAGTGGGGAGAAGTCTTCCTGTCACCTTCCTCACTCCCTCTCTGTACGAGGAGGCGGTGTAGATGCAGCAGGTGATGGAAAATCTGGAGAAAATACGGTATCTCATACTGGACGTGGACGGCACCATGACGGACGGGGGTGTCTATCTGGACAGCAGGGGAGCGGAGATGAAGAAGTTCAGCATCAAGGACGGGGCGGGGATCCTCCTGGCCAGGAGGGCAGGCATCGAGTCCGTCATCCTCACAGGGAGAGAGAGCCAGTGTGTCCGGAAGCGGGCCGAGGAGCTTGCCATCCCTCTCGTCTTCCAGGGAGTGAAGGACAAGAGGGCGTTCCTTCTGGAATTTCTTGAGACCAATGAGATCCTCCCCCAGGAGGCGGCCTATATGGGGGACGACCTGAACGACCTGGAGGCCATGCAGTGCGTGGGCCTTGCCGTCTGCCCTCAGGACGCGGCCAAGCAGGTGAAGGCCTACTGTCCCATCGTTCTCTCCGCCAGAGGCGGTGAGGGGGCTGTGCGGGAATTTGTGGAAATGATACTGGAAAAGCGAGGGATACAGTATGAAGGACTGGCTCTATGACAGGATCGTCCGCCATAACGAGAGGATCCAGAGGGAGTATGAGCGGTATGTGCGGGGACATATGGGAGAGCACAGGAAGAAAAGGTGGAAGCATTGGATCGTCCTTCTCCTGCTGGCAGTGAAATACAGGGACAGCCAGAAGGACCGGGTCCACAGCCTTGTCCTTGTGAAGCTGAAGGAGGGGACCGCGAAGCTGCGCATGGAGTGGGTGCCGGGGGCGGTCTGGTACAATGTGTATATGTCCCGGGACGGGCTGAACTACCGCTTTGTGGAGAAGGTGAAGAGGCACGTGTGCAAGGTGCGGGGGCTGGAGGAGGACAAAATGTACTTTTTCCGGTTCAAGGTCTCCCTGGACGGCAGCAGCTACAGCGAGTTCTCCGAGGCGCTGACTGTCACGGCTGTCAAAAACAAGGAGCACTACCTGATGGAGCAGATCTCTGTAAGAGAGGCGGAGGGAGGCTGCGGAAGGGCCGATGACAGGGAGTTCCCCGGAGCGGAGACCGGGTCGGGGAAGGACAGGAGAGAAAAAAAGGGGGACGGCAGCTATGCTTTTTCGGCCTCCCCGGGGGAGTCCGGAGGCCTGCTGCTTGTCTGGGAGAAGATCCCGGGAGCCCTCCACTACAATCTGTACCGGTCCCGGGAGGGCGGCAACTGGCGTTTTGCGGTGCAGACCGAGGAGGACCGGTATCTGGACAGCCAGGTGAAGGGCGGAGACGCCTATGTATATAAGCTCAAGTACACCTTTGACGGGAAAAGGTACCACGAGTTCCCGGAGCAGGCGGCCGGGCGGGCGCCGCTGGAAAAATACCGGAACGCCAACAGCGGGCGTCTCTGGGAGAGAGGGGCTGAGTCGGAGGCAGTGGGGCGGCCTCTGCCGGTCCATCTGGCCAAGAGCATGCTGGCCTTTGACGTGGTTTCCTTTGACGTCTTTGACACACTCATCCTGCGCCCCTTTTCCGAGCCCTCAGACCTCTTTATCCTGGTGGGTGAGGAGCTGGGTATCATGGACTTCTGCGAGATACGAAAGAAGGCGGAGGAGGACGCCCGCAGAAGGAGCGAGTTCCTGCGGGGCAGCCGGGAGGTGACCTTGTACGACATCTACGAGATGGTGGAGGAGGAGACCGGCGTGGAGGCGGTGTCGGGGGCCAGGACAGAGTTCCTCACAGAGAGAAAGCTCTGCTTTGCCAACCCCTATATGCTGGAGGTATTCCGCATGGTGAAGGCCAGGGGAAAGACGGTGGTGGCCGTGTCGGACATGTATCTGCCCCGGGAGCTGATGGAGGAGCTGCTGCGGTCCTGCGGATACGAGGGATTTGACGACATCCTCGTCTCCTGCGACTACAGCTGCACCAAGAGAAAGGGCGGCCTGTTCGACATCCTGAGAAAGAAATACAGGGGCGCGATCTTCCATGTGGGGGACCATCCAAGGTCCGATGTGGAGGCCGCCCGGGAGAGGGGCATCGAGGCGAGGCAGTACAGGAATGTGAACGAGGCCGGAAGGCCCTTCCGGGCAAAGGATATGTCCCGCCTGGCGGGCAGCGCCTACCGGGGCATCGTCAACGCGAAGCTACACAACGGCAGAGACCGGTACACACCCTGGTACGAGGTGGGCTATGTGTACACAGGGCTGTACTGTATGGGATTTTGCCGCTGGATCATGGAGCAGGCCAGGGCACACGGGCTGGAGAAGATCCTGTTTCTGGCAAGAGAAGGGGATCTGTACCAGAAGGTGTTTTGCCAGATGTACCCGGATTTCCCCACAGCCTATGTGCTCTGGTCCAGAATTCCCGTGGTGAAGACTACTGTGAACTGGAACAGGCATCCCTTTCTTCTCCAGATCATCCACCACAAGGCCGGGGCTCTCTACAAGTCCAGGCTGGGAATCCTTTTTGATAGAGTGGGCATCGGGGCCCTGAAAAAATATTTTCCCGCCTACAGGCTGCGGGAGGAGGAGTACCTAACCAGTGAGAACGAGAAGGCGGTGCGGCGACTGGTGACGGAGCACTGGGATGAGCTGGCCTCCTGCTACAGCGCGGACCAGGCCTGCATAGAGTCCTACCTGAGACGGCAGGTGGGGGACGCCCGCAGAGCCGCCGTGGTGGACGTGGGCTGGTCCGGCAACAATGTGCTCCAGGTCAGGCATCTGATCGAGGAGGAGTATGGCATGGACTGCAAGATCCACTGTCTTCTGGCGGCCGCGAGGGATGTCAACGACACCTACATGGCAGGCATGATGCAGCGGGGGCAGGTGCAGACCTACCTCTTTTCCCCCATGCACAACAAGGGGCTCCACGATGCCCACCAGGAGGAAAATGAGAGGCTTAACTCCTTCTTCTTTGAGATACTGACCCAGTCCGCCACCCCCACCTTCCTCGGCTTTGACAGCCAGGGCCGGTTCCTCTACGACATTCCGGAGGTGGAGAACTACGCAAGAGACGGACAGATCCATGAGGGTGCGCTGGATTTTGTGAGGGACTACACGGAGATATTCAGGGACTTCCCCTATATGATGGATATCTCCGGGCATGACGCCTACATGCCCTTCCAGTATTTTTCCAGAAACCTTCTCTGGATGAGACAATATTTTGGAGACTATATTTTCGGGAGAGACCTTTTTGCCACCCAGGACAAGGCAGTGATGGAGTCCGTGCGGGAGGTGATGGAAAAGGCCGGATTATGGGAGGAGAGACAATGATACTGTACCAGGCTCTGTCGGCCTACCAGATACTGGAGTGTATGGTCCACCGGCAGATGTATTACAGAGACAGAAAATGTGTCCTCATACTGGGGGACTACATCAAAGAGAGGATGCCCCGGTATTTTGAGCTGGAGACGAAGCGGTTCTTCAATGAGGTGTACCTGTTCCGGTTCGGGGGCTACAGAGGGTCGGAGGAGGAGATCATCCGCCAGGTGGGAGAGGAGCTGGCAAGGAGCATTCCCTACAGGCCACAGGACTTTGAGAGGATACTCATCGCCGGGATCCACACCTACCTGCAGGTCTATCTCCTGTCAGAGGGCATCTCCTTTGAGATGTTCGAGGACGGCAGCGGGGCTCTGAGCCGTCCCTGGGTCCTGGCGCAGATTCACCAAAAGAGCGCGCCGGGGCGGTACGCCCTCATAGAGAAATACGGACTTTACGACCACACCAGTCCCCTGATCACAAAGAAGTACTGCGACATGGCTGCCCAGGAGCCGGGCTTTTTGGACCCCAGAGCGGAGGATTTTCAGGTCATGGAGGAATTCCACAGACTGCCCGGGCGGCAGCAGGAGGAGATCCGGTGCATTTTCCAGGTTCCGAGGCTTTCGGGGCGGGAGGATGAGGTGCTCCTTCTCACCCAGCAGTTTGCCAGCCTGGGCCAGCTTACCTTTGACGGCCAGATCGACATTTACCGGCATCTGTTTGACTACTATCTGGAGGGCCGACGGGTGCGCATCAAGCCCCATCCGGACGATATCCTCTACTACTCCCTCCTCTTTCCCGAGGCGGAGCTCATAGAGGGGAACTTTCCCTCGGAGCTTCTGCCCCTGGCCTTTGACCGGCTTCCGGGCACGGTCTGCACGGTCAGCTCCACAGGGGTGAACCAGATCCGGCGGTTTTTTGACAGACAGATCCTTTTTAATCCGGAGTACGAGGAGAGCTATCAGCACGATGCCCTTTACTGTATGGCTCTCTGTCTGGCGCTGCATTTAGGGATGGAGGGGATCCTGACAGAGGGGGTCAACCTGGCGCAGCTGCGGAATATGGCCAGGTGTATGGGAGAGCCCTGGGACGCCCTGGACATCCGGGAGTACCGGGAAGGAGAGTACCGGAAAAAAGAGTGCCGGGAGGCGGAGGCCTGCGCCCTCCTCCTGCTGCGGGGAGATGAAGGCTCCCGGGAGCTGCCGGGGGAGCGTCCTCCCGGGGAGGAGACGGATCCCTGGGCAGTCCTCTGGCTCAATGAAAAGGGAAGGTACAGGATGTATGACCCCGGCAGCAGGGAGCGCTTTTTTCAGCTGCGGCCCCTGGTGGTCCGGGAGGGAGATGCGCGGCATATCATGTATTTTTATTCGGCAAGGAGCGAGGTGAACAGGATGGCAGAGGAGTTCAGGGAAAGGAGGGAGCTTCCCCACCAGGGGAAGACCATCTCCGTGGAAGGGCTGACAGAGGAGGAGCTGCGGATTTGCATGCTGGAGGGAATTCTGGCAGCTACGGAGCGGCGGCTGCTGGAGTATATAGAGACGGAGAAGGAGCTGAGAGAGGAAATAAGAAGCCTGAAGGAAGCGGGCGAGAGAAGAGGGGGGAGGACGCAGTGAGGACAGCAGGCATCATACCGGCCCGGTACGGCTCCACCAGGCTGCCCGGGAAGCCCCTGCTTAAGATCCAGGGCAGACCCATGGTGTGGTGGGTCTGCGAGAGGGCCAGGAGGGCCCGGCGGCTGGATGAGGTGTGGGTGGCCACGGACGACCGGCGGATAGAGGAGGCCTGCAGAGGCCTTCAGATCCCGGTGGTCATGACAGGGCGGGAGCACCGGACGGCGGCGGAGAGGCTGCAGGAGGCGGCAGGGCAGGTGAGGGCGGACTTCTACGTGCAGATCAACGGGGATGAGCCCCTCATCGACCCGGCCAACATCGACGCCGCCGTGCCGGACGAGGTTCCCCTGGACGTGGAGTTCGGCACCAACATCATCGCCCGGGTGAAGGACCCGGCCCAGCTCTGTCACGCCTCCAACATCAAGGTGGTCTTTGACGACAGCTTCCGGGCCCTCTACATGTCCAGGACGCCGGTGCCATACCCCTTCTGCGATGTGTCTTTTTCCTATTATAAGCATGTGGGGATCATCGGCTACAACCGGAAAATGCTGGATTTTTATAAGTCCTCCGTCCCGGGGCGGCTGGAGCTGATCGAGGGAATTGACACCCTGCGTTTTCTGGACTACGGAAAAGAGCTTCGGCTGATCCCGGTGGAGCGGGCGGACAGTCTGTCTGTGGACACGGAGGCGGACCTTCGCTGGGTGCGGGAGAGGATGGGTGAAAAGAGGTTATAAAAATTTAATAATGGGCTCTGTTGACTATAAAAGAGCCGCCCGCTATACTTGAAACTGGATTGTTTTTCGCGGGCGGTGATCTTTTGTGCAAAGATCACCGCGCGGACATTTACAGAAAAAAGGAGACGGGATCACACATGCTTCAGATTAAAGACATCTGTAAGGAATACAGGACAGGAAGCCTGGTGCAGAAGGCGCTGGACCATGTAAGCCTGAACCTGCGGGACAACGAATTTGTGGCCATCCTGGGGCCCAGCGGCTCCGGAAAGACCACGCTTCTCAACATCATAGGGGGACTGGACCGGTATGACAGCGGCGACCTGATTATTAATGGCGTGTCCACGAAGAAATATAAGGACAGAGACTGGGACTCCTACCGGAACCACACCATCGGCTTTGTGTTCCAGAGCTATAATCTCATCGGACATCAGACCATCCTGGCCAACGTGGAGCTGGCTCTCACCATATCCGGCATCGGCAAGGCGGAGCGCCGGCAGAGAGCGGCGGACGCCCTGGCCATGGTGGGGCTGGGGGAACAGCTCCACAAGAAGCCAAACCAGCTCTCGGGCGGGCAGATGCAGAGGGTGGCCATCGCCAGGGCTCTGGTGAACAACCCGGATATCCTGCTGGCGGATGAGCCCACCGGCGCTCTGGACAGCGACACCAGCGTGCAGGTCATGGATCTTCTGCGGGAGGTGGCCCGGGACCGCCTGGTGGTCATGGTGACCCACAACCCGGAGCTGGCCCAGGAGTACGCCACCCGTATCGTGCGCCTGCGGGACGGGAAGATCCGGGAGGACTCAGATCCCTTTGCGGTGGATGAGAGGGAGCTGGAGGAGCCGGAGCACAGAAACCTGGGGAAGACGTCCATGTCCTTCCTCACGGCCCTCTCCTTAAGCTTCAACAACCTGCGGACCAAGAAGGCCCGGACCATCCTCACCTCCTTTGCGGGCTCCATCGGCATCATCGGCATTGCCCTCATCCTGGCCCTCTCCACGGGAGTCAACGACTATATCCAGAATATGGAGGAGGAGACCCTGTCAGAGTATCCCCTGGAGATCCAGAGCACAGGCTTTGACCTGTCCTCCATGATGATGACCGGCTCCGGCAGCGGCGGCAGCTCCGGGGAGGTGAATGTCATCCAGATGGTGACAGACATGTTTTCCAAGATGGACTCCAACGACCTGAAGTCCCTGAAGGAGTACTTTGACAGCGGGAAGAGCGGCATCGGGGACTACACGAACGCGGTGGAGTACAGCTACAATGTGACGCCCCAGATCTACCGCGTAAACGACGACCAGGTGCGCCAGGTGAACCCGGACCACTCCTTTGACGCCCTGGGGTTCGGCTCCTCCTCCAGCTCCAGCAGCCTCATGTCCTCCATGATGAGCACGGACGTCTTTTACGAGATGCCGGCAAACGCCTCCCTCTACGAGGGGCAGTACGACGTGAAGGCGGGCAGATGGCCCGAGAAGTACAATGAGTGCGTGGTGGTCCTGACCCAGGGAGGCAGCATCAGCGACATGATGCTCTACACGCTGGGACTGCGGGATCCCCTGGAGCTGGATGAGATGATACAGCAGTTTTTGAATGAGGAAAACATTGACACGCCGGAGGATATCGGCACCTACTCCTACGATGACATCATCGGCACCACCTTCAAGCTGGTGGACAGCGCGGACTACTACACCTACGACAGCCAGTACCAGGTGTGGACGGACCGGTCCGACGACCAGTCCTACGTCCGTAAGCTGGTGGAAAACGGGGAGGACCTGACTGTGGTGGGCATCGTGCAGCCCTCACAGGACGGCAACGCCATGATGCTCCAGTCCGGCATCGGCTATCCGGCCTCCCTGACAGAGCACCTGGTGGAGGAGGCTGGGGACAGCCAGATCGTACAGCAGCAGATCGCGGATCCGAATGTGAACGTGTTCTCCGGCGAGCCCTTCGGGGAGGAGAGCAGCCAGGGGCTGGATATGGACTCCCTCTTTACCATTGACGCGGAGGCCCTGCAGAACGCCTTCTCCTTTGACTCCTCCGCCATGGCGGCCGGGCTGTCCGGCTCCCTTGACCTGACAGGCGGCTCAAGCGGAGGCGGCGGGACTCTGGACCTGTCCGGCATGATCGACCTGGATGCGGTGGAGACCCAGCTGCCCGCCATGGAGGGCTTTGACCTGTCCTCCCTGGGCCAGGCCATGGATCTGACCGTCACGCCGGAGCAGCTGGGCAGCCTGGCCCAGGGCCTGCTGGAGGGCTACCAGGCCTATGCCTCCCAGAATCCGGCCACAGACTACACAAAGCTGGGGGAGGCCTTTGTGTCCTACCTGAACACGGAGGAGGCCAGGGAAATCCTGGAGGACAATATCCGCGAGATCATCCAGTCCGGCGGCGGGACCACCGTCACCACAGACCAGCTCCGGGAGCTGCTCTCCAGGATACTGGCAGGTTATCAGTCCTATGCCCAGGCAAATGGCTGGACAGACGGGGAGAAATTTGACGAGTACCTGACGGCCTACCTGCAGACAGGGGAGGCCCAGGCCATCCTGGAACAGTGGGCGGGGGAGACCTTCCCCTCCGGCATGGACATCAATATCACCCAGGAGCAGCTCCAGAAGCTGGCCAGCGAGCTGGCGGCCGGCTACCAGACCTACGCGGCAAATAACAATCTGCCGGACCCCTCAAAGATCGGGGAGAGCTTCCTCGCCTATCTGGGGACGGAAGGAGCCAAGGGGCAGCTGACGGCGGCCCTGGCGGGCATGCTGGATACAGAGGCCCTGGAGCAGCAGCTGACGGGGGCGGTGGAGAGCTACATGTCCTCTGTCATGGAGAGCGGCACAGCCCAGGCCCTGGAGGGGCAGATCACCTCTGCTGTCCAGACCATGATGGGACAGATCACCTCCGGCATGGAGAGCGCCATGCAGAGGGCGGCAGCCCAGATCGGGGAGAACATACAGAACGCCCTCTCCATCGATCCGGAGGCCTTCCAGAGCGCCTTTGAGATGAACATGGATGAGACCCAGATGACGGAGCTGCTCATGTCCTTCCAGTCCGCGGGGACAGCCTCCTACAAGAGCAATCTGCGGACCCTTGGCTACGCGGATTTCGATGAGCCTGCAGGCATCAGCATCTACCCGAAGGACTTTGAGAGCAAGGACCAGGTGGTGCAGATACTGGACGACTACAACAGCCGCATGGAGAAGGAGGGGCAGGATGAGAAGGTGATCACCTACTCCGACATGGTGGGCACACTGATGAGCTCCGTCACGGACATCGTCAATGTGATCAGCTATGTGCTCATCGCTTTTGTGGCCATCTCCCTCATCGTGTCCTCCATCATGATCGGCGTCATCACCTACATCAGCGTCCTGGAGAGAAAGAAGGAGATCGGCATTCTGCGGGCCATCGGCGCATCCAGGAGGAATATCTCCCAGGTGTTCAACGCGGAGACCTTTATCATCGGGGGCTGCGCGGGGCTCATCGGCATCGGGCTGAGCCTTCTGCTTTTGATCCCGGGCAACATGCTGATCCACTATGTGGCCGGCTCCAATGAGGTCAGCGCGGTGCTGTCGCCCGTCCCGGCGGTCATCCTCATCGCCCTGAGCATCGTGCTCACCCTGCTGGGCGGGCTGATCCCATCCAGGAAGGCGGCAAAGAGCGATCCGGTGACGGCTCTCCGGGTGGAGTAGGCGTTGGCGGGGACGGATACCCGGAATTTAGCAGATATACGGAATTAAAAAAGGATATACCTGCCTTTGGAAGCAGGTATATCCTTTCAGACTGTAGACAAAGTCCCCGGTTTACCCCGGGGCTTTTCTATTGTAGTTATCAACATTTCAATAATCCTTCCGGTTTTTATCAAGAAAAATCCCCTACTTATCAACTCTAAAGTTAAGCGGTACGTTCCCTGCACATGGTATAATTATCCTATAAG
>NZ_JPJE01000049.1 GCF_000765215.1 Eubacterium sp. ER2
CTTTATAAGAAAATATGGGAGTTGGCATTTTGGCAAAAAGAGTGGTGCTGGAGCTAGGGCTCCAGCACCACCTTTGTCTACAGTCTGAAAGGGGCTGTAAAAAGCCCCTTTTTATTTAATCCTGCAGAAGATTGTACCAGATATCCACAGAATTTTTTACACAGTTGTCAATTTCTGAATATGCCTTCTTTTGGATAATGTTATAGATTTTTGTGTGTGCTTCATACGCATACTCCCCCCTCTGGTGTGAATGTGTATGGGAGATGGATGCGCGCAGCGAATGAATGACAAAATAATATATTCTGGCAGCAAGAGGGTTGCAGCATGCTTCACCGAGCAGATGATGGAAATCAATATCATTCTGAAAAATCTTTTCTGTGTCAGCGTTGGATCCGATCAGTGCTTCCAGTTCAGAAAGATTGTCTTTCATGGCTTTCCTGTATTCTTCATTTTCATCATAATGATCAATGACAAGCTCGATAATATCTTTTTCAAATATCTGGCGGAATTCATAAAGGTTTTCCACATCCGGGTTGGTCACAAAGTATGTGAACAGGAGTGAATCCAACAGATTGCTGTCCGGCGATTCACTCACATACGTGCCGTTGCCAACCCGGATATCAACTAGTCCAAAAGCGGACAGTATTTTCATTGCTTCTCTGACAGACCCCCTGCTCACATTCAGGCCTTCCGAGATTTCCAGTTCATTTGGAAGCTTGTCCCCGGGAAGCAGCTTCTTGTCCATTAACAGCTGCTTAATGCTGTTAACTACAATGTCAACGGCGGATTCTCGTTTTGAGGCTTGAAATAAATTACTCATATATTTACTATCCTTTCAATTATTAATGTGCAAGCATAAAAATCCCAATTTACTATATTGGAGATTATAACAAATAATTCATTAAACGTCAAACGATTAATAGTTATTTTGCTAAAATCTATTGACTTTTCAAAGGAAATATAGTATACATTAAACATCAGATGTTTAATGTTAATACGACGAACATTAAACCGAACATAATCATCATCCGATAAAATTTATATGAGGAGGATAGTTCCATGAAGGTAGAAGAATTAAAAAGAATAGCAGATCATCTTCGATTGACGGCAGTGGAAATGGTCTATAAGGGAAAGGATGGTCATCCTGGCCCGGCGTTATCTATTGCGGATATCATTGCAGTTCTCTATTTTGATGAGATGAGGATAGATCCGGAAAATCCTGAGTGGGAGGACCGGGACAGATTTGTACTCTCCAAAGGGCATGCCTGCCCTATCTACTATGCGGCTCTGTCTGAAAAGGGATACTTTGGGGAAAAGATAAAGGACTTTAAGCTGAGAGCGCTGGGAAGTATGTTTCAGGGGCATCCGGTCATGAACAAGACCAGAGGTGTTGATATGACATCAGGTTCCCTGGGAAACGGTATTGCTATTGCGGCGGGGATGGCAATCGCAGGAAAGTACAGGAAAAAGGATTACAATGTATTCGTCATTACAGGTGACGGAGAACTGCAGGAAGGCATCTGCTGGGAGGGAATCAATACAGCGGCAGCTCATCATTTAGACAATCTGATTGTATTTGTGGATAAAAACGGATGGCAGAGTGGAGGATCTGTTGTGGACACCATTGGTTCCAACAATGTGAGAGAGCGTTTTGAGGTTTTTGGATGGCACGCCCAGGAAATAGACGGACATAATATCGAGGAAATCAAGGCAGCTATCCAGACTGCAAAGCAGGCGAAGGGGAAACCAAGCGTAATCGTCTGCGACTGTATCAAAGGAAAGGGACTTCCCTTTATGGAGAACAATAATGCCTGGCACAAAGGCGTGCCCTCAGAAGAACAGTATAAAGAGGCTGTGAAAATTTTAGGAGGTGAATCGTAATGGCAGAATTTAAAGGTACAAGAGAAGCGTTTGCACAGGCGTTGATTGATCTGGCAGAAACAGACAATAAAATTATGTTTGTATCCCCGGATTCATTAAAAGCAATGCGTGCCACAAAATTTGCGGAGCTTCATCCGGAACAGTATGTGGAGGTGGGCATTTCAGAGCAGGGAGCTGTGGACACAGCGGCAGGACTGGCGGCGGCGGGGCTTCTTCCATTTGTAGGTACATACGCGGGATTTATGACTATGCGCGCATGTGAACAGATGAGAACATTTGTGGCTTACCCCAATCTGAATGTGAAATTTGTGGGAATTAACTCCGGATTACTTGGAGGAGAACGGGAAGGGGTCACACATCAGTTTTACGAGGATCTGGGAATTCTCTCCAATATTCCCGGCTTTACCATTCTCACTCCGGCGGATGCGGCTCAGACATACCACGCTGTAAAGCTGGCGGCAGAAATCAATGGCCCTGTATATGTGAGGGCAGGAAGCGGAAGAGAGGCCGATATATATGACAGGGAAACGCCATTCAGTCTGGATGGAATCCGGATTTTAAAGGATTACGGAACAGACACGCTTCTCCTTTCGAGTGGCTTTGTGCTTGACCGGGTGCTGGCGGCAGCGGAGCTCCTCAAAGGGCAGGGCATCAATGTTATGGTTGGAGATGTGAATATCCTTTACGGAAAGCATCAGGAGAAAATTCTGGAGGCTATCTCAAAAGTGACTCGTATTGTTACAGTGGAAGATCACAATATAAATGGCGGGCTTGGTGCCTATATCAGCAGGCTGGTGACGGAGAATGATCCAAAGAAGGTAAAAAGGATTGGACTTACTACATTTGGTGAATCAGGGCCCGCAAAAGAGCTGGCGGATGCATACGGATTCTCACCGGAAGCCATTGCCGAGACAGTGGTAAAAAATATGAAATAAACGATAAGTGGGAAAAGAGGAAAATAGTTATGGAAAAAATTGTTGTAAGTGTAATCGGAGCAGGCGGGAAAATGGGAACAAGGACCAGCAATAATCTGGCCAAAAAGCAGGACAGGTTTGAGCTGCTTCTGGTAGAAGCCTCTGAGGCAGGGATAAAAAGCATTAAGGACCGGGGCTTTGAGCCGGTTCCGGTGGAGGAAGCGCTGGCAAAATCAGACGTAGTTGTTTTTGCGGTGCCTGATACCCTTATAGGGAAGCTGTCAGAAGTCTATGTGCCCCAGCTGAAGCCGGGAACAGGCTTTATTATCCTGGATCCGGCGGCGGCAGTGGCAAGAGAGCTGACGCTGAGAGAAGACTGTACATTTGGCGTTGCGCATCCCTGTCATCCATCCTACTTTCTTGATCAGGATACGTATGAGGCGCGCCAGGACCGCTTTGGAGGGTGTGGCGGCAAACAGGATATTGTTATGTCGAAGATCCAGGGAGATGACGCAAAATTTGAACAGTGCGTAGAGGTGGCGAAACAGATGTATGCGCCAGTGGAGCATGCCTATGTCATGACATCTGAGCAGATAGCATTTCTGGAGCCGACTCTGGTAGAGCTGCTTGGAGCTACCTGTCTCTACGCAATGGCGGAAACGGTTGACGAGGCTGTAAGGAGAGGAATCCCCAAAGAGGCCGCCGTCTCGTTTCTGACAGGACATATCTATAATCTGTCAGCAAACTTTCTGGGATACATTCCCGGAAACCCGCCTGTATCTGACGCGTGTAAGGTGGCGATATCTCTGGGGAACAGACTAGTCATGAGAGAGAACTGGAAAGAAATCTGGAAGGATGACGTGCTTCACAAGGTCATTGCCACCATGCTCCATCCGGATAATCCTCAGATTTAGGAGGAATTGGCATGAAAATAGTTGTACTTGACGGTTATACACTGAATCCCGGTGATCTGGACTGGAAAGGATTAGAAGAAATAGGGGAGTGTATCATCTACGACCGGACTTCTCTGACAGATGTGGAAGAGGTGATCGAAAGGATTGGCGACGCCCAGATTGTATACACCAATAAGACACCGCTTCCGGCGGAAGTGTTTGAACGCTGCAGCAATATAAAATTTGTTGGAGTTCTGGCTACAGGATATAATGTGGTGGATGTCAGAGCTGCACGTGAAAAGAATATACCGGTTGCCAACATTCCTACATACGGCACAGCAGCAGTCGGGCAGTTTGCCATTGGGCTTCTGCTGGAGATATGCCACCATATAGGACATCACAATGAGGCGGTCCATAATGGGAAATGGACAGACAATCCCGACTGGTGCTTTTGGGACTATCCATTGATCGAACTGGACGGTAAGACGATGGGAATCATTGGCTATGGGAGAATCGGGCAGACAACAGGAAGAATTGCCCAGGCTTTGGGGATGAATGTGCTGGCTTATGATTCATACAAAAATGAAGCGCTGGAGTCACCCTCCTGTAAGTATTCTTCATTGGACGAGTTGCTGAGAAATTCAGATGTGATCGCCCTGCACTGCCCCCTCTTTCCAGAGACAGAAAAAATAATTAACAGACAGAGCATTGGCAAGATGAAAGAGGGAGTTATCATTATAAACAATTCCCGGGGGCCTCTCATTGATGAGGAAGCTCTTGCAGAGGCGCTGCAGGAAGGAAAAGTAGCAGCTGCGGGCCTAGACGTTGTATCTGATGAACCCATACACAGCGACAACCCGCTGCTGAAAGCGCCGAACTGCATTATAACACCCCATATATCATGGGCGCCGAAGGAATCCAGAAAAAGACTTATGGACATAGCGGTTTCAAATCTTCAGTCTTTCCTGGAGGGAGCGCCCCAGAATGTTGTAAATAGATAGTGGACAGTTTATTTCTGTTTCAAAGCAATCAACCAAAAGTACAGCCCCGGATCAAGGATTTCCGGAGCTGTACTTTCTTATTTCCTTTAACTTCCAATTACACACATAATGTATAATGTGACCTTGAAAAGCACTTTATATAGTGGTATGATGTTATATGCTATTAATCAAAAAGGAGAAACGTGAAATGACTGTAGAAGAATGGCTGGGCGAGGACAATCGGCTCGGCACAGACATATGGACTAAAAAGTACTGTAATGAAGGCGAGAGCTTTGACGAGTGGGTTGGGCGTATCAGCGGAGGAAATGAAGAGATCGCCCAGTATATCCGGGAAAAAAAGTTCCTGTTCGGCGGCCGGATCCTGTCCAACAGGGGATTGGACAAGGAGGGCAGGAAGGTAACCTACTCTAACTGCTATGTGGTGGATCCTCCGGAGGATAATATTGAGAGCATCTTCGACTGTGCCAAAAAGCTGGCCCGGACCTACAGCTATGGCGGTGGCTGCGGGGTGGATATCTCAAAATTAAGCCCCAGAGGGGCACGCATCAACAATGCGGCAAAGGAGACAAGCGGCTCCGTGTCCTTTATGGAGCTGTATTCCCTTGTGACGGCTCTGATCGGACAGAACGGAAGACGCGGAGCGCTGATGATCTCCATCGACTGTTCCCACCCGGATGTGGAGGAGTTCATTGACCTGAAGACCGATCTGGAGAAGGTCACAAAGGCCAATATTTCCGTGCGCATCCACGAGGACTTCATGGAGGCGGTAAAGAAAAATGAGGACTATCTCCTTCACTATACAAGAGAGGCTACAGGCCAGGTCATCGAGAAGCAGATCAACGCCAGAGAGTTGTTCCGCAAGATCGCGGAGACAAACTGGGACTATGCGGAGCCGGGTGCTCTGTTCTGGGATCGCATCGAGGGATGGAACCTCCTGAGCAACACAAAGGATTTCTCCTACGCAGGAGTCAATCCCTGTGCTGAGGAGCCTTTGCCGGCAGGCGGAAGCTGTCTTCTTGGCAGCATCAACCTGTCCGCCTTTGTAAACGACCCATTTACGGATCACGCTCAGTTTGACTTTGAGGGACTGAAGCACTGCGTGGAGGTATCTGTAGGAGCTCTGAACGAAGTGCTGGAGGAGGGACTTCCTCTTCATCCCCTGGAGGAGCAGCAGGAGAGCGTGGCCCGGTGGCGTCAGATCGGACTTGGCATCATGGGACTTGCCGACTGCCTCATCAAGCTGGGATTGGCTTACGGCGAGGAGGACGCTGTGGCCATGTGCGACAAGATCGGATTTGCCATGGCGGATTCAGCCATTGCCGCTTCCGCAAAGCTGGCAAAAGAGAAGGGCGCCTACCCGGCCTGTGAGATTAACGAGGTCATGAGCACCCCCTATTTCCTGGCAAACACGTCAGAGAAGACAAGGGAACTGGTGAAAAAGTACGGCCTTCGCAACTCCCAGCTTCTGACTATCGCCCCCACAGGAACCCTGTCCACTATGCTGGGCATTTCCGGCGGCATTGAGCCTGTCTACGCAAACTACTATGAGAGAAAGACCGAGTCTCTTCACGGGACAGACGTCTACTATAAGGTGTACACAAAGATCGTGGAGACCTATATGAAGCAGTTTGGCATCAAGAGCGATGCGGAGCTGCCGGATTACTTTGTGACGGCCATGACTCTGGACTACCGCCAGAGGATTGACATGCAGTCCGTATGGCAGCAGCACATTGACGCTTCTATCAGTTCTACGGTAAATGTGCCCAACGGCTTCACCGTGGAGGAGACGGAAGGTCTCTATATGTACGCCTATGAGAAGGGTCTGAAGGGAATCACCATTTTCCGCGACGGCTGCAAGAGGATTGGTATCCTCAATACAGACCTGAAGAAGGAGAAGAAGGAGGTCACCGCAGGCGAGGGCCTGAAGAGAGGCGAGATCCTTCTTGTGACAGACGACGTGGTGGGCAAGAAGCGCAAGCTGGTGACAGGCTGCGGAAGCCTGCACTGTATCGCCCTGTTTGACCCCAACACAGGCGCCCTTCTGGAGACATACCTGAGCAAGGGCTCCACAGGCGGCTGCAACAACTTCATGGTGGGACTGTCCCGTATGATCTCCATCAGCGCAAGGGGCGGCATCAGCATTGAGACCATTGTGGACCAGCTCAACTCCAGCGGCTCCTGCCCCTCCTACACAGCCAGAAGAGTGACCAGGAAGGACACCAGTAGAGGGGCCTGCTGTCCCATGGCAGTGGGAAATGCTCTCATGGATATGTACAATGAGATGCAGGCTGAGCTGGCAGCAAAGGAGAACTGCGAGGCGGAAAAGCCGGTGAAGAAGGTAAAGAAGGTTCCAAAGCCAAAGGCAGTCTCCACAGAGCTGGACAAGGACAAGATGTACTGCCCGGAGTGCGGAGAGCCTCTGATCTTTGAAGAGGGATGTAACATCTGCAAGAGCTGCGGATGGAGCAAATGCCACTAAATAGAATAATATAACAATTAAAGGAAGCTGCACAGCGGCCGGACTCGTAAATGAGCCGGCCGCTTTTTATGACCTTTTTTCGTTAAAAAATCTACTTCCGGAAAATGGGATTACAACAGGCGGCAGGGGTGATATAATAAACAAATCTGTGGTAGGAAAACATTGAGAGGAGAAAGAGAAAATGAGCAGACTAGAGATTAAGGCTCCCAACAGAGCCAGGATTGTCATGGAAGGTCTCTACAAGGATCTGGAGAGACGAATCGAGTCCAGCCCTCCGGGACTGTGTCCCGTGGACATGTCCAGAGCCTTCCTGGAGCTGTGCCACGCCCAGACCTGCGGGAAATGCGTGCCCTGCAGGATCGGACTTGGACAGCTGAACCATTTTATCAAGGACGTGCTGGACGGAAAGGCCACCATGAAGACACTGGACTACATGGAGGAGACAGCCCTCTCCATTATGGAGTCGGCGGACTGCGCCATCGGCTACGAGGCGGCCCGCATGGTCTACAAGGGACTGATGGGCTACCGGGATGACTATATTGAACATATCAGGAACGGCAGATGTACCTGCAGCTACAACCAGCCTGTGCCCTGCGTGGCCCTCTGTCCGGCTCATGTGGATGTGCCGGGATACATAGCCCTGATCGGGGAGGGGCGCTATGCGGACGCGGTGCGGCTGATCCGCAAGGACAACCCGTTCCCTACCACATGCGGGTTTATCTGTGAGCATCCCTGCGAGGCCAGATGCCGCAGGAATATGGTGGACGATTCGGTCAATATCCGGGGACTGAAGCGGATGGCGGCAGACTATGCAGGTGAGGTGGATCCGCCGGCCTGCGCTCCGTCTACAGGGAAACGGATTGCCGTGCTGGGCGGCGGCCCCGGGGGCCTGAGCGCTGCCTACTATCTGCAGCTCATGGGACATCAGGCTGTGGTCTACGAGATGCTGCCAAAGCTGGGCGGCATGCTCCGGTACGGCATCCCCAACTACCGTCTTCCAAAGGAGCGGCTGGAGGAGGATATTGACTGTATTTTAAAGACAGGAGTGCAGGTAAAGTACGGCATGAAGATTGGCCAGGACATCACCATCCAGCAGCTCAGGAAGGAGTACGACGCAGTGCTCATCACTATCGGCGCCAGCACGGACAAGAAGCTGGGCCTGGAGGGAGAGGACGCACAGGGCGTGCTCTCGGCTGTGCAGTTCCTGCGGAATGTAGGAAAGAACATCATCATGGATCTGACCGGCAAGGAGGTGGCTGTCGTTGGCGGGGGAAATGTGTCCATGGACGCAGTCCGCACGGCAAAGCGTCTGGGAGCCAGGAAGGTCAGCATTGTGTACCGCCGCCGGAGGGCGGATATGACCGCCCTGCCCCAGGAGATCGAGGGGGCCATCGCGGAGGGCGTGGAGCTGCAGACGCTGAAGGCGCCATCATCCATTGATGTGGATGAGGCGGGCCAGGTCAGAGGGCTCTATGTGACGCCCCAGATGGTCAGCGCCATCCGGGACGGCAGAGCCAGCATCCGCCCCACAGGGGAGGAGGACGTCTACATCCCCTGCGACGTGCTCATCGTGGCCATTGGGCAGAACATTGAGACCCGCCACTTTGAGGAGGCAGGCATCCCGGTGGAGAGAGGAAAGATACGCACAAAGAGCACGGGAACCTTTGAGAATATGCCGGGTGTATTTGCGGGGGGAGACTGCGCCAGCGGCCCTGCCTCTGTCATCACGGCCATTGCTGCCGGCAAGGTGGTGGCGGCCAATATTGACGAGTATCTGGGCTATCACCATGAGATCTCCTGTGACGTGGACATCCCAGAGCCGGACCTTACGGATCGCTCCCCCTGCGGAAGAGTCAATCTGACAGAGCGGGAGGCCTGTCTGCGGGTGAAGGACTTTGAAGGCGTGGAAAACTGCATGACAGAAAATGAGGCAAAGCAGGAGGCGGGACGCTGCCTGCGGTGCGATCACTTCGGTTACGGCATATTCAAAGGAGGGCGCGAGACGATATGGTAAATCTGACAATTGACGGGAAATCCATTTCCGTAAAAGAAAATACGACAATCATGGAGGCTGCCAGACAGAACGGCATCCCCATACCCAGCCTCTGCTATCTGAAGGGCATCAACGAGATCGCAGCCTGCCGTGTGTGCGTGGTGGAGCTGGAGGGGAAGGAGAGGCTCATCACATCCTGCAACAACGTGGCTGAGGAGGGCATGGTGATCTTTACCAACAGCCCCAAGGTGCGCAAGGACAGGAGGACCAATGTGGAGCTGATCCTGTCCCAGCACGACTGCCAGTGCGTCACCTGCGCCCGCAGCGGCTGCTGCAGCCTGCAGAAGATCGCCAATGACCTGAACATCATCGACATCCCCTACCGCCAGGAGATCGACAGGCGGGAGTGGAACCAGGATTTCCCTCTGATCCGGGACTCCGCAAAGTGTATCAAGTGCATGCGGTGCATCCAGATCTGTGACAAGGTGCAGAAGCTGTCTGTGTGGGATGTGGAGGGGACGGGATCCCGGACCACAGTCAACGTGTCCGGACATATGAATATCGAGGACGCCCCCTGCTCCCTCTGCGGCCAGTGCATCACCCACTGCCCGGTGGGCGCCCTGCGGGAGCGGGACGACACAGAGAAGGTGTGGGACGCCATGGCAGACGAGAAGAAGACCGTGGTGGTCCAGGTGGCGCCTGCTGTCCGCACATCCTGGGGTGAGCAGACGGGACTGGCCCCGGAGGAGGCCTCTGTAGGGAAGATCATGGATGCCCTGAAGCGAATGGGGGCGGACTATGTGTTTGACACTGTCTTCTCCGCGGACCTGACCATCATGGAGGAGGCCAACGAGTTCGTCAGGAGATTTACGGCGGGAGAGCTGAAAAGCTATCCCATGTTCACCTCCTGCTGCCCGGGCTGGGTACGGTTTGCCAAATCCCAGTACCCCCACCTTGTGAAATATCTCTCCACCGCCAAGTCGCCCCAGCAGATGTTCGGCGCGGTCATGAAGACCTATTTCGCGGAGAAGATCGGAAAGCGGCCGGAGGACATTTACACGGTATCTGTCATGCCCTGCGTGGCCAAGAAGGCAGAGCGGGAGCAGGAGCTTTTCTATGAGGAATACGCGGGCCACGATGTGGACGCGGTCATCACCACGAGAGAGCTGGTGAAAATGATGCGCTCCGCCCACATCAGCCCGGAGACTCTCCGGGATATACCGGGGGACTCTCCCATGCAGGAGGGGACCGGCGCCGGCGTCATCTTCGGCGTCACAGGGGGCGTCATGGAGGCGGCCCTGCGCACAGCCTACGCAGTGATCACAGGGGAAAATCCGGACGCGGACGCCTTTGAGGCTGTCAGAAGCCCCGGATTTAACGCAAATGAGGGCGTGTCGGAGGCGGAGCTCACCATCAACGGCATCCGGATCCGCACTGCTGTGGTGAGCGGACTTGGAAACACCAGGACTCTTCTGGACAGGATGGAGAAGGGGGAGGTGCAGTACGACTTTGTGGAAGTCATGGCCTGCCCCGGCGGGTGCGTGGGAGGGGGCGGACAGCCCATCCACGACGGGCAGGAGCTGGCCTTTGACAGAGGCAGGCAGCTCTACCGGCTTGACAGCGACTGCAAAATCCGTTTTTCTCATGAAAATCCGGATATCCGGAAGCTCTATGAGGAGTACATGGGGCAGCCATTGTCCCATAAAGCTCACATGCTGCTCCACACAGAGCACGGAATGTAGGTTAAATCTTTGTAAAATGGTAGAATTTCTACACCATCCTCGGGCGGTCAGTGCTAAAATGAGACATTGAAAAAAGTCGAAAAAACGGAGCGCTGCTCCGCGGGGAGGAGAGAACTATGTGGGAGACGGAACTGAGGCTCTGCTATGCCATGCTGAGCAATAATCAAAAGAAAGCGGCGGATATACTGCTGGAAGACCCGGACGCCGCCCGGACCATGACCGTGCGGGAACTGGCCGGGCAGGCCGGGGTGGGACAGGCCACTATCATCCGGATGCTGCAGGCTGCTGGATATGAGGGCTGGTCCGCTTTTCAGCGGGAGGTCTGGCAGGAAAAGGGAAAGCAGGAAAGAGGAATGCATGAGGCCGCTGCCAGGGAACCGGCTTCCGGAGGAAAGAAATCCCCGGCAAAGCGAGAATACAGAAAATACGAGGCCGTCTTCCAGATTATCAGGGATGATCTCACCATGATATCGGACATGGCGAAACATCTGGACCTGAGACAGCTGGAGGAGGTTGTGAAGGTCATAAAAAAGGCCAAGATCATAGACGTGTACGGGACGGACAATTCCGCCAACGCGGCGGCGGAGCTGTCCGGCAGGATGCTCCACCTGGGGCTCACCAGCAGGAACTACTCGGACCTGTTCTTCCAGAAGGTCAGCGCCGGTCATCTGGGGAAAAAGGATGTGGCTATCGGATTTTCCATATCCGGAGAGACCCAGGCTGTCATAGACTCCCTGACCGCGGCCAGGCAGGCGGGAGCTGTGACGGTGGCGGTGACGGGAGATCAGGTGTCCGGCCTGGCCCAGATCGCGGACTACATCTTTATCACTCCCACCATCCATTTCTCGGAGATCAGCCGGTGGATCTCCTCCCGCATCTCCCAGATGGCCTTTGTGGACGCCCTTTGCGGTGCCATCATGGTCAGCGACCCGGACCGCTTTGACCAGATGCTGCTACAGTCCACGAAGGAGTTCGAACAGGATATGCACAGGAAAGATGTGTAGAGCAATATAAAACGCAGTAGAAGGACTTTTCGGAGCATTGCTCCGGAAGGTCCTTTTTTCATGCGGATTTACGGGAAAGAGCTTTACACAGACTTTACATTTTTTTGAAGATTTCTTAAAACTCATTGTTTATAATCCGGGTTGTGTCCGAGAGGACCGAAGAGAAAGGAACCAAGACACCCATGTTCAGACGAATTTTAAAACAGGCTCTCCCCACCATGATCGCTTTTACCATGTCAGGTATGTACAGCGTGGTGGACGGACTATTTGTGGGAAAGGCGGCGGGGGACACAGGACTTGCGGCCATCAATATCGCCTGGCCCATCCCGGCTGTGATCACAGCCCTGGGAATCGGGATCGGCACAGGGGGAAGCGTCCTCTATTCCAATATGCTGGGAAAGGGTGACCGGGACGGCTGCAGGAGAATGTTCAATACAACTGTGACATTCCTGGCGCTGGCAGGCATCCTCCTGTCGGTCATCCTCTTTGCGGCGAGGGATCCCCTCCTTCGCATCTTCGGAGCAGAGGGGGATGTGATGGAGCAGGCACAGCAGTACACCGGCATCATCATCGCCGGGGGCGTGCTGCAGGTGTGCGGCACAGGGATCACGCCTCTCCTTCGGAACATGAACCTGTCTTTTGCGGCCATGATCAGCATGGTGACCGGGTTTGTGGTGAACATCGCAGTCAACTACTATCTGATGTTTCCCCTGGGAATGGGGATACGGGGCGCGGCCTTCGGAACAGTGACCGCCCAGCTCGTGGTGCTGGCCATCAGCATCCTTGTCCTTGCCAGGGCCTACAAGGAGAAGGCAAGGCCTGCTCTTGAGAGGAGGCTGGCGGCCGGGATCTGCCGCAGCGGCATCACCGCCTTCGGCGTCTCCCTGGCGCCCACCGTGGCCCTCATTTTCACCAACTGGCAGTGCCTCCGGTACGGGGGAAACGCAGCGGTGGCCTGCTATGCCGTCATCTCCTACATCGTCTTTCCGGTACAGTACCTGCTGACCGGCATAGGAGACGGAGTGCAGCCCCTCCTGAGCTACTACAACGGAGCGGGGCGGCCTGTGGAGCTTGGACAGGTGAAACGGATTGCCCGCATAGGAGCGGGCGTGCTGGGAGCAGTGACTATGGCGGCGACATGGATCTGCACGCCCTACCTTGCCCGGTGGTTTGGCCTCTCCGAGGAGGCGGCCGCATTTTTCGGAACAGGCATGAGGATCAGCGCTCTTGCTTTCCTGGTGACAGGATTTGCAAAATTTAATCTCTCTTATCTGAACGCGGTGCTGAGGGCCAGGCTGGCTGTGATCCTCACATTTGCGGAGAGCCTGGTCGTATCACCTGTATACCTGTTCCTGATCCCGGCAATTACCGGGATGACCGGCATATGGATCTCGCTGCCGGCCACAGCGGTCACCATGCTCGTGATTTACGGAATGATAAACAGAAAGGAAATGAGTTATGAGAAAAAAGATTAGCTTTCGAAAAGTGGGGACTGTGTGGCTGTTTGTCCTGCCCGCCCTGATCCCCCTGATCGTATTCTGGATTTACCCCATACTCCGGTCTGTGTATATCAGCTTTACAGACTGGGACTACATGTCGCCAACATACAATTTTGTATTTCTTGACAACTTTATAGCGCTCTTCAAGGATGCACGTTTCTACGATGCCCTGTGGAACACCATCGTGTTCACAGTGGGGACCCTGATCCCCACTATTGTCCTGGGACTGCTCCTGGCGCTGCTGATGCAGAAGGCGTTCAAGGGAAGCGGGATCGTGAAGTTTATTCTGTTTTCCCCGTGGATCACGCCTACAGTGGCAATTTCCATTGTGTGGACCTGGATCTATGATCCGGACACCGGAATTGCAAACGCAGTGCTGGAATTTCTGCATCTTCCGGCACTGCAGTGGATAAAAAGTTCCGAGACAGCCATGCTGGCGGTGATCATTGTGACTGTCTGGAAGAGCCTGGGATACGCTATGATCTTCTACCTGTCGGCTCTGGAGAAAGTTCCGGGAGAGCTGTACGAGGCAAGCGGCCTTGACGGGGCGAAGAGCTGGCAGAGATTCCGGGATGTGACGCTGCCGTGTATCTCCCCCACCACATTTTTCCTGGTGATCATTACAATGGTCAGTTCCCTGCAGGCCTATGATCAGATACAGATCCTGACCCAGGGCGGCCCGTCGGGAAGCACAAGGACGCTTCTGTATATGTACTATCAGCTTGGATTTGAGGAATTTAATATGGGACAGGCTACAGCGGTGGCTATTGTCATGATCATTCTGACGGTGCTCCTGTCAGCCATACAGTTCACAGCATCCAAAAAATGGGTCCACTATTAGAAAAGAGGGAAAAATATGAAGATAAAAACAGGAATTCAAAAGACAGGAAAAATCATCATACTTCTTGTGTTCTGCGTGTTTACAGTGTTCCCTTTCATCTGGATGGTGCTGAGTGCGCTGAAGACAAAGGCGGAGGTTATGGATGTGTCTGCCTTCTTCCCGGCGGAATTTCAGTGGCAGAATTTTTATGAAGTCATCTTTAACTCCCCGCTTCTGAAATACGTGGCAAACAGCTTGTATGTATCTGCATTTACATTGCTGATACAGATTGTCACAGGGGCCATGATCGCCTATGCCATCGTGTTTATGAACTTTAAGGGTAAGAAAGTTCTGTTTGCCATTATCATGGGAACCTACATGCTGCCAACGGCGGCTACCTACATTCCCAGCTATATCATCCTGGCAAATGGGGGTCTTCTGAATACATACACAGGACTGATCATCTCCGGATGTGTCAGCATATTCGGCATCTTCCTCCTCCGCCAGGCCTTCATGCAGGTGCCTGCGGGCATGATCGAAGCAGCCAGGATAGACGGGGCCAACCACTGGCAGATCCTCTGGAGAGTGGTGTGTCCTATGACAAAGTCCTCCTTCATCACCATGGGACTTATGAATTTTATCACCTGCTATAACAACTACATGTGGCCCTCCCTGATCACGGACTCAGACTCCAAGATGCTGGTATCCCAGGGACTTCGGAAGTTCTTTATCGAAGGCGGAGCCTACGGGACCGAGTGGCCCCTTGTCATGGCCGGCAGCGCCATCATCGTACTGCCCCTCCTGATACTGTTTGCCTTCACCCAGAAATGGTTTATCTACGGTATCGGCGGAGACACGGGTATGAAGGGATAAAACCCTCTTACATATATAAATGAAAACAAAGGAAAGAAAAAGAAGCAAAAAGGAGAAATATCATGAAGAAAAGAATTGTATCTGCACTTTTATTATGCGCTATGGCAACATCCCTTCTGGCGGGCTGCGGCGGCGGCTCCTCCTCTGAGCCAACAACGACAGCAGACGGGAAAATACAGATCGACCTGTGGTACTCAGGTGGAAAGACTGCTGTGAACGTGTTCCAGGAGATCGTTGACGACTTCAACGCATCCCAGGATGAGTACGAGGTGGCCACCACCACACAGGCAGACTACACAGAGACCTACGAGAAGCTCCAGGCGGGGATCGCAGGAAAGAACGCGCCGGATATGGCCCTTCTCGGCACAGACAATTCCAGGAACCTCTCAGAGAAGAACCTGGTGGCAGACATCAATGAGTTTGTGGACGCTGACGACGAGTTCGACAAAGAGGACTACGTTCCGGTCTTCTATGACCAGGGCGTGGACGCGGACGGAAAGCTCTTTGCCCTTCCGGCCTACGGGACCACACAGGTGCTCTACTACAACAAACAGATATTTGCAGACGCAGGGATCGACCCCACCACCATTAAGACATGGCAGGACCTGGAGGCGGCAGCAGAGAAGATCACAACAGACAGCGTGGTTGGATGGGAGCCCATGTGGGGCTACGGGAACCTTGTGGACGCAGCTCTCAGCAACGGAGCTTCTCTCCTCAGCGAGGACGGCGAGACATGCCTGATCAACTCCAAAGAGTGGGTGGACGTATGGGAGAGCTTCCGCAAATGGATCCACGACGACAAGATCATGAAGGTAAACTCCGGCGGACAGGGCTGGGAGTACTGGTACACCACCATTGACGATGTGCTCCAGAACAAGGCCGGCGGGTACACGGGATCCTCAGGAGACCAGGCAGACCTTGACTTCAATATCGTAGGCGCCATCGAGCAGCCCGGATTTAACGACAACCCGTCAGCGCCCACAGCGGACGCGCTTCAGCTTGTCATGTTGGAGGGATCTTCCGACGAGGAGAAGCAGGGCGTGTACGAGTTCATGAAGTACTTCACAACACCGGAGAACCAGGCGAAATGGTCCATGGCGACAGGGTACGTGGCTGTCCGCGAGTCCACCCAGGAGGTGCCGGATTTCAAGGCCTACACAGATGAGAACCCCCACGCTCTTGTACCGCTCCAGCAGGCAATGCACGGCACATCTTCCCTCATCGACCCGACGGGCGGAAAGATCCTGGACGCTCTGAAGATCGCGGCAGACCAGGTGGAACTGGAGAACGTACCGGCGCAGGAGGCGCTGGATGCGGCGCAGGCAACTGCACAGGAGGCGCTGGACGCGTTATAAAATGAGACAGGAACTGAAATTTACCGTCAGCCGGGAGGCTGAAAATCTGCACAGGGAGCCGCTGGTGGTTCCCTGTGACACAGAAAGACTGTATATCAAAGTGGATCTGCCGGAGGAATTCCGCTATATGAGCTTTCTCATCCTGGAGGACCCGGAGGGACATATCCGTCTTCAGAAGCAGCTGGCCTGGGGAGACCAGGGCCTGTGCGTGGGAAAGGGCCCAAAGGACACTACCATAGGAGGCGTGCCGGGCAGGATACAGCCGGGAACGTGGCAGGTGTGCCTGGGCATCTTTACGGAGTATCTGCACCAGAGGCTGGGGGACAAGAGAGGCTGTATCACCATGACCGTGTCCGACGGGGAGGGCCCTGTGTCAGACCCCATGGGCGGCCTCGCCTGGGTGGAGGACACCCTGGAGATTTCCCCGGAAAAGTACCGCTGGGACAAAGTATACGGGACTAAAAAGCAGTGGTATAAGGGCGATTTCCACACCCATACAAGGCTGTCTGACGGCAAGGAGTCCCTGGAAAGTGCCATGAAGAAGGCACAGGATATGGAGATGGATTTCTACGTGCCGACAGAGCACAACCTGATGCACACAGGATGGTGCAATACATCCCTGTGTATCCTTCCCGGCATAGAAGTGACGACGGACAAAGGACACATGAACCTGTTTGGTATCACAAAGATGCCGGAGCGCATCATGGACATCGTGGCTCACAATGGGGAGGAGATCGTGGATACCTATATGGAGGAGACCATACAGGAGGCCAGAAGAAATCACTGGATCACAAGCATCAATCATCCTTTCCTCACCATCTGGAAATGGCTCTATGAACAGACGGATCTGCGCGACATAGACTGCCTGGAGATCATCAATGATCCCACGTACACAGACGCTCCGGACTCCAACGAGAAGGCGGTGCGCTTTCTGGACGCGCTGTGGCAGGACGGACACAGGATCTACGGCGTGGGAGGCAGCGACTCACACAATCTGGTGGAGGAGCGCTACGAGGGGGCGGATCTTCCGTCTATCCCCGGCGATCCGGCTACATGGGTCTGCTGCGGCGATCTGTCACCGGAAAATCTGATGACAGCCGTGAAGGCGGGACATATGTGTGTGACCCGGTTCTGTAAAATGACGCCGGTGATCCATGCGGCAGGAGAAACATTCCTGCCCGGGGACGAACTTCCGGAGGAAGCCAGGACAGTCACCATACAGGCTGTCGTGGAGGGGCTTTCTGAACAGCCGGAGATCTCCCTTGTGAAAAACGGCAGCTTTGAGAAGCTGGAAGTAAAAGAACTGGGAAATGGCGCCTGGGAAGTCCTGGCGGAGACAGACCTGGAAGAAAGGCAGTGGCAGTGGATACGTCTGGAGATCCGCAGCAGCAAAAAGCAGCTTCTTGGTTACATGAACCCTGTGTTCAAGGGACAGAAGATATCCAGATATCGCACATTCGGCGAAATAAATAAGATGATGGATGAACCATAAATATGATCAGAGGAATTTTATTTGACAAAGACGGAACCCTGGTGGATTTTTTCTCCCTGTGGCTTAAGGCGGCTCTGGAGGTGACTCCGGCGTTTTTACGAGAAAACAACCTGGACGACAACGCGCAGATGACCGACTATGTGCTGCGGGCCATGGGCGTGGAAGACGGGAAAGTGGATCCCAAAGGTGCGCTTGCCTACAAGTCCTACCAGGAGATCGCGGAAGATATCTGCCGGGCGCTGGAAGAAAAAGGCATTGTCCTGGATACCGGCAGGGTTCAGGAGCAGCTGGAGCGGCTCTTTAACGGGAGTGTCACCAGCGGAGACATCAGCTACAGAGAGCTGACAGATATCGGACAGGTCATGCGGGATCTGAAAGGAAAGGGGATCTGCGTGGGACTTGCCACGGCGGACACCCTGTACTCGGCAGAGAGCTGTCTGAAAAAGCTGGGCACATACCAGGAATTTGACTATGTAGGAGCCGATGACGGTATCCGAAAACCCAAGCCGGAGGCGGATATGTTCCTGGAGTTTCAGAACAAATTTCATCTGAAACCGGAGGAGATCGCCGTGGTGGGAGACACTTACAATGATGTTGTGTTTGCAAAGAACAACGGCGGCATTGCCATTGGAGTCTTAAGCGGCGTCAGCAGCGAGGAAGACTTCCGGGGCGAGGCAGACTATATTCTGAATTCCATCCAGGAGCTGCCGCAGCTTCTGGAGCGGATGGAATAAATAAAACAGATCAGACACGGATGACAAGGAGGAATAGCTGTGGCTGAAATTCAGTTAAACCATGTTTATAAAAAATTTGATGATGGAGTTACCGCGGTAAAGAATTTTACCCTGGATATACAGGACAGGGATTTCGTGGTCTTTGTAGGACCTTCCGGGTGTGGAAAATCCACCACCCTGCGCATGATTGCCGGTCTGGAGAAGATCTCCGACGGCACTCTTGTGATCGATGGGAAGAAGATGAATGATGTACAGTCCTGCGACAGGGATATAGCCATGGTATTCCAGAATTATGCTCTCTATCCACATATGACAGTGGCGGAGAATATGGCATACAGCCTGAGGCTGAAGCATGTGCCGAAAAAAGAACGCAGACAGAAAGTGGAGGAAGTGGCAAAGATCCTGGGACTGGAAGAGGTGCTGGACAGAAAGCCGGCAGAGCTTTCCGGCGGACAGAAGCAGAGAGTGGCCATGGGGCGCGCCATCGTGCGGCAGCCGAAGGCCTTTCTCATGGATGAGCCTTTGTCCAACCTGGACGCCAAGCTCAGGACCCAGATGAGGAGGGAGATCCAGAAGCTGTACAGGGAACTGAACAGTACATTTATCTACGTGACCCATGACCAGACAGAGGCCATGACGCTGGGGACAAAGATCGTGGTTATGAAAGCCGGCGAGATCCAGCAGATCGCCTCCCCGGAAATGCTGTACAATGAACCGGCCAATGTGTTCGTGGCAGGATTTATCGGCATGCCGCCCATGAATTTCTTCAGAGGCAGATGCCAGATGCGCTATGAGAAGGTCTATGTCAGCACAGCGGGTATGCAGATCGAGCTGCCCCCGGACATGGCTGACCGGGTAAAGAAAAAAAGCGAGCTTGGGAAGGACGTCATTATCGGCGTGCGCCCGGAGGATATGCTGATCGCGGACGAGGGAGTAGAAAGCAAGGTCCGTGTCTATGAGATGCTGGGCTCGGAGACATATCTGTATTTCGATCACGATGGGGGAACTGTGGCAGTCAGAACAGCGGCAGACACTCCCATCCGCAAAGGAGACAGGGTGCACTTCAACTTCCGAAAGGACAAGATCCATCTGTTTGACGCTCAGACAGAGGAGAGAATATAAAATATCACAACAGATAAAAGGAACGAAGCGCCGCTTCATCTTCGGAATACGAGGATGAGGCGGCGCTTTGCGTTCACCTGTACCTGGCAGTGTCAGAAACCAGGTTATCCGTAGATAAATTCAGTTATGACTCTGGCGGAAAGCTCTGCGTTTGTCAAGATGGAAGGGTGCCCGCCTGTCTGAAACATGTGGATAGAACCGTCCTGCACGAGACGGCTCATCTCAAGGTACTCCTCTTCCATATTCCTGCGGCACATAGAGTCCTCTCTGCTTCCCATGAAAAGGATGGGAACCTGCAGCTTCTCAAGGGGCATGCAGAACAGAGGAACACGGTCTGCGGCGCACTTTACAAGCGCCTGTGTGTTGAGCTCCACGATGCTTTCCCAGTCCTCGCCCTGGCACCACTGGTAAAACTGCCTGGCAGAAGGATCCTGCATGGCGGCTCTGCGCTCTTTTAACAGGTCTTCTGCGAATGTTTCGTGCAGTGTTCTGCCGTCAAAGCTGTCGGCGATCACTTTTTCTGTCAGGTCGGGGCGCTTCAGAGCAGTGTTGGCTGCTATCCAGGCCCCTCCGCTTGTGCCAAGAATATTTACTTTCCCGATATGCATATGCTCAATAAGCGCAATGACCTGCTCGGCCTGCGAACTCCAGAGATCTGCGGGAAAATGACTGACTCTGTCTGACTGTCCGTTTCCGAGAAAATCAAGCAGGATCACCCGTAAATGCTCCTGGTACAGTGGTAACAGAAACTCGAACATGACAGAGGAAGCGGTGTCGCCGTGCAGCATGACAAGGGGCTTTCCGTGCCCGGCTTCCTTATAAAAAATCTTTTTTGAATGAAAAGTAAAATAAGACATATTTTCGGTCTCCTGATCATTGTATTTGTCCGACTGACCAGCAAGGCGCAGCAACAAAGGTACACCCTGCTGTTACTTTGCATTCCAGATCCCCATATAGGCGGTCTCCTTTCTCTGTATTCTGTTTTCATTATACCATGTGGGAGGGGAGATGGGCTATGAAATAGAAGGATGTACCGGGAAAACCTAAATCCTTTCAGCAGCCTGTAGATAGTGGAAAAGAAGAATACTGCACATCGTTTTTGAAGGTAAGCAATCAATATATTTAGGAAAAATTAAGGGATATAATAATAGAATTATATGGAGTAATCGGATATAATGAAATTACGGAAGCAACCAACTTTTCTTGTGGAAGGAGTTGTTAATATGACATCAGCAGAAATGTTAGCCTATGAAAAAGAATTGGAAGAAAATCAGAGAACTGTTCGGCAGATGGTTTTAGACAGCCTGGAAGATGTTAGAGCGGGAAAAGGAAGAGACTTTAACGAATTCTTTGATGAATTGGAGAAAAAGTACCAGAATGTATAAATATCGAATTATCATTGAACCGTTAGCCGAGGAGGATATTATCAGAAATGCAGAGTATATTGCATATGAGAAAAAATCTCCGAAGACAGCCAGAAGCCTGTTAAAAGGACTTAGAAAAGAAATAGGAAGCATTATTACAAAAATTATAAAATTTTTTATATAGTGGATAAGACAAAAATGACAGTATACATATTGAGAGTCCTGCATATGCTTGTAGACAGTAAGGCTTTATTATTACGTATTGTAAAAGATTAAGAGACCAGTTGCTTGAAAAAGTCGCTGGTTTTTTATATAGAATTACTGGAAAGGATAATATTCTCTCTTTTGCTTCGAAAAAGGACAGGAAAAAGGTAATCAAAGGTAATCAAATCTTACCGGCGTAAAGGCAACAAAAAAAGAACGGAAACCCTTGGAATACCAAGGATTTCCGCTTCTCTCAAAGCATGCGGAGAAAGGGACTTGAACCCTCACAGGATTGCTCCCACTAGAACCTGAATCTAGCGCGTCTGCCATTCCGCCATCTCCGCTCGACAAAAAGTATATTATCATATATCGCTGAGAATTGCAAACATTTTTTTGAAAAATTTAAAAATTTTTCTGAGGTGTCCTGTGGGCGCATATGGTATAATAACTACAGAGCGGTTTTTATACCACATACATGAAGTGAGTAACACTGAGACAGACGAAAAAGGAAGAAAGGAAAGGTAACCAGTATGGCAAGTATTTTCGACATTTTAGGTCCTGTAATGGTAGGGCCGTCCAGTTCCCATACGGCAGGGGCAGTGCGTATCGGGCTTATCGGCAGGCAGCTTCTGGGGAGACAGCCGCAGAAAGCCACCATCTATCTGCACGGTTCTTTTGCGGCGACAGGTGAAGGACATGGAACAGACCGGGCGATTGTGGCAGGGCTTCTGGGGATGAAGCCGGATGACATGCGTATACCGGACAGTTTTAAGATCGCGAAAAAGGAGAAATGTGATTTCACGATCCAGAAGAAAGAGATCCGCGGCGCTCATCCGAATACCGTGCAGATGCTTCTGGAGGCGGGCGATGCCAGTCTTGACATTCAGGCCTGTTCCATAGGAGGCGGACGTATCGTGGTGAGCAAGTTGGACGGTATTGATGTGAATTTCAATGCAGAGAGTAATACGCTGATCGTCCATAACCAGGATCAGCCGGGGCATGTGGCCCAGGTGGCAAATATTTTAAGCCAGAAGAACATCAATATTGCCACCATGCAGCTTTTCCGGGACAAGCGGGGCGGCTATGCGGTCATGGTCATTGAGACGGATCAGATCATCCCGGACAGCGCCATATCGTGGCTGGAGAATCTGGATGGAATCATTAAAGTTACGTTCCTCAATGTGAGCGGAGCAGAAGAAGAATAGGAGGGGCGCAAAGATATGTCATATGGATCAATAGATGCAATCAAGGAAAGATGTAAAAAAGACGGTATTGAGTTCTGGAAGGCCGTGCAGATCGAAGACTGCAATGAGAGGGATGTGTCTGAGGAGAGTTCCTGGAAAGAGATGACCCGCATGTGGCGGATCATGTGTGAGAACGTGGACACATATGAGCCGGACCGTGTTTCCAGAAGCGGCCTTGTGGGGAAAGAAGGCGGCCTCATGGAAGAGTATCAGAAAAAAGGGGATACTCTTTGCGGGGATTTTATGGCAAAGGTTATGACAGTGGCTCTGAAGATGGGCTGCAACAACGCCTGCATGAAGCGTATTATTGCGGCGCCCACAGCCGGGGCCTGCGGTGTTCTTCCGGCTGTGCTCATTCCTTATTTCAAGGAGCATGAAGTGCCGGAGGAGAAGATGGTGGAAGCCATGTACGTGGCGGCCGGTGTGGGACAGGTCATTGCCAACCGGGCGTTCCTTGCCGGTGCGGCGGGCGGATGCCAGGCAGAGATCGGCTCGGGTTCCGCCATGGCGGCGGCAGCCATCTGCCATGTAAAAGGGGCGGATGCGGAGACCATGGGCCATGCGGCGGCTATGGCTCTGAAGAATCTGATGGGCCTTGTGTGTGACCCGGTGGCAGGCCTGGTAGAGGTGCCCTGCGTCAAGAGAAATGTAGGCGGGGCTGTCAATGCCCTGGCGGCGGCTGACATGGCCCTGGCGGGCATCACAAGCCGGATCCCCGTGGATCAGGTTATCGACGCCATGCGGGAAGTGGGCGACAAGATGGATGTGACTCTGCGGGAGACCGGAGCAGGCGGCGTGGCAGCCAGCATCACGGGTGTGGAGATCGCGGAGCGGATCATACAGACGGATTAAAGATAAGCGGACAGTGTCCGGATAAAAAAGCAGAGGCGGCGTTCTCCCGGAAGGGGGGCGCTGCCTCTGCGTTACTGTACAGAGTTTTTTATTCGGTTTTCACACCGCTGTTGAACTTATCCAACGCCAGCGCAATCACCACGCCTGCCACAATGCAGATGATGTTGACAATGGCGGAACCCGGTGTGGCAAAGCTGGACACAGGGATGATCATGACCGTGGCCGCGATGACAATGCCGATAATGCCGTGGAAGGCAAGAGAGTAGTAATTTTCAAACAATGTGTTGACGGCTTTGGCCAGCAGGATGACTGTGACGACTGCTCCGATGCCTCCTGGTACAAGGACATTCATGTCAAAGTGTCCGATGCCGTCCACAAAGGGTGTGTAAAGCCCCAGAGGCATCAGCAGGGTGGAAAAGCTCATGCCGGGAGCAATAATGCTCAGAGCCAGGCAGAAGCCGCAGAACAGATACCAGACGAAGCCCGGAGTTACTTCTATAGAGTTCATCTGCAGGCCCATAAGCAGGGCAAAGATCACGCACATGCAGACGACAAGAGAGATCCAGGAACCTTTGCTGCGCCCCTGTTCGCCCGCCTCCCGGAAGAGAGAGGGGAGCATGCCCGCGATCAGACCGATAAAGAGGCAGACGGAAGGATCCGGGTATCTGTTTAAGAAAAAGGACAGGATATTGGCCACACCCAGGAAACCAATGGCGACTCCGATAAGTACCGGGATCAGCTTTGGAACATGGGTCTTAAAGTTCCTGACCGGACTGGACAAAAGCTCCATGATGGGTTTATAGATGCCGAAGATCACGCACAGGACGCCTCCGGAGATGCCCGGGAGGACGGCTCCAAGTCCGATCAGAGCTCCCTGGATAATGCGGAATAGAAACTGTACAGGTGACATTTTGCTGTTCTGTTTTTTGTTCATATAAATCAAAAATCCTTTCTTATGGTGCGCCGCATCCGGCAGCGCGGTGAGTTTCTTTACTACTTCCATATTTGACAGACCCTATATTTATACTATTATTTCGGTTGTTTTTCAAGTACATCCGCCCTGCAAAAAAGTCTTCTGTGGGACCGGGTTGTAAAAGGCCGCAGCTTCTGCTATCGTTGCCATGGAGACATTTTCCCGGGGAGTGAGAAGAAGACGGAGGAAAAAGTTATGGGAAATATATATGATGATCCGGTGTTTTTTGATGCCTACGCACAGATGGACAGAAGCCGGAAAGGCCTTGAGGGAGCCGGGGAGTGGCATCAGCTGGTGCGGCTTTTCCCGGACATGGAAGGAAAGAATGTACTGGACATGGGATGCGGATACGGCTGGCACAGTAAATATGCGGCAGAAAATGGTGCCGGGGCAGTGACGTCCATAGACCAGAGCAGCCGCATGATCGGGGAGGCCGGGAAGAGGAATGCAGACGACAGGATCACTTACAGAGTCTGCGCCCTGGAGGACTACGAGTACCCGGAAGAGACCTTTGACCTTGTGGTGTCCAATCTGGTGCTCCACTATGTGGAAGATCTGGACGCCATATACGGGAAGGTATACCGGACACTGAAAAAGGGAGGCGACTTCCTTATGAATATTGAACACCCTGTGTTTACCGGCAGTGTCATGGAGGAGTGGATCCGGGATGAAGAGGGAAACGCGCTGTACTGGCCGGTGGATGATTACTTTTATCCCGGCAGGCGTGAGACGGTTTTTCTGGGGGAAAAGGTGGTGAAGCAGCACCACACGCTGACCCAGATCCTGGGCGGACTTCTGAAGCGCGGTTTTACACTGACGGCAGTGGAGGAGGCGTATCCGGACCCGGCCATGCTGGATCTGCCGGGCATGAAAGACGAGATGCGCCGACCCATGATGCTTTTTGTGAAGGCAAAGAAATAGCGCAAAACTCTTGACAGAAGCCATGTGCTGCTATATACTTTGAAAGTCAAAATATTTCAGACTAAAAATATTTGAAGCGTCGAAATAATAATAGAAATAAAGAAACGAGGAAGCAAAGAACATGACCGGAGTGATATGCGGTACAGGCTCAAGTGTGCCTGTACATACGATGGATAACAATGATATTGCCCAGCTTGTGGAGACCAGCGACGAGTGGATCCAGGAGAGGACCGGAGTGGTACGGCGCCACATCATCACTGAGGAGACGACAGTGTCCATGGCCGCCGATGCAGCCAGAAAAGCGCTGGAGAACAGCGGCACTGCTCCGGAGGAAGTGGATCTGATCCTTGTGTCCACCATCTCCTCCAACGTGATCCTGCCCTGCGCGGCCTGCGAGGTGCAAAAAGAGATTGGCGCTGTGAACGCCACCTGCTACGACATGAGCGCGGCCTGCACCGGCTTTGTGCTGGGCTACAGCTCCGCTCTGGCCTATCTGGCCTCCGGCATGTACAGCACCATCCTTGTGATCGGGAGCGAGAGCCTGTCCAACCTGACAAACTGGAAGGACAGAGGCACATGTATCCTCTTTGGAGACGGCGCCGGAGCCGCGGTGGTGAAAGCCGGGGAGGGAACCTTCTACTATCCGGTGACCCACTCGGAGGGAGCCAAGGGCGAGGCCCTGACATGCACCAGCCGCTATAACCGGAACTGGGAGAGCATCCCGGAGGAGGAGATGCTTATGCAGATGGACGGCCGTGGCGTGTTCAAATTTGCTGTGAAGAAGGTGCCGGAAGTGATCGGTGAGGTCCTTGAGAAAAACGGCCTTACAAAGGAGGACATCGACCTGTATGTGCTCCACCAGGCCAACAGAAGGATCGTGGAGTCCGTGGCAAAGCGGATGGAGGAACCCATCGAAAAATTCCCCATGAACCTGCAGGAGTATGGCAATACGTCTTCTGCCAGCATCCCCATCCTGCTGGATGAGCTGAACCGGGATGGAAGGCTGAAGAAGGGGCAGAGAATTGTGATCGCCGGATTTGGAGCCGGCCTGTCCTGGGGAGCGGCAGTCATAGACTGGACAAAATAAGCGTGCAGCGCCGCAAAAGCGCGGCGATGGCATAGATAAAATCAAAGTAAAAAGGTAAAAGAAAAGGAGAACAAGACAATGCTGGAAAAGATCAAAGAAATGGTAGCAGACTCATTAGGAGTAGACGCAGGAACGATCACAGAGGAGACTTCCTTCAAGGATGACCTTGGCGCTGACTCTCTGGACCTGTTTGAGCTTGTAATGGCTCTGGAGGAAGAGTACGATGTGGAGATCCCCACAGAGGATCTGGAGCAGATCGCTACAGTAGGCGACGTGATTTCCTACATCGAGTCCCACAAATAGATCAGATAAGCAGTATATATTTCATCAGAATAAAAAGACGAAAAAAGAAAAAGAGGTTGTCAATATGAAAACAGAAGTAACGGAATTACTGGGAATTGAATATCCGATTATCCAGGGCGGTATGGCCTGGGTCGCTGAATATCACTTGGCAGCCGGCGTATCAAATGCCGGTGGGCTTGGACTGATAGGAGCAGCAAGCGCTCCGGCAGACTGGGTGCGCGAACAGATCAGAGAAGCAAAAAAACTGACAGATAAGCCTTTCGGCGTCAACATCATGCTGATGAGCCCGTACGCGGACGACGTTGCGAAGGTGATCGTGGAAGAAGGCGTAAAGGTGGTTACCACCGGAGCCGGAAGCCCGGAGAAATACATGAAGATGTGGAAGGAAGCAGGCGTAAAAGTCATCCCTGTTGTCGCCTCCGTTGCACTTGCAAAACGTATGGAGCGCTGCGGCGCTGACGCGGTTGTCGCAGAAGGGACAGAAGCCGGCGGACACATCGGAGAAAATACGACCATGGTCCTGGTACCCCAGGTGGTGGATGCGGTAAATATTCCGGTCATCGCCGCAGGCGGTATCGCTGACGGAAGAGGCATTGCCGCAGCGTTCATGCTGGGCGCAAAGGGCGTGCAGATGGGCACACACTTTGTTGTCACAGATGAGTCCCAGGTACATGAAAATTACAAAGAACGCATCATCAAGGCAAAAGATATCGACTCCCGTGTCACAGGCCGCACCACAGGACATCCGGTACGCGCGCTGAGAAACGACATGACAAAGAAATATCTGGAGCTGGAAAATAAAGGTGCAGGCTTTGAGGAGCTGGAGCTTCTGACACTGGGCGGTCTTCGCAAGGCAGTTGTGGAAGGCGACGTGAAAAACGGAAGCGTCATGGCAGGACAGATCGCCGGCATGGTGAAAGAGAGAATGTCCTGTAAGGAGCTGATCGACAAACTGGTAAGCGAGACAGATGCACTGATCAAAGGAGCGGGCTTTTATGAGTAAGATTGCATTTATTTATCCCGGCCAGGGCGCGCAGAAATGCGGCATGGGCCAGGATTTCTACGAGAACAGCGCTTCCGCGAAGGCTGTGTACGACATGGCTTCAGAGGTGCTGAAAGATAACATGGACATTGACATGAAAGACCTGTGCTTTCATGAGAACGATAAATTGGACCTTACAGAGTACACACAGGCAGCCCTTGTGACCACCTGCCTGGCCATGACAAAGCCGCTTGTGGAGGCGGGGATCCGCCCGGACGTGACAGCAGGCTTAAGTCTTGGTGAGTACTGCGCCATTGCGGCGGCAGGCGGCATGAAGGACGAGGATGCCATCCGCCTTGTGAGAAAAAGAGGCCTTCTCATGCAGAACACGGTTCCTGCAGGGGAGGGTGCCATGTGCGCCATCATGGGCATGACCGGCGAAGAGATCGAGGCGGTCACTGACGGCATGGAAGGCGTGTCTGTTGCCAACTACAACTGCCCGGGGCAGATCGTTATTACCGGGGAGACAAAGGCAGTGGAGGCTGCGGCAGAAAAGCTGAAAGAAGCCGGAGCCAAAAGGGCGGTCATGCTGAATGTCAGCGGACCTTTCCACTCCCCCATGCTGAAGAAGGCCGGGGAGGAGCTGGCGCAGGTGCTGGAGGGCGTGGAGCTGTCCCCTCTTAACGTGCCTTATGTGACAAACGTGACAGCGCAGCAGGTGACAGACATCAGCCAGACAAAAGAGCTTCTGGCAGAGCAGGTCAGCTCCTCCGTGCGTTGGCAGCAGAGCATGGAAAATCTCATCGCGGACGGCGTGGACACGTTTATTGAGATCGGGCCGGGCAGAACCCTTGCCGGTTTCATGAGAAAGATCAGCCGCGATGTGACGGTCTATAACGTAGGTACATGGGCCGACGTGGAGAAAGTGGCGGAAAGTCTGAAATAAAGTCGAAAAGCAAAAAGGAGGCAGGGGCGGTTAACCGTCCTGTACGAGAAAATGTTAGATGGAAAGATTGCAGTAGTAACAGGAGCTTCCCGCGGGATCGGAAGGGCCATCGCCCTGGAACTGGCTTCCCAGGGAGCCTTCGTGGTAGTCAACTACAACGGTTCAAAGGACCGGGCGGAGGAAGTGAAAAAAGAGATCGAGGCAGCCGGAGGAAAAGCGGAAGTCTATCAGTGCAATGTATCTGATTTTGAGAAATGCCAGGCTTTTATCCAGGATGTTATCAAAACATACGGAAGACTGGATATTCTTGTCAACAACGCGGGCATCACAAGAGACGGACTTCTGATGAAGATGTCCGAGGCGGATTTTGACAGCGTCATTGAGACCAACCTTAAGGGCACTTTCAACACTATCCGCTTCGCGTCCAGACAGATGCTGAAGCAGAGAAGCGGCCGTATCATCAATATGTCCTCTGTTGTGGGCATTGCAGGCAATGCGGGACAGGCCAATTACGCCTCCTCCAAGGCGGGCGTCATCGGCCTTACAAAGGCTGTGGCAAGAGAGCTGGCTTCCAGGGGCATCACGGTGAACGCCATCGCTCCCGGATTTATCGAGACAGAGATGACGGAGGTCCTCTCTGACGCAGTGAAAGAGGCGTCTGTGGCCCAGATCCCTCTTGGAAGATTTGGAAAGCCGGAGGATATCGCAAAGACAGCGGCCTTCCTGGCTTCTGACGATGCAGGCTATATTACAGGACAGGTGATCCAGGTAGACGGAGGAATGGCGATATGATGAAGAGAAGAGTAGTTGTGACAGGGCTTGGGGCCATCACCCCCCTGGGAAATACAGTTCCCGAGTTCTGGGCGGGCGTAAAGGAAGGAAAGGTGGGCATCGCGCCTATCACGAAGTTTGATACCACTGAATATAAAGTAAAACTGGCGGCAGAAGTCAAAGATTTTGTGGCAAAAGACCGGATGGATTTCAAGGCTGCAAGAAGGATGGAGGCTTTCTCACAGTACGCTGTGGCGGCTGCAAAGGAAGCTTTCGACGACGCAGGCATTGACATGGAGAAGGAGGACTCCTTCCGGGCCGGCGTCATCATCGGCTCCGGTATCGGAAGCCTGCAGCAGGTGGAGTCCAGCTACGAGAAGATCAAGACAAAAGGCCCTAACAAGGTAAACCCGCTGATGGTGCCCCTTATGATCTGCAACATGGCGGCAGGAAATGTTTCCATCCAGCTTGGCCTGCGGGGAAAATGCTCCAATGTGGTGACAGCCTGTGCCACAGGAACCCACTGTATCGGAGACGCCTTCCGGGCTATCCAGTATGGTGACGCGGACATTATGCTTGCAGGGGGAACAGAGAGCGCTATCTGCCCCACAGGAGTGGCAGGATTTACCGCCCTCACCGCCCTTTCCACCAACCCGGATCCGGCCACGGCATCCCGCCCCTTTGACAAAGACAGAGACGGCTTCGTCATGGGTGAAGGAGCAGGCGTGGTTGTTCTGGAGGAACTGGAACACGCAAAGGCAAGAGGAGCGAAGATCTACGCGGAGGTCGTGGGATACGGCGCCACAGGAGACGCTTACCACATCACTTCACCGGCAGAGGACGGCGCAGGTGCTGCCAAGGCCATGGAGCTTGCCATGGAGGAGGCAGAAGTTTCACCTTCCCAGGTAGAGTACATCAATGCCCACGGCACAAGTACACACCACAATGACCTCTTCGAGACAAGAGCCATCAAGAAGGCCTTCGGCGACGCGGCAAAAGACGTAGTCATCAACTCCACAAAATCTATGATCGGCCATCTTTTAGGTGCAGCCGGCGGCGTGGAGTTCATCACTCTTGTGAAATCCGTGGAGGAAGGATTTATCCACCAGACCATGGGAACCGTGGAGACAGACGAGGACTGTGACCTTAACTATGCGGTAGGCGCTCCGGTGGAGAAGGAGATCCACTACGCCATGACCAACTCCCTTGGATTTGGCGGACACAACGCAACCGTGCTGATCAAGAAATACGAAGAATAAAAAGAGGTGCGAGATCATGGAATTTGAGAACCTGTTAAAACTCATCCAGGCAGTCTCCGACTCAGAGCTGACCGGACTGAAATACGAAGAAAAGGGCGTAAAGCTCCATCTGACAAAAGAAAAAGAGACCATCGTCACAGCTCTGCAGGCGGCTGAGAGTACTGTGGCGGTTCCGACCGTGCAGGCAGCAGCTCCCGCAGCGGCTGCACAGACAGACAAGGCAGCAGAAGAGAAGACATCTGCAGAGCCCTCCGGCAAGATCGTGAAGAGCCCTCTGGTGGGAACATTCTACGCAGCTCCGGCAGAGGATGCGGATCCTTACGTGTCTGTGGGAGACACGGTGAAAAAAGGCCAGGTCATGGCCATCGTGGAAGCCATGAAGCTGATGAACGAGATCGAGAGCGACTTTGACGGGACAGTGGAGGAGATCTACGTGGAAAACGGCCAGGCCGTGGAGTACGGACAGCCGCTGTTCCGCCTTTCATAGGAAATACAGGAAGGAGACAAAGAGCATGAACCATTTGGATATCAACCAGATCAAGGAGATCATTCCCCACCGCCATCCCTTCCTCCTTGTGGACTACATCGAGGACTATGAGCCGGGACAGTTTGCGGTAGGTTATAAATGCGTCACATACAGGGAAGATTTCTTCAAGGGACATTTTCCCCAGGAGCCGGTAATGCCCGGTGTGCTGACGGTGGAGGCGCTGGCCCAGGTAGGGGCTGTGGCCATCCTGAGCAAAGAGGAGAACAAAGGAAAGATCGCCTATTTTGGCGGCATCAATAAATGCAAGTTCAAAGGAAAGATCGTGCCGGGAGATAAAGTAAAGCTGGAGACAAAGATCATCAAGGCCAAAGGGCCTATGGGGATCGGAGAGGCCACTGCCAGCGTGGACGGCAAGGTGGTAGTCAGCGCGGAACTGACCTTTATGGTAGGATAGACTGACGGGAGGATGAAAGAGAAATGAGCCAGATGATCAAAAAAGTACTGATCGCCAACCGGGGCGAGATTGCGGTCCGCATTATCCGGGCCTGCCGGGAGATGGGGATTGAGACCGTGGCCGTCTACTCGGAGGCAGACAGGGAGGCCCTCCACACACAGCTTGCGGACGAGGCCATCTGCATTGGTCCGGCGCCCTCCACAGAGAGCTATCTGAGCATGGACCGGATCATCAGCGCCACCATCATTTCCGGCGCCGATGCCATCCATCCGGGATTTGGTTTTCTCTCTGAGAACAGCCGGTTTGCGGAGCTGTGCGAGCAGTGCAACATCACCTTTATCGGCCCCGGATCGGACGTCATTGCCCGGCTGGGAAACAAGCAGGAGGCGAGAAACACCATGGTGGCTGCCGGAGTACCGGTGATCCCGGGCAGCAAAGAGCCTGTGTACGATGCAAAAGAGGGGGCGAAGATCGCGGAGGAGATCGGCTACCCGGTGATCGTGAAGGCGGCTCTTGGAGGCGGCGGGAAAGGCATGCGCGTGGCGCAGACGCCGGAGGAGTTTGAGAGCAGCTTCCAGACAGCCCAGAAAGAGACGCAGATGGCGTTCGGCGACAATACCATGTACATCGAGCACTTTGTACAGCATCCCCGCCATATTGAGTTCCAGATCCTGGCGGACAGCCATGGCCATGTGATCCACCTGGGAGAGAGGGACTGTTCCATCCAGAGGAACCACCAGAAGATGATCGAGGAGTCCCCTTCCGTGGCTATCTCAGAGGAGCTCCGCCGGAAAATGGGGGAGGCTGCCGTAAAAGCTGCGAAGGCAGCCGGGTATGTGAATGCGGGGACCATTGAGTTCCTTCTGGAGAAGAACGGGAACTTCTACTTTATGGAGATGAACACCCGGATCCAGGTGGAACATCCGGTGACCGAGTGGGTGACCGGCATCGACCTTATCAAGGAGCAGATCCGCATCGCCTCCGGCAGGGAGCTCTCCTACCGGCAGGAGGATGTGCATCTTACCGGCCATGCCATTGAGTGCAGGATCAATGCGGAGAACCCGGAGAAAGGCTTCCGGCCTTCACCGGGAACCATCACCGACATGTATCTGCCGGGAGGCAAGGGGATCCGGATCGACTCCGCCATCTACAGTGGCTACACCATACCCCCCTACTATGACTCCATGATCGCCAAGCTGATCGTGTGGGCTAAGAACAGGGACGAAGCCATCCGCAAGATGAGAAGCGCCCTGGGAGAAGTCATCATTGAGGGCATTGACACCAACGTGGACTACCAGTACGGGATACTGGAAAATCCGGACTACATTGCCGGAAACATAGACATCGAATTCATCGAAGAGCTTGAAAAAGCCCGGAAAGAAGCGTAAAAATGAAGTTAGAAAATATGTTTAAAAAGACAAGAGCTGTCTCGGGGAGAAAGGGATACATCTCCCTGCGGGAGAGGCGGCCGGAGGTGCCGGAGGGCCTGCTGCGCAAGTGCAACAAATGCGGCAGCGCCATCATTGCCGAGGACGTAAAGAGAGGCTACTATATCTGCCCGAAGTGCGGCGGCTATTTCCGTGTCCACGCCTACAGACGCATTGAGATGATCACCGACGACGGTACATTTGAGGAGTGGGACAAGGAGCTTGTGGGCGGAAATCCCATGGACTATAAAGGCTATCCGGAGAAGCTGGCAGCCGTGCAGGAGAAGACAAAGCTTACCGAGGCGGTTGTGACAGGAAAGGCGGAGATCAACGGTCTGGAGACAGTGATAGGCGTCTGTGACGGCCGGTTCCTCATGTCCAGTATGGGAGAGGCCGTGGGAGAGAAGATAGCCCGGGCTGTGGAGCGGGCCACCAAGGAGCGGCTTCCGGTGATCCTTTTTGCCTGTTCCGGCGGGGCCAGGATGCAGGAGGGGATCACCTCCCTTATGCAGATGGCAAAGACTTCCGCGGCTCTGAAGCGGCACAGCGATGCGGGACTTCTCTATATTTCCGTTCTGACAGACCCCACCACAGGCGGTGTGACGGCCAGCTTTGCCATGCTGGGAGATGTGATCCTGGCAGAGCCCAAGGCCCTCATCGGCTTTGCAGGCCCCAGGGTCATTGAGCAGACCATCGGACAGAAACTGCCCAAGGGCTTTCAGAGATCCGAGTTCCTGCTGGAGCACGGTTTCATTGACCGGATCGTGGAGAGGGAAGAACTGAAGACGGTTCTCTCCGAGATTCTGCAGATGCACCAGGAGAGCGGCAGGACGTATAAGAGAGGAGCTGCTTCTGAACGGGACGCTGCCTTGGAAGAGCAGATGGAGGCTCTGGCAGCTCCGGAAGAAGAGGAGCTGTCAGCCTGGGAGCGGGTGCAGATCTCCCGGATGAAGGACCGCCCGGTGGGATCGGACTACATCCAGACGCTGTTTACTGATTTTATGGAGTTCCACGGCGACCGGTATTTTGCGGACGACAAAGCCATCATCGGCGGCATCGCCAGATTTCACGGCCAGCCGGTGACTGTCATTGCCCAGGCCAAGGGGACCACTACGAAGGAAAATATCGAGCGCAACTTCGGAATGCCGTCTCCGGACGGGTACCGCAAGGCCCTCCGCCTCATGAAGCAGGCGGAGAAATTCGGCCGCCCGGTGATCTGTTTTGTGGACACCCCGGGAGCTTTCTGCGGCCTGGAAGCTGAGGAGAGAGGCCAGGGAGAGGCCATTGCCAGAAACATCTATGAGATGTCGGGACTGAAGGTGCCGGTGCTCTCTGTCATCATCGGAGAGGGAGGCAGCGGAGGAGCCCTTGCCATGGCTACTGCGGACGAGGTGTGGATGCTGGAGAATTCCGTGTATTCCATCCTCTCCCCGGAAGGATTTGCCAGCATCCTGTGGAAGGACAGCACAAAGGCAAAAGAGGCGGCAGAGGTTATGAAGCTGACAGCCAGGGATCTTTATAAGGCGGGCATTGTGGAGAAGGTCATTCCGGAACCTGCCCACTATACAGTGCTGAACCTGGAGGAAGTGACAGACAGGCTCTCGGAGGGCATGGACCGCTTCCTTGAAACATATGAAAGCATGTCGGCAGAAGAGCTGACCCAGAGGCGGTACGAGCGTTTCCGCCGGATGTAGGAGATCTGTATGGAAAGAAAACCATTGAAAGTGGGCGAAAAGGAGGCCAGGCTGCCTCTGATCCAGGGCGGTATGGGCGTGGGCATCAGCCTGGGAGGCCTGGCCGGAGCCGTGGCAGCAGAGGGCGGCGTGGGGCTTATCTCCACCGCCCAGATCGGCTTTCGGGAGCAGGATTTTGACCGGGACTCCCTGGGGGCCAATCTGCGGGCTTTGAAAAAGGAATTTGACAGGGCCCGGGCCATCTCGCCCCAGGGCGTCATCGGCTTTAACATCATGGTGGCCAGCAGGTGCTATGAGGCCTACGTGAAAGCTGCCGTGGAGGCAGGCGCGGACATCATCGTCTCCGGCGCCGGACTTCCCATGGATCTGCCAAAAGAGGCCGCCTGCGCCGCCAGGGAGGCGGGCAGAAAGAGGGAACCTGCGCTGGCGCCTATTGTCTCCACAGAGAAAGCGGCCCGGGTGATCCTGCGGTACTGGGATAAGAAGTACAGCAGGGTACCGGATCTTCTGGTGGTGGAGGGACCTCTTGCAGGGGGGCATCTTGGATTTAGCGGGGAGCAGCTGGAAGCATTCCGGAGGGAGTCCGGGCAGGGAGACGGGGACATCTCGCTGGCCTACGAAGAAGAGATCCAGGCCATCCTTCAGACGGTCCGTTCCTTTGAGGAGAAATACGGGCGGAAGATCCCTGTGGCTCTTGCAGGGGGCATCGACAACCGGGAGAAGGCGCAGAAAGCCTTCTCGCTGGGGGCGGACGCCATCCAGGTGGCCAGCCGTTTTGTCACCACAGAGGAATGCGACGCAGACATCCGGTACAAGGAGGCATACATCCGTGCCGGCAAAGAGGACATCGTGATCGTGAAGAGCCCGGTGGGCATGCCGGGGCGGGCCATCCGGAACCGCTTTATGGAGCGGGTCATGGGAGGGGAGCAGATTCCCCACAGCCCCTGTCACAAATGTCTTCACACCTGCAATCCGGCAAAAATTCCCTACTGCATCACAGACGCCCTTATCTGTGCTGCCAAAGGAGAGGTGGAGGACGCCCTTCTCTTCTGCGGCGCCAACGCCTGGAAGGCAGACAGGATAGAGACAGTGAGGGAAGTCATAGAGTCACTTCTGTAAGATCATAGAAAGGAAAATGTTCATGGAGGATGCATACAGGGCCATCAACGATATTCTCGTTAATCTGTTCCACGAGATATGGGAACTGGAGGAGAAGGCCATCATCACAGAGGAATTTAAAGATCTGACAAACAATGATATGCACGTCATTGAGGCCATCGGCCTGGGCGAGGGGAACAATATGTCCTCCATCGCCAGAAAACTGAATATCACCGTGGGCTCTCTTACGACAGCCATGAACAGCCTTGTGAACAAAGCCTACGTGGAGCGCCGCCGCAGCGAGAAGGACCGGCGGGTGGTCTACGTCAGACTGACAGAGAAGGGGATCAAAGCCTTCCATCACCACGAGGACTATCACCGGCAGATGACCCAGGCGATCCTGGACAAACTGACGGAGGATGAGATCCCTGTTCTTGTAAAGACACTGGAAGGACTGTCCGAATTTTTTAAAGGGTACAGTCAGAAAGTAAGATAGAGGAACACAGCGGGAGAAAGAGTATCGAGGGGTACTCTTTCTCCTTTTTGCATGATACAATGGATGTAGTGAAAGTGAAAGGAGGGCTCACTGTGGAATACAGGAGATTTGACAATACGATTGTTGCAAGAATTGACAAGGGAGAGGAAATCCTGGACCAGGTAAAAGAGATTGCTCTGAAAGAGGAGATAAAGCTGGCCTCCATCCAGGCGCTTGGAGCCATCAGCCAGTTTACAGCAGGTGTTTTTAAGACAGAGGAAAAGAAATACCTGGCCAATGAATTTGAGGGCAGCTTTGAGATCGTGTCACTGACAGGCACCATCAGCACCATGGACGGGGAATTTTACGCGCATCTGCATATAAGCGCCGGAAATGAAAAAGGGGAAGTCTTTGGGGGACATCTGAACCGGGCGGTGGTCAGCGCCACCTGCGAGATGGTCATCACGGTGATACCGGGCGTGGTGGACCGGCGCTACAGCGAGGAGATCGGATTAAATTTATTTCAGTTTTAAGAAGGTGACAGTATGTACCAGGAGGAAGTAAGAAAACTGCAGGAGATCATAGACGACAGCCGGCGGATCGTCTTTTTCGGAGGGGCCGGCGTCTCCACGGAGAGCGGGATACCGGACTTCCGGAGTGCGGAGGGCATTTACCACCAGCACTACAAATACGCGCCGGAGCAGGTGGTGAGCCACAGCTTCTTTAAAGCCCACCCGGATGTTTTCTATGAATTCTATAAAGAAAAGATGATGTGTCTGGATGCGGAGCCAAATGCGGCTCACAGGAAGCTGGCCCAGCTGGAGGAGGCAGGGCGCCTCACAGCGGTCATCACCCAGAATATCGACGGACTCCATCAGAAGGCGGGAAGTAAGAAGGTGTATGAGCTTCACGGCAGCATCCACAGGAACTACTGCCAGAAGTGCGGCCGTTTCTACGATGCGGCCTTTGTAAAGGAGGCCCCGGGCATTCCCAGGTGTGGGTGCGGAGGCATCATCAAGCCGGACGTGGTCCTCTATGAGGAGAGCCTGGACTCCATGACAATAGAAAAGAGCGTCCGTGCCATTGCGGAGGCGGACACGCTCATCATCGGGGGTACCTCCCTTGTGGTGTACCCGGCGGCCGGGTTTATTGATTATTTCCGCGGCAGGCATCTGGTGGTCATCAATAAAAGCGCTACAGCCAGGGAAGTGGGAGCGGAGCTTTCCATATCGGCTCCCATAGGGGAGATCCTGGGACAGATCAAAGTGAAGTGATCCCCGGTCCCATGTTGGGGGAGAGGAAGGAGCGCACCAGGTCTGCCGCAAAGAGAGCGCACAAGATCACACACAGCAGCCTTTTCCGGGAGCCGGACAGGCGGCTGAACTGCCCATCCAGCGCAGGGGCGGCGATGTAGATGATAAAGAGACCGCCTGTGCCAAAAAGCAGCAGTCCTTCCAGGCAGACTCTGCCATGGATCTGGAAGAGCATGTCGCTGTAGTTCCACCAGCGGACACCGAACATGGTCTCCAGGAAGAGCCCGGCGAAATACTCCACCGTGCCGCACAGAAGCACAATGAGGCCAAAAGACAGGAGCGGGCGGCTGCGCCATTTTTTCAGAAGCACCAGGATCAGCACGCCCCCTGTCCCGTAGATGGGAAGCCAGGGGCCGGCCATGAAGCCCCGGTTGAAGAACATGCCGTCTACCACCAGGTGGAGGCCCACCTCCCAGAGCCAGCCAATGCCGGAAAAGGTAAAGAACATAAGGACAAGGGAGGACACAGAGTAGTCCTGCCGGCAGGACAGCGCGGGCCTGTGTGTGACCAGTATATTTCCTACGTAAGTAACGGCAGCTCTCATAAAAATCCCCTCCTGTAAAGTATATATAGAGTAAGTTTTCTTTTGTTGTATCCAGTATAAGAAAAAGATATAAAGATAAATGGCAGGAAATTATGAAGAATTTCAAAAGATTATGACAGAAAAAATGAAGGGAAGATACATCTATGGAAAGACATCTGGATTATTTTGAGATTGAAGGCTCCTACGGCGGAAGCCAGGACTGGTTTACCAATATCGTCATGCACGTGGGCGGCTGCGGGGCGGCCACAGCCTGTGACACCTGCATCTATCTGGCTCTGCGAAAGGGGATGAAGGGGCTGTATCCCGGTGACGCGGGCCGTCTCACAAAACAGGCCTACAAGGAGTTCAGCATGAAGATGAAGCCCTATCTGAAGCCCAGGGCAGGGGGCATCGACAGGCTGGAAACCTATATAGAAGGGTATGCCCGCTATCTTGCGGATCTGGGAAATGAGGATGGCAGGAGCCTTCACATGGAGCCCCTCCACGGGGAGGCAGATGTGGAGGAGGCCAAAGCAGCGGTCAGAAGGCAGATTGACAGGGGGCTTCCCATTCCGTATCTTCTGCTCTACCACAAGGATAAAAAGCAGTTCGGGGATTTTACCTGGCACTGGTTTCTTCTCACCGGTTATGAGGAAAGGGAGGGCCGTTTCTATGTGACGGCGGCCACCTACGGAGCTGCCACCAGGCTGGATTTCGAGGAAATGTGGGATACCGGGTATGAGAAAAAGGGCGGGATGGTGCTCTATGCCCTGGAAGAGGGGAAATAAAAAAGGACCGGACGGTCCTTTTTTATTTTGCCCTGTATCTGATCAACAGCTTAGTCTACAAATTCAAATCCAATCTTTTCCAGGGTCTCATCTACCCATGGACGAGGCCACTCGCCGCGGGTGTGGATGCCTTCCAGCTGTTTTTCCTCACCTGCGTGGTAAGCTCTTGCCTTCTCGGCCAGCTCTTTGGCGAACTCGGGTCTGATGGCGATCAGTCCGTCAGAGTCTCCCACGATGATATCGCCCGGATTGATGATGATGCCTGCAAAGGATACGGGGAAGTTCATTTCCCCCGGTCCGTTCTTGTAGGGTCCGTTGGGAGTCACGCCTTTTGCGTATACCGGGAAATCCATCTGGCTGAGAGCGTAGCTGTCACGCACGCATCCGTCGATGATGATGCCTGCCAGACCTCTGGATTTTGCGTAGCTGCTCATGATCTCTCCGCATAAGGAGCGGCTCATGCTGCCCTTGTTTGCCAGGACGATGACATCCCCCGGCTGAGCCATATCCAGCGCCTTGTGGAACAGAAGATTGTCTCCTGCCGGTGCATTTACAGTAAAGGCGGTTCCCAGAAGGCGGGCCTTTGGATTTAAGGGATAAATGCTGGCGTCTACCGCAGCGATCCTGCCGCACTGGTCATCAATGTTGGCTACCGGAATTCCGCGGAAAGCTTCCACCAGTTCCTTGTCCGGTCTCTCAAAGTTTCTTTTAATTCTGCATCCTACTGCCATTTCTCTAACCTCTTTCTTTTTGTAGCTTTATTTTTTCAGTTTCTCTACCGCGTCCTTTATCCTGCGGATGGCTTCCTGGAGATCCTCGTAGCTGCAGGCGTAGGACAGTCTCAGATATCCTTCTCCTTCGGATCCGAAAGCGGAGCCGGGAACCATGGCTACCTTTGCCTCCTCAAGGAAGTACTCGGCCACCTCCATGGAAGACATGCCCAGACTCTTGACATTCACAAAGATGTAGAACGCGCCCTGGGGATCATTGCAGCTGATGCCGTTGATCTCATTGAGGGCTTTCACCGCGTAATCCTTCCGTCTCTGATACTCCTGGCGCATAGCTTCCACATCGTCCGCGCAGTCGCGAAGAGCGGTCACAGCGGCCTCCTGTACAAAGGAGGAAGCGCAGGTGATGGTATACTGGTGCACTCTGACGCAGGCGGCGATAATGCCCCTGGGAGCGCACATGTATCCAAGACGCCAGCCGGTCATGGAATAAGCTTTGGAAAAGCCGCCCAGTGTAATGGTCCTCTCCTTCATGCCGGGAAGGGAGGCAATGCTGACATGCTTTGTGTCATCGTAGACAAGCTGGCTGTAGATCTCGTCTGCCACCACCAGAAGGTCATTCTTGATGGCAAGCTGGCTGAGCTTTTCCAGTGTCTCTCTGGAGAGAACGCCTCCTGTCGGGTTGCTGGGGTTGACGATGACGATCATCTTTGTCTTATCTGTGATCTTGGACTCCAGCTCTTCCATATCGATTTGGTAGTTGTTCTCCTCTTTCAGATTGTATGTCACAGGGACAGCTCCCAGAGAGGACGGAACGTGAATGTAGTTCAGCCATACCGGATTGGGCACGAGAACTTCGTCTCCGTCTTCCAGGAAGGCTGCCATGGAAGCGTAGGTGGCTTCGCCGACACCTACTGTCACAAGCACCTCATCGGCATCATACTGTACACCGTGATGCTCTGTTTCCCATTTAGCGATCTCTTTTCTCAGAGCCGGTATTCCGTAGTTGGAGGTGTAAAATACATGCCCCGCTTTCAGACTCTCATAAGCGGCCTCCTTGATCTTTTCCGGTGTGTCAAAATCCGGACGTCCGATTTCCAGATGAATGACGTTTTCTCCTGCCTGCTGCATCTTTGTGGCTTTTTCCATTACTGCACGGATCTCGGAAAAAGGCAGGCTTTCCATTCGTTTTGCTGTCTTGTACTCCATAGCATCTCCTCCAAAGTAAATTGCAAAGTGTATTGTGAATTTATTACTATAGAAAAAATCGTAGCATCAGAAGAATGTAAAGTCAATTTAATAATTTGTATCTATAATATTAATAAAATTTATATTCAGTGGACATAAATGAAAGTGAATAGCAGAGAGGATCTGCTCTGATTGCAGTATTTTTTCCTCTGTGCTACAATACCCAGGAAAGACAATTTCTGAAAAAACAGAAGAAATGAGGTAGACAAAAAATGGCAAATCCAGTCGTTACATTTGAAATGGAAAACGGAGATATCATGAAGGCGGAGCTCTATCCCGAGATCGCTCCCAACACAGTGAACAACTTTATCTCGCTGGTGAACAAAGGCTTCTACGACGGCCTTATTTTCCACCGGGTCATCAGCGGTTTTATGATCCAGGGCGGATGCCCCGACGGAACAGGCATGGGCGGCCCGGGCTACACCATCAAAGGCGAGTTCAGCCAGAACGGCTTTGCAAATGATCTGAAGCACACAGAGGGCGTGCTGTCCATGGCAAGAGCCATGCATCCTGACTCGGCAGGAAGCCAGTTCTTTATCATGCACAAGAACTCTCCCCATCTGGACGGCGCTTACGCGGCTTTCGGAAAGATCACAGAGGGCATGGACATCGTAAATAAGATTGCCCAGACTCCTACAGACTACAGCGACAGACCGCTGGAAGTGCAGAGGATGAAAAAGGTGACTGTGGATACCATGGGAGTGGAGTACCAGGAGCCGCAGAAGGCGTAGAGGTGACGTACACAGAATTTAAAAGAAATGTGATGACCGGCAGGTAGAGGAGGAAATGAAAAGGAAAGTCCCAGACCTTGCAAAATAGAGCATAATCACTTAAAATAAGACACAGCATGTAAGCGCTGTGTCTTATTTTAATGGGAAAATCGTTGGGATTTTCCCCATGGAGATGGAAAAACTGATATGAAACATAATATGATCCAGACAGAAAAGCTCATATTTGAATATGAAAAAAGAGATGAAGAAGGAAATGTCATCGGCACCTCCCGGGCCATCGATGAGGTGGATCTTGGCATAGAGGAAGGCCAGTTTATCGCCATTCTGGGCCACAACGGTTCCGGCAAGTCTACCCTGGCCAAACACATGAACGCTATTCTCGTTCCTACAGGAGGCACCATGTGGGTGGACGGCCGGAATACGAAAGATCCCCAGGAGCTGTGGAATGTGCGCCAGAGTGCGGGCATGGTGTTTCAGAACCCGGACAACCAGATCATCGGCACCGTAGTGGAGGAGGACGTGGGCTTTGGCCCGGAGAACTTAGGCGTCCCCACAGACGAGATCTGGAAGCGGGTGGAGGACAGCCTTAAGTCCGTGGGCATGATCGAGTACCGGCACCACTCGCCAAACAAGCTGTCCGGCGGGCAGAAGCAGAGAGTGGCCATTGCCGGCGTCATTGCCATGGAGCCAAAGTGCATTGTGCTGGACGAGCCCACCGCCATGCTGGACCCGGACGGAAGGAAGGAAGTCCTGCGGACGGTGCGTGAGCTGCGTCACAGGAAGCATGTGACGGTCATTCTCATCACCCACTATATGGAGGAAGTGATCTACGCGGACCGGATCTTTGTCATGGACCACGGCCATATTGTCATGCAGGGAACGCCCCGGGAGATCTTCTCCCAGGTGGATACGTTAAAATCCTACCGGCTGGACGTCCCCCAGGTGACCATGCTGGCAGATGAACTGAGAAAGCGGGGGCTTGCTATCCCTGCCGGAATATTGAAAAAGGAAGAGCTGGTGGAAGCGCTATGTCGATTAAATTAGAACACGTCAATTATATATACAGTCCGGGCACAGCCTACGAGAAGAAGGCGCTCTCTGACATCTGCCTTGAGCTCCCTCACGGGGAGTTTGTGGGCATCATCGGCCACACCGGGTCCGGGAAATCCACACTGATCCAGCATCTGAACGGTCTCATACGGGCCACCAGCGGCACGGTCTTTTACAACGGAGAAAACATTTACGCGGAAGGGTACGATATGCGGAAGCTCCGCAGCCAGGTGGGGCTTGTCTTCCAGTACCCGGAGCATCAGCTTTTTGAGGTGGACGTGCTGACGGATGTGTGCTTTGGCCCGAAGAACCAGGGGCTTACTCCGGAGGAATGTGAAAAGAGAGCCACAGAGGCGCTGCGCCTTGTGGGGCTGAAGGAAAAATACTGGAAATCCTCCCCCTTTGAGCTGTCCGGCGGACAGAAGAGGCGGGCGGCCATTGCAGGTGTCCTGGCCATGCGCCCCGGCGTCCTTGTGCTGGACGAGCCCACTGCCGGCCTGGATCCAAAGGGCCGGGACGAGATACTGGATCAGATCGCATACCTGCACAGGCAGAGCGATATGACGGTGATCCTTGTGTCCCACAGCATGGAGGATATTGCAAAATACGCGGACAGGATCATTGTCATGAACAAAGGAAATATCCTGTACAACGACACACCGAAACAGGTATTTTCCCATTACCAGGAGCTGGAGAAGATCGGTCTTGCGGCCCCCCAGGTCACGTACATCATGCACGATATAAGAGAGGCCGGGTTCGATGTGGGGGTGACGGCCACCACAGTGGAGGAGGCTGCGGACGAGATCATGGAGGCTGTGAAGAAAAGGCGGGGGAGTGTATAGATGATAAGAGACATTACAATAGGACAATATTATCCGGCCCAGAGCATCCTGCACCGCCTGGACCCGAGGGTGAAGCTGGTGGGGACGCTACTCTATCTGATTTCCCTGTTTCTCTTCAACAGTATTCCCGGGTATCTGGTGGCCACCATTTTCCTTGTGGCCATCATACGCATGTCAAAGGTACCTTTTTCTTATATCATGAAGGGCATGAAGCCCATTATCATGCTGCTGATGATCACGGTTCTCTTCAACCTCTTTCTCACAAGGGGCGGAGAGACGCTGTTCCATGCCTGGATCTTTACCATTACGGAGGAGGGCCTGCGGACCGCGGTATTTATGGCGATCCGTCTGATCTATCTGATCGCCGGTTCATCGCTGATGACCTTTACCACGACGCCCAACGCGCTGACAGACGGCATCGAGAGCCTTCTGCATCCCCTTAATAAGATCCATGTTCCGGTGCACGAGGTGGCCATGATGATGTCCATCGCCCTCCGTTTTATCCCCATCCTTCTGGAGGAGACGGACAAGATCATGAAAGCCCAGATCGCAAGGGGAGCGGACCTGGAAAGCGGCAACATCATCCAGCGGGTGAAAAGCATGATCCCCATTCTGGTGCCCCTCTTCGTATCCGCCTTCCGCCGGGCCAACGACCTTGCCATGGCCATGGAGGCCAGGTGCTACCGGGGCGGGGAAGGGCGCACAAAGATGAAGCCCCTGCGGTACAAGAGCAGGGACCGGATGGCTTACATTGTCATGGTCGTGTATGTGGTGGCAGTGGTGGTCATCGGACGGTATGTTCCCTTCCACATATGGATCTTTTAGGATGGATTTTCCGGGGCATGTGTGAGTGTCCCGGCATCTTTTAGAGAGGAAAAGAGACTTGAGACGGATAAAGCTGACAGTGGCCTACGACGGCACAAACTACTGCGGCTGGCAGGTCCAGCCAAACGGGATCACGATAGAGGAGGTCCTCAATAAAAAACTCAGTGCCCTCACAAAGGAGGACATCCGGGTCATTGGCGCCAGCCGCACCGACTCCGGCGTCCACGCCCTGGGAAATGTGGCGGTCTTTGACACGGAGAGCACCATTCCGCCGGAGCGCATGGCACTGGCTCTGAACCAGAAGCTGCCGGAGGACATTGTGATCGTAAAGTCCCAGGAGGTGCCCCTCTCCTGGCATCCCAGATACCAGGACAATATCACCAAGACCTACGAGTATCACATTTACAATGCCAGGACGGCCAATCCCATGAAAAAGCGCACCAGCACCTTTGTGTACGTGCCTCTGGATGTGGAGAAGATGAGGAAGGGCGCAGCTTATCTCGTGGGCCAGCACGATTTTGCCAGCTTCTGCTGTATCCGCACCAACACGGAGGACACGGTGCGCCGCATCGACAGCCTGGAGGTGGAGGAGCGTCCCTGCACGGAAGGAGACTTCTCCTACAGGGAGGCGGAGGCAAAGGAGATTGTCATCCGCATCAGCGGCAACGGCTTTCTCTACAACATGGTCCGCATCATCGCCGGCACCCTGATCCGGGTGGGGCGGGGCTTTTACGAGCCGGAAAAAGTAAAAGAGATACTGGAAGCGCGGGTCCGCACCGAGGCCGGTGTGACGGCGCCGCCCCAGGGACTGGTTCTTATGGAGATCCGGTACGGGGAGGAGTGACCTGCAGGAAATACGGGAGTTCCGCTTTGCGGAGCTCCTTTTCGCGGTATGACGGGCATGCCGTCAGTCTGTGGTGAAAGTCCACAAGGGGCGTAGTTGCCGACGAACCCCAGAGCGACTCCCAAGGTTTGTATCGTGAGGTACAGGCGAGAAGAAGGGATAGCGAAATCGTAGCCTGACGGACAGAAACCTGATATAAGGCGTACATGGCGGATAAGCTGCCCGCAGACAGCGAAGTCCAAAAGGCAATCGTAACCCATGTGCGTAGATCAGGCAGGTAGACGAGGAAAGACTGGCAGGCTTATCCCGTGAGGTCTCACAGGCGGGGAAATCTCACCGTAGTAACAACGAACTGTGAGAAGTCAGCAGAAGCCGTAGTAGGCAGAGCCTTGAGATAGGCGTTGCTGAAGGGCTGAACAATGTAACCGTGTAATCAAATGTATGCTCCATGGAATACCTGACAGCAGAAAGGGCGAAACGTAAATGAGCAGGTACTGCACAACTTATGGCGAATCCATGGAAACGGAAAGGAGAAAGCACACAAGGCAATGTCAGAACTGTTGGAAAAGATATTGTCCAAAGACAACATGAACGCCGCATACAAAAGAGTCTGTGCCAGTAAAGGTGCAGGAGGAGTAGATGGGGTGACAGTAGAAAAACTTGGTGATTATATCAAAGAGAACTGGGACAGTATCAGAAATCAGATCAGGAGCAGGGAGTACAAACCACAACCGGTCAGGAGAGTGGAAATCCCCAAGCCGAATGGCGGGGTGAGAAAGCTGGGGATCCCAACCGTAATGGACAGGG
>NZ_JPJE01000050.1 GCF_000765215.1 Eubacterium sp. ER2
CTGTTCATGGTCAGGCTCTCGGTTTTAGTCAGAATCACATTGTTCTGGAACACCGGGTCGATGTAGGGTGCGATGTCCTCATGGGTGCCCCAGCGGGCGCTGCCATACTCCATACCGTGCCGGTACTTCTTGGCGTTCTTGCTTTTGAGATACACGGCCAATCGCAGGCCAGCGCCGCAGCACAGCCCCACCAGCAGGTCCAAAGGGTGCAGGCTGGGCCACCAGCTGGCCAGCGCCACCGGCAGCGTGGAGAAGAACGAAAGCATTTTTGCCGAAGCGTCCGCACCCACGGCCATCCGCCATCCTTCACCGAAGTTGGTTGCGAACAGCCCCATCAGGATATAGGGCATATTCAGCAAAAGGAGCTTTTTGATGTCAAGTTGCTTTTTCATCTTCATCGTTCCAGCTCCTTCCGCTTGTTCCGGTCCACAACGGCGTGTTTCACCAGCTCTTTGAACTGGCTCAGCTTTGCCAGCACGGACGGACGCTCTGTTTTCTGCGCCTTTCTGACCTTCTTGCCGGTGTACTCGGTAAAGGCAGCGGTCAGGGCATCCGCATCGCGGCCTTTGAAAAAGATCAGGTACTTGGGCGGGGAGCTGCTGCGGTCCTTCTTCACCGCATAGTCAACGCCGTATTTCCGGGCGATCTTTTCAAACTCCTTGATGGAGGGGTCGGTGATCTCGATGTTGGAAACGCCCTGATTCTGGCCGATCAGCTGCTTCACCGTCTGTTTGCCGTGGGGAATCACGGGGGTATCCCGGCTTTTCTGCTTTTGCAGCTTCTTTTCCTTGCGGTGGGCAAGGTACTTGGTGATGGCGGCCTTAAACAGCCGCCCGGTAAACTTTGTTCCGCTGACTACCAGCGTCAAAGTCCTGTTTTCCACTTCCTCCTGCATAGGTCATCGCCTCCTTTCCACGGATTTTGCAGGGGTGGCGCTTGATACTAAGGCGGGACCACCAGCCGCCGCAGCAGGTATTTCATCATGGCAGGCTCCTTTCAACGCAGCTGATCGGAGCGGTCATAGTACAGATGTCCCTGGCGCACCTTGGCATGGCTGAGAATCTTGATGTGGCCCTTTTCCTGGTTCTCCAGGCTTTTCTGGTATCCGGCCTCCGTCAGAAACAGGCGGGTCCGTTCGCCTTTCCAGCCCACCGGCGAATCGTGGGTCAGCACATCGAAGATAATCATGTGCCGGGTGTCCTCGGCAAACCGCTCCAAATCCATGTACTCATGGCCGTGGTAGTTCTGCGCCCCGGCCTTGAGCCGCATTTCCTCCATCAGCTGGCCCACGGTCTTACGCTCAGGCATGGCGCGCACCTCCTTTCCCGCGTCCCTGGCCTTTCACAGTCAGGATACCGTCCAGGGTGGTAGCGGTGATCCGCAGGCGCTCAGCGGTGGCGATGTCATTCTTCACGGTCTCGTCGATGCCGTGGCCGCAGACCACCAGCACATGGGACCGGCGCAGATAGTCTCGCACCATATCCAGCCCGTCCTTGTGTTCCTGGGGAATCTCGTCCTTGAGGAAGGTGGACAAGAACAGAACCGGGCAGATGGGCGAATACCCGGCGTCGTACACCTGGCGGCAGTAGGTGGCAGCGTTCTCGGCGTTCTCATACTGGTTGTTGCTCCAGGGAGCCGTAATGTAGGCAAGAGGTCGTTTCATGGCAAAATCCTTTCTCCCGGTATTGCCGGGCAACAGAAAAGCGGCTGTTTACCAGCCGCCTGTGTTCATATCGTGATTGACTTGTACGGTGTAGTGATTGCTGATCGTGGTGGGCGCGTTGAACAGCACTGCAAGCAAATACTGTTTCATATTGCGGACCTCCGTGGTGTTTTTCTGCATACCGTCCATGACAAATCGGATATGCTCGCTATCCAGCTTCAAGAACCGGGAGCGCACGACTTCATGGGGAAAGTCGCTGCCAGCGATCCGAGTGGTTTTACGTTTGGCACAAACGGTCTCCACCATCAGCTCCACAATCTCGTCCAGGTCCTCACGGTAGGTCGAAAACTCTCTGCACAGATAGTCATACTCGATGTTCTCCAGAATCAATTCCCGATAATTTTCTATCTCTGAGACAGACATCGCATCCCTTCCTTTCCGTTCCGGCAGCTGTGCTGCCGCTGTTTCCCGGAAGGGAATGGAATCGGTACTTGCTCCATGAGTATTTTGTTTTTGAGTATTTGGTTTCTCTATATTTAATTCTGCGGGCTTTTCCGTATCCGGTTTATCCAGATACGGGTTTTCCGTATCTGGTGAAGCCGTATCTGGTACAGCCGTATCCGGCCTTGGCGTTTCTGGCTGCCTGGGCTGGGGTTTCTCATAAATCACATACTCGGTGTCGCTGATCCGGCCTTGTTGGTCCCGCAGCTGGTTCCGCACGATGTAACCGGCGGTTTCCAACTCCCGCAGCGCACTGCCGATGGCATCAACGCCCTCCTTGCAGATTTTCGCAAGTCCACGGGTAGTATAGTTCCAGTCATCAGGCAGGGATAACATCATGGAAAGAAGCCCCTTTGCCTTGAGGGATAGTTCGTGGTTCCGCAGGTGATGATTGCTCATCACGGTATAATCTTTGGTCCGTTCAATGCGAAAAACGGCCATTGACTTCACTCCTTTCTAATTTTAGGGCATGAAAAAAGCCACAATCCTTCGTGAAAAAGACTGTGGCTTTCAGCTGTTTTTGTTGTTCTGCCAGGGCCGGTAAGGACGCTTGTACTTCGGCGGATGACTGAACATCGGCTCATGCTCCGAAAACGGGAGGGTCTGCAAAACCCGGTCAATGTCGGTGGATTCCATATCATACTGGGACTGGCAACTTTCCCGGATGGCATCTTTGATGCTCTGGACAGTACACATATTCATTCCTTTCCTTTCGTAGTGATAATGAGTTTACGGGTGGCGGCGGCGCTTGTCCGGTTTGAAGTCGAGCACATGGCCCTCGATCACACGGGCATACCGCTTGATTTTGATTTCCCGACGCTTCTGGCTTACGAGGGCGGCCTGATACCCGTCCTCCGTAAGAAACAGCCGCATATCATCGCCGGGGCAGCCGTAGGAACAAGGGCGCTGAACGGAAAACTCGATCATCCAGCGGGTGCTGTCCTGAAAACGCTCTACGGCCAAGATATTGTGTCCTTTCAGCTCACGGGCTGAAATATCCCTCATAGGCGGCTCCTTTCATCGTTCCTGGTCTCTCTGGCGCTTCTTCTGCCACGCCTCCAGCAGTTTGATAATGGTTTCCTGCATCCGCTGGGGCGTATAGCTTTTGGGGAAATACTTCCGCAGGGTGTCGGAGGTGAAAGTCACTTTGTCGAGATCACTTTTCTTTTCCTCACCCATGATGACGCGCATCATATCGAGGGTCAGATGTCCCTCCTGGCTGTATTTCTTGAGTCGCTGAGCCTGGGAGAGAGAGGGGGTAGCCTGTTCGCTGTCCATCGCGTCCAGCAAATCCCGCTGTTCTTCTTTTTTGAGAAAGGACAGCTCATAAGCCGGATTGAGGGCGATTTTCTTTTCATCGACCATATCCAGCAGTTCGGGAATCAGCTCCGTCAGGCGGATATAGCGCTGCACCTGGTTCCTACTCGAACCAGCCTGCTGCGCCAACAATTCATCTGCACGCAACTTCGTCCCAAGTTGGGACGAAGTTAAGTCCCCCCGTGCGCCTTGGTGTTTCATAGCCTCCAGCTTCATCTTGTAAGCAAAGGCCCTTTCGCTGGGGAGCAGGCTTTCACGTTGTAAGTTGCTGTCCACCATGATGATAGTGGCAGCATCATCGTCCAGGTCTCGGACAATGACAGGCATGGTTTCTTTCTCGGCCAGCTCACTGGCCCGGTGCCGCCTGTGACCGGCAACCAGCTCATAGCCGCCCTCCGGGTCCGGGCGGGCGATCGCCGGAACCAGAACACCATACTGCCGAACGCTGTCGGCGGTCTCCATCATGGCCTCGTCATCCTTGACTTTGAAGGGATGCCCCTTAAATGGGTGCAGCTCAGACAGCGGAATTTCCTGTATCTTCTCCAGCTTGGCATCCTGGCGGCTTTCCTCGGTGGAAAACAAATCATCGTATGGAGCCAGCTCTACTTTTTTCGCGCTGCTTTTCAAGTTTTATCACCTCCTTGGTCAGATTCTTATAGCCCTCGGCCACCTTGCCATTAGGGTCATGGGCAAAAATGCTTTTGCCCTCGGCGCTGATCTCCTTTGCCCGGACAGAATGGGGAATCTCGGTGCCGAACACCTTGATTTTGCTGCCATAGGTCTCCCGCAGCAGGGCGGCAATCTCCTTGGCGAAGTTGGTGCGGTTGTCCACCATCGTCAGCAATATGCCGTCGATCTGGAGCTTGGGGTTGATCTGCCGCTTCACCTTGTTTACGGTCTGGAGCAGCTGTTCCAGGCCCTTGGCGGGCAGGTACTCCGCCTGAACGGGGATTATGACCCTGTTGGCGGCGGCCAGGGCGTTGACCGTGAGCATACCCAGGGATGGCTGGCAGTCAATCAGGATATGGGAATACTGTCCCTTGAGCGTGTCCAGATACTGCCGCAGGATGGTCTCTCGGCTCATGGCGTTCACCAGGGAGACCTCCATGCCGGAGAGCTGGATGTCTGCGGGCATCAGGTCAACGCCCTCCGGGTGGTGCAGGATACCCTCGCCGGGGCGCAGCGGCTCGTCCATCAGGATACGGCCCATCGCGTCGGACAGGGTAAAGGGCAGCTTGTCCGGCTGGGGGTGGCCCAGGCTGATGGTCAGGCTGCCTTGCGGGTCCCCGTCGATCAGCAGCACTTTCTTTCCGGCCTGCGCCAGCCCAATCCCCAGGTTCGCGCAGGTGGTTGTCTTGCCAACGCCGCCTTTCTGGTTGGCGATGGCGATGATTTGCGTGTTCAATGACTTCACCTCATTTCTGAATTGTTCTATGGCTTCTGGAAATAGAAAAAGCCGCCACTTCAAAAATTGAAAGTGACGGCCTTTTCTTATCCCGGAATGAAATTCCCCGGAAACGCAAAAAGCGCCCAGTAGAAAATACTGAGCGCTTGGCGATTAGATTTATTCTCTTTTGTTCAAATTAGGTCAAATTCAGACAAACCGTTTTCACGAAAAAGGTCTCTTGGAGATGTATAAATAAACATCCCCTTGGCATCCCAAAATCGCGTCTCGGTTGTCCTATTTTTTAACCCATAAGCCCTCTTTTTGGGGTGGTTGTCCACCATTTAACCCATAGAAAACGGGTTAAAAGAGGCTTCGTTCTGTCAAATTGCGTCAAACCATTTGAAAAGGAAAAACCCCGGAAACCGCGTAGTTCCGGGGTTTTTGACCACTTTTGATAAAGTTTAGCGCTTGCTGAACTGCGGAGCGCGACGGGCAGCCTTGAGGCCGTATTTCTTACGCTCTTTCATACGCGGATCACGTGTCAGGAAACCGGATTTCTTGAGAACCGGTCTGTAATCAGCGTCTGCCTGAAGGAGAGCTCTTGCGATACCGTGGCGGATCGCTCCTGCCTGTCCTGTGTATCCGCCGCCCTTAACATTTACCATAACGTCAAACTTGCCGTCTGTCTCTGTTGCAACGAGAGGCTGGCGAACGATAACCTTCAGTGTCTCCAGTCCGAGATACTCATCGATATCTCTCTTATTTATTGTGATCTTACCTGTTCCAGGTACCAGATATACTCTTGCGATAGATTTTTTTCTTCTTCCTGTTCCGTAGTATTTTGATGTAGCCATTTCTTAATATCCTCCTTTCGACCTCTGATTAAAATTTCAGCTCTTCTGGTTTCTGAGCCTGATGTGCATGCTCTGCTCCAGCGTACACATGAAGTTTCTTAATCATGCTTCTTCCTAAAGGTCCCTTCGGAAGCATTCCCTTAACAGCCAGCTCGATCACTTTCTCCGGCTTCTTGTTCATCATCTCTGCCAGAGTAGTCTCTTTCATTCCGCCCACATACTCGGAATGGTTGTAGTAAATCTTCTGATTTAACTTCTTGCCTGTTACTTTTACATCTTTTGCGTTGATCACGATCACGTAATCACCTGTATCGATATGTGGTGTGAATTCCGGTTTATTCTTTCCTCTTAAAACCTTAGCTACTTCTGATGCTAAACGTCCTAATGTATAATCTGCAGCGTCAACTACATACCATTTTCTCTCGATCTTGTCTGGACTAGCCATATAAGTTTTCATTGGTTTACCTCCTGTGAATTGGTTCACTTACTATAGAAATAATATGAAATGTTATATTGAAAGCAGTCAGGTTCCGGGGCTTTGGTGCCTGCTGTTTCTCCTTTTGTCATACTGCATTATTATATTATACGCGCCCATGCGTGTCAACCGTTTTTTTAGGACTTTTTTTCTTTTTCCCTGGCTTTCCGGCTCCCACATGGCCGGAGATACGCCTGCATGGCAAAAGCATTTTACATGCTTGTATCTGTATACATGATATCTTATAATATCTTCTGCCGGCAACACCCTTGCGCCGGAATTTTGCTTTTCATATACAATGGAGGAAACGCTTATGGCTAAACATATAGATCTTGTAAACGGGCCGGTACTGCCTTCTCTTTCCAGGTTAGCCCTCCCCATCATGGCAACATCCCTGATACAGATGGCCTACAACCTGACGGACATGCTCTGGATCGGAAGACTGGGGAGCAGCGCTGTGGCCTCGGTAGGGGCGGCCGGCATGTACATGTGGCTCTCCAACGGGCTGGCAACCCTGCCGAAAATGGGCGGGCAGGTCAACACAGGACACTCCCTGGGGGCAGGCAGGACAGAAGACAGCGCCTCATTTGCCGCTGCGGCCATTTGGATGACCACAGTTCTTGGACTGCTGTTCGGCATCTGCTCCATCCTGTTTGCAGATCCGCTGATCGGTTTTTTTAATCTGAACAGTCCGCAGGTCATCCAGGACGCAAAGATCTATCTGCAGATCACCTGCGGCTGTGTCCTGTTCTCCTTTTTGAACCAGACATTTACAGGGATCTTCACGGCAGCGGGAAACAGCCGGAATTCCCTTACCGCCACCCTGACTGGCCTGATCATCAACATGGTGCTGGATCCGGTCCTGATCTTCGGAGCAGGTCCTTTCCCGGCCATGGGTGTTATGGGCGCTGCCATAGCCACCATTTTTGCCCAGTTCATTGTCACCACCGTGTTTGTAATCTTCGCGTTCAGGGACACCGTCGTATTCTGCCATGTCCGCCTTTTCCGCAATCCGGGAAAAAAATACTTCCTCCCGATCCTGCGCATCGGCTTTCCCACCTGCGTGCAGAACATGCTCTTCACAGGGATCTCCATGATGATCGCAAGAATGGTAGCCGGCTACGGGGACGCGGCAGTGGCTGTACAGAAAGTAGGTTCTCAGATTGAGTCCATCTCCTGGATGACAGCAGATGGCTTTGCCGCTGCTGTCAACTCCTTCCTGGCCCAGAACCACGGGGCAGAAAAGCCGGACCGCATCAGGAAGGGGTACAGAAGCGCCATGGGCGTTGTACTCATATGGGGCGTCCTCTGTACCGTCCTTCTGATCTTTTTCCCGGAGCCCATATTCCGCCTGTTTATCACAGAGCAGGATGTCATCCCCATGGGCGTGGACTACCTGGTGATCCTGGGTGTCTCCCAGCTCTTTATGAGCGTGGAGATCACCACGGCCGGAGCCTTTGCCGGACTTGGGAAGACGCTGCCGCCCTCCCTGTCCAGTACCATCCTTACCGCTGCCAGGATTCCCCTGGCCTGGGTCCTTGTGCAGACTCCGCTGGGTCTGAATGGCATATGGTGGAGCATCACCATCTCCAGTATTTTCAAGGGCATTGTCCTGTTCCTCTGGTTCCGCTCCTTCCTGGACAGAGAACTCGGGAAATTCACTTCCCCCGCCAGATATTCTTCATAAACGGACAAAAAGAGCCGGATGCAGACAGAAATCTATGCATTTCCTTCTGCCATCCAGCTCTTTTTTATAATAAATAGATAATTTTATCTATACTTACGCCTACTTTTATAGTAAAATAGACGAAACACGAGCAAACAAGAAAGTGAGGCAGATATTATGTGGGCTTACAACAGTATATTCTATCAGATCTATCCCATCGGATTCTGCGGCGCCCCGGTGCACAACGACGGCGAATGCGTCCCGCGGATCCGCAAACTCATGGACTGGAGCAAATATCTCGAGGACCTGGGTGTGGATTCCGTCCTGCTCAATCCGATATTCGAGTCAGATAACCACGGCTACGACACAAGAGATTTTAAAACCGTCGACTGCCGCCTGGGGACAAATGAGGATTTTGCCGAGGTCTGCAAAGATCTCCATGCACACAATGTAAAAATTGTCCTGGACGGCGTATTTAACCACGTAGGGAGAGGCTTCTGGGCCTTTAAGGACGTGCAGGAGAAAAAATGGGACTCCCCCTACAAGGACTGGTTTGTCATCAGCTTTGACGGAAACAGCAGCTACAACGACGGTTTCTGGTACGAGGGCTGGGAGGGACATTTTGAGCTGGTCAAGCTGAACCTGAAGAACCCGACTGTGGCGGACTACCTTCTGGAATGCGTGAAATTCTGGGTGGACACATTTGACATTGACGGGCTGAGGCTGGACGTGGCCTACAGCCTGGAACCGGATTTCATGCGCAGGCTTAGGGCCTTCACAGGCGGTCTGAAGGAAGACTTCGCCCTGATCGGGGAGGTGCTCTTCGGGGACTACAACCGGATCGTCAACGATGAGATGCTACACAGCTGCACCAACTACGAGTGCTACAAGGGCATTTACTCCAGCTTCAACTCCATGAACATGTTTGAGATCGCCCATTCCCTGCAGAGGCAGTACGGCTCCGAGCAGTGGTGCCTGTACCGTGGCAAGCATCTTATGACCTTTGTGGACAATCACGACGTGACCCGGATCGCCAGCATCCTCACGGACAAAAATCATCTGCCCCTGACTTACGGGCTTTTAATGGGCATGCCGGGCATTCCCTGCATCTACTACGGAAGCGAGTGGGGAGAGCCGGGAGAGAAATCTCCACACAACGACTACGCCCTGCGGCCCTGCTTTGAGGAGCCAAAGCCCAATGAGCTGACAGATCTTATCAGGAAGCTGATACGCATCCGCCAGAAGAGCGACGCTCTGTGCAATGGCTCCTACCGCAATGTGGTTCTCACCAACCATCAGCTCATCTTTGAGCGGGCCACAGACAAGGAGCGTGTGCTGGTAGCCATCAACGCATCCGCCGCCCCCTGGACCGCCAGCCACGGCGACTTAAACGGCACGGTCACAGAGCTTCTTTCCGGCACAGAAATGAGCCTTGGGGGAAATCTGGAAATGCCGGCATACAGCATACAATATCTTGCGTTTTAATCACTTTTACACGGGAGGTACACATGAGCCAGCCAAAATATATTGTGATCGGCGCCGCCATCCTGGATATCCTGGCCCGGCCGGTGGATGCTTCGGTCTTTGAGACAGGTTCCCTGCCGGCCGGGACCATCACCATGCACACTGGCGGTGATGCCATGAACGAGGCCAGGGTGCTGGCTGATCTGGGGGCGGACGTAAGTCTTGTCAGCAAGGTGGGGACTGACCCGGCAGGGGATCTGGTCCTCTCCGCCTGCAAAGATCTGCATGTGGACACCACTTATATCCGCCGAAATGCCGCCATTCCCACGGGGACAAACATTGTCCTTGTGGACCAGAAAGGGGAGCGCAGCTTTATCACCTGCCCGGACAGTACCCTGCGGAAATTCTTTCCGAAGGACGTGCCGGACGCTGCCCTGAAAGGCGGGGACATTCTCTCCTTTGCCAGCATCTTCGTCTCTCCCCACTTCGGGAACCGGGAGCTGGCAGACCTTTTCTCCCGGGCCAGGGAGGCCGGACTTACTGTCTGCGCGGACATGACAAAGAGAAAGAAAGGGGAGACCATCCAGGATATGCGGGAATGCCTTTCCTATCTGGACTACGTGTTTCCCAACTATGAGGAGGCAGCCCTCCTTACCGGGGAGAAGGACTTTGACCGGATTGGGGACGCCTTCCTCTCCTGTGGCACAGGGCACGTCGTCATCAAGGCAGGGGCAAAGGGCTGCTACGTGTGTACGGAGGGTCTCCGCTTCTGGTCCCCGGCTTACGAGCAGGCACGATGTATCGACACCACCGGCGCCGGAGACACCTTCACCGGCTGTTTCCTCTACGCCCTGGGACAGGGATTTTCCCTGGAGAACTGCGCCCGCTTCGCTAATGCAGGGGCTTCCCTGTGCATCGAACAGACAGGAGCTGTGGGGGCAGGCACAAATATACAAAAGATCATAAAAAGAGCAGGCCTTTAAAGGACCTGCTCTTCTTCAATACGAATATTTTATTCTTTTACCAGCACCTTCTCGATCTCTCCGATGTACATGGTATGGTAGTCATTCTGGGGATACCATTTTGTATCGCACTCTGTATCCACAAAACACTCCGGATACATCTCCTGGACATACAGCTTCCGGCACACGAAGATCATCTCCGCCTCCTCCACTGCCGTGGTCTCCTCCAGCGTCTTTTCATTTACATAGAAAGGATGAAGCCCTGCCTCCTCCCATTTATCTTCCACATCCCGTCCGGACACGGCGCCGCAGATATTCAGCGCCTCCCTCTTGTCCCCGGGAAGGAACGAAATGGTAAAACGGTCGCTGCCGTCTACAAATTCCTTTGTGTATCTCTGGGGTCTTATATACGCAGTCACCACAGGTTTGCCCCACATGATTCCCACGCCGCCCCAGCTTGCAGTCATGGTATTGGATTTCATCCTGTCTCCGGCTGTCACAAGCATCCACTGCTTACTGATCTTGTCGAAGGGGTTGAACTGCAGCTGGTGAATGTCCATTTCTTTAAATGCCATCTTCTATTCCTCCTTTTACTCCATCACGATCTTCCGGAAGTTTTTCTTTCCTTTCTTCAGCACAACGCCTGCCTTGAATGCGTCCGCTGTAAACACTTCGTGAATGTTGGTGATCTTCTCGCCGTCCACGGACACGCCGCCCTGCTGCACGGCTCTTCTGGCCTCAGATTTGGAAGGCACAAGCTCTGCCTTCACAAGCATGGTCAGAATATCCATAGCGCCATCTTCCAGATCCCCTTCTGTAAGGGTTGTGGTAGGCATGTTGGCTGCGTCCCCCTGGCTGAAGAGCGCTCTTGCGGACTCCTGTGCCTTTGCGGCCTCTTCCTCGCCGTGTACCAGCTTGGTCAGCTCGTATGCCAGAATCTCTTTTGCCGTATTAAGCTGTGCGCCCTCCCAGGTGTCCATCTTGTCGATCTCCTCCAGCGGCAGGAATGTCAGCATACGGATACACTTCAGCACGTCCGCGTCCGCCACATTTCTCCAGTACTGGTAGAACTCGAAAGGTGATGTCTTATTGGGATCAAGCCACACGGCGCCGCTCTGGGTCTTGCCCATCTTCTTGCCCTCGGAGTTGAGGAGCAGAGTGATGGTCATGGCGCAGGCGTTCTTGCCCAGCTTGCGGCGGATCAGCTCTGTACCGCCCAGCATGTTGCTCCACTGGTCATCCCCGCCGAACTGCATGTTACAGCCGTACTTCTGGTACAGTACGTAGAAGTCGTAGCTTTGCATGATCATGTAGTTGAATTCCAGAAAGCTTAATCCTTTCTCCATCCTCTGCTTGTAGCACTCTGCTGTCAGCATACGGTTTACACTGAAGTGGGGGCCGACTTCCCGGAGCAGATCAATGTAATTGAGATCTAAAAGCCAGTCCGCATTGTTCACCATGAGAGCCTTGCCGTCGGAGAAATCAATAAACCGGCTCATCTGTTTCTTGAAACAGTCGCAGTTGTGCTGGATCTGCTCCGGCGTCATCATGGAGCGCATGTCGGATCTTCCGGAGGGATCTCCGATGTATCCGGTTCCCCCGCCGATCAGGGCGATGGGCCGGTTGCCTGCCTCCTGGAGGCGCTTCATCAGACACAGCGCCATAAAATGTCCCACATGAAGGCTGTCTGCTGTGGGGTCAAATCCGATATAAAAAGTTGCCTTTCCGTTATTGATAAGTTCCCGGATCTCCTCCTCGTCTGTCACCTGGGCTATGAGCCCTCTTGCCTGCAGTTCTTCGTAAATTCCCATGTTTTTTCTCCTTTACTCTACTACAATATATTTATGGTTAATACCCCTTACAGCCAGTAAGGAATTACCCATCTTGTTGCTTAAGCTGTTAGAATGAGTGTGGCAATA
>NZ_JPJE01000051.1 GCF_000765215.1 Eubacterium sp. ER2
ATCCTTCCGGTTTTTATCAAGAAAAATCCCCTACTTATCAACTCTAAAGTTAAGCGGTACGTTCCCTGCACATGGTATAATTATCCTATAAGGAGGTTCCGCTTATGATGACAAGAGATGCCGATAAAAAAAGAGAACAAATGATGATGTTCAGCATGGATGACATGGTGCCAAAGGATCACATGCTCCGAAAGATTGACCGGGCAATTGACTGGAACTTTATTTACGATCTTGTAGAAGACAAGTATTGTGCAGATAACGGAAGGCCGAGCATGGATCCGGTGATGCTGATCAAAATCCCTTTTATCCAGTATCTCTATGGGATTAAAAGTATGCGCCAGACGATAAAAGAAATCGAAGTGAATGTAGCTTATCGTTGGTTTCTCGGTCTGGATATGTTGGATCCAGTTCCTCACTTTTCTACTTTTGGGAAAAACTATACCCGACGTTTTAAGGATACGGAACTGTTTGAACAGATCTTTTCCCATATCCTCGAACAATGTATGAAGTT
>NZ_JPJE01000052.1 GCF_000765215.1 Eubacterium sp. ER2
CCTCCCAGTTCCCATCTGCATTCTTGTGCCCTGTATACCATACCAGATCGTCCTGGCCGCCTTGTTCACTCCAGGTTGCAAACATAACATTCTTCACCACGCCAAGCAATCCCACATTAGTGGCCTGTACTTTGTATGTCATTTCTTCCCCTGTTGTATCCTCTGCGATGATTTCCATATCGGGCAATGACACATTTTGTGTCCCCGCTACTACGCCCTGTGTCAAACCATTTTTGGTCGTGACATAGACATGTACCTGATATGTACCTGTCGCAAAATTATGATTGGCTGTACTGATCTTTGCTTTATAACTTCCATCATTCTGCTTTTCCGCATCATACCACCTGATATCGCTCTGATCAGAAGCACACCATACTGGCACCTGCACCCTATCTACTCCAGATGGAGATACAATATCACTGACTACTACTTCAAAGGTCCCCTTTTCTTCATCATAATTCTCTATGCTGGTCGTCATACTTGGTGAAGATACTTCAAAAAACGTGGAGCCAAAGCCCTTCATGACTCCATTGGCCAATGTATAGTATACATCCACTTTATAGGCCCCGGCCGTTTTGTGATCCCGGATATCTATCGTTGTCTCCCAGTTCCCATCTGCATTCTTGTGCCCTGTATACCATACCAGATCGTCCTGGCCGCCTTGTTCACTCCAGGTTGCAAACATAACATTCC
>NZ_JPJE01000053.1 GCF_000765215.1 Eubacterium sp. ER2
AAATCTTCAAAAGACAGTGGTAATTGTAACTGATCCATAGTATAATCTTTAAATGTGAGCATACCTTATTATATCACATAATAAGGGAAAAAAGGAGAACGGCGTGGTAACCGTTCTCCTTTTTTATAGTCGGGTGTCCTTTCAGTCACTTCGTGACTTTTGGGACACCCTCTATGTTTTTTATTCCCTCGAAGCGCAAGCGGAGAGGGAGGGAAAATTTTTTTAATATATTAAGGCTCAGGTGTGAGCAAACGCTCCATTGTCAACCCAATGGTCTGGCGGTCGTCCTTCTGCCCCGTTAGAATTCATACCTGCGCACCGCGCAGTTTTCCACGCCAAAGGCGGCGTACTCCGCGTTTGTCATATCAAAGAAATAGGACTGGATCACCCTGGAAATCCCGTTGTGGGCCACCAGGATATAGGTCTTTTCCCCTGCCTGCGCCCTGATCTCATCCAGCAGATTGTAGACTCTCTGGGCCAGCTGCAGCATGGACTCCCCGCCGTCATAGCGGCAGCAGAAATCCTCCTTTGCCTTCTGAAACTGGGCTCCGCGGCGGGATGTGCCTTCCCACTTTCCAAAATTCTGTTCTCTCAGACGGGGCTCCATCCGTCTGGGTATCCCGGTGATCTCCGAGATATGGCGGGCCGTCTCCGCCGCCCGGACAAGAGGGGAGTAGAGGATTTCATCGGCCTGTATCCCCTCTGTCAGTATCTTCTCTCCAGTCTCAATGGCCTGCCGATGCCCCAGCTCTGTCAGCTCAATATCCGTGGCACCGCAGATCTTGTTCTCCACATTCCACACTGTCTGCCCGTGGCGGACAAAATATACACATCCCATCCTGTCTATTTTACCTCCACCAGCTCGATCCGGAAGTTCAGCTCCTTCCCTGCCATCTCATGGTTGGCGTCAAAGGTGATGGTAGCCTCATCCCTGGACACTACCTTCACCGGGAAGGGCTGTCCATATGGATTGGTCAGATATACCTGCTGCCCCGCCTCCAGCTCTTCTGATCCCGGGAGCTGGGCAATCTCAACCGTAAAGACGGCGCTGGGATCCGGCATACCGTAGGCATCCTCCGGCATCAGGTGGACATCCACCACCTGTCCCACTTCCATGTCAGCCACAGCCTGGTCAAATCCCCGGATCATCTGGCCGGCGCCGCAGATAAATTCCAGCGGCTCACCCCGGTCATAGGAAGAGTCAAACTGGGTTCCGTCGTTGAAGGTTCCCCTGTAGTGGGTGCGGCATGTCTTTCCCACATTCCGCCCGGTGACAGCGGGCTGTGAGCCGCATCCCCCTGCGCAGCCGCCGCCACAGCCTGATCCGCAGCCACTGCCACAGGACTGGCCCTCCCCGGCCTCTTTGTGCTCTCCATGGTCTCCGCATTCGTGCCCCTCCCCGTGATGGTGGTCACAGTTTGCCCCTGTGGAGACCAGCTCTCCTCTCAGATAGGCCTCCACTGCCTGATCCGCGTCTCCCGCAGCGCCGGCGCACAGCTCTACGCCCGCCTCCTGAAGGGCAGCCTGGGCTCCCTCTCCGATGCCGCCGCAGATCAGCACATCCACCGACTGGTCTGCCAGAAGTCCTGCCAGGGCTCCATGTCCGGTGCCGTTGGAGCCAAGTATCTCGCTGGAGACCACCTTTCCATCCTCCACCTGGTACACCTTAAAGCTCTCTGTCCTGCCAAAATGCTGAAATATGTTTCCATTGTCATAGGTTACTGCTATTTTCATCTTCAAAAATCCTCCCTGTCGTTTTCCTGCCTATTTTATCACATGGAGCCGCCTTTTTGAACGGATTTTTCGCAGCAGGCAGCCAAAATGCGTTCCAAAAGGACAAAGAGGCTTTCAGCCCTTCAGCTCCGTGTATTTCTCTTTGCTTCCGTACGCCTTTTCCACCGGGTATTTCTCTTCGTTTTTCTTCACCTTCTCCCGGATCCTGCCCATCTTCTCCCGGCAATACACGTCCCCGGCGCTCCACTGGAATACCTCCAGCAGCTCCGCCGCCTCCAGTCCCTGTTGTCTCCTGATTCATTTCCATTGTTCACATAGTCTGACCCTCTCCTTAAGGCAGCACCTCCGCTGGCCGGAAGCCCAGGTAATCTCCCGACACGAGCATGTACCGGATGCCCCGGCACTCTCCCCGTATACTGTCTCCGAAGCGGCTCTCCCCGTGGCAGTGGGAGTACACGACAGCGGTCACATGATACTCCTTTGCTATCTCTGTGAAGGGAGAGGTCTCTTCCAATATGCTGGTGGGCGGATAGTGCAGGAACATGACGAATTTCCGGTAACCCGCCTCACGGGCCTGTTCAAAGGAGTCCCGCAGCCGGGTCATCTCCCTGGCCACCAGCTTTTTCGCGTGGGCCTCACTCTTTTCGTCCCAGCCCAGGATGCGGCCTCTGCCGTCCAGATAAAAGGGGCCCTCAAATGTGTAGCCCTTTGTTCCCACCAGGGCGTAATCCTGATATGCCGCAAAATTATTCTGCAAAAAGAAGAGTCTGTCCTTAAATTCTTCATTCAGGCGCTCCGTCTTCTTCGCGTCCCAAAACATGTCATGGTTTCCCCGAAGAAGGATCTTGCGGCCAGGAAGTCTCTCTATAAACGCCAGATCCTCCCGGCACTCGGACAGCTTCCTCCCCCAGGAGTGATCCCCGGTGAGCACAAGTGTATCCTCCGGCTTCACGATCTGCCGGACATACTTCTCGATCTTGCGCTCATGGTGCCGCCACACTCTCCCGAATTTATCCATGGATTTGTCGGCCTGAAAGCTCAGATGCAGATCTCCCAGTGCGTAAAGCGCCATAAAGGCTCACCTCCCCTTTCCTGCTTCTGTCTGCTGACTCTACAGCCCATTCCTGTACACATCGTTCATCACTGCCTGTGCCTGCTCCATCTCCTTCTTCTGCATGATCTGCTGCCTGTCGCTTAAGATTGCCAGCATCTCATCCACCAGGTCCTCGATCCTGGGGTTGCCGACCCGGTGCAGATACCCCAGCATCCGGCCGGCCGTGAAGTCTGTATTCATATTTTTGTAGGCGATCTCAGCGCAGAACTCCTTCGGATATCCCTTCTCAAGGAGGAGTCTGTACAGCTCTTTTGTCTTCTCCTGCGCCATCTTCTCACACCTCCTGCTTCTCAAACCGGTATGTCTGCTTTACATCCGGATACTTGTCTCTGTCCACCAGACTCATAAACATGGCATAAGGTCTGGCACAGATTTTAAACGGGGCATACAGAGCCTGATAGATCACCAGACGCTCCCCTGTCTCCGTGTGCTGCGCAAAGGCAAGCACCTTGTAGAGATACTCCGACGTCTCCTGGGACACCCACTCCCTCTTAAAATGCCGCACAATATCGCCTGCCCGGATATCCCTCTTTGGAGCCTTTTCCCCGACCTTTCCTCCGTCCTTCTCTCCACCCGGCTCTGTGTTTTCCTCATCATCCGGCTCAGGCTCTGTGTCCAGCTCCATATACTCATCCTTATCCAGGGAAACCGGAACCCCTGACTTCCCGGTGATGTGCACACCCCCGTACCAGGTGCCCTCTATCTCAAAAATATCCCCGATTTCATATTCTGAATTGAACTCGTCGTTCTTCTTTATAATCCTGATTCTGGCCATATGGTCCTCCTCTGTCTTCATTTAAAATAAATCCGGCTCTCCGCCGTCTCCTGCCCCGCAGGCAAACACCATGATCCTCTCCCGCATGTCCCCTCCCGGGAAGAGGTCACGGCAGTCTATCTCGTCCAGAAAGCTCAGCTCCTCCACTGTCATCAGATATGAAATGTATTCATCTGACGGATAGTAGAAAAAGAGCAGGATTTCCCTGGGCACCCCATACCAGGACTCCTGTATCCGACTCATAACCTTCCGCAGGATCTCCTGGGAAAATGGGTTGAAAAAATAGATCCGGTCCACCTGCTCCGGCACCGGAAAATGCTCCGCGTCCGCCATCTCAAACACAGTTCTCCCTGCCCGGACTGCAGTCCTCGCATTGTCCCGCGCCCTGTCAAAGATCCTCTCGTCGTACTCCACACCAATCGTCCGGCACCCTGTCTGCCAGGACAGAAAGAAATCCACTCTCCCCTTGCCACAGCCGTAATCCAGCAATGTATTCCCCTTCCGGATATACCCGGAATTGGCCAGCCTCTCCAGTACAGAGTAGGGCGTGGGCTCGTAGGGGTACCGGTACTGATCCGCCTGCGAGTCGTCCCGCCCGGCTGTCCGGATCCTTAAAAGCCTGTCCCACTTGTCTTCATCCATGCCCATGACCTACAACTCCCGGTAAACCACTTTTCCGTTTTTCGTCTCTGATTTCATGAGAGACGCTCTCTTCACCGTCATCTCCGCCTTCGGGAGATGGATCTGGTAGGGCTTTTTGGCGGAAATTTTACGGATCAGGGTAATATGGGGCACAAACCTGTCATTCTCAAAAGGAATCCCATTCTCCTTCAGGGCCTCCCGCACCTCCTTCACATAGGCCTTCAGCTTCTGGTTCCCCTTCACCCCAGCCCACAGGATGTTGCCAAAATTTCCCTGCCCGTCCAGGGCCAGCCTGAAGCCGGGCAGGGGCACCTTCCCGATTACTTCCTTTACCTTTCCCGGATCGTCATACTCCCCGATAAAGGCCAGCGTCATGTGCAGATTTTGGGCAGGGACATAGTTGCCCTCCACCCCCTGCTTCTTCAGATCGTGCATGCAGGACACCAGGGCCTTCTGCATGTCATCGGAGAGCCGTATAGCGATAAACAGTCTCATAGTGAACACTTCCTTTCTGTCTCTGTTTTTCTCATATATCCCCCGCGTGGAGGACGGCGTCACATGTCCCGATGATCTTCTTCACCTCCGGGCGCAGAAGCCCGTGAGTGTCTGAAAGCACTGCTATCCTCATCTCATCTTCCTCCTTCCAGTCACCTTCCCAGCTCCCAGAAAGCTACCGCGCTGGCAGCCGCCACATTCAGGGAGTCCACGCCGTGACTCATGGGGATCTTGATGGTATGATCCGAGGCGGCTATAGTCTCCTCCTGCAGTCCCTCCCCCTCGGTCCCGAGAATGAGGGCCAGCTTTTCTTCCTGACGGAGGACCGGATCGTCGATGTCCACGGACTCATCGTGGAGAGCCATGGAGGCAGTGGAAAATCCCAGGGATTTCAGATAGTCCATCCCCTCCCGTGGCCAGGCCCCCGCCTCCTCTTCCCCCAGGAAGGTCCAGGGGATCTGGAAGACCGTCCCCATGCTGACCCGGGCCGCCCTCCGGTACAGAGGGTTGCTGCACCCCGGCGTCAGGAGGACTGCGTCCATATTGAGAGCAGCTGCAGACCGGATGATGGCGCCCACATTGGTGGGATTCATGACATTTTCCAGGACGGCGATGCGGCGCGCGTCCCTGCACAGCTCCTCCACCCGGGCCAGAGGCCTGCGGCGCATGGCGCAGAGAAGTCCCCGGGTCAGCTTGTATCCGGTGAGCTGTGTCAGCACCTCAAAGGGTGCCGTGTAAACCGGGATATCCGGGCATCTTTCAAGCACCTCCCGCGCCTCCCCGTTTATATGTCTGTCCTCTGTCAGAATGGAGACCGGCTCATAGCCTGCGTCCAGGGCCCTCCTGACGACCTTGGGGCTCTCTGCGATGAAAAGCCCATCCTGCGGCCTGTCCCTGTTCAGGAGCTGGGCCTCTGTCAGCCGGGCATAGACGTCCAGCTCCCCTGCGGCAAAATCCCTGATCTCTATTGTATTCCCCATACCCGTATGTCTCCTCTGTTTTTCTGTCTATATTTCGTCTTCTTTCCCTGTTCGGTCCGTCCTTCTCCCGGCAGCTTCAGGCAGGGCTTTAGAAGAAGATCAAAAGCACTATCTGGGCTGCCAGCAGCACCGGGATGGCCCGGAACAAAGGCTTCCTTGTCTTGTGGTGAAACAGGTGCATGCCCGCCAGGGCTCCGGCGGCCCCTCCTATGAGGGCCAGTCCCAGCAGAGTGGCCTCCGGGATCCGGTACTTGTGTCTGACAGCCTTCCTCTTGTCAATCCCAAATGCCGCAAGCGCAGCTATATTGACCAGGATCAGATAGCAGGCTGTCCGATTTAAATCTGTCATACTCTGTCCGCTCTCTCCTTTCGGATAGCAGAACAGTCCGGAAATCCATATTCATTCCGGACTGTTCCCTTTTATTTTTCCGCGATCACCCGAGGAGCCTTCGCACCATTTTAGCATCAAACGTGACAGACCTCACATGGTCCACCTCAATCTGATACAGAGCGTTGGCGGCAATGTGCTCCGCAGCCTGTTCCAGGTCCCGGATACCGCTTGTGTTCCTGTGCAGGTCAATGACAGCCTCCAGGCCGTCCTGTGTCAGACTGCACTCCTCCTTCTCCATGCCGATCCTCTTCAGCACCTTCGGGAGGGCGTATTCTGAGAAAATGACCTTCTTCTCCTCCGGCGTGTAGTCCGGTATCTCGATGACAGCGAACCGGGACATGAGGGGCGCGCTGATCTGCTCCCTGTCGTTGGCGGTGGCGATGGGATATACGCCCACCGTGGGGATCATGCACTCGATATAGTTGTCCGTAAATCCCAGGTTGTCCAGGAGGGTCAGGAGCACATCCGCCGGATTGCCATTCCCTTTCCCTGCCGCCGCCTTGTCCAGCTCATTGATGATAAAGACCAGGTTGGACTCCCCTGCCATGGAAAAGGCGTCCATGATGATCCCGGGCTTGGCGTTGGCGTAGATCCTGGAGCTTCCGGTGAGCTGCTCCGGGTCATTGATGGAGCTCATATCCAGAGTGGTCCACGGCAGCTTCAGTATCCTGGCCACCGCATAGGCGATCTGGGACTTTCCCGTCCCGGCAGGCCCGATAAGCAGCAGGCCGTAGGCGGGCAGGGTATGGGTCCTGTTTATCTGGATGATAGTCTCGATGATACGCTGCTTCACCTGCTCCATGCCGTAGAGCTCCTCGTCCAGGATGCGGCGGGCCTCCACCGGATCGATGGACTCAAAATAATTTCCCTTCCACTGGATATTCATCATAATGGAGAGCGCCCTCTGGGCATGGCGCCGCTCCTCTGCGGACACCTCATTGGAGCGGGCTACAGCCAGGTTCCTCCTGGCCCAGAGCCGGATGTTGTCGGGCAGGGTCCTCCCCGCACAGTTCATGAAATCCGTAATGCTCTGGATGCTGGTCAGCTTCATGCTGTCCCCGGTCTCCTCCTCGTCCTCATCGGGCTCCTCCTCCGAGGGAGCGTCGCTGGAGAGAAGCCGTTCGATCATAAACTGCAGGAAGCCGTCCTCCGCCGAGAGCTTGGAGCCGCCTCCAAAGGCAATCTCACGTATCTTGTACACAGCGTAGCCGTCCTCCCGGACCACACCGGAGAGGCGCACGTTGATGTGGTTCTCCCCCAGCCATTTCAGCAGGCTCACAAAGCGGGCGTCAATCTGCAGGATATCCGCGCTGACCGTGCCCTCCTCTGTCTTAAACTCAAAGGCCGTCTTCCGGACCGGGTTGGTAAAAGCGCCGTTTGAGTGGTGCTTCAGCTTTCCGGCGCTGTTGTCCAGCACGAGCATGGGATGCTCCGGCCCTGCCTGGGAGTGGCTGGAGTAAAAGACCGTATAGGTACACCGGGGAGCCTTTGACTCCTCCGGCGTGTTATTGAAATCAAATACTGGCATAGTATCCCCCTGTCTTTTCTTCTGTTTTTCTTCTGTTTTTCCTACAGTTTACCATATTGACGCAGGGAGCACAATCTGCTGTTCTATGAAATGTCCTCCCAGGCAGGAAGCCCATAAGCGCTCCGGGCGCTTTTCACTGCCGCGGTGATGGCCTCGCTCATCACCTCCGCTGCCAGCGTTCCCACCAGATCCTGGTCTGCAGACACTTTCTTCCCCTCAGCGTCTCTCACTGAGACGGCGTAAATGCTGTCTCCGTCCGCTGTGGTGTGGACTGGTCTTATGGAGCGGGCGTAGCCGTCGTGGGCCATGCCCGCGATCTTACAGAGAGAAGCCTTCTGGAAATCGGCATTTGTGATGACAACGCCAATCGTCGTATTACCCGTAAATTTATTTTCCACTGTCCGTGTATCCGCATACATCAGGTCCTCTGTCCGGCGGAAGGAACGCCTGTCCTCCGCCAGCAGACCGGCCAGCTTCTGGCCGCTTCTCCAGTCGTAGATATCGCCCAGGGCGTTGACAGCCACCACGGCACCCACCTGGAGCTCTCCGACCTGAAGGGCACAGCTGCCGATACCGGACTTCATGCAGTAGTCCATGCCCGCAAATTTTCCCACAGTGGCACCGCAGCCCGCGCCATAGTTTCCGTCTCTGTAGTTTTCCTCCTCAGCCCGCAGGCAGGCCTCATAGCCCATGGCCCGGTCCGGCCTGGCCCCGGGATCACCCGCTGTGAGGTCAAAAAGGTCCGACTGGCAGACAAGGGGAACCTTCGTCACTCCCACGTCAAATCCAATCCCTCTCTCCTCCAGATACTGCATCACGCCGTCGGCAGCTCCCAGCCCAAAGGCGCTTCCCCCGGCCAGCACGATGGCATGGATCTCCTGGGCAGCCGCCAGGGGCTTTAAAAGCTCCGACTCCCTGGACGCAGGACCGCCGCCCCGCACGTCCATTCCCGCCGCCATCCCGGCCTCCGAGAGGAAGACCGTACAGCCGGTGCCTCCATCCGGGTCCTCTGTCTGTCCGATCCTGATGCCTTTGATGTCCTTAATGCTGATCGTTTCCTTCATTTTTCTCCTCCCGTCTCTCCTACCTGTGCATAGAGAAGGATGTCTCGTCGTAATTTTTCAGGTTGTCATAGATGCCCCTGTCATCCGCTTCCTGGATCAGCGCATCCCTTGACTTCTTCGCCAGCATCTGGTCTTTAAAGGAGCTGGGGCCTCCCACGCAGCCGCCCTCGCAGGCCATGCCCTCGATAAAGTCCTCCGGGAGCCGGCCCACCTTTAAGAGGAGCAGCGCCTTCTTGCACTCTGCCGCCCCGTTTGCCCTGCAGACCTTGATATCCGCATCGCTTCCGGACTCCTTCAGACTCTCCAGCACCGCCGCTGTGACGCCGCCGGAATTGCCAAACCGCTTTCCGAATACAGAGGACTCCTGGTACGTATTTTCCGCCGGCTCCAGCCTCACGCCCTTTGCCCGCATCATCGCCCGGATCTCACTGTATGTAAGCACGTAATCTGCGTTTCCCTCAATCTTCTGGTCCACTACCTCGGACTTCTTGGCAATACAGGGGCCGATGAACACAGTCACCGCCTCCGGGTCCTTTGCCTTGACCAGCCTGGACACAGCGCACATGGGGGACACAGTGGTGGACACGGCGCCATCCAGCTCCGGATAGTGCCTGCGCACCATATTGACAAATCCCGGGCAGCAGGATGTCACCTTTTTCTTTCCCTCTTCATAGGCTTCCAGCCACTCCTGCGCCTCGCTCTTGGCCGTCAGGTCTCCGCCCAGCCCCACCTCCACAAACTCAGTGAAGCCCAGCTCCCTCATGGCATTCTGCCAGCTTGCCATGGTGATCTCCTGGCCGAACTGCCCTTCTGTAGCCGGGGCAGCCATGGCATACACATGCTTTCCTGCCCTGATAGCCTCGATCACATCCACGATCCATGTCCTGGAGCCGATAGCCCCAAATGGACAGCTGTGGATACATCTTCCGCACCGGATACATTTTTCCTCATCAATGACGGAGATGCCGTACTCATCATAGGAGATAGCGTCCACCGGGCAGCTGAATTTACAGGGACGTTTCAAATGGGCGATGGCATTGTAGGGACATGCCTCGGCGCACCTGCCGCACTCTTTGCACTTGGAGGCGTCGATGTGGGTGCGGTGACGCCCCCTCTCGATCGCTCCGAATTTACAGGCATTCATGCATGCCTTTCCCAGACAGTTCTGGCAATTCTCCGTAACTGTATAGCTGGAAATAGGGCAGTCCTCACAGGCGGAGCTGATGACCTGGATCACATTCCCGTCGTCCACCGGTCCCGGTGCCTTCCCTTCCGCCAGCCTCACTCTCTGCCGGATGATCTCCCTCTCCTTGTAGATACAGCAGCGGAACTGAGCCGTGGGTCCCGGTATCAGGGTAAATGGGATGTCTTCCTTTCTCTCTTCCAGCTCCCCCGCAAAGGCAAGCCTCGCCACCTCCTCCAGTACTGCATGTTTGATCTTGATCACATTCGCGTCTGCGTATTTCACTGTTCTCTCCTCCATGATTCTCATTCATTTTGTGATGTCAGATGCCCGGATGCCGTTTTCTTATTCTTTAATCATAACATGATGCCGGCGATTTTCCCAGCAGTTTACGGTCCATAGCCAAGAAGGACCTTCAGGAACGCCTCCCCATACTGCTTTACCTTTTTCTCCCCCATTCCATTTACATCCAGCAGCTCCTCCTGGCTGCGGGGCCTCCTGACACACATATCCCTCAGGGTCTTATCCGAGGCCACCATATAAGGAGGGATCCTTTTCCTGCCAGCAAGCAGCATGCGCGTTTTTCTCAGCTCCTCAAAGAGCGCCTGCTGCCCTTCGGTCAGGTCAGCCACCTGGTCAGACCGGCCTCCCGGGGCCCCGGACGCCTTCGTCTTCCTCCCCGCCTTCTCCTCTTCCCTCTTATAAGAAATGCAGAAGGGCTGCGTCTGCTCCAGCAGTCTTTCCGAGCTCTCTGTCAGCCTCAGAAGTGAATACTTATCTTTTGACTGACAGAGGTACCCTCTCTCCAGCATGGTGCGGATCACGTCCTGCACGCGGGCCTTTCCCAGCTTGCTCTGCTTTCCGTAGACAGGGCTCTTGTCCATGCCTCTGTCCCGTATCCTGGCTGTGCTCTCTCCCAGGAGTGTGCCCGCGATCATGCTCTGGCCAAATCGCTGACCGCAGGCACGCACACACCGGACCACATCAGCAGCCGCCTCTGTGGCGTCCATCTGCTCAAATTCCGTCATACAATTTCCGCAGCTTGCGCAGCTGTCCTCCGCGCGCTCTCCGAAATAGCGGAGAATGTATGCGCGCAGGCATCCTGTGGTGGTACAGTAGCCCTCCATTTTCCGCAGCCGCACCGCATCCTGCTCACGTATCATCCTCCTCTCCTCTTCTGTGTACTCCTCATCCAGCTCCCTGCTCTCCAGCAGAAGCCGCCCTATCATAGTGTCCTGCGGTGAGTAGTAGAGGATACACTCCGCCGGCTCTCCGTCCCGGCCGGCCCTCCCGGCCTCCTGGTAATAATTCTCCATGCTCTGGGGCATATGATAGTGGAGCACAAATCGGACATTGGACTTGTCAATGCCCATCCCGAAGGCATTGGTGGCAATGATCACACGGGTGCGGTCATATATGAAGTCCTCCTGGCTCCGCCTCCTCGCGTCGGCACTCATGCCGGCATGGTATCTCCCTACGGAAAACCCGGCATTTTCCAGCCAGAGATACAGCTCATCCACCGCTTTTCTCGTGGCACAGTAAATGATCCCGCTCTCCCGGCTGTGCTCTGCCAGGTACCGGCGCACCCGCTCCTTCTTATCTCTGGCCCTCTGCACCTCAAAATAAAGATTTGGCCTGTCAAACCCGGCTACCGTCTCACAGGGGCGGACCAGCTCAAGGGAGGTCAGGATATCCTGCCTGACCTTCTCTGTAGCCGTGGCCGTGAAGGCAGAGACCACCGGCCGCAGGGGAAGCTGGCGGACAAAGGAGCGTATCCGTACATAGCTGGGTCTGAAGTCCTGTCCCCACTGGGAAATGCAGTGGGCCTCATCCACAGTGATCATGGATATCTGCGCATGGCAGGCGAAATCCAGGAATCTCCGCGTTTCCAGCCGCTCCGGCGCCACATAGATGAGCTTGTACCGCCCCTCCTTCGCCAGCTCCAGCGCCCTGGCCGTCTGCCTCTCTGAGAGGGAGCTGTTGATATAGGCCGCATGCACTCCCGCCTCATTGAGTGCCTTTACCTGGTCCATCATCAGCGAGATGAGAGGAGAGACAACTATCGCCGTTCCAGGCAGGAGGAGGGCCGGCAGCTGGTAGCAGATGGATTTCCCTGCCCCAGTGGGCATGACAGCCAGCACGTCCCGCCCAGAGAGGATCTGGTCTATGATCTCCTCCTGGCCGGGACGAAAGGTGTCGTATCCAAAATATGTTTTTAATGCGTTCCTCTTCTGCTCTGCTTCCAATCAGTTTCCCTCGCCTTTCCCCATTCTTTTATCCAGCTCGTTTGTATAGATCCGCCAGGTCCTGTCATCAAACAGCACCCACTCAACTAAATCCAGGCTTCCCGGATACTCCCTGACAAATCTTTCAGCCGCGCCCACGGCGATCCTGGCTGCCTCTTCCACAGGAAAATGATACACGCCTGTCGATATGGATGGAAAAGCAATCCTTCTCACACCGTTCTCCACAGCCAGCTCCAGGCAGGACCTGTAGCAGGAGGCCAGCAATTCCCTCTCTCCATAGCCCCCTCCCCGCCAGACTGGCCCCGGCGTGTGTATCACATATTTACATGAAAGTCTGTAAGCCCCTGTAAGCTTCGCCTCCCCGGTGGGGCATCCGTGGAGAGTGCGGCACTCCTCCAGAAGGCCGGGGCCGGCGCTTCGGTGAATGGCGCCGTCCACACCTCCTCCCCCCAAAAGGCTTGTATTGGCCGCATTGACAATGGCATCCACATCTGTGATCCCCGTGATATCCCCACGTATGGCCTTCCACTCTGTCCCTTTCATAGCTGCTCCTCCTGTCTCCTTCAGCAGGTATAATAACCACGCTGTGGTTATTATACCACAAAAGGCTGTTCCGGACTGCTGCAATATTTTTTTCTGTACTCTGTCGGGCACATCCCCATATGCTTTCTGAAAACACGGCTGAAATACAGTGGATTCTGATAACCCAAAAGCTCACTGACCCCGCTGACAGGCTCGGGCAGAGCGAGCAGCTCACAGGCTTTCTCCATCCGCACGCCTGTCAGGTACTGTTGGGGACTGACTCCCATCTGGCGTGTAAACTGCTGTGTAAACCATCTGGGACTCATGCCGCAGGACTTTGCATATTCACTCACACAGAAGGGCTGGCTGAAATTCTGGTGGAACCAGCGCACCGCCGCCTCCACCTCGGCTGTACGGCGCACTGCCGCGCCTGTCTGGACCGCCCTGTGCCTTGCGAACAGGCTGAGCAGCTGCCTCAGATACGCTTCTGTCAGCTCCTGGAAATGACACTGTTTTACCTGCAGCTCTGCAATGATCTGCTCGAACAGGCAGTCGTATTCCCGGCTGCTGCCCACATAGAAGATATGTCCCTGACTAAATCCCAGTCTTTCCAGCTCACTGTCCACCTCAGTCCCGGCAAAATGGACCCAGTATATATCCGGCTGGTCTGCCAGCTCGTTCCTGTATCTCTGCGGCTCCCCCGGACGGTAAAGGATGATATGTCCCTCCGTGACATGCCGGCACTCTCCATCTGTCCAGTAATCCCCCGCTCCTGACCTCACATAGATGATCTGCCAGTCCTGTCTCCCATCCGGCCGGACAGTCTCCGCCATCTGTCTGCGGAGCAGCCTGAAACGCCCGCAGCTCACCAGCGTCATTTTCTCTTTCCCGTTAAGCCTCACCTGTCCCGGTTCCGGGCACATCCATCCTGTCTGTGTATACATAGTATTGTCTATCCCCCTGAATTCCTGCGGTCACTACCTGGATTTTATCTCTTTTCTTCCGATTTGTCCATATCCTGTTCCCCTTTCACCATGTACACCAAAAGGAATGACCCGTATAATAAAAGAAAAACCAAACAAGGAGTGACACAAAATTGAAGCAATTCATTATGATCATGACAGACACCCAGAGGCTTGATATGGTAAGCTGCTATGAAAACAGCGGCATCTCCACCCCCTGCCTTGATTCCCTGGCCAGGGAGGGGATAAAATTTGACAAAGCCTATACTACGCAGCCTGTGTGCGGTCCGGCAAGGAGCGCCCTTTTCACGGGGCAGTATCCCTGTGTCAACGGCTCCTTTGCCAACTCACTCGCCCTGGGCGCAAATGTAAAGACGATCGGACAGCGCCTGTCTGACCGGGGAATTGCCACCGGCTATATCGGAAAATGGCATCTGGACGGAGGAGACTATTTCGGCCTGGGCGTCTGCCCGGATGGATGGGACCCTGACTACTGGTACGATATGAGGAACTATCTGGACGAGCTGTCAGAAGAAGACAGGCGGAAATCCCGGGACAGCCAGACCATGTACCGGGAGGGCTGGCCTGCCGAAAAAACCTATGCTCACCGCTGCTCAGAGCGCGCGATAGATTATATCAAGGCTCACAGCAAAGAGGACTTTTTCCTCGTGTTGAGCTATGATGAACCGCATGACCCCTCCCTCTGTCCCGAGCCCTATGCCAGCATGTACAGCAATTTCTGCCTCCCCAAGCGGGAAAACGTCTGGGACACGCTGGAGGACAAGCCGTCTCACCAGCAGGCCTGGAGCGGCCCTCGCAGATTTGAGGACCGGGATGCTCTCTCGATCCGGATGAAGGAGCTTTTTGGCTGCAACAGCTTTGTGGACAGTGAGATCGGACGTGTCACAGATGCAGCCAGGGAAATCCTGGGGCAGGATTTCACCATCCTGTACACAAGCGACCACGGAGATATGGCGCAGTCTCACTGTCTCTACGCGAAGGGGCCTGCCGCCTACGAGGAGATCACCCACATCCCTCTCATTCTGTGGGGACAGGGGACTGGAGTGATAGATACGCCTGTTTCACACATTGACGTTGCCGCCACTGTGTGGGATTTCTTCGGCTTTGAAAAGCCCATGATGCTGCAGGGCGAAAGCCTGCTTCCGCTGGTGTGCGGAAAGCTGCAGCCCTCGCGGCGGGATATCTTCATGGAATTCGGGCGCTACGAGATCGACCATGACGGCTTCGGAGGCTGGCAGCCCATGCGTTGTATCTATGACGGGCGCTATAAGCTGGTGATCAATCTCCTGTCTGAGGATGAGTTCTACGACCTGGAGACAGACCCCTTTGAAATGCGCAACCTCATTCTGGAAGAAAACACCTCCGCCGTGAGGGACAATATGATGAAGCGTCTTCTCTCCCACATGGACCAGATACGCGATCCCTTCCGGGGCTACTGGTGGGAACAGCGCTCCTGGTATAAGGACGGGGCATCCCCCTCCTGGGACTACACCGGCTACACCCGGCAGAGGGCGGAACCGGACTATGAAGCTCCGCAGCTGGATTACAATACAGGACTGGTACCGGACAGTCTGGTCAGACGAAAATAAGCTACAGCATATAAAAAGCCCGCCTCATCTCTGAGGCGGGCTTTTCTATTTACCACACTATATTCTGCTGTGATCAGTTCTTCTTCTGTGCGATCGCAGCCTGTGCAGCAGCCAGACGAGCGATCGGTACACGGAACGGTGAGCAGGATACATAGTCAAGGCCAAGCTTGTTGCAGAACTCTACAGAGCTCGGATCTCCGCCGTGCTCGCCGCAGATACCTACGTGGAGCTTCGGATTAACCGGTTTTCCAAGATCGATAGCCATCTTCATCAGCTTGCCAACGCCATCCTGATCCAGTTTTGCGAACGGATCGTTCTCAAAAATCTTAGCGTCATAGTAAGCGTCAAGGAACTTGCCTGCATCGTCACGTGAGAAGCCGTATGTCATCTGTGTCAGGTCGTTTGTACCGAAGCAGAAGAAGTCTGCCTCTGCAGCGATCTCGTCAGCTGTAAGAGCAGCTCTCGGGATCTCGATCATTGTACCAACCTCGTACTCAAGGTCGCTTCCTGCGGCAGCGATCTCAGCGTCAGCTGTCTCAACAACGAATTTCTTCACGTATTTCAGCTCTTTCACATCGCCAACAAGCGGGATCATGATCTCCGGCTGAACTTTCCAGCCCGGATGAGCCTTCTGTACGTTGATAGCCGCGCGGATAACAGCCTTTGTCTGCATCTTTGCGATCTCAGGATATGTTACGGCCAGACGGCATCCACGGTGACCCATCATCGGGTTGAACTCATGGAGGCTGTCGATGATCTCTTTAATTTTCTCAACAGATTTGCCCTGAGCCTCAGCCAGCTTCTTAATGTCCTCTTCCTCTGTCGGAACGAACTCGTGAAGCGGAGGATCAAGGAAACGGATTGTTACCGGGTGTCCTTCCAGAGCCTCGTACAGCTTCTCGAAGTCTCCCTGCTGATACGGAAGGACTTTCTCGAGAGCTTTCTCTCTCTCTTCCTCTGTCTCAGCACAGATCATCTCACGGAATGCGTCAATTCTTCCCTCGCCGAAGAACATGTGCTCTGTACGGCAAAGTCCGATACCCTCAGCACCAAGCTCAGCAGCCTTTCTTGCATCCTCAGGTGTATCTGCGTTTGTACGAACCTTCATTGTTCTGTACTTGTCAGCCCAGTCCATGATACGTCCGAACTCACCAGCGATTGTAGCGTCTACTGTCGGGATGATTCCGTCGTAGATGTTACCTGTGGAACCGTCGATGGAGATGCAGTCTCCCTCGTGGTACTCTTTTCCGCCAAGTGTAAATTTCTTGTTTGCCTCGTCCATAACGATGTCGCCGCATCCGGATACGCAGCACTCACCCATACCACGGGCAACAACAGCTGCGTGGGATGTCATACCACCGCGGACTGTCAGGATACCCTGAGCAGACTTCATACCTGTGATATCCTCAGGTGATGTCTCCAGACGAACAAGGATAACCTTCTCGCCTCTCTCAGCCCACTCTACAGCATCGTCAGCTGTGAAGACAACCTTACCGCAGGCAGCTCCCGGAGAAGCTCCAAGACCTTTGCCCATGGGAGTTGCAGCCTTCAGAGCAGCAGCGTCGAACTGGGGATGAAGCAGTGTATCCAGGTTACGCGGATCGATCATAGCTACAGCCTCTTCCTCTGTTCTCATGCCCTCGTCAACCAGGTCGCAGGCAATCTTCAGAGCAGCCTGAGCTGTTCTCTTACCATTACGTGTCTGCAGCATGTACAGTTTTCCGTGCTCTACAGTAAACTCCATATCCTGCATATCTCTGTAGTGTGTCTCCAGAGTCTTGCACACATCCTTGAACTGTGCAAATGCCTCCGGGAATTTCTCTTCCATCTCTGCGATGTGCATAGGTGTACGCACGCCGGCAACAACGTCCTCGCCCTGTGCGTTTGTCAGGAACTCTCCGAACAGACCGTTCTCTCCTGTAGCAGGGTCACGTGTAAAGGCAACACCTGTACCACAGTCATCACCCATGTTACCGAATGCCATCATCTGTACGTTTACAGCTGTTCCCCATGAATACGGGATGTCGTTGTCACGACGGTAAACGTTTGCTCTCGGGTTGTCCCATGAACGGAACACAGCCTTAACAGCGCCGATCAGCTGCTCTTTAGCGTCAGACGGGAAGTCTGTTCCGATCTTCTCTTTGTACTCAGCCTTGAACTGTCCTGCCAGAGTCTTCAGATCCTCTGCTGTCAGCTCTACGTCCTGCTTAACGCCCTTCTCCTCTTTCATTTTGTCGATGAGCTCTTCGAAGTATTTCTTTCCTACTTCCATAACTACATCTGAGTACATCTGGATAAATCTTCTGTAGCAGTCCCATGCCCAGCGCGGGTTTCCGGATGCCTCTGCCAGAGTCTCAACAACTTCCTCATTTAATCCCAGGTTCAGGATGGTGTCCATCATACCAGGCATGGAAGCTCTTGCACCGGAACGAACGGAAACGAGAAGCGGATTCTGCTTGTCTCCGAATTTCTTTCCTGTAATCTCCTCCAGCTTAGCCATAGCAGCCATGATCTGATCCATGATCTCGTCATTGATCTGTCTTCCGTCCTCGTAGTACTGTGTACAAGCCTCTGTTGTAACGGTAAATCCCTGTGGTACCGGGAGTCCCAGGCCTGTCATCTCAGCGAGGTTGGCGCCTTTTCCGCCAAGAAGGTTTCTCATGGTCGCATTACCTTCTGTGAACATATAAACCCATTTTGTTGCCATGTTCCAATGACCTCCTAAAATTTTTTCTTTCTACTAATACCTAGTAATTTGCACATAATATTTTACTGTTTTTGCCATGGTTCGTCAAGTCCTTAGCCCGCAAGTTCTCAAATAATGTGCAGGGGCCCTGCCTTTTCCGGCACTCCCCGCCAGAACGTGACATTTTACAGCTCCTGTATAAATGCTTTGTACCCTTTATACGCCTCATAGACGTCGGCCTTGCTGGTAATCTCCCAGGGTGCGTGCATACACAGAACAGCCACGCCGCTGTCGATGACCTCCATGCCGTAATTTGCCATAATATAGGCAATGGTTCCGCCGCCCCCCGCGTCTACTTTTCCAAGCTCGGCAAACTGATAGGCTACCTCCTGATTGTCCATAGCCCGGCGAATCTGGGCCAGATACTCGGCATTGGCGTCGTTTGACCCGCTTTTTCCCCTGCTTCCTGTAAATTTATTGAACACAAGTCCCTTGGCGAAGAAGGCGGAGCTCCTCTTTTCAAACACCTCAGCATACATGGGATCATAGGCAGCGCTCACATCAGAGGAGAGCATTTTTGAATTCTGCAGCGCCCGGCGCAGCTTCAGCTCAGACTCTCCTTCCTTGAGAGCCAGCACCTCGGCCACGGTATTTTCAAAGAAGCGGGAGTGCATGCCTGTGGCTCCCACGCTTCCGATCTCTTCCTTATCTACAAGGATGCAGCAGGCGGTCTTGTCCAGATCAGAGACATCCATCATGGCAAAGAGAGAAGTGAAGGCACACACTCTGTCGTCCTGCCCGTACGCCATGATCATACTCCGGTCAAAGCCGCAGTCCCGGGCCCGTCCGGCAGGAACGATCTCCAGCTCAGCGGAGCAAAAATCCTCTTCCTCTATATCATAGGCTTCGTGCAGGAGCTTCATGATCTGCTTTTTCACCGCCTCTTTCCCCGCTTTTTCATTTTCAGCCTCCTCGCCGTTCTCTCCAGACAGGGGTCTGCTTCCCACCAGGAGATCCAGCTTTTCTCCTTCTATGACAATGCTGGCCTTTTTCTCCATCTGTTTGCCTGCCAGGTGGACCAGAAGATCAGTCACCGCGAAAACAGGGTCCTCCTCCCTCTCGCCGACACAGATATCTACCGTGGTTCCGTCTTTTTTTACCACCACTCCGTGAAGAGCCAGAGGCAGGGTCACCCACTGGTATTTCTTTATTCCCCCATAATAGTGAGTGTCCAGATAGGCCAGCTCCTCGCTTTCATAGAGAGGATTCTGCTTTACATCAATGCGCGGAGAGTCTATGTGGGCTCCCAGGATGTTCATTCCCTCCTCCAGAGGCTTTCGCCCTATGTGGAACAAAAGGATGCTCTTTCCCATGCAGATCGCATAGACCTTATCCCCGGGCTTCAGGCTGTCGCCTGAGCTGATGATGTCATTCAGATCTCTGTATCCCTTCTCCTTTGCAATGCGGACCGCGGCTTTCACGCACTCCCGCTCCGTCTTGCCCTCATCCAGGCAGCTTTTGTATAAATTGTTGATACGCTCCAGCTCGCTCAGCTGCTCTTCGGAGTAGCCAAGCCATGCATTTGTTCTTTCCATTGGTGTAGTCCTCCTTTTTGATGATGGATATAGTATAACACATATGATCGGAGACGTAATCCTTTTCAAAAGTATTACGTCTGGAATTAAACCAACTGGTGTACATTTATGAGAAGATCCCTGTGTAATTGTGTTAATTGTTTTTTACCTGGTTCCTGATTTTCGAATATAGAAGCTTAGATTTGCGCTGCGACACATTCAGTGTCTGCTGAATGTTTTTGATATATTCTTCCCGATATGACTTTTCTTCAAACACCTGTGTTAGATAATTCATCTGCGCCTGTTCGTACATCTCTCTGGCAAGTTTTTCTGCCACCTCAAGCCGCTGCTGCTCCATTTCATTATATATATCCTGAAAGATTTCATAATTTCTTTTCCTGTGGAACTCTTCAAACAAAGCATAGTCTCCGAATTTCTGTTTCGCCATTGCCAGGCTGTCAGGATGTATCAGCGGATCCTTGGCCTTTCCCGGGAAAAATTCTCTCATACTGCTGAAACGGTAATCCGCGGCATGCACTGCCATTCCGGCTTTCACTGGATTCATATGGATGTACCTGAGACAGTTCCAGAAATAGGACTCCGTTTCAATACATTCACTCGTAAACCTGTTCTGGGAAACATGCCCGTTACGATTATGTTTATAATTATAGTAAAATGCGTATTCTGCCAGGATCCTGGCCATGAACAAAGACAAAACCGGAAGCTCCGCACCTATCATAAGGTGCACGTGATTTGACATGATGCAGTATGAAAAAATTTTCACTGCGTATTTATCCTTATATTTTCTGATAATTTTTTGGAAATATTTCCTTTCTCTTATCTGGCTAAAATTATTTTCCCGGGCGATCCCTTTAGCAATAACATGGTACACACCGGTACTGCTCTCCTGTCTTTTCCCCTGCGCCAAAATATCCCTCCTTTCAAATATCACAGGGACATTTCACACAATTATACACCAGTTGGTTTAATTCCAGACGTAATACTTTTAAAAAGTATTACGTCTGGAATTAGGAATAAAAACGAAAAACCTACAATCCCATCTCTTCCCGCACTTCGATGAAGCATTTTACGATGAAATCGATGTCCTCTTTTGTGTGGCTTGCGCACACCTGGGTGCGGATCCTCGCCTTGCCCTTCGGCACTACCGGGTAGGAGAAGGCAACTACATACACGCCCTTGTCCACCATCCGCTTTGCGAACTCAGCGGCTGTCTTCTCATCGTACAGCATAACAGGTACGCAGGGATGTGTGCCAGGGATCACGTCAAAGCCGTTGTCCACAAGAAGCTTTCTGTAGTAGGCGGTCACCTCTTCCAGATGGTCTCTGAGCTCTGTGCTCTCGTCCAGCATCCTGAACATCTCAATGCTGGCACCTGCAATGGCCGGAGCCAGGGAGTTGGAGAAGAGGTACGGACGGCTCCTCTGACGCAGAAGATCGATGATTTCCTTGCGTCCGGATGTATATCCGCCGGATGCTCCTCCCAGGGCTTTTCCGAGGGTTCCTGTGATGATGTCCACTCTTCCCTGGACGCCGCAGTACTCCGGGGTTCCACGGCCTGTCTTGCCCACAAAGCCCACCGCGTGGCTGTCATCCACCATGACGAGAGCGTTGTACTTGTCCGCCAGATCACAGATTCCCTTCAGGTTGCAGATAATTCCGTCCATGGAGAAAACACCGTCCGTGGCGATCAGCTTGATCCTTGCCCCGGCCTCGTCGGCCTCCTTCAGCTTTGCCTCCAGGTCTTCCATGTCATTATTTTTATAGCGGTATCTTCTGGCCTTGCACAGGCGCACACCGTCGATAATGGAGGCGTGGTTCAGCTCATCGCTGATCACCGCATCGTCCGCTGTCAGAAGAGTCTCGAAAAGGCCTCCGTTGGCGTCAAAGCAGGAAGAATAGAGGATCGTATCATCCGTTCCCAGGAAATCAGAGATGGTCTTCTCCAGCTTCTTGTGGATATCCTGTGTGCCGCAGATAAAGCGGACGGACGCCACGCCGAAGCCCTTTTCATCGTAGGTCTTCTTGGCAGCCTCGATCAGCCGCGGGCTGTCCCCGAGGCCCAGGTAATTGTTTGCGCACATACAGAGGAGCTCCCTTCCGTCCTCCATAGTCACTCTTGCACCCTGGGGTGACACAAAGGGGGCCTCTCCCTTAAAAAGTCCTGCCTCCCTGATGCCTTCCACTTCTTTTGCGTAAATGTTTAAAATATCGTCTTTACGTGCCATTTTCTTTTATGCTCCTTTACCTTATTATAATATAAAATGTCCTCCAGCTTTACGCCAGGACCTGTCCCGCCTCATTGCGGATCTCACACAATCCCCATCAGTCATTGATGTGTGTCCAGTCCAGGATGACCTTTCCGGACTGGCCGGAGATCATCGCCTCAAAGCCCTTGCGGTAATCCTTGATGTCAAAATGATGTGTAATGATGCCACTGATATCCAGGCCTGCCTGAAGCATGGTGGACATCTTGTACCATGTATCCCACACCTTTCTTCCATAGATGCCGCGGATATTCAGGCCGTTGAAGATCACTGTCTCCAGATCTACTGTGGCGTCTGTTCTCTGCAGCCCCAGCAGCGCGATCTTCCCGCCGTGCTTCATATTATGGATCATGTCATGAAGGCCCGCCTGGGACCCGGACATCTCAAGTCCCACATCAAAGCCCTCTGTCATTCCGATCTCTTTCATCACATCCGGCAGCTTCTCCTTCCCGAGATTGACCACCCTGGTAGCCCCCAGCTTCTTTGCCAGCTCCAGGCGGTACTCATTGAAGTCCGTCACCACCACGTGTCTTGCCCCTGCAAATTTCACAATAGCCGCAGCCATGATGCCGATGGGACCCGCTCCGGCCACCAGCACGTCCTCTCCCAGCACATCGTAGGACAGAGCCGTGTGGGTTGCGTTTCCAAAGGGATCAAAGATGGCGTACATCTCCTCCGGGATATTCGGGTTACAGGGCCACACATTGCTGGATGGAATGACAAGATACTCGGCAAAGGCTCCGTTCCGGTTCACGCCCACGCCCTTGGCGTCCTTGCAGTTCTCCTTGTGTCCCTCCAGGCAGTTCCGGCATTTTCCACAGGTAATGTGCCCCTCACCGGATACAAGATGACCGGGCTTAAATCCCCGGACACCCTCGCCTACCTCCACGACTTCCCCAACATACTCGTGGCCGGCTGTAAGTCCGATAGGGATGGTGTGCTGTGCCCATTCATTCCACTGCCAGATATGTACGTCCGTACCGCAGATCGCTGTCTTATGGATCTTGATCTTCACATCGTTCGGCCCCACCTCGGGAATGGGAACTCTCTTCATCCAGAGTCCCTCCTCCGGCTTCTCCTTGACGAGCGCCCACATCATTCCGTCATTCATTTGTTCTCCCATGATATACATACCTCCATTTTCTGATGTCTCCGCAGTTTCTTTTTTCGGAAACAACTGCTCTTTGGCTATTATAACACCCCATGACGTTTCCTACAATTAAAATAAGAATTTTTTTATGCAAAATGCTGTTTTTGATTGTTATTTTTATAACATTTTTGTGAAAATTATTGAGTTTTTTATAAATTTTTTCACTTTTTGTATAGCAATATTCGATAATCTGTGCAATAATATAATCTATCAGGTAGCGAAGACCAAACTGAAATAATGAGAGAAAGAGAGGAGAAGCAGATAGCCGCGTCTATCTGCGAAAAACAGTATGAAAAACGCAATCAAAAAATGGAACAGCATCAGCCTTGTAAAACGTATCATTGTCGGCCTGATCATTGGTATCATCCTTGGCCTTGTTGTTCCTCAGGCATCCGGAATTTCCATTCTCGGTGATCTGTTCGTTGGGGCGCTCCGCGGCATCGCGCCCGTGCTCGTATTTTTCCTTGTCATGAGCGCGCTGTGCCACATGGGCGAAGGGCAGCACACCAACATGGCCGCGATCGTGGTCCTGTATATGCTCGGAAATCTGCTGGCAGCACTCGTTGCGGTAATCGCGCACTACATTTTCCCGGTTACCATCACCTTTGCTGAAGGCACATCCACAACAGACATCGCACCTCCCAGCGGCGTGGTGGAGGTTCTGACAAACCTTCTGATGAACCTGGTAGACAATCCGGTCAACGCCATTGTCAACGCAAACTATATCGGCATCCTGGCCTGGGCCATCATCTTCGGTATCGCCCTGAAAAAAGCGGGAGCCGGGACAAAGAAAGCCCTGGAGGACATCTCG
>NZ_JPJE01000054.1 GCF_000765215.1 Eubacterium sp. ER2
AGCTCTCGGAGACATCTCCGGAGAGCTTTTTTTCATTTCGCTGTTCAGTCGGGCACAGGCCGCAAAGGCTACGCTGCCTGCACTGCAGTCGCCGCCTCCATAACGGCGCCTCTCATCCTCTCCACAAGCAGGTCCACATCCTCCTTTGTGGCGATAAGTGGCGGGATCATGCGGTTGATGCTGTCGCCGATGGCTGTGATCAGAGCGTGTCTTCTGAATGCGCCCCACTTCACTTCCATGGCGATGGGGATATCGTACTCAACGCCCACCAGCAGGCCGCGGCCCCTCACCTCTTTGACGTGGGGCAGTGTGGCAAGCTGCTCCATCAGATAGTCGCCCACCTCTTTCGCGTTCTCGGAGAGGTGCTTGTCGAGGATCTCAGAGATGGACGCCAGGGCGGAAGCACAGGCGATGGGACTGCCGCCGTAGGTGGAACCGTGGGTTCCGCTTCCCAGGGCCTCAGCCACTTCTTTTCTGGCGCAGCAGGCTCCGATGGGCATTCCGCCTCCCATGGCCTTTGCCATGGAGACTGCGTCCGGCTTCACGCCGTATCCCATGTAAGCCATGGGCGCTCCTGTTCTTCCCCATCCTGTCTGCACCTCATCCAGGAGCAGCAGCAGGTGATTGTCATCGCAGAGCTTTCTCAGCCCCTCCATAAACTCCTGTGTAGCCGGGTGTACGCCTCCCTCGCCCTGCACAGGCTCTATCATAATGGCGATCGTATTTTCTGTGATCTTGGATGCAAAGTCCTCCAGGTCATTGAACTTCGCGTAGACAAATCCGGGAACCATGGATCCAAAGCCCTCCTGGATAGCTGTCTCCGGCTGTCCTGTAGCGGCCATGGAGCCGAAGGTCCTTCCGTGGAAGCCGTCCACTGCCGTGATGATCTGGTACTTCTCCGGCCCGAAATGGTCGGTGCCGTACTTTCTGGCCATCTTGATCATACACTCGTTGGCCTCTGTTCCGGAGTTCTGGTAAAAAATCTTATCCATTCCGATGGTGTCGCAGATCTTCTTGGCCAGAAGAGCCTGAGGGATGGTATAGGGATAATTGAACGTGTGGATGATGTCATCCGCCTGATCCTTGATGGCTGCCACCACCTTCTCGTTTCTGTTGCCCGGGCTGTTCACAGCCACGCCGCCGTAGAAATCAAGGTAAGCCTCTCCCTTCTCATCGTACAGGTACATCCCTTCCGCCCTCTCTGCCACGAAGTCAAATCTGGGGTATGTCTCTACCATATACTTTTTCACCATTGCCTTCAGTTCCTTTGCTGTAAGTCCAGTATCTTTCAATCTCATACGTAACGCCTTCCTTTCCATGATGCAAATGCAAAAAAGGTGCCACACATTTTCATGTGTGACACCTTTGCCTTAACAATTACCAAGTATAAATGCCGCTTTTTGATCTGTCAAGCAAATTTTTTGTATTTTTTCCAATACACTTCCCCCGATGCGACCGCTCTCTTTCTACTCTCCCGCATCCTCCGCCTGGTCGTCGGTCTGGACTTCATCTGTGTAGGGATCCGCCTCGTCCTGCTTCATGGTGACGGTGAGGGTGGTGAAATCAACCTTGTCCCACACTTTCTCGTGAACCTCTATGTCTGCGTCCTCCCGCCATCCGTCGATGGTATCATCCAGGAGCTCCTGCTGCCGCTGGGATACGATCTCCTGCTTCTTGGCATCTGTGGCCTCCCGGTCCAGAAGACTGGTGACTCTGGCCACATAGTAGCCGTTGTCCCCCTCCACAAGTCCTGTGGTCTCTCCCTCGCCCAGGGCATCCGCCGCCTCCACAAGCTGGGTAGGAAGCGTGGTGGTCTCCCCGTCAAAGGTAGCGTCCTGGGAGGTCTGTCCCTGCTGCGCGGCGTAGGCCGCAAAGTCAGCCGCCCCCGCGGCGCCCGCGGCAAAGCTCTCCGCCGTCGTCTTAAGCTCCGCCTTCTCCTCGTCCGTCAGGTCCACGGAGTTGCCCTCCTCGTCGGTGCTGGTGAAGGGGAAGACCACATACTGCATGCTCTTCTGGGCCGCCTCCTCGTCGGAGACCTCTGTGTCCGCCCCCGCCTCTATGGCGTCCTGCACCTTCTTCTGGATCGTCAGAAGCTCAAGAACCCGCTCCACATTGTCTGTGCTCCCGGAGACCTTCTCCTTCTCCGACAGGCCGTTGGCCGAGTCAAACTCGCTGGCCGCCTCCTTGATGGCGTTCTTCTCCTCGTCGCTCAGAGAAACCTCATACTCGTCCATGTGCTGCTCCATGAGGTACATGTTCTCCAGGGACTCAAGGATGGAGTCCTTGACCGTGTCCTGATAGGTCTCTCCGTCCTCCCCCTCGCCGGACCACATATCGTCTCCCATGTATCCCGCGTAGTAGGTCTCATACTGGGCCTGGGTGTACCTGGCAAGGAAATTTGCCACGCCCGCTGTAATATCTGTATCATTCACAGTTGCCACTACGTCACTGTCCTCCAGGCTCCCGCACCCGGTCAGTGATCCGGCCGCCAGCAGGCCGGCCAGCAGCAAAATGACTGCTCTCTTTTTCATGATCGCTTTTATCCTCCTTTAAAATGCCTATTCCCCATTATAGCTTTTTTTGTCTATTCAAGCAATCCCTCCAGGGAAATTAACACTTTTTTCACGACTTCCAGAGCGTCCTCATCCTTCGCCCTCCGGCTGCCGCCCTTCTTCTCATAGACAAAGCTGGGGGGCTCCTCCGCCCGGAAGACCAGATCTCCCCTGTATGAGGAGAGCATATCCGGTATTTTCAAAGGATTGACCCTGGCCTTCTCGTACATGGTAAATACATACTGGCTTCCCTTCTGCTCCACGGCCGTCACGTAGACCCTGTGGGCCCGGGCCTTGAGGCCCGCAATGTTCAGAAGCTGCTGAACCTTGCGTGGGATGTCCCCGAACCGGTCGATCAGCTCCTCCAGCATATCCTCCATCTCCTCCTCGTTCTCGATGGCCGCGATCCGCTTGTACACGTCCAGCTTCTGGTACTCGTTGGGGATGTAGGTGTCCGGGATAAAGGCGTCCACGTTAAGGTCGATGGTGGTGGAGAAGGTCTCCTCTTCCTCCGTCTCTCCCTTAAGGTGCTTCACCGCCTCGTTCAGCATCTTGCAGTAGAGATCGTAGCCCACCGCCTCCATGTGTCCGTGCTGCTCAGCTCCCAGAAGATTGCCTGCGCCGCGGATCTCCAGATCCCTCATGGCGATCCGGAACCCGGATCCAAGGTCTGTGAACTCCCGGATAGCGGAGAGCCTTTTCTCCGCCACCTCCTTCAGAAGCTTATCCTTCCGGTAGAGAAGGAATGCGTAGGCCATGCGGCTGGACCTGCCCACCCGACCCCTAAGCTGGTAGAGCTGGGAGAGACCCAGCCGGTCCGCGTCGTGGATGATCATGGTGTTGGCGTTGGAGATGTCCAGCCCCGTCTCAATGATGGTGGTGGACACAAGGACGTCGATCTCCCGGTTGATAAAGGCGTACATGATCTTCTCCAGCTCATGCTCCCGCATCTGCCCGTGGGCAAAGGCCACCGTCACATCCGGCACCAGCCTCTGGATCCGGGCCGTCACCTCGACGATGTCCTCCACCCGGTTGTAGACGTAGTACACCTGCCCCTGGCGGGCGCACTCCCGCTCGACGGCCTCCCGCACCATCTCATCGTTGTACTCCATAACATAGGTCTGGATGGGCATCCTCTCCTCCGGCGCCTCCTCCAGGACGCTCATGTCCCGGATGCCGATGAGGCTCATGTGGAGCGTCCTCGGGATAGGAGTGGCGGTCAGAGTCAGTACGTCGATATTTTCCTTCAGCTTTTTGATCTTCTCCTTGTGCTGCACGCCGAACCTCTGCTCCTCGTCGATGATGAGGAGCCCTAAGTCCTTGTATTTCAGGTCGTCGCTCAGGACCCGGTGGGTGCCGATGATGATGTCTACAAGCCCCCGCTTCGTGTCCTCAATGGTCTTCTTCTGCTGGGCCGGAGTGCGGAAACGGCACATCAGATCCACCCGCACCGGGAACTCCTTCATCCTCTGGACAAAGGTGTTGTAGTGCTGCTGGGCCAGGATAGTGGTGGGAACCAGGTAGACCACCTGCTTGTTCTCCTGAACCGCCTTGAAGGCCGCCCGGATGGCGATCTCCGTCTTCCCGTAGCCCACGTCCCCGCAGATGAGCCGGTCCATGATCTTGGGGCTCTCCATATCATGCTTCACAGCCTCGATGGCCGCAAGCTGGTCCTCCGTCTCCTCAAAGGGGAACATCTCCTCAAACTCCCGCTGCCAGACCGTGTCCGGGCCGTAGACATAGCCCTCCTGCTCCTGCCGGGCCGCATAGAGAGCCACCAGGTCCTTTGCGATCTCCCGGACCGCTCCCCGCACTCTCGTCCTGGTCTTTGTCCACTCCTGGGTCCCCAGCCGGTTCAGCTTCGGCTTCTTGGCGTCCGCATTGGCGTACTTCTGGATCAGATCCAGCTGAGTGGCAGGGATGTAGAGGTTGCCCCCCTGGGCGTAGGAAATCTTCATGTAGTCCTTGGCCACCTTGTCCACCTCGATCTTCTCGATGCCCTGGTAGATGCCGATGCCATGGTTTTCATGGACCACATAGTCTCCCACCTTCAGCTCGGAGAAGCTCTGGATCTTCCTGCCCTCGTAGGTGCGGCGCTTCTTTTTCTTCTTTACCTTCCCGAAAATGTCTGTCTCCGAGATGACCTCGAACTTCAGCAGAGGGTACTCGTACCCCTCCCCCACGTGGCCGTAGGCGGTCATGATCTGCCCCGGCTCCACCTCCCGGTCCATCTCGTCGCTGTAAAAGCTGCTCAGATTGTAGTCCCGCAGATCCTCCGCCAGGCGCTTTGCCCTGGTTCTTGAGCCGGACAGGAGGACTACCCTGTAGCCCTCTCTCTTCAGCCGCTTCAGATCCCGGGTGAGCATCTCAAAGCTGTTGTTGTAGGGGTTCACGCTCTTTGTCTCCAGGCTGTATTTTCCCCGGATCTTAAACTCCGGGCACCTGGTCTCCAGGGCGCACAGCCCCACACAGGGGTACTGGTTCATCTTCTTCGCGATATCCGCCGGATGGTAGAGGATCATCTCCCCGTCGCTGACCTGGTAACCGCTCTCCATCCGCTTGGCCTGGGCCTCCACGAACTCGCTCTCCACCGCGTCCCCCTTCTCCAGGAGGCGCACCGGCTCATCCAGATAGAGAATGGTGTCCTCCCCGGGAAAATAGTCCAGAAAGGAGACTCTCTTTCCCTCCTTTTCCGCGTCCTCACAGGGATACACAAGAACCCGGTCCAGATTCTCCACAGACCGCTGGCTCTCCACGTCAAAGGTGCGCACAGAGTCCACCTCGTCTCCCCACAGCTCGATCCGCACAGGCAGCTCCTCGGTAATGGGAAAGATGTCCAGTATGCCACCCCGCACCGCGAACTGTCCCGGCCCCTCCACCTGGGCCTCCCTGTCATACCCGGCCTGCGCCAGACGCCTCTGCACCTGCTGAAAGTCAATGGCAGCCCCGTTCTCAATGGCTATGGCCTGATCCCGCACGGCCCCCGGGAGAGGCAGGGCGTCCATGAGGGCGTCAAAGCTCAGCACTACCGTGATCCTCTCCTGCTCCAGCACAGCCTGGATGACGGACATCCGCTGGCTCATCAGCTCCTTGCTGCGGATATCCGCCTGGTAAAAGAGGAAATCCTTGGCCGGATAGAACCGGACATCGCTGTCAAGAAAGCGGTATTCCTCATACATCTGCCTGGCCTTCGACTCGCTGGCGCAGACGATGACGCGCCTTCCCGCCTCGCCGGAGAGGGCGTAGACAAGATGGGTCTTCTGTGAGCGGACACAGCCCGACACCTGCAGGACTCCCTTTCCCTTTTTCTGCTCTTTTTTTATCTCCTCAAATTCCGCAAGCTCCTCAAGCGGCATTGTCAGCGCTCTCATATCCCTACAGCTCCTTTGGTCTCACTTTCCGGTTGTACTCGTTCATGGCCTCGTCC
>NZ_JPJE01000006.1 GCF_000765215.1 Eubacterium sp. ER2
TTATCCTTTATAAGAAAATATGGGAGTTGGCATTTTGGCAAAAAGAGTGGTGCTGGAGCTAGGGCTCCAGCACCACCTTTGTCTACAGTCTGTAAGGACAGCCGGCAGGCTGTCCTTATTTTTTGTCCTTTTGTCCCAGGCAGCAGGAGAGCTCATTGAGGGAGGTGAGAAGCTCTACAAGCTGGCGCATATTATCCTCGCCAAATTCCCGGAGGAGCTCCTCCCAGGCCTGGTCGCATTTTTCCATGGATCGGCGGGCTGCCTCCTCTCCCTCAGGGGTGGCGCTGATGGAGATCTTCCGGCGGTCCTTTGCGTCGATCTCCCGGACAATGTAGTTTTTCTTTTCCAGGGTGTTCAGTATATAGGAGACGGCCGGCTTGGAGATGCGGAGGCGCTCCTGCATCTTGGGCACGTTGAGGTTCGTGCAGGAGCTGCCGCTGACGCTGCAGCCTCCCAGGATATCCCGGAGGATCGCCATCTCATTCATCTGCATCTCACATTCCAGAGAAAAGGCAGCTTCCAGCTTTTTAAAACACATCATAGAAGAAAAAAATTGTTCCTGCAGCCTGTCGTCCATATAAACTCCTTAAATAATAAACGTTTAACAATTCCACACAAGAGTATAGCGCAATTTCCGCCGGATTTCAAGGAAATGGCTGGCTTTTCGTTGATTTGCCCTGTCAAAGGAGGTAAAATAATAGGCAGAAAAACGCAGGGGCGCAGGCGAGATTTTTGGCGTCCCTGAACGAGGAAGGAGCGGTATTATGAACATCTGGCACGATATCGGTGAGGAGAGGATTTTCCCTACGGATTTTATGGCAGTGATCGAGATTCAGAAGGGGAGCAACATGAAGTATGAGATGGACAAGGAGACAGGCATGCTCATGCTGGATCGGGTGCTTTTCACAGCCACTCACTATCCCATGAACTATGGCTTTATCCCCCGGACATACGGGGACGACAAGGATCCCCTGGATGTCCTGGTGCTCTGCTCGGAGGCCATTGTCCCCATGACACTGGTGCGGTGCTACCCCATCGGTGTCATGAGCATGGAGGACGGGGGCATGGGAGACGACAAGATTATCGCCATCCCCTACGGCGACCCCACCTACATGGGCTACACGGATATCAAGGAGCTGCCCAAGCATATTTTCGAGGAGCTGAAGCATTTCTTCTCCATCTACAAGAGCCTGGAGGGAAAGGAGACAGAGGTGAGCTCCTTTGGCGGCCCTATGGAGGCCGTGGAGATCATTGAGAGAGCCATTGACAGCTACAAGGAGAAGTTTGGGGAGAAGAATGGAGAACAGGATGGGGATTGATTACAGCCGGGCCAGGGAGGTCTTTGAGCAGTATCTGAACGGATATGACCGGAAGGACGGAAAGGTGAGGCTGAAGATTACTCACACCTACGGCGTGGTGGCCCAGAGCACGGCTCTGGCAAAGCGGATGCGTCTGGGGGAGGAGGACACGCAGCTGGCCCGGATCATCGCCCTGCTTCACGACATCGGAAGGTTTGAGCAGCTCAGGAGGTTTGACAGCTTTCTGCCGGAGACTATGGACCACGCCGCCTACGGGGTGGAGCTTCTCTTTGGGGAGGGGATGATACGGGACTTTCTCCCCGAGGACACCTGGGACGGCATCATCCGGACGGCCATAGCAAAGCACAGCGACTACAGGCTGGAAGGGGTGGAAGATCCCCGCACCCTCCTCCACGCCAGGCTCATCCGGGATGCGGACAAGCTGGACAACTGCCGGGTGAAGCTGGAGGACCCGCTGGAGACCTTTGCGGGGGGCACGGCGGAGGAGATCGGAGCTCAGAAGATTTCGCCGAAGGTGAAGGCGGAGGTGATGGCGGGGAAGTCTATTCTCTCCTCGGACCGGGTGACGCTGATGGATTTCTGGGTGTCCTACCTGGCCTATTTTTACGACCTCAATTTCCGGGAGAGCCTGGATATTGTGGAGGAGCGGGACTACGTGCGCCGGATCGCAGGGCGGATCCCCTGCTCCGATCCGGAGACAGCGCGCTCCATGGAGGAGATCGTGGGCGCTCTGACAGCCTACGTCCACTCCCGCGGAAAGAGCAAATAGCGGGAGAGTCTGCAAGGGGGAGATCGTATGAAATTTGAACCAAAAAAAGATATAAAGAGGATCATAGTAATCTGCATTGCAGCGGTCATCATGGCCCTGAACATTAAATCCTTTGTCCGGACCGGAGGACTCTATCCGGGCGGCGCCACAGGTCTGGCTCTCCTCATCCAGAGGGCCGGGGACATGTTTTTCCATGTGACCATCCCCTACACGGTAGTCAACGTGGCGCTGAACGCGGTGCCGGTCTATATCGGCTTCCGCTATATTGGAAGGAAATTTACGCTCTACTCCTGCCTGATGATCGTGCTTACCAGTGTGCTGACCGATATGCTGCCGGGCTATGCGATCACCTACGACACGCTGCTTATCAGTATTTTCGGGGGACTTATTAACGGCTTTGTCATCAGCCTGTGCCTTCATATGAACGCCACCACCGGGGGAACGGATTTTATCGCCATCTATCTGTCGGAGAAGAAGGGGATAGACTCCTGGAACGTAGTGCTGGGGCTGAATGTGCTGATCCTGGCGGTTGCCGGTCTCCTGTTCGGCTGGGACAAGGCGCTGTACTCTATCATTTTCCAGTACACCTCCACCCAGGTGCTGCATATGCTCTACAAGAAATATCAGCAGGAGACAGTGTTTGCAGTAACCAACAGGGCGGAGGAGGTCTATGACGCCATAGCCGGGACGACTCACCACGGCGCCACCATCATCGAGGGGCAGGGAGCCTACGAGGACAGGGAGAGGAAGATCGTGTACTCGGTCGTATCCAGCGCGGAGAGCAAGAAAGTGATACGGGCCATCAAGGAGGCAGATCCCCACGCCTTTGTCAATCTCATGAAGACAGAGCAGGTGGCGGGAAAGTTTTACCAGAAGCCCAACGAGTAACAGAAGACGGCTTGAGCCGGGAGCGCCCATCGCCCATCCTGTGCAGATAATGCAAAATAAGGAAAATATCAGACAAAGATTTCCGGATTTCTTTATATTACAATTGTCCCAGAAAGAGCGAGAAGAACCTATAATTCCAGGAGGGAACAAGAATATGAAGGAACTGACACAGGAAAAAATTCACGAGGCGATTGAGAATTTCCGGTTTGAGGGAAGGCTGACAGACTGCAGACCCTACGGCAGCGGACATATTAACGACACATTTCTGCTCTCCTACGAGATCGGGGAGATGGGAAGGCTGAAGGTCATTCTCCAGCGGATGAACAACGAGGTGTTTGGGAAGCCGGTGGAGCTGATGGAGAACATCATGAATGTTACATCCTACCTGAAGGAGAGGATCGCGGAGAATGGGGGAGACCCGGAGAGAGAGACGCTGAATGTGATCCCTGCAAAGGACGGAAAGCCCTACTACGAGGACACAGAGGGAAATTACTGGAGGTCCTACAAGTTTATCACAGGCGCTACCAGCTATGACAAGGTGGAGAAGCCGGCGGACTTCTACGAGAGCGCCGTGGCTTTTGGGAACTTCCAGCGCCTGCTGGCGGATTTCCCGGCGGAGACACTCCATGAGACCATTGAGGGCTTCCACGATACGAGAGCACGCTTTGCCGTGTTTGAGCAGGCGGTGAAGGAGGACGTGATGGGCCGTGCCGCAGCCGTGAAGAAGGAAATCGAGTTCGTCCGGGCCAGGGAGAAATCCATTGCCAACTACTTCAGCGAGATGCAGGAGAAGGGCGAGCTGCCCCTGCGCGTCACACACAATGACACAAAGCTGAACAACATCATGATCGATGACAAGACAGGAAAGGGTATCTGTGTCATCGACCTGGACACTGTGATGCCGGGACTCGCCATGAACGATTTCGGCGACTCCATCCGCTTTGGAGCCAGCACTGCTGCCGAGGACGAGAGGGACTTAAGCCTTGTGTCCTGCAGCATGGATCTGTTTGACATCTACGCCAGAGGATTTATCGAGGGCTGCGGCGGCAAGCTGACAGAGAGGGAGATCCTGGAGCTGCCCATGGGAGCCAAGACCATGACCTACGAGTGCGGCATGCGCTTCCTGACAGATTATCTCCAGGGAGACACCTACTTCAAGATCCACAGAAAGGACCACAATCTGGACCGGTGCAGGACGCAGTTCAAGCTGGTGGAGGACATGGAGCAGAAGTGGCACACCATGCAGGCCATCGTGAGAAAGTACATGTAGCGCCGGCGCGGATGCAGTGTGATCCGTTGGCAGGAAATACGGGATCTGCGAAAAAAATCTTGACATACAGAGAAAAACAGGGTAAAGTTTAAGCATAGTATGTAACTGGGAAGCAGGCATTAACTATACATAAATGACAGGAGTGTTTATGTGGGTTAATGCCTTTTTATTTTATGTGAGTCCGTGCGACTCTCATAAAATAAAAAGCCACCGTAGGATGCGCACGGGCGTACAAGGAAGCCGCCTCCGGGCGGCCGCGCCCGGCGCGGGAGCTCCGGAGACCGGAGCTCCATCAGAAAGCCAGGGCAGGGACACACAGAGACATCTCCTCAAAAGAAAAGGAGAAAGAGAAATGAAAGACAAAATTTTTGGTGTTCTTCAGAGAGTGGGAAGATCCTTTATGCTTCCCATCGCAATCCTGCCTGTGGCCGGACTTCTGCTCGGTATCGGTTCATCCTTTACCAACGAGACCATGCTCAGCGCCTACGGCCTGACAGGCATCATGGGATCGGGGACGATCCTGAACGCGGTGTTCACGGTCATGAGCGCTGCCGGCAATGTGGTGTTCAACAACCTGCCCCTTGTGTTTGCCATGGGCGTGGCCATCGGCATGGCGAAAAAGGAGAAGGAGGTGGCAGCCCTGGCGGCGGTGATCGCCTTCTTTATCATGCACGCCTCCATCAGCGCCATGATCGACATCTACGGCGGAACAGGGAACATGCTGGACGGCGCCACCACATCTGTGCTTGGCATCACCTCCCTGCAGATGGGCGTCTTCGGCGGCATCATCGTGGGCCTCGGGGTGGCGGCTCTCCACAATCGGTTTTACAAGATCGAGCTGCCCCAGGTGCTGTCCTTCTTCGGTGGGACAAGGTTTGTGCCCATCATCAGCGCCCTGGTGTACACCGGCGTGGGCATTGCCATGTTCTACATATGGCCTGTGATCCAGACCGGCATCTACAGTGTGGGCGACCTTGTGCTGAACTCCGGCTACGCGGGAACCTGGGTGTACGGCCTCCTGGAGAGAGCCCTGATCCCCTTTGGACTTCACCACGTGTTTTATCTTCCCTTCTGGCAGACAGGCGTGGGCGGAACCATGGAAGTGGCAGGCCAGATGGTGGAGGGAGCCCAGAATATCTTCTTCGCCCAGCTTGCTGACCCGTCCACAGAGCATTTTGCCGTGTCCGCCACGCGCTTCATGTCCGGGAAATTCCCCCTCATGATCTTCGGGCTTCCGGGGGCCGCGCTGGCTATGTACAGGACGGCAAAGCCGGAGAAGAAAAAGGCTGTGGCCGGTCTTCTTCTCTCAGCGGCCCTCACATCCATGATCACAGGCATCACGGAGCCGCTGGAATTTACCTTCCTCTTTGTGGCGCCTCTGATGTATGCGGTACACTGTGTGTTTGCCGGGCTGGCCTACATGCTGATGCACATTTTCAATGTGGGCGTGGGCATGACCTTCTCCGGCGGCCTGATCGACATGTTCCTCTTTGGCGTGCTCCAGGGAAATGAGAAGACCAACTGGATCTGGATCGTCATTGTGGGTATCGGCTACTTTGTGGTGTACTACTTTGTGTTCTCATTTATGATCAAAAAATTCGACTACAAGACGCCGGGAAGAGATGACAGCGAGGAGGTCAAGCTCTACACCCGCCAGGATGTAAACGAGAGAAAAGCCCGGCAGGGCGGCGGGGACGCAGAGCCTGAGGATCAGGTGTCTGCCATGATCTGCCGGGGACTTGGGGGAAAGAAAAACATCTCCGACGTGGACTGCTGCGCCACAAGGCTGCGCTGTACCGTGTTCAGGGCAGAGCTTGTGGATGACGCCCTTCTGAAGTCCACCGGGGCATCCGGCGTGGTCCACAAGGGAAACGGCGTGCAGGTCATTTACGGCCCCAAGGTGACGGTCATCAAGTCCAACCTGGAGGATTATCTGGAGACAGCGCCGGAGGAGGAAGTACAGCCCACTGAAAAGGAGCCGGCACAGCCGGGGAGCAGGGGGCAGGAGAACGCTGCTGGAGCGGACAGGGCGGACGCCGGAGCGGCGCCGGACAAAGAGGAAAAAGAGAGAAAGCCTGTAAGGAGCATCATCATCGGGAGCCCGGCGGATGGCATCGCGGCGGACCTGTCCACAGCGCCGGACGAGGGATTTGCCGGAAGGATGATGGGGGACGGAGCGGTCGTGGAGCCCACGTCAGCGACCATCTGCGCCCCGGCGGACGGCGAGATCTGCTTCGTGTTCCCCACAAAGCACGCGGTGGGCTTCCAGACAGAGGAGGGCGTTGAGATGCTCCTCCACATCGGCATTGACACAGTGGGGCTGAACGGAGAGGGCTTTGAGATCCTGAAGGAGGAAGGAAAGGTGAAAAAGGGAGAGCCCATCATGAGGGTGGACATCGACTATGTGAAGAGCCATGCCCCCTCCCTGGTGTCTCCCATCCTCTGCACAGCCCTGGAGGACAACCAGAAGATCCGCCTCCTCGGGAAAGGGGAAATCCGGGCAGGCGAGGATCTGTTTGCGATTGATATTTACGAGTAGGAACATGTTCCGCGGGAGAGGAAAGAGAAGTATGTATCGTGTGATAAAAGCGTTAAATCACAACGCTGTGCTGGTGCTGGACGGTGCCAGCCAGGAATATCTGATCATGGGGAAGGGGATCGGCTTTGGCAAAAAGGTCAGCGAGAGGATCGAGCCCGCGCCGGACAGCGTGGTCTATTCTCTGCAGTCTGTGTCAGAGAGAGGAAAGGCAAAGGACCTTTTCAAGGAGATCGATCCCAGATATCTGGAGATGGCGGACGCTGTCCTCAATGAGGCGGCGAAGGAGTTCGCTCACGTGGACCGGGGCGTGCTGTTTCCCATGGCGGACCACATTGCCTTTGCGGTGAGCCGGATGCGGCGGGGCGAGGTCATTGCCAATCTGCTGACCCAGGATATCCAGGTGCTCTTCTACAAGGAGTTCAAGGCGGCCTCCCTGGTCCGCAGGCTCCTTATGGAGGAGGAAGGGCTGGAGGTGCCGGACGATGAGATCGGCTACGTGGCCCTCCACGTCCATGCGGCCACCGCCGGGGAGAAGGTGTCAAGCGCCATGCAGATCGCTGCGGCTGTGCGGGAGTGCATCACCATGATCGAGGAAGACGCGGGGAAAAGGATCGCGGTACAGACTCTCTCCTACAACCGGCTCATGAACCACATCAGGTATATGGCGGCCCGGGCGGTCACCGGGGAGGAGCTGAAGCTGAACATGAACCAGTATATCAGCAGGGAGTTTCCCGGCTCCTACCGGATTGCAGAGACGGTGTGCGCCCACCTTGGGAAGCATCTGGGAAAGACTCTGTCCGACACGGAGATCGGCTATCTGGCCATGCACATTGAGAGAGTTTACACGGAAGACGAATAGACATGAGAGGCTGACAGCCTGTGCCCGGGAAGCGTGTCCCGGCGCAGGCTGTTTTTTGGCTGTATGGGGGCTGCCGTTTAAAATCCATGGTTTTTAATTTACATATTGACTTCGGAAGCCGGAGGTGGTATAGTCATTTTACATTTACAACAGGCAGATTTTTTCTTGTCTGCCTGGTCACTTTTATCCGACTGTCTGCAGGACGGATATGTTTCGGGATTTTCTGGCAGGATCTGCCGCAGGTTCCATTTGATGTAAGGAAAAACGAAAGAGGAGGTACGCCTATGGGGAAGAGCAGTACGGCTGTCAATCACTGGATGAGGGACAGGGGCAGATTTGCGGATCTGTTCAACGGAGTGGTCTTTGACGGAGAGCAGGTTGTCCGGCCGGAGGATCTGGAGGAGGCAAGAGGAGAGTCGGATATCCTGGTGCCGGATCAGGAGAAGAAGGAGAGGCAGGTGCAGAGGTACCGGGATATTGTCATGCAGTGGAAGAAGGGCCCTTATTTGGCCATGCTGGCCTGTGAGAGCCAGTCCAGCGTCCACTACGCTATGCCTGTCCGCAATATGCTCTACGACAGCCTCTCCTACACGGAGCAGATCCGCGGGATCGGCGAGAGCAACAGACGAAAAGAGGGAGCAGGGAAAATAACCGGGGAGGAGTTCTTCTCCGGCCTGCGAAGGGAGGACAGAATCTGCCCTGTTATCACGCTTGTGCTCTACTGCGGGGAGGATGAGTGGGACGGAAGCAGAGATCTCTACGGCATGTTCCCCGGCGGACAGGAGGAGCGGGTGCGGAAAATGCTGGAAAGCTATGTGCCGGATTACCGCATCAATCTGGTGGATGTGGGAAACATACGGGAGCCTGAAAGGTTTACCAGCGATTTACAGCTTGTCTTCGGTATGCTAAAATATAGGGGAGATATGGGAGAACTTCAAAAGTATGTGGACAGGCACAGAGAGTATTTTCAGAATGTAGACGCGGATACCTACCGCGCGGTAAGAGAGATGCTGCATGCAGGAGGCGTGATGGAAAGCATGAGAGAGGAAAAGGACAGAAAGGAGGGGACAGTGAACATGTGCAAGGCATTGGAGGATCTGTACCAGTCGGGCGTTGACAGCGGAATGGAGCAGGGGCTCCAGACGGGCATAAGGGCGCTTGTGGAGACCTGCCGGGAGCTGGGCCAGACAAGGGAAGTGACGGAGAAGAAGGTGGGCGAAAAGTTTACGGTTTCTCAGGAGAAGGTCCGGGAGTGCATGGAAAAGTACTGGGCTTGAGAAGAGTAGCAGGTTGAAAATTTTCAGAGAACATGCTATAGTGAAAATGAAATAGGAGCAGCCGTCCACCAAGGTGGCTGGCTGGTTATATAAGGAAGTACAGAAGACCACCCTTTACACTCGCCAAAGTTTACGGGGTGGTTCTTCTGCGCTTAGGACATTATCTGATAAACGTAAAAACGAATGTCAGTAATGCCAGAATGAACATTCCAAAAGCCATCAGATCTTTAAAATCAAACGGTTTCTTATCCATCTGCATCACCTCCATCCTATGTAGTAGAGATAGAGGCCAGCCACCCTGCAACACGTCTGCTCCGTAAAAGAGAGTATAACATAAATTGAAAAAGGGACAATGGAATTCACATAATTTTCTGGAGAAATGTCTGACAGAATGTCTGACTAAAACAACACTGGCCATACACTACCACATCTGCTATACTGTTAAGAGGGAGCACACATGATATAGAGTGTATCCCGAGGTATTGCTTGAAAGGAGAGACAAAAGAGCATGGCAGCAAGAGGAAGTGTATTGTTGTACAATTTTACAGATAAAGCGAGAACCGATAAAGTGAAATTTATCTTCGTGCTCATGGGCATCAAGATCCGCAGCGTGGCGAAGGAGGATTACCTGCAGCCCATCGGCGCCCTGTCCGGCGTGACCCGGATAGAGCGGACGGAGGAGGTCTATGAGGGAGAGGGCTTTGAGGAGGAGATGCTGGTCATCTGCAATCTCACGGACGCCCAGATGAACCAGATGCTGGCCTACTTCCGCAAGGAGGGGATCCAGATTGCACTGAAGGCGGCCCTGACTCCCACTAACATGAACTGGAGCTCCGTGGAGCTTCACGATGAGCTGGTGCGGGAGCACGAGGCGGTCCAGAAGCAGATCCGGGAGCAGAGAGAACAGAAAGGCCAGAACGAGCAGAAGAGCGAACAATGATGGAGATAAACAGAAAGGAAGAGGCAGGAGCGTTCACTCTGGAGGGAGCCCGCTACAGGCGGGAGCCGGAGGGAATCCTGCTGGAGCAGGCGGCGGACACAGAGGAGGTCCGCATACCAGATGAGATAGAGGGGGAGCCGGTCCGGTGGGCGGCTCCCTACGCCTTTGCCAGGACCAGGGCTGTGCGGATCGAGCTGCCGCCCCATATGGAGAAAATTGGAAACTACAGCTTTTACAGGTGCTTTGGGCTGCGCAGCCTGTCCTTCTCGGACGCTCTGATGGACGTGGGATCGGGGGCCTTCAATGGCTGCGCCCTGCGTAAGATACGCATTGACCACTACAGGGGAGAGAAGTCCTCCCTGAAATTCCTTGTGGATGAGCTGCGGTACGCCCTCTGTGTGACCCTTGTCTATCACCGGGCGGACGGAAGGGAGGAGGAGGCCAGGCTCCTCTTCCCCGAGCACTACGAGGAGGCGGTGGAGAACACTCCGGCCCGGATCGTGGAGACTCACTACCACGGATCCGGCGGGGACTATCGCCAGTGCTTTTATGACCGGGAGCTGAATTTCGCGGAGTACGACCGGCTCTTTCCCAGAGCCGTGGCCGAGGAGAGCCGGGAGGACGCCCTGCAGCTGGCGGCTCTGAGGCTGTGCTGGCCCTACAGGCTGGCGGAGGAGGCCAGGAAGAGATACGAGGCCTATCTGAGAGACCACATGTCCTGCGCAGGCAAAGTCTACGTGGAACAGGGGGATCTGCACATGCTTCGATTTTTCGGGGAGGCCGGCTATTGGGACCGGGAGGCGCTGGAGGCGGCCGTTGACGCGGCTGCAAAGAAAAAGGAGGCGGAGATGCTGGGCTTTCTCATGGATGAGAGAAGACGGCTGTTTCCGGGGAAGAAAAAGGTGTTTGAGCTATGACAGACCAGAGGGAAAAACAGCAGACTGCAGGTGAACAGCTTGCCGGTATCGGCAGGGATATACTGATCCTTGTAAGAAACGAGCTGTATCTGAGCATGCGGTTCCTGGATGTGGCTCTCTCCGGCTTTTCCTATGTGATGGATCTGACGGCGGAGCCGGCGGCCACAGACGGCTTTGCTATCTACTATCATCCGGGGCGGATAGGAGGCATCTACCGGGAGAGCCAGGTGGACATGTGCCGGCTGTACCTGCACATGGTGCTCCACTGCCTGTTCCGCCATCTTATCCGGAGAGAGGGGCGGGACCGGCGGCTCTGGGATCTGGCCTGCGATATAGCGGCTGAGTCCATCACGGACAGTATGTATATACGGACCGTGAGGCGGGGGAAATCCTGGCTGCGGCAGGAGACCTACCGGAAGCTGAGAGAAGAGATGAAGGTGCTGACGGCGGAGAAGATCTACGGCTGCCTGGAGAGATGGGATCTGCCGGAGCGAAAGCTGGGGGAGCTGGAGCGGGAGTTTTTCACGGACAGCCACAAGTACTGGCCTGCGGATGACGACCGGGAGAGAAAGCAGGAGATCGAGAACCGGTGGCAGAACCAGAGCGAGAGGACACAGACAGAGCTGGAGACCTTCTCAAAGGAGGCGGCATCGGCGGCGGGGGATCTTCTGGGCCAGGTGAAGGTGGAGAACAGAGAGCGTTACAACTACCGGGAGTTCCTTAAGAAATTCGCGGTTCTGAAGGAGGAGGTGTCTGTGGACCAGGACTCCTTTGACTACGTGTTCTACAGCTACGGCCTGTCCCTCTATGGGAATATGCCTCTCATCGAGCCTCAGGAGTGGAAGGAGACGAAGAAGATCGAAGAGTTTGTCATTGTGGTCGACACCTCCATGTCCTGCTCCGGGGAGCTGGTGAAAAAATTCCTGGAGGAGACCTACGGGGTCTTAAGCGAACAGGACAGCTATTTTCACAGGGTGAATATCCACATCATCCAGTGCGACGACCAGGTCCAGTCGGACCGGAAGATCACCAGCCGGGAAGAGCTGAAGGAGTACATGGATGAGCTGGAGCTGCGGGGCGAGGGAGGAACCGACTTCCGGCCCGCCTTCGACTACGTGAACGGACTCCTTGAGAAAAAGGAGTTCCATCAGCTGAAGGGGCTCATCTATTTCACTGACGGGCAGGGGGGTTACCCGTCAAAGATGCCGCCCTACGAGACAGCCTTTGTCTTCCTGGAGGAGGACTATGAGGACAGGGAGGTGCCGCCCTGGGCCATCAAGCTGGTGCTGGAGAAAGAGGAGATTGAGAATATGTCCGGGAGAGAACCGGAGGAAAAAGGAGATACAGCATGGATATAAAACGAGCCAAACAGGAAATCAAGGACTCCATAGAGGCCTATCTGGAAAAGGACGCCTACGGGGAGTACATGATCCCTGCCGTCCGCCAGAGGCCCATCCTTCTCATGGGTCCACCGGGCATCGGCAAGACTCAGATCATGGAGCAGATCGCCAGGGAGTGCGGGATCGGTCTGGTGTCCTACACCATCACCCACCACACCCGGCAGAGCGCCATAGGCCTCCCCTTCATCCGGGAGAAGGTGTACGGCGGGAAGACCTTCTCTGTCACAGAGTACACTATGAGCGAAATCATCGCCTCCGTCTACGACAAGATGGAGGAGACGGGACTTGGGGAGGGGATCCTCTTTATCGACGAGATCAACTGCGTCTCCGAGACGCTGGCCCCCACCATGCTCCAGTTCCTCCAGTGCAAGATGTTCGGCAACCAGAGGGTGCCGGAGGGGTGGATCATCGTGGCAGCCGGGAACCCGCCGGAGTACAATAAGTCGGTTCGGGAGTTTGACGTGGTGACTCTGGACCGGATCCGCCGCATCGACGTGGAGGAGAACTACGGCGTCTGGCGGGAGTACGCCTGGCAGGCAGGCATCCACCCGGCCATTCTGTCCTACCTGGAGCTGAAAAGAGAGTATTTTTACAGGATGGAGACCACGGTGGACGGCCGCATGTTCGCCACCGCCAGGGGCTGGGAGGACCTGTCGGAGTTCCTGAAGGCCTGCGAGGCTGTGGGAAAGAAGGTGGACCGGGAGGTGGTGCACCAGTACATTCAGCACTGGAAGATCGCCAAGGATTTCGCGGGTTACCTGGAGCTGTTTGCAAAATATAAAAAGGACTACGGGCTGGAGAAGCTCCTGGAGGGCAGGTACAGTGAAGATACACTGGAAAAGCTGAAGTTCGCCTCCTTTGACGAGCGGCTCAGCGTGGTGGGGATGCTCCTTGGAAAGCTCTCGGAGCTCTTCCGGGACAGCTATCTGGCCGACCGGTACGTGACAAAGCTCTTTGCATGTCTGAAGGGCTACAAGGCCTGCGGCAGTCTGGAGGAGACGGCCGCGGCCGCCGGGGAGCAATACGAAAGGCTGCGGCGGTCCGGGCAGCTCACAAAGGAGGCGGATCACATGCTGCGGCAGGTGAACGACACGCTGGAGAGGTATCAGCAGCTCCTGAAGGAGGAGAACCTGACGGCTCCTCAGCAGGCGGAGGAGGCCTTTGAGAGAGTGCGGGCCGAGTTCGAGAAGGAGACCAGGAAGCGGGAGGAGCTCCTGGAGAGGACCGGAAAGGCTTTGGACAATGCCTTTTACTTCATGGAGGCGGCCTTCGGGGACAGCCAGGAGATGGTCTCCTTTGTGACAGAGCTGAACACCAACTACTACAGCGTCCAGTACCTGAAGGAGAACGACTGTGACATGTACTACAAGTACAACAAGAGGCTCCTTGTGGACGAGCAGCGGGAGAAGCTTCTGGCGGCCATGGATGAGGCGGAGGACCGCATGAGGGAGCAGGGGGCGTCGGATATCGGATGACAGAGATAGAATACGTCTGTGCAGATGCAGGGTGAGACAGGTAAATAAAAGCCATCTCCGGGCAGGAAAGGTGCCCGCGAGATGGCTTTCTTATATTCTGAGATGCTTTCTGTAAGAAGAGGCAGGGCCGGAACACAGTTCCGCCTACTCCCCGTATTTCTCCCTGTACGTCTTCATGGCGTCCCGGATCAGCTTGTCGAACTTGTCCGCCTGCCAGGCTGCCCGGCCGGTGAAGAGGCCGTCGATGGAGGGCTGCACGATGAGCTCGTTGGCGTTACCCGGGTTCACGCTGCCGCCGTAGAGAACCGGGATGTCCGCGCCCGCGTCGCCGAAGATCTCCAGGAGGCAGGCTTTGATGACCTTGTGCATCTCCTCCGCATAGTCCGGTGAAGCGGGGGTGCCGTTGACGCCGATGGACCAGACGGGCTCATAGGCGACCCAGATGTTTGGAACATCTGATACCGGCACATCGTGGAAGCCCACCTTCAGCTGGGTGCGCAGCACCTCCGGGCTGATGCCGAAGTTCTTCTCCTCGGCTGTCTCGCCGATGCAAAGCAGTGTGGTAAATCCGTGCTTCAGGGCAGCCTTTACCTTCAGGTTCTCCTCCGCGTCCGTCTCGCCGAAGACGTGGCGCCTCTCGGAGTGGCCGATCATGACAAGGTCAAGCCCCAGCTCCTCCAGCATCAGCGGGGAGATCTCTCCTGTGAACTGACCCTCGTCCTCCCAGCACATATTCTGGGCGCCCAGCTTGACATAGGAGCGGTCCACGTTCTTTGCGGCGCTCTCCAGAGTAGTGTAGGAGGGGATGATGAAGAGCTCCATCTCCTCCCGGCTGATATCCTTTGTCAGGGCAACCAGGTCCTGCAGATATTTTACAGTGTCCTGGATGTTTTTGTACATCTTGAGATTGCTTCCGAAATACAGTTTCTTCTTCATTATTCTACATCCTTTCCCTTGATTTTTCTTGTTCCCGCAAAAAAATCGGCCCCTGAGGGCTTATTTTGTACCTGGATTTATTATATATGAAATGCGGAAAAAGAGCAATATATATCTTTCGGAAAAACGTCAAAAAAATAACAAAACGAAAAAACGAAAGAAAACGAAAAAACGGACAGAAAATCGTATAAGATATGCACAAAAAACACAAATAAAAAATATATAAATGTACTGAAATTACAAAAAGGAGTTGAAAAAGGAAAAAGGAAGTAATAGAATAAGAGCATAAAAAGAAAGGAAATCGAAAACAAAACGAAAGGAAGAGAAAAATGAGCGAAAAATTCAGACCTGTAACAGCAATCACTATGGGGGATCCGGCAGGCATTGGACCGGAGATCGTTGTCGGCACTATGCTGGACAAGGAAATACATGAGTGCTGCCGCCCCTTTGTGATCGGAAGTGAGGCAATCATGGAGAGAGCCGCAAAGGTTCTCGGCAAAGAGCTGAAGTACAATAAGATCAGCGATCCTTCTGAGGCAAAGTATGAATTTGGAACAGTAGATATCCTGGAGACAGGGGATTACGATACAGACTCTATCGAGTGGGGGAAGGAGCAGAAGCTGGCCGGACAGATGGCTGTAGACTGGATCATGAAATCCATTGAGCTTGGAATGGCAAAGAAGATTGATGCTGTGTCCACAGCGCCTATCCACAAGGGAGCCATCAAGCTGGTGGGCGTAAAGGAGCCGGGACATACGGAGATCTATCAGCATGCCACCAACTCACCCTACGCGCTGACCATGTTCTCCTGCCATAAGCTTCGTGTCTTCTTCGTGAGCCGCCATATGTCACTTGTTGACGCGTGTCACTATGCCACAAAGGACGTGATCCTCGAGGATGTGATCAACATTGACAAGGAGCTGAGAAAGGTGGGCATCGAGAACCCGCTGATCGCGGTTGCGGGACTGAACCCCCACAACGGAGACCACGGACTTTTCGGGACAGAGGAGATCACAGATATCGGACCGGCTGTTGAGGCCGCAAAGGAGAGAGGCATCAACTGCGTGGGACCCTGCCCGGCAGACTCGGTATTCCATATTGGAAAATCCGGCAAGTACGACGCGATCCTGTCCCTCTATCATGACCAGGGACACATCGCCTGCAAGACACTGGATTTTGAGAAATCCGTTACACTGACCTTTGGACTTCCCTTCATCAGAAGCTCCGTGGATCACGGAACAGCGTTTGATATTGCCGGAAAGGGAATTGCGGGCTGTGTGAGCATGATCGAGTCAACAAAGGTAGTCGCTGAGTATGCGGCGAAGCAGCATGAAAGGGGAGAAAGGTAATGCCATTAATCGGAGCAGTGGCGGACGACCTGACAGGCGCGACAACGACGGGTGTACTTCTTGCAAGGTCAAAAGCAAGGACAGCAGTATTTTTTAATGAAGAAGCAGCTTTAAAGGGAGAGGGAGTGGATGAGCTGGACGCCATCCTCATCAGCAGCAACAGCCGTCCTCTTCCGGCGAACGAGGCATATGCAAAGGTAAAATCGGCGACAGACGCCCTGAAGCGCATGGGCGTGAAATATTTTTCCAAGAGGATCGACACCACCCTGAGAGGCGGCGTGGGCGTGGAGATCGACGCCATGATGGACCAGGTGGGAGATGACTGCGTGGCGGTCGTAGTGCCGGCCATGCCCCAGTCCAGACGTATCCTTGTGGGCGGCTACTCTGTCATCGACGGCGTGGCCCTGATCAACACACCGGTGGCCCAGGATGTGCGGACGCCTGTGAAAGAAAACTATATTCCAAGACTTCTGGAGGGACAGACGAGGAGACAGGTTGAGCTTGTCACTTTGGACAAGGTGCTCCAGGGTGAGGAGGCTATCCGGGACGCCCTGAAGGAGGCCAGGGAAGCAGGCGGCGAGGTCATTGTCGTGGACGGTATCACCATTGAGGACGTGGAGGAGATCGCCAAGGCATGTATTGAGCTGAAGTGGAATGTGATCGCGGTGGATCCGGGTCCCTTCACAGCCAAGCTGGCTTACTACAGAAATCTGATTAAAGAAGAGGAGCCGAACATTCCGCCTGAGGCGGATGAGACCGGCAAGACGGTCCTCATAGCGGCCGGAAGCGCCACACCTGTCACGAAGAAGCAGATGGAGGTGCTCTGCCAGGATCCCAGACATGTGCGCATCAGCGTGGATCCCATCAAGCTCATCGAGGGCGGGGACACAGCTCTGGACGAGGTGTTCCGGGCCGTACATATCGCGGAGGATCTGCTGAAATCCGACAACCAGCCCAGAGCCATCCTCTTTGAGACAGCCCTCCACGGGGAGCTTCTCAACCTGGATGAGGAGGACAACAAGCGGCATTATGCGGGCGGCATGAGCGCCAACAGGATCAATGCCGGACTTGGAACGATCATTTCCCAGCTCCTTGAGATCTGCGGAAGAGATAAGATTGCGGGACTTTATACAACGGGTGGTGACACCATGGTCAATGTGTGCTACCAGCTTGGTGTAGAGTGCATAGAAGTAATGGATTATGTAATTGCCCAGACAGACATTGGCAGGCTTGTGGGAAGCTATGACGGGCTTCCGATCGTGGGCAAGGGCGGACTCACCGGAAACGACCACACAGCATGCGATATCGTGGATCGTCTGTTCCGGGAGGCTGCAAGAAAGTAGGAAACCACAAAGTATGAAGTAAGGTTTGGAGGAAGTGCAAAAATGAGTGAAAACACAGAAGTAAAGAAACCAAAAGATCTGGATCTTTTGAACAAAATGAAAAAGCTGCCGGGCGGACTTGTCATCATCCCCCTGGTAATCGCGGTGCTGCTTGCCACGTTCTGCCCCCAGGTTTATCAGGTGGGCGGCTATGTGACAGCCCTGTTCTACGATGGCAACTCCTGTATGATGGGATTTTTCCTGATCGTATGCGGATCCGCCATCAACATTAAGCAGGTTGGTATGCCTCTCTACAAGGGCGTGACGCTGACAGCCACCAAGTTCCTTCTTGGCGTGATCATCGGTATGCTGGTAAGCGCCATCTGCGGACCGGAAGGGTTCCTTGGCATCGCTCCCTTCGTATGGATCGCGACCATCACGAACTCAAACGGATCCCTGTACATTTCCCTGTCCGCTCAGTTTGGTAACGCGACAGACACAGGAGCTATCTCCATCCTGTCCCTGAACGACGGACCGTTCTTCACACTGATCGCTCTGGGAGCTACAGGACTGGCGTCTATCCCGATCGACTCTCTGATCGCAGTACTTGTTCCGCTGCTCATCGGCTTCATCTGGGGTAACTTAGACGCAGGCTTCAGAAAGGCATGCGCGACAGCTCAGCCGATCGTCACCTTCTTCATGACGATCTCCATCGGAGCAAAGACAGATGTCAACACCATCATCACAGCAGGCGCTGCCGGCATCGTTCTCGGTCTGGTATCCGCTGCTACAGCAGTGATCTTCTTCTTCACAAACAACATTCTTCTTCCGAAGAAGGAGAGAAACGCCATGGGCGCTGCCATCGGTACGACCGCTCTGAACTCTGCCATGACACCTGCGGCAGTAGGCGAGGCAGACCCGGCTATGGCTCAGTACGTAGATATGGCTACAGCACAGTGCGCGACAGCATCCGTTGTTACCCTGTTCCTCTGCCCGTTCATCACAGCATTCTTCGACAAACTGATGCAGAAGAAACAGCTTGGCATCTACTCACCGGAGGGCTGGGCACGCTACAAGGTTGACTCAAGCGTACCGGCTCCGGTAGCAGAATAAGAAACCGAAACAAAAATAAACGAAAAAAATCGAACATAATTCATTACAAAAAAGTGAAAAAAGTCCTCTTATATGTTACAATAGGGTTGTGCATATTAAGAGGACTTTTTAAAATCAGGAGAGAGGTACTTTACATATGGAAAAACTGAAGGTGCAGCTTACAAAGGAGCAGTTGTTTGACTTCCTTTTATATCATACATTTTCAAAGGCATCCGGCTTCCTTGTGAATATGCTGGGAATGTGCGTGATCGTGCTGGGAGCCGTCATGCAGTTCATTGGAAAGATCCAGTTTGGGCAGTTTGTCCTCTATGTGATCGCCGGTGTCGTGGTACTGGGCTATACGCCGCTGCTGCTAAGGCACAGGGCAAAGAAACAGATGGAGGTCAATCCGGAGTACAGAGACCCCAGGGAATACACCTTTTCCGATGAGGGAATCTGTGTGGCACAGAACGGGGAGGAGAAAACGTATGACTGGAGTAAGATCCAGCGCACGGTGACAACTCCCAAGACCATCGGCATCTACTACGGAAAGGACCTGGCCTTTATCATCCCGAAGGAGGCCTTTGGAGACAGGTTCGTGCCGGTTATGCAGATGGTGGTGCAGCACATTGGGCTGAACAATGTAAGGCTGACTCAGTAGCAGAATATTTTTGAGATACAGGGGGAGTCGCTATGGAAGAGCGCAGGCAGGCAATACTGAGAGAACTGGAAGAAAAGGGGAAGGTCCGGGTGGCGGACTTGAGCCGTGAGCTCGGATGCTCGGAGGTGACCATCCGCAACGACATCAAGAGCATGAGCGCGGAGGGATTGCTGAAGCGCACCCACGGCGGCGCGGTCAGCCTGGAGCAGAACATGGCCCGGAAGTACAGGGCTGAGACCATTTACCGGCATGTGGACCGGAAAAAGGCCATCGCGGCCCGGGCCTATGAGTACATTGAGGACAGGGATACCATCATCATAGACGATGCGTCCAGCAGCTTTTACCTGGCCCTGCACATCAAGAGCCATCCGGAGAAAAGAGTGGCTGTGGTCACCAACTCCCTCCTCGTGGGGAATGAGCTGGCGGGCATCGACCATGTGGAGCTGTACATGATCGGCGGCTATGTGGGCGGCCATCTGGCGGCCAGCATGGGAGAGTCGGCTGTGGAGAACATGGAGCACTTCCACGTGGACAAGGGCTTTATCGGCGTCCACGGCATTAATTTTGAGGCGGGACTCACCTCCATCGCCACACCCCAGATGCAGGTGAAGCGGGCTATACTGAAGGCCTCCAGGGAGGTCTACGTGCTGGCCGACAGCAGCAAGTTCGGCGGCGGTTATCTGTCCGTCATCTGCCCCATTGACCGTGTGGACACGATCATCACGGACAGGGAGGTCTCAAAAGAAAATATTGCTATCGCCAGAGAGATGAAGGTGCCTCTCGTGATCGCGTAGTTTCGTGGAAGAGTATTGAAATACAGAAATTGCTGTGTTATAGTATACATATAAAGAGCAGCCGCTGTAAGTGGCCGGCTCCCAAGAAATAGTTATAAAAACTGCCCTGGCTCGCCAAAGTCACAGGGCAGTTTTATTTTCGCCGATTGTTCCTATCTATGTAGGTCAGCAATGCAATCAGAAACATTCCAAATGTCAGCATAAGAGATAAGGCATCAGAAATATCCATATGCATCCCTCCCTTCATTTTTATCATGCGGGAGGCATCCACCCTGTATGCGGCTGCTCACAGAGAGAATAACATAAACAAACATAAATCTCAATTGTTCCAGGAGAGCTTTATGTTTTTTGTATAGTATTACATAAAAATATATCCGTGGCAAAACGTCATCCTCCTGCATATGCTGAGATAGACAGTATATGCGGGAGGTATTTTTATGCCCTATTCGATCATGATGGATGCCGGACACGGGGGCCGGGATCCCGGAGCAGTCTACAATGGACGGCAGGAAAAGGACGACACGCTGCGGCTCGCACTGGCTGTGGGGGAGATCCTGCAGAACCGGGGGATCGACGTGGAGTACACCAGAACGACGGACGTGTATGAGACGCCCTACGAGAAGGCCATGGAGGCCAACCAGGCGGGGGTGGATCTTTTCATCTCCATCCACCGGAATTCATTTCCAACGGACAACGAGGTCTCCGGGGTGGAGTCCCTTGTGTATGACCTGTCCGGGCTGAAGCTGGAGATCGCGGAGGCCATCGATGAGGAGCTGGCCACGGTGGGCTTTGTGGACCTGGGAGTGAAGGCAAGGCCTAATCTTGTGGTGCTCAAGAGGACAAAGATGCCGGCTGTGCTGGTGGAGGCGGGATTTATCAACTCGGACACGGACAATATGCTGTTTGACCAGAACTTTGACGATATTGCCCTGGCTATCGCGGAGGCCATACTGGACACACTGCAGCGGAACGGCCTTGTGGAGGACAGCTCTCAGGGAACGCCGGGGGCCGAGGCAGGCGGTATGGGAAACCAGAATACGGCCTACGAAAATGACAATGAGTTTGAGAACCAGACAGTGCCGGACTACCGGGTGCAGGCCGGCGCCTTCCGCAACAGGTCCTATGCGGAGCGGCTGCGGAACGAGCTGCTGGAGCAGGATTTCCCGGCCTACATCGATGACTCGGACGGCTACCTCCGGGTTCAGGTGGGAAATTTTGGCACTCTGGACGAGGCGGCGGACATGGAGCAGAGGCTGAAGAGGGCCGGCTACGCCACGGTGATCGTCGCGGCGCCGTAAGTGACGGCGCCGGGCGCGCCCGGACCGCTGCAGGGGCGGACCGGCAGAAGGGGCGGCCTCACACGCGGCGATCCCGGTATGGCTTTCCCGGCGGATTTGTGATAAGATAGGTCCAGTAAATCTGGAGGTAAAGACATGGCAGATAAGATGAGTTTCCAGCAGAAGCTGGCAGACATCATGAAGCTGGCGCAGGAAAACGGCATGCGCATGACAGCGGAGGAGACAGAACAGTTTTTTGAGGACGACGGGCTCACGAAGGAGCAGATGGATCTTGTATTCGACTACCTTCTCTCCCAGAAGGTGGCGGTGCAGGGGTATGTGAGAAAGCCCGGCACAGTGCAGGAGTCCGGGGATGGAGAGGAAATGCCCGGGTCGGATGCCCTGAGCGCGGAGGAAAAGGAGTACCTGGAGGACTATCTCCGCCAGATAGGGGAGCTGCAGGCGACCTCTGAGGAGGAGGCAAGGCTTGCCCTCTATCTCCGGCTGGTATACGAGGAGGCGGTGAAGCTGCACAGGGAGGAGGTCTTTATCGGCGACATGATCCAGGAGGGCAATGCGGCCCTTGTGGAGGCGATGGATCTGCACCCTGCCGGGGAGGGCGAGCAGGAGCTGGTGATGGCTGATGTCCGCGCGGCCATGCGGGCTCTTCTCGCGTCCCAGACAGAGATGAAACGGCGGGATCGGAAGATGGTGAACCAGGTCACAAGGCTGGACGAGACGATCAAGCAGATGACTGACGAGCTGGGCCGGAAGGTGGACGTGCAGGAAGTGGCAGAGCGGTTGGAACTGACAGAGGAGCAGGTCAGGGATATCCTGAAGCTGACAGGGGAGGAGCCGGAGGACGAAAAATAGCGCGGCGTTGAATTTCTCCTTCAAGTGTTGTATGATGAACAGTGGAAAAAGACAGAAAGGTTTAGGTTATGAAAGAGAAATTTGAGCATAGATTAGAACAGGCAGTGGGCGCTGAGAGGATTTTCCGCGAGGAGCCCATGAAGCTGCACACCACCTTCCGCATCGGGGGGGCGGCGCAGTATCTGGTGGCGCCCCGCACAAAGGAGGAGGTGCAGGAGGTGGTCCGCCTCTGCAGGGAGGAGGGAATGCCCTGGTATATTATAGGAAACGGGAGCAACCTTCTTGTCTCGGATAAGGGATACAGAGGCGTGGTGATACAGCTCTTCAAGGATTTCGCTGACATCCGGACAGAGGGGACGAGGATCTTCGCGCGGGCCGGAGCCTCCCTGGCAAAGATCGCGGCGGAGGCTCTCAGGAACAGCCTGACCGGCTTTGAGTTCGCCGCCGGCATACCGGGAACCCTGGGCGGCGCCTGCATCATGAACGCCGGCGCCTACGGCGGTGAGATGAAAGATGTGCTGGAGTCTGTCACTGTCCTTGACGGCCAGGGGGACATCCGGGTGCTGCCAAGGGAGGAGCTGGACATGGGCTACCGCACCAGCCGGGCGGCCCGGGAGGGCTATATCGTCCTGGAGGCGGTGATCGCCCTGGAGCCGGGAGATGAGTCAAAGATCCGGGAAAAGCTGGAGGATCTGAAGGAGAGGCGCACCAGCAAGCAGCCCCTGGAGTATCCAAGCGCGGGGAGCACCTTCAAGAGGCCGGAGGGCTACTTTGCCGGCAAGCTGATACAGGATGCGGGCCTGCGGGGCCTGCGCGTAGGGGATGCCATGGTGTCGGAGAAGCACTGCGGCTTTGTCATCAACTGCGGAAGCGCTACCGCGGCGGACGTGGACAGGCTGATCCGTCAGGTACAGGAGCGTGTGAGAGAAAACTCCGGAGTGACGCTGGAGCCGGAGGTAAAGAGACTGGGAGAGTTTTAGACATGAGATTTATCATTGTGACCGGAATGTCGGGGGCGGGGAAGAGCACAGCCCTCAAGATGCTGGAGGATGCAGGCTACTTCTGCGTGGACAATCTGCCTGTGCAGCTTGTGCCCAAGCTGGGGGAGCTGCTCATTGTGCCGGGGACGGAGATCAACAAGATCGCCCTGGGCATGGACATCCGCAGCGGCCAGGGGATCGACGACCTGGAGCAGTCCCTGGAGGCCCTGGACCGGATGAAGATCAAGTACGAGGTGCTGTTTCTGGAGGCCTCCGATGAGGTGCTGATCAAGAGGTACAAGGAGACCCGGCGCAGCCATCCCCTGGCCGGGGGCGGCCGGGTGGACGAGGGCATACGCAAGGAGAGGGAGAAGCTGGCCTTCCTGAAAAAGAGGGCGGACTACCTGGTGGACACCAGCCGGATGCTCACAAGAGAGCTGCGGGCAGAGCTGCACAAGATCTTTGTGGAGAACAAGGACTACAAGAACCTCTACATCACCGTGCTGTCCTTTGGATTTAAATACGGGCTCCCGAGCGACGCGGATCTGGTATTTGATGTGCGCTTTCTGCCCAACCCGTACTATATCGATGAGCTGAGGCCCAAGAGCGGGCTTGATCCGGAGGTGCGGGACTATGTTATGTCCAGCGACACGGCCCGGCAGTTTCTTGACAAGCTGACGGACATGATCCGCTTTCTGATCCCCAATTATGTGTCTGAGGGGAAGACACAGCTTGTCATCGCCATCGGCTGCACGGGAGGAAAGCACCGGTCTGTCACGCTGGCGGGCGCCCTCTACGGGGAGCTGGCCAGGGAGGAGCAGGACTACGGCATCAAGATCGAGCACCGGGACATCGGCAAGGATGCGGTGACAAAGGGAAAATAGCAGCGGAAAACGCGGAGAAAAGAAGCAGGGATAGATATGTCATTTTCAGGCAAAGTGAAAGAGGAGCTGGCGAGAGTGTGTCCCAGAGCCAGGCACTGCAGGCTTGCGGAGCTCGCCGCAATCACAGGCATGTGCGGGGAGTGGAGAGAGGAGGGCTGTCTGTCCTTCCTTGTGCACTCGGAAAATATTGCCGTCGTGAGAAAATGCTTTACATTGATCGAAAAAACCTTTAATATAGGTAATGAAATTGCTGTCCAGACAGCGGTGCGCAGAAATATGCACAAGGACAGCAGCGTATACTATTTGTGTGCGTCCGGGGAATGTCTGCGGGCTGTGCGCCACGCGGACGTGCAGGCGGTCTGCTGTAAGAGGGCTTACCTGCGCGGCGCTTTCCTGTCTTCAGGATCCATGAGCGACCCCGGAAAATCCTATCACTTTGAGATTGTCTGTAATACTTTGGAAAAAGCCCAGTATCTTCAGCAGCTTATGCAGGACTTCGGCCTGGAGGCCCGCATTGTGAGAAGGAAAAAGAACATTATCGTATACCTGAAGGAGGGTGACCGCATCGTGGACGCCCTGAACGTGATGGACGCTCCGGTGGCTCTGATGGAGCTGGAGAATGTTCGGATCCTGAAGGATATGCGCAATAATGTGAACCGGAAGGTAAACTGTGAGACAGCCAATATCAACAAGACAGTCTCTGCCGCAGTTAAGCAGAGGGATGATATTGAATACATCCGCGACACGGTGGGACTTTCAGGATTGCCGGACGGACTGCGGGACGTTGCCCTTACACGCCTCGCATATCCCGATGCATCATTGAAGGAGCTGGGAGAGCTCCTGGAGAACCCGGTGGGGAAATCCGGAGTGAACCACAGGCTCAGGAAGTTAAGTGAAATGGCAGATAAGTTAAGGGATAGCAAGGAGGTACAATATGATCAAGAAACCAGTGACAATTAAACTTAGGGACGGTCTTGACGCAAGACCGATCGCGCTGCTTGTGCAGGAAGCCAGCCAGTATTCCAGCCATGTGTACATAGAGGTGGCTGACAAGAAGGTGAACGCCAAGAGCATTATGGGTATGATGAGCCTGACCATGGGCGAGGGCGATGAGTTTACAGTTGTCGCGGATGGCGAAGACGAGGAAGCGGCAGTAGCTGGCGTGGAGAGATTTCTCTCGGAGCAGAAATAGATGAAATAAAAGATCTGTAAAGGGAAAGGGCATTTTGTAAATGCCCTTTTTTGGCCTATGCAGACAGCGGAAGGGGAGACAGAGATGAAGAGACTGTTGTTTGTGTACAACCCCCATGCGGGGAAGGGGCTCCTGAAGCCCAAGGTATCGGATATTATCGATATTTTCGTGAAGGCGGGCTACGAGGTGACGGCCTATCCGACCCAGGCCTACCACGATGCCTACAGGAAGATACGGGAATTCACGGACCACTATGACCTGGTGGTGTGCAGCGGTGGCGACGGCACCATCGACGAGGTGGTGACCGGCATGATGGCCAGGGAGGACAGGGTGCCCGTGGGCTATATCCCCACCGGGACCACCAATGATTTTGCCCACAGCCTTAAGATCCCCAGGGATATACTGGCCGCTGCGGACAACGCTGTGAACGGGCAGGCGTTTCCCTGTGATGTGGGACAGTTTAACGACGGCATTTTCGTGTACATTGCGGCCTTTGGCCTGTTCACGGATGTCTCCTACCAGACCAACCAGACGGCCAAGAACATACTGGGGCATCTGGCCTATGTGCTGGAGGGGACAAAGCGGCTCTTCAACATACCCTCCTACCGGATCAAGGTGACTCACGACGGAGAGGTGATCGAGGATGAGTTTATTTACGGCATGGTGACCAACTCCCGCTCTGTGGGAGGCTTTCGGAACATGGTGGGAAAGAACGTGTCCTTTGACGACGGCGTCTTTGAGGTGACCTTGATCAAGATGCCGAAAAACCCCATTGAGCTGCAGGAGATCATCACAGCTCTTCTGACCGAGCAGACCAACGGCAAGCACATGTATTCCTTCAAGAGCGGCCATCTGGTCTTTGAGTCCCTGGAGGAGATCCCCTGGACACTGGACGGGGAGTTTGGAGGAGACCACGATGTGGTGGAGATCCACAATCTCCAGAAGCAGCTTCAGATCATGGTGCCGGCAAAGCATATAGCCGAGCTGTCAGAGGCCGGGAAAGCGACGGAGGAGCAGGTGGAAGAGAAGAGGAAGGAACCGTAGAGGTTTCCCCCCCTCTTTTGCGGCTTTTTTCACGACTGAAAAAATTTTTGAAAAAAATGAAAAAAATGCTTGCAATCTGTCGGGATGTTTGATATTATAATCAGGCAGCAAGCAATACGGCTCCGTGGTCAAGAGGTCAAGACGCTAGCCTCTCACGCTGGAATCAGGGGTTCGATTCCCCTCGGAGTCACTGAAGGATCTTCGAAGTGCAGTCATGCAGTCTCGAAGATCTTTTTTTGTTGTAAGGGGCATTCGCCCCCTGCGGAAAACGCTCCGCCTCAGAGGCGGGCAGGACAAAAGAAGAAAGGAAGAAAATGAAGAAGTTTATCGAGGAATTCAAGACATTTGCCCTCCGGGGAAATATGATGGATATGGCCATTGGTGTCATTATCGGCGGTGCCTTTTCCGGGATCGTCACATCGCTCACGGACAATTTTATCAACCCCATCCTGAATGTGGTTACAGGGGGACGGCTGTACAGCCTGCAGGATGTGGCAGGATTTGCCTCTGCCTTTCTGTCCTCTCTGGTCAATTTCTTTATCATGGCGTTTGTGCTGTTCTGCCTGCTGAAGGGAGTCAATAAGCTGATGAGCCTTGGGAAAAAGCCGGAGGCGGAGACGGCGCCGACAACAAAGAAATGCCCCTACTGCATGAGCGAGATCGATATTGCGGCAACCCGCTGCCCGCACTGCACTTCTCAGCTTGCGGAATAATACGGCGAGAGGCCCGCAGACACTGTGAATGTCTGCGGGCCTCTCTTTGTATATCATGAAATGAGTAAAGAGTGGAGCATGTTTATACGGACTCGGCGATCTCCTTTGTGATCTTCAGGAATTTGTCGATGTCCTCTGCGCCATGACAGTGGAGCGGTGATACGCGGATCGCGCCCGGGATGCCCAGGGTGTCCACAATCCTCCTGGAGTACATGCTGCTTCTCACACGCTCAAATACGGTGACGCCTCTCTTCATGTACTCGATAACGCACTCGGGGTAATCGATGCCCTTGATGCCCATGGCGATGATCAGGTCTTTGTATGTAAGGTCTTCCATATCTACGTAAACTTCCACATTAGGAATATGACGGAGTCCCGGAACTTCCGGAGTTCCTTCCAGCATACGGTACAGAAGAGCTCTCTCCTGCATGTGGATACGGTTCATACCCTCCACGAACAGCTCGCGCTTGTCCTGGCTGTGGATGAAATGCTCGCCGATGGAGCATACATAGTCGATGACAGCCATCATGGCAGCGAAGTTGCCGGGCGTAGGTGTGCCAAGAGCCCATACATCCGGATCTTTAAATGTCAGTTTGTGGTGCATCATGGTGGCTACGCGGTCCGATACATAGGCAAATCCGCAGCCTCTTACACCAAAGAATTTGTAAGGCGCGATGTTGGTCGCGTCAACGCCCCAGTCCTCCACGTCGATCACAGCGTGGGGGGCGTGCTGCACAGCGTCTGTGATCACATAGCATTCAGGATTGACTTCTTTTACTCTCCGGACGATCTCTTTGACGTCCATGATGTTTCCGGAGATGTTGGATGCAGCCATGATGCTGACAAGGCAGGTGTCCTTGTCCACGTATTTCATAACCTCATCTACGTCAATTCCGCCGGTGGTCTTGTTGGCCGGCACCTCCCGGAATTCTCTTCCTGTCTTCGTGCAGGCGTACTCTACAGCGTCGTGTGCTGACGGGTGCTCCAGGCAGGATGTCACAGCGTTCGTTCCCCATTTTACATTTTCAAGAATGACATCCACGATCTGGAACATGGTCTGGGAAGCGGAGAGCTCTGTCACGAGAGCGCCGCTTTTGGCTCCGAAGACAACCTCCAGTATCTCTTTCGTTCCCTCGGATACATAGTGAGCCAGCTTCAGACCTCTGGCATAGTTTCTCTCCGGGCAGTCCGGGAACTGCTCGCAGGCTGCTTTCGCCTCAACGGCGGCTCTCAGGCGAAGAGATCCGCCGGAGTTCTCGAAGAAAAGACGTGGCCCGTAGAGCGGGTCTGCATCCGCGTAACAGAACTGTGCCTTCAGGTGCTTCTGGTATTCCTCCGGGAATAATATTCCGTGTTCTGCGTTCATAGTTTCTCCTCCTTTTATATAGGATATAGTCCCGTTTGTTTCTTGCCTTTATTATATCATGCACAAAAAAATTGTGAAATGAATAATTTTATTGTATAATATTGAAAAAATTTATATTTAAAACGGACCGCGCAGGGTACGGAAACCGAAAGACCCGACAAAGGAGGGGGAGAACATGAATTTAGCAGATATCGAGACATTTCTTATGATCGTAAAGACAAAAAATATTACAAAGACAGCGGAAAATCTTTTCCTGTCCCAGCCCACTGTGAGCCACAGACTGAAGTCGCTGGAGGAGGAACTGGATGTAAAGCTTATTACAAGGAAGAAAGGCTACAAACAGATCGAGCTGACTACCCCGGGGGAGGAATTCATCCCTATTGCGGAGAGGTGGGTCTCCATCTGGCAGGAGATGCAGCTTTTAAAGCATAGCCAGGACAGGCTGTACCTGACGGTGGGCTGTACGGACACGATGAACAGTGCCATCCTTTTTGACCTGTACAGGCAGATCCTGAATGAGAAGGAACATGTGATGAACCTTCATATTAAAACGCACTATTCTTATGAGCTCTATGGACTTCTGGAAAACCATGAGATCGACATTGGGTTTGTGTATCATCATCTTCAGTTTAAAAATATTGTGACAGAACCTATCATGCGGGAGAAAATGTATATCCTGCGGTCTGCCCGGGCAGGAGAGCCCAGGGAAGCCATTCACACAGATGAAATGGATCCCCAGAAAGAGATCTTTGTGAGCTGGGAGGCCAACTATCAGATCTGGCATGACCAGACCATCAGCAAGGGAGAGTGGCCCCGGATACAGGTGGATACCTTTGAACTTCTCCTTCATCTGCTGGCAGATGACACGTTGTGGGCTATCGTGCCCATCTCTGTGGCGGAGCGGATCGCCAGCCTGCGCCCGGTGCAGATCAGTGAGATCGCCAACGCCACGCAGCCTCCCGAGAGGATCACGTACAAGATCAAGCATAAATATCCAAACGAGGCCACCCTGAAGGCCGTGCAGGTCTTTGAGGAGAAGATCAATGCGTATCTGCGGACAAAAGACTGGGGATACGTCGGACAGTAGAACATTAAATATAGAAAATGTTAATATATTCCACAAAAATAATTTATTTTATGAAACAAAACCCGTGTGATATACTGTAAATAATTAATAAAGAAACGCATTAATTGAGCGAAAAATTAAGACAATTTACCAAAAGCAGACGAATCGCAATAACGGTGAAAGGAGTGAAAGAGATGGAGGCAAAATTTCTGATGGGCGGAGAAAAATCCCTGTATGTCCAGCTCGGCGATGAGATCAGCCTGGATGTCAACCAGAAGGTGCGCGGCCTGATGCACAATCTGGAGACAGATCCTATTGAGGGAGTTGTTGAGATGGTGCCTACCTATGCGGCGCTGCTCATCCACTACAGACCGGAGAAGATCCTCTATGATCAGCTTGTGGAGGAAGTGAAGAAGCGCATGGCGGACGCGGGGAAGGCGGACGAGGCATCCCAGATCGTAAAGGTAGTGCCTATCTGCTATGACAAGGAGTTTGCGCTGGATCTGGAGGACTGCGCAAAATTTGAAAATGTCTCTGTGGAAGAGTTCATCAGGATGCACTCGGAACACGAGTACTATGTGTATATGCTCGGATTTGCGCCCGGACACGCCTACATGGCAAGGTTCGAGGAGCCCTTCCATTTTAAGAGGAGAGAGTCGCCGCGAGTGAAGATCAACGGCGGTTCTATTGTAGTTGGAGAAAATCTTTCCAACCTGATCCCCTTTGATCAGCCCTGCGGATGGAATGTTGTCGCAGCTACGCCGCTTAAGGTATGTGACTACACGAAAGAAGACCCCTTCCTGGCCCATGCAGGAGACTGGGTGAAATATCAGCCTGTCAGCCGGAAGGAGTACGACCAGATCAAGGCGGATGTGGAAAGAGGAACTTACAAGGTGGAAACATATGCGAAAAAGGCGGTGAAATAGAAGATGGGAATCGTTGTTGAAAATCCAGGAATACAGACGACTGTACAGGATGAAGGGCGTTTCGGCTATCAGCAGTACGGCGTGTCGCCGGCAGGACCTATGGATACCAAGTCCTTTTTCCTTGCCAATATCTTAGTGGGAAATAAAAGAGGCGAGAGCGCTCTGGAAATGACTTTTATGGGTCCCACATTGAAGTTTGAGAAGGACAATATCATCGCGGTGACAGGGGCCAATGTATCTCCCACTGTGAACAATGAGCCGATCCCCATGTACCAGGCAGTGCTTGTCCATGCGGGAGACACTGTCGCTTTTGGTGTGGCAACTGGCGGAGCCCGGGCCTACATCGCTTTTGCCGGCGGATTGGACGTGCCGGTGGTGATGGGAAGCAAGGCAACACTTATGAGAAACAAGATCGGCGGCGTGGAGGGACGCAAGCTGGAAAAAGGCGATGCCATCGGCTTTGTGAACCCTAAGACCAGCCTTCCGAAAATGGAGATGAGAAAGCTTGAACCGGAGAAATTCCCCCAGAAGGAAGTGACTCTGCGGGTGGTGACTGGTCCCCAGGACACAGCATTTTCCGAGGAGGAAGTGAGAAAATTCTTCTGGTACAGTGCTACCATTACAAATGAATTTGACCGGATGGGCTGCAGGCTGGAAAGAGAAGAACCCCTGCACCACATCAAGGATGGAAATACTATCTCAGACGGTATTGTGTTCGGATCCATCCAGGTGCCCACAAACGGCCAGCCCATTATCATGCTGGCGGATCGGCAGACTACAGGAGGCTACACAAAGATCGGAACCGTTATCTCCGTGGATCTTCCAAAACTGGCGCAGAGCGTACCTGGATACAAGGTGCATTTTGTGAGAGTAGGCATTCAGCTTGCCCAGGAACTGTATCTGCGGCAGCAGAAAGAACTGAAGAACCTGGAGAGATGTCTGGGACAGAGGAGCTGAGAAACCTTGCCGCACAGGTGCGGCGCCACATAGAAGGGGAAATGAAACATGAAACTGGAAAAGATCACAGCCCTGCTCCACGAAGTGGACAGATCCGGCGTGACAGAATTTGAGATACAGGACGGAGACTTCCGCATCTCCATCAAAAAGACGGCGGCCCGGACAGAAAGCTGCCAGGCAGCCCCGGAGGTGAGCAGCCGGCAGGCGAAGCCTGAGGAGAAAGAGGAAGAAGTGTCCATCCAGGAAGGAACCATCATACGCTCGCCCCTTGTAGGCATCTTCCATGCCTCTGACAGCCAGAGCGGAGAGCCCTTTGTGACTGTGGGAAGCACGGTGGAACAGGGACAGGTGATGGGAACCATCGAGGCAATGAAGATGATGAACGATGTAGTGGCAGGATGCGGCGGCACAGTGTCTGAAGTCCTTGTAAAGGACGGGGAACTGGTAGAGTACGCGCAGCCTCTCTTCGTCATCGAGGGATAGGAGCAAAAAGAGATGTTTCGGAAAATACTGATTGCAAACAGAGGAGAGATCGCTGTGCGCATCATCCGGGCCTGCCGGGAGATGGGAATCCGCACCGTGGCAGTGTACTCCGAGGCAGACGAGGATGCCATGCATGTGAGACTGGCAGATGAGGCAGTCTGCATCGGTCCGGCGGCTCCGTCCGCCAGCTACCTGGATATGGACCGGCTCATCAGCACGGCCCTGGCCACAAAGGCGGAGGCCATCCATCCGGGATTTGGCTTTCTCTCCGAAAATGCAGATTTTGCAGAGAAATGTGCGAAGTTCGGCATTACATTTATCGGACCTTCCGGTGAGCTTATCGACAAGATGGGCAACAAATCCGAGGCAAAACATACCATGAAAGAGGCGGGGATCCCTGTGGTTCCGGGAACGGACAGCCCGGTGTACGAGGCGGAGGAAGCCCTGGAGGCGGCGGAGGTCATCGGCTTCCCCGTCATGATCAAAGCCTCTGCGGGAGGCGGCGGAAAAGGCATGCGCCTTGCCTGGAACAGCCAGGAGTTCCCGGGGCTCTTCCACGCGGCAAAGCAGGAGGCGGTGAACGCCTTCGGGGACGGCAGCATGTACCTGGAGCGTTATGTACAGTCTCCCAGACACATCGAAGTCCAGATCATGGCCGACAAGTTCGGGAATGTAATCCATCTGGGCGAGAGGGACTGCTCGGTGCAGAGAAGGCACCAGAAAATGATAGAAGAGTCACCCTGTGCCTTTATCTCCCCGGAGACCCGGGAAAAGATCTGTGCCACAGCGGTGCAGGCGGCGAAGGCCGTGGGATACGAGAATGCGGGAACCATCGAGTTCCTCCTGGACCAGTCCGGCGAGTTCTTCTTCATGGAGATGAACACCAGGATCCAGGTGGAGCACCCGGTCAGCGAGCTGGTCTCCGGTGTGGATTTGATCCGGGAGCAGATCAGCGTAGCTGCCGGCCTTCCCCTAAGTGTGAAGCAGGAGGACATCTGCTTCAGGGGACACGCCCTTGAGTGCAGGATCAATGCGGAGGACCCGTTGCATAATTTCATGCCCTGCCCGGGGACGGTGGAGAAGCTCTATCTCCCGGGCGGCAACGGAGTGCGGATGGATACAGCCATCTACCCGGGCTACACCATACCGCCCTACTATGATTCCATGATCGTCAAGATCATCGCCTATGACAGGGACAGGATGAGCGCCATCCGGAAGATGATCAGCGTCCTGGGCGAGTTCAGGATCAAGGGAGTGACTACAAATCTGGATTTCCTCTACGATGTGCTGAATCATCCGGATTTCCAGAGCGGCATGTTCAGTACAGACTTCATAGAGAGACACTATGAGCTGTAGGATATAAAATCACTATCAACAAGATGCCGGCCGCCGGGCCGGCGCAGTATCAACACAAGAAAGGAAGAAGCGAATATGAAGATCGTAGTATTAGACGGTTACACACTGAACCCTGGAGATATTTCCTGGGAGGGAATGGAAGCTTTTGGCGAGGTGACGGTGTATGACCGCACAAAGGCTGAAGATGTAGTGGAGCGCATCGGGGATGCAGAGGTAGTCTACACAAACAAGACTCCTATCACAAAAGAGACAATGGACGCCTGCCCCGGCATGAAGTTCATTGGCGTTCTGGCAACAGGCTACAACATCGTGGATGTAGCTGCCGCAAAGGAGAAAGGGATCCCGGTATCCAACATTCCTACATACGGAACAGCCGCTGTTTCTCAGTTCGCCATCGCTCTTCTGCTGGAGCTGTGCCACCATATCGGCGAGCACTCTGACGCTGTAAAAGCAGGCGAGTGGACAAGCAATCCGGACTGGTGCTTCTGGAAATATCCTCTTGTTGAGCTGGCTGGCAAGAACATGGGTATCATCGGCTTTGGCCGGATCGGACAGGATACAGGCAAGATCGCCCAGGCACTCGGAATGAAAGTCCTGGCATACGACGCGTTCAAGCGTCCGGAGCTGGAGAGCGACACATGCAAATATGTGGATCTGGACACGCTGCTGGCGCAGTCCGACGTAATCTCCCTGCACTGCCCGCTGTTCCCGGATACAGAAGGCATCATCAATAAAGACACCATCGCCAAAATGAAAGACGGCGTCATGATCATAAACGACTCAAGAGGCCCCCTTATTGTAGAGCAGGATCTCAGAGACGCTCTTGACAGCGGCAAGGTGGCAGGAGCTGCCCTGGACGTTGTATCCACAGAGCCCATCCAGATGGATAACCCGCTCCTTGGAGCAAAGAACGTGATCCTCACACCCCATATCGCATGGGCGCCGAAGGAGTCAAGGCAGAGGCTGATGGACATCGCGGTTGATAACCTGAAATGCTACGTGGACGGCAAACCGCAGAATGTCGTAAATGCATAAATATTTTAAAGAGGGATGCAAAACACAGCAAAAACAAAAAGAAAGGGTGGAAAAGACTATGTATCAGGTGGATTTGAACAGTGACATGGGTGAAAGCTTCGGCGCCTATAAGCTGGGCGGCGATGAGGAGATCATCAAGTATGTGACAACGGCAAACGTAGCCTGCGGATGGCATGCGGGAGATCCCATGGTAATGGACAAGACAGTCCGCATGGCAAAGGAGAGGGGCGTCATGGTAGGCGCGCACCCGGGATATCCGGATCTGATGGGCTTCGGACGCCGCAAAATGGTTCTGGCTCCTGCAGAGATCAAGAACTATGTGAAATATCAGATCGGAGCACTCTCCGCTTTCACACAGAGCTACGGTATGAAACTGCAGCATGTGGCTCCCCACGGCTCTATGGGCAACCAGTGCCAGTATGATGAGGAAGTTTCCACAGCGATTGTGGACGCCATCTGCGAGGTGGACAAGGACCTCATCGTCTACTACTGCGCAGGCGCTGTCTTAGGACAGATCGCTGAGAGCAGAGGCCTTCGCACGGCTTCCGAGATCTTCGCAGACCGTGCATACATGGATGATCTTTCTCTCGTTCCGAGAAAGATGGAGGGTTCCATGATCACAGACGAGAACATTGCCATTGAGAGATGCGTACGCATGATCAAAGAAGGCAAGGTAACATCCATCAACGGAAAAGAACTGGACATCAAGGGCGACACACTCTGTGTACACGGCGACGGGCCCAAGGCGCTTGCCTTCGTTCAGAAGATCCGTGAAAGATTTACACAAGAGGGGATTGAGATCAAACATCTGTAGAAGATGCAAAGTAAAGGAGTGAAGAAAATATGAGTAACACACAGAAGAAACAAATGTCTGTTGTCAAGAAGATGATCATTGCTTTGGTGGGCGGACTTGCAGTCGGACTTATCTTTATGTTTATCCGCAGCTCCATGCTGGAATCCGGAAATGAAGGTACATGGGACATCATCAATAAGATCCTCTTCCAGGATATCACAGCTGCTGACGGAACTGCGGCGCTGGGTCTTTTCTACATCATCGGACAGCTCTTTATGAGGGGTCTGCAGGCAGCCATCGTACCATTAGTACTTGTTTCCCTGAGCCTTGCCATGTGCAGTATCTCCAGCTCCACCAAGCTGGGAAGGATTGCAGGACGCACGGTGCTCGGCTTCGTCTGCTTCTACGTTGTGGGCGCTTTCTTCGGAGGCCTTGTGGCATATGCCATGAAGAGCGCGGGCCTCTTCAATGTAGAGCTGCCAGCTGAGGCGGTCACAGAGGCGGCCACCATCGACCAGTTCAACCCGCTGGCTACTATCGTGACAGCGGTCCCCTCCAATATTACAGAGGTATTCAGCAGCAACAACAGCATCCTGGCAGTCGTTGTGGTAGCTATCGTCATCGGCTTGTGTCTGCAGGCGCTGGGCGAGAAGGGCGAGCCTCTGAAGAAGGTGTTTGAGAGCGTCAGCGAAGTGGTCAACATGTATCTGACCTTCCTCATCAACAAGGTAGGCCCTGTTGCCATCTTCTGCCTCGTATCCCGCACCTTCGCCATCTACGGCGCTGAGTACCTGGCGCCGGCGGCAGCCTACATTGTGGGAGCTATGCTTACCCTGTTCGTGCTCGTGGTAACCCTGTACCCAATCGGTATCTGGCTCACCACAAGGCTGAATCCATTCAAGTTCTTAAAGAAGATCGCGAAAGTCGGTGTGTTTGGATTCTCCGTAAACTCATCCGCAGCCACACTGCCTCTGAACACCAGAACATGTCTGGACGAGCTGGGCTGCAGCGAGGAGATCACAAGCTTTGTGCTCCCCACAGGTATGACCATCAACATGAACGGTACCACAGTCATGCACATGTTCGCTGTTACTTTCATCGCCACCAGCTCGGGCATCGACGTGACACCGGCAAACCTGATCGTCATCGCATTCCTCTCCATCTGCGCGGCCATGGGCTGCCCGGCTATCCCGATCGCAGGAACAACCCTGATCGTGACCATCCTCTCCGGTATGGGCTGGACCTCCGATCTGTGCATGATCGCTTACGCACTGGTCGTAGCTATCAACCGTCCTGTTGAGATGGCGCTCCTGCCTCTGAACGTTATCGGCGACGCGGCTACAAACGTCATCGTAAACGCCAAGGAAAAAGAGATCAACCTGGACGTATATAACAGCTAAAGCAACTGTATAAGTATAATCTTATTATGAGAATATAACAGGATTGCGGCAAGCTGGTTCTTTCCTATGGGTATAGGAAGGAACCAGCTTGTTTTTGTCTCTGTCTTCATTTTATATTGTCTATAGATGATCCGGATATAAAAAAGTAAGGAGAGATGTAATGATGGAAAATGGGAAACAATTATTTAAGAGGAATACAATTTTTTTCTTGAACGATAAAGAAGAGTATTCGTATGAAGAAATCCTGGAGTTTATAGGAGAGAGCCTGACTGCTCTGGGCTATGCAAAAGAAAGCTTTGCCAAGGCGCTGAAAGACAGAGAACGGGTATTTCCGACAGGCCTGCAGATGCAGCCTTATGGAATTGCTATTCCCCATGCGGATCAGGGGCATGTGTATAAACCCTGTGTAGGGGTGGTGCGGCTGAAAGGGGGGGCCGTATTTAGGGATATGGTAGAGCCGGACAGAGAAGTGAGAGCAAAGATTATATTTTGCATTGCTATAGCAGGCGAGGAAAAGCAGACGGATGTATTGCAGGATATTATGAGGATAGCCAGTGATGAGTCCCTTATGAGCTGTATAGTGGATGCAGACAGCGAAGAGGAAATCTATGAATTGCTTACTGAGGGAGGGAAAGGTACAAAAAGATCAGATACATAATGCAGACATAAGGAAGGAGGACGAGAACGGGATGTACCTGATTGAACGACAGAAAAAGATACTGACACTTCTCCTGACATCAAAGGAATGGATTACAGGAGCGGAAATTGCAAGAAGGCTTGGTATAACAGACCGGACAGTGAGGAAGGACATAAGGGATATTAATGAAGAGTTAAAGAAATATCCCAATTGTTATATAGAGTCTATCAGAGGAACGGGGTATCTCCTGAGAACGGCAGACAGGGATGCGCTTTTTAATCGTATGGAAGGGGGCAGTAGCAGCGAGACGCCCAGAGCAAGGATTGCACATCTTGCACTGGAAATCCTTGAATCGGAAGATCCGATTTCACTGGAGGATTTGGAGGATGAATTTTTCATTAGCCGCACGACACTGGAGGCAGCTATCCGCCAGATTAATGATACATCCACGGCAAAAGGTGTGGGAGCAGTTATACGACATAGAAAAAATGCAGTTCAGGCTGAATGTACAGAGAGGGAAAAGCGGGAACTGATGCGCTCTTTTCTCTTTATTACAAAAGAAGATATGGGCCGCAAAATGCAGGATGAATATGGATTTCTGAACGCAGGCGATATACGCAGGATCATGGGAAAGGTGAGAGGGGTGCTTGTGAAGCATAAACTGAAAGTCACGGACCGGGATATGACAGAGATTGTTTTGTGGCTTTATATACAGAAGCAGCGCCTTTTGTCCGGAGAAGTGCTGCGGGAACAAGAAGGAGCGGGAAGAGAAGAAAAGACTATTCCGGAGACCATACGCATTTTGTCTGAGGAAATGACAAAGAGTATGCAGGAGGGTACAGAACTTTTGTATCCAAAAGAGGAGATTGTGGAATTTGCGGAGTATCTGGGGAATATCCGCCTGATGAAAGAGGAGCGCTTTACGAAGAAAGAGATTATGAACATGGTGGAACCGTGTTATATCGTTATCGTGGAGGAGCTCCTTAATGATATCAAAAGTCGTTTTATGATCGATTTTACCCAGGACGAGGCCCTCTTTGCGGATCTTGTCATGCATATTCGTTTTTCAATCAGAACCAGTGGCGGTACAGTTAGTCAGGAGGCCTCTCTTCTGGATACAATCAAGGACAGGTATCCATTTGTCTTTGAGCTGTCTACTTACATTTTCGGAAGGATATGGGACGTCCTGGGGATAGAGATGGATGAAGTGCAGCTCGGCTATGTGGCGGCACATTTGGGAGCTGCTTTAGAACGGCTGGAGAATACAGATACGGGAAGCGATTTTAAGATTGCTGTATGCAGCAATATGAGTATGGGGATCGTGAGGCTTTTGATGGCAAAGCTACATTCGGTTTACAGGGGGCAGATCAGCATTGCAGGTCCCTATCCGCTTTATGAAATGGAAGATATGATGAAGGGGCAGCCGGGGCTGATCCTTACTACAAATTTATACGGGGTGTTCGATGAGCTCCCCGTACCTGTCATTCCCATTTCTCCTATGCTGGAGTCGGCGGATATACAGGCCATTAATGAAAAGATAAAATCACTAAAACAAAAGACAGTTGTGCTGAGTCTGGAACAGGGGATCGAACAGTATTTTGAGAGAGAACTGTTTTTTCCAGGGATGGAGATGGAGTCTCGGGAGGAAGTGCTGGAGTTTTTATCGTCAAAGATTGTTGAGAAAGGGTATGCTCCTACAAATCTGCTGGAAGATATTATGGAGAGGGAGCGAATCGCTCCCACCACATTTTCAAATTATATGGCTATGCCCCATCCGATCCATATGTGTGCATACAAGACGGTGATTGCTGTGGCTACTCTGAAAAAAGGAGTAGTATGGGGGAAGCAGAAGCAGGTCGTAAGACTGGTCTTTCTTCTTATCGTGCGCAGCAAAGATATGAAATATATCAGTGGTTTTTTTGACATTACAGCAAAGCTTGTGACGCGGAAAAAGAAGGTGCAGACGCTTCTGGAGACGGAAGATTTTGAAAAATTTATAGGTGAGCTTGTTCCTATGTGATGCGGAAGTTGACAGTTTTTAATCTGAAAATATAGCGTGTATAATCGAATTATAGAAAAACAAGAACAAAAAAACGATAGGAGGAAACAACAATGAAGTATCAGGAGACAAGAGAAAAAGTTTTAGAAATTGCGGTAAAATGTCTGGAAAAAGGATTGATTCATGGAACGGCAGGGAATGTGTCCATGAGAGTACCGGGCGAGGATGTGGCGATCATTACACCGACAAGAATACCATACGATCAGTTGAAGCCAGAGCAACTTCCGGCGGTAAGCTTGACAGGTGAGCTGCTGGATGGAGAGTTTAAGCCCTCCTCAGAAACTCCGATGCATACAGCTGTGTACAGAGCCAGGAAAAATCTGAATGGCATTGTCCATACACACTCTATGTATGCAACTGTATTTTCTATCCTGGAACAGGAGATTCCGCCGATGATGCCGCCGTCAACTCCTTACGCTCCAGTGCCTGTAGCACCCTTTCATCTTCCGGGGTCCGAAGAGCTGGCGCAGGCTGCAGTAGAGGCTCTGGGAGAGGAAAAGATGGTATGTACTCTGCAGAACCATGGACTACTGGCTGCCTGCCCAACGCTGGACAGAGCTTTCTCGGCTGCGGAATACATAGAGGAGTGCGCACAGCTTGCTTACCTTACACTGATGGCAGGTAAGATGACGCCGATTCCGGCCAAGGATGTTGAGACACTGAAAGACAGAATGCTTAAGGGCATTGCAGTATAAGGAAAGGGGGAGAAGAATATGGCAGAAATGTATCGTGTGTTGGCAGTCTGTGGAGCGGGACTGGCTACTTCTACCCATGTTGCAAAGACCCTACAGAACGGACTGGAGCAAAGAGGAATTGAGACGCAGATACGCACCTGCAGCGTTGCAGAGTCAAATGGTGTTATGTTTCAGTATAAACCTCACGTGATTCTAGCTACTGTGTCTGTAAATTCTATACAGCCTCCGGAAGGGACACCTGTTTATTCTGGAGTACCACTGCTGACAGGTGTCGGTTCGGCCAAGGTGCTGGATGAAATAGCAGCCTATCTGACCGAACTGGATAAGAAGTAGAGGAGGACAAAGATATGACGATTGTATTGGATGTCCTTAACAAGGTAGTGGATCTTGGAGCTTTTGTAATGATGCCGGTCATTCTCTTTGTCATGGGAATGATATTCCGGATGAAACCGAGCGATGCACTGAGAGCAGGTATCACCGTAGGAATTGGATTTAAAGGTATATCCCTTGCCGCCGGGCTGATTACTGAAACGATGACGCCTCTGATTACCCAACTTCAGGAGCAGTGGGGACTTTCGTTAGACGCTGTGGATCTTGGTGTGCCTGTCGTATCTACGATGTCGTTTAGCGATGGCAGGTTCGTTCTTATGATGTTTGGAGGCGTGCTTTTAGTTAATGCAGTGATGCTTCTTTTGAATTTGACGAAGACGCTTAATGTAGATATATGGAACTTCTGGCATTATCTTTTCATAGGGAGTCTGGCGACGATCATATCAGGAAATATCCTGATTGGACTGTTGGTTGGTGTTGTGTATTCAGCTATCAACCTTTTGCTCGCAGACCGTAATCAGGAGCTGATCTGTGAGGTGTGCGGGGAGCAGTACAGAGGTCTTTCCTTCTGTACTATGGCTTTCCCGGTTCTGCTCCCAATCGGCAGGGCAATAGACTGGGTTATTGACAAGATACCGGGTGTGAGGAAGATAGATTTCAATTTAAAGAAAGTTCCCAAGAAAGCGGCATTTTTTACAGAGCCGATCATGATAGGCTTTATAATCGGAGCAATCCTGGCGCTTCTTGCAAGCTATAGCTGGGACCAGTGCCTGAATGTAGGAATGACGATGGCAGCGGCCATGTTCCTTCTTCCAAGGATGATTTCTATCCTGATGGAGGGGCTGTCTCCTATCGCAACTGCTACAAGAGAATTTATGGCTACCCGCTTCCCCAACAAGGAGTTCCGCATTGGCATGGATTTTGCCCTGCTTGTAGGTGATACAGATATGATTACACTGGGAATGATATTTGTGCCTATTTCGCTGCTGCTTGCAGTAATACTGCCGGGAAACAGGGTCCTTCCTCTGGTGGGACTGACCAACTTGTCCTATATGATGATGGCTCCGGTTATTGCATCTAAAAGAAATATGTTCCGGGGACTGCTCATAGGCATTGTGATGGTCGTACTTGTGTTCTACATGGCATCCGCCATGTGTCCGCTCATTACAGAACTCGGAATACAGACAGGACTGGTGGAAGCGGGAGGCAACTATACGTTGTTTAATACAGGTGAGCATGTAGGATTTGTGCTGCTTCAGATACTGAAAATCTTCTTCCCGTCTTAAAAAGACGAGGGTAGTAGGAGGAAAAACATGGTAACAGGAAGAGAAGAGATAGAAAAGTTATTTGCGGAAGCCGACAAAAAACAAATTGCGATCCCTCATTTTAATCATTCGGATTTTTGGGACATGTCTTTTATTACAGAGGCGGCTGAGGAGGAGAATTCACCAGTCATTATTGCGTGTCTGCCCAAGGTTATACAGGCAATTGGCATAGAGAAGCTGGGAGCAGTGGCCAGGATCACGATGGAACAAAGCCGTGTGCCGGTAATCTATCATCTCGATCACTGTCACAGCGTTGAGATGTGCATGGAAGCGGTGGATAATGGGTACAACTCTGTAATGATTGACGGAGCGGATCTTCCTCTGGAGGAAAATATTGAGACTGTCAGGAAAGTGGTGGATTATGCACATAAGAGAAATGTCCACGTGGAAGCAGAGATAGGAAAAATCAAAAGTGCTGGGGAGGAGGGCTACACTCCAAAAGGAGAGCTGGCGGCCCTGGAGGATGCCCGGCGTCTGGCGGAGGAGACAAAAGTGGATGCCCTGGCAGTGTCTATAGGAAGTGAGCATGGCTTTTACAGCCATGCTCCCCGGCTGGATTATGAACTGCTGGAGAAATTACACAAGGCGTTGCAGCTCCCGTTGGTCCTTCACGGGGGATCAGGTATCCCAAGAGAAGATGTCAGAAGAGCCATTGCCGGCGGTATCCGGAAAGTAAATGTAGGTACACAGATTAGATATACCTATATGAAATCAGTGGAGGAAGCTATCAGGATGATGGGGGCCGAGACACACACTGCGGATATTATGTCAGAGGCTAAAAAGGAAGTGAAAAAAGTGCTGAGAGAATGCATTGTCACCTGCCGCGGTGAAGAAGGGGCTGGCTGGAGATAAAATAAGGAGAGATGAGGATGTACGCTAAAGAAGTGACAATTAACAATCCCACAGGCCTGCATGCACGGCCTGCCACACAGCTTGTAAGAGAAGCGGAGAAATATCAGTCTGAGATCAGGATTATAAAAGAGAATATGGTGATCAATCCTAAGAGCATTTTTAATGTACTGGCAGCGGGACTTTCCCAGGGAATCGCCATCACAGTAGAGGCGGAAGGGACGGATGAAAGGGAGGCTGTGGACAGCCTGTGCAGATTTATTGAAGATCTAAAGGAGTGAGGCGTATGATTGGCAGAGGAATTGCAGCGTCCAGGGGAAAAGCCTTGGCAAGGGCAATGGCTGCAGAGACGCAGCAGCAGATAGACTTGGAGAAAAAGAGTAAAGAAAATCTGCTACATTCTGTGGAAAGAGTGAAAGAGGCTATAGACTCTATCGCTGAAGAGATGAAGGATGAGGAAACACGCCTTGAAGGCGAAGAGGAAGCAATGCGTCTTGAGATTGTTCAGATGCAGCATACTATGCTGTCAGACGCTGTTTTTCATGACAGTATCAGAAAAGAACTGGAAGAGGGATATGCACCTGAGAGTGCTGTGGCCAGATGTATCGAGGCCCAGTGCCGTATGCTGGAAGCTATTGGAGATGCATATCTTGCAGCGCGCACGGACGATTTCCGGGATGTGGGAAACAGGATCATCTGCAGGCTTCTCGGAAAAAGGTATCCGGATCTTGGGAAACTGGAGGAGGATGTGATATTGACAGGAGAAAATATCTCACCCTCCGTGCTGGCTGGAGCGAAAAAGGGAAAAGTAAAAGGACTTCTGCTTGCAAAGGGATCCCGAACAGCCCATGTGTGCATACTTGCCGCCAATATGGGAATTCCTGCGGTTGTAGGATGCATCGGTGCAGAGAAGATCAAGGATGGGGATATGGTCTTTGTGGACGGGACAGCAGGGAAAGCTGCCTGGGAAATGGATGAGGCCGCCCGGGCTGATGCATTGGCTGAGACAGTGAGCTATCAGGAAAAACAGAAAATTTTGGAGAAATATACAGAGAAAAAAGGTCAGACAAAGGACAAGGTTTCTGTGCAGATTATGGCGAATATCATGGATGCCCAGGCGGCAGAGCAGGCAAAACAGATGGGGGCGGAAGGAGTCGGGCTTTTTCGCACTGAATTTCTCTATATGGGAAGAAAAGATTTACCGGGAGAGGAAGAACAGTTTCAGGCATACAAAAAAGCGGCAGAGATGCTGCAAGGACAGCCTCTTGTGATACGCACTATGGATATAGGAGGAGATAAGCAGTCTGAGGCTTTGGAAATTCCGGCAGAGGAAAATCCTTTTCTGGGATATCGTGCGATTCGCATCTGTCTTGAACGAAAGGAACTTTTTTTTACCCAGCTTAAGGCTGTTTTGCGGGCATCTGCATATGGGAATGTGCGGGTGATGTTTCCTATGATCAGCAGTATGGCTGAACTTGAAGAAGCCCTTGCCTGTCTGCAAAAGGCAAAAGACGAGCTTGATCAGCAAAGGATAGCATATGATAAAGATATACAGACAGGCATGATGGTGGAGGTGCCCTCTACAGCAATCCTGGCTTCCCGGTTCATCAAAAAGGTGGATTTTTTCAGCATAGGGAGCAATGATCTGACACAGTATGCACTTGCAGTGGACCGACAGAACGAAAAGGTTTGCGGGCTGTATGATTACTTTGATCCCGGTGTGCTCCACTTGATATACACTGTGATTCGGGCATGTGAACAAGAGAATAAGGAATGCTGTCTCTGCGGGGAGATGGCATCAGATCCGCTCGCAGTTCCGGTTCTTCTGGGTATGGGACTGAAAAAATTCAGTGTAAACCCATCGGCGGTTCCTTTGGTAAAGTATCTTCTCTCAAAATGTGAGTATAAAAAGATCAAACATGATGTACAGTGTATGCTTGAGATGGACGACAGACGCCAGATCAAGGAGGAGGCGATGGCTCTTTTGGATGAAGAGTACAGGTCATGGCTTTAGGAGGAGAAAAAGAGATGGAAATGATCAGACTGGGAAGAAGTGAAATAGAGATTAGCCGTCTGGGTATGGGTACCTGGGCGATCGGCGGTGGACCGGCCTGGGGCGACAGAGATGAAGAACAGTGTATTGAGACGATTGTACAGGCCCCGGAAAAGGGGATCAATTTAATAGACACCGCGCCGGCGTATAATTTTGGCAACAGTGAGAGGATTCTGGGAAAGGCTCTGCAAAGAATGGACCGCTCTAAAGTGCGGATCATTACAAAGTGCGGGATTGTGTGGGACAGAAAAGGAAGCCTATTTAATAAAGTGGGAGATGTCCAGCTTTACAAAAATCTTTCCGCGGACTCGCTCCGAAGAGAGGTGGAGGATAGTCTTAAGAGGCTTGGAACAGATTACATAGATGTGTATATGACCCATTGGCAGTCAGTAGAGCCGTATTTTACCCCCATACAAGAGACCATGGGGGAACTTATGAAAATGAAAGAGGAAGGCTTGATAAGAGCTGTGGGAGCAGCCAATGTGACTGTGGATCATATACGGCAGTATCTGTCCTTTGGTGAACTGGATGTTGTGCAGGGAAAGTACAGTATCCTGGACAGACAGGCCGAGGAGGAGCTTATCCCGTTCTGCTGCGAGAACGGCATTACCTTTCAGGCATATTCTCCTTTGGAACAGGGACTTTTAAGCGGCAGATATAAGAAGGACTATGTGCCTAAAGCATCCCAGTCCGGTAAAAAATGGTTCCAGAAGGAAAATATGGGAAGAGTTATTGATATGTTGGAAACGTGGGAGCCGCTATGTGAAAAGTACAAATGTACGAAGGCGGATTTGGCGCTTGCATGGCTCATGGGTCAGGGAGATTACATTAATGTGCTGACCGGTTGTTCCAAGGTGGAGCAGCTTGAAGAAAATGCCAGGGCATTGTCTGTCAAGCTGGAAAAAAATGACATTGACTGGTTGAGAAAGGTCTCAGAGATTTAAAAAAGATTGATGTTTTATATGATTGAACTATAAGCTTGTTTTTGATTTTATGATGATATGTGGTGCTTTCTTCTGCCCTTTTGGAGGAGGCGGCTATCACGGGAGTGGATCAGGGAGGAGCGCAGGCAAAAGTGCAGAGCTGTAAAAAAGATTGTCATTTTTATGTGATTGAGCTATAATAAAAAAAGCGAAGCCTGTACTGCCTTTATGGGAGTACTCCCGGCAGTGCAAAATAAGGAAGTGGAGGAGACTATCATGTTAGTATCAGCAAAAGAAATGCTTGAAAAAGCAGTAGAAGGCCACTACGCAGTAGGCCAGTTCAACATCAACAATCTGGAGTGGACAAAATCCATCCTTCTGACAGCAGAGGAGCTGAAATCTCCCGTGATCCTGGGCGTGTCCGAGGGCGCAGGAAAATATATGACAGGTTTCAAGACAGTTGCTGCCATGGTGAAGGCTATGATCGAGGAGCTGAACATCACAGTTCCGGTTGCCCTTCATCTGGACCATGGAACCTACGAGGGATGCTACAAGTGCATCGAGGCAGGATTTTCATCCATCATGTTCGACGGCTCCCACTATCCCATCGAGGAGAACGTAGCTAAGACAAAAGAGCTTGTTGCCGTATGCGCAGAGAAAGGACTGTCTCTGGAGGCAGAGGTAGGCTCCATCGGCGGCGAGGAAGACGGCGTTGTGGGAATGGGCGAGTGCGCAGATCCCCAGGAGTGCAAGATGATCGCTGACCTGGGCGTTACCATGCTGGCAGCCGGCATCGGAAACATCCACGGAAAATATCCGGCAAACTGGCAGGGACTCAGCTTTGAGACTCTGGACGCCATCCAGAAGCTGACAGGCAAGATGCCTCTCGTACTTCACGGCGGCACAGGTATCCCGGAGGATATGATCAAGAAGGCTATCAGCCTTGGCGTTGCAAAGATCAATGTAAACACAGAGTGCCAGCTCTCCTTTGCTGACGCTACACGTAAATACATCGAGGCAGGCAAGGATCTTGAGGGCAAGGGCTACGATCCCCGCAAGCTTCTGAAACCGGGCGCAGACGCGATCATGGCAACTGTAAAAGAGAAGATGGAGTTATTCGGTTCCGTAGGCAAAGCCTAAGAAGAGCCGGCCATATAGTAAGAAGAGCAAAGGTGTTCCGGTCCGGTGAGGGCCGGAGTGCCTTTTTCTGGTCATACAGGGAAAGAAAGGATACTAAATAAAATATGAGCGAATTGATTAATATTGCGGAGATCTTTGGAGAAAATGTATTTGACGACGCAACCATGCAGGAGCGCCTGCCGAAGAAGGTCTATAAAGATCTGAAGAAGATGATCGAGGAGGGCAAGGAGCTTGACCTTGCCACCGCGGACGTCATTGCCCATGAGATGAAGGAGTGGGCCATCGAGAAGGGAGCCACCCACTACACCCACTGGTTCCAGCCTCTGACAGGGACCACGGCGGAGAAGCACGACTCCTTTATCTCCGCTCCTATGGAGAGCGGAAAGGTCCTGATGAGCTTTTCCGGAAAAGAGCTGATCAAGGGCGAGCCGGACGCCTCCTCCTTCCCCTCCGGCGGACTGAGAGCCACCTTTGAGGCCAGAGGCTACACAGCCTGGGACTGCACCTCTCCCGCCTTTGTGCGCAAAGACGCGGCGGGGGCCACGCTGTGCATCCCCACAGCCTTCTGCTCCTACACAGGAGAGGCCCTGGACCAGAAGACCCCTCTTCTGCGCTCCATGGAGGCGATCAATGAGCAGTCTCTGCGGCTGATCCGCCTGTTCGGCAACAATACAGCGAAGAAGGTGACTCCCTCCGTGGGCGCGGAGCAGGAGTATTTCCTGGTGGACGCCAAGAAGTTCCACGAGAGGAAGGACCTGATCTACACAGGCCGCACCCTCTTTGGCGCCATGCCGCCCAAGGGGCAGGAGCTGGACGACCACTATTTCGGCACCATCCGCCAGCGGATCGCGTCATTCATGAAGGACGTCAATGAGGAGCTGTGGAAGATGGGCGTGACAGCCAAGACCCAGCACAATGAGGTGGCGCCGGCCCAGCACGAGCTGGCTCCCATCTACGCCAAGGCTAATGTGGCGGTGGACCACAACCAGATCATCATGCAGACGCTGAAGCGGGTGGCCTCTGAGCACGGCATGAAGTGTCTCCTCCACGAGAAGCCCTTTGCCGGCGTCAACGGCTCCGGTAAGCACAACAACTGGTCCCTTACCACGGACGAGGGCAAGAACCTGCTGGATCCGGGGCGGACACCCCACGAGAACATCCAGTTCCTTCTCGTCCTCACCTGCATCCTGAAGGCGGTGGACGAGCACGCGGCCCTTCTGCGGGAATCCGCCGCTGACCCGGGCAATGACCACAGACTGGGAGCCAACGAGGCGCCTCCGGCCATCGTGTCCGTTTTCCTGGGCGAGCAGCTGGAGGACGTGCTGGAGCAGCTGATCACCACCGGTGAGGCCACCCACAGCCTGAACACCGGAAAGCTGCAGACCGGCGTGCGCACCCTGCCGGATCTGGCAAAGGATACCTCTGACAGGAACAGGACCTCACCCTTTGCCTTTACAGGAAATAAATTCGAGTTCCGTATGGTTGGCTCCAGAGACTCCGTGGCAGCCTCCAACATTGTCCTCAACACCATCGTGGCGGACGCCTTTGCCCAGGCCTGCGATATCCTGGAGAAGGCGGAGGATTTTGAGAAGGCGGTTCACGACCTGATCAAGCAGTACGCCACAGAGCACTACCGCATCGTGTTCAACGGAAACGGCTACGCGGACGAGTGGATCCAGGAGGCCGCAAGAAGGGGGCTTCCCAACATCCGCTCCATGGTGGACGCCATCCCGGCTCTGGTGACAGAGGACACCATCTCCCTCTTTGAGAAATACCACGTATTTACCCGGGCAGAGCTTGAGTCCCGGGCGGAGATCAAGTACGAGAATTACGCGAAGGCCATCAACATTGAGGCAAGGACCATGATCGACATGGCCAGCAAGCAGATCATCCCGGCCATCATCAGGTACACGAAGACCCTGGCGGACACAGTGAACTCTGTGCGTGAGGCCGGGGCGGACTTCTCCGTGCAGGCCCAGCTCCTGGGCCAGATCTCAGAGCTTCTGGCGGAGACAAAGAAGGCTCTGGACGTGCTGGTGAAGGAGACAGAGACAGCGGCAGCCATGGAGGAGGGCGAGGCCCAGGCCAGATTCTACCACGACACCGTGTTCCCGGCTATGGAGGCGCTCCGCGCTCCGGTGGACAGCCTGGAGATGATCGTGGACAAAGAGGCATGGCCCATGCCGTCCTACGGCGACCTCATGTTTGAGGTGTAGAGGTACAGTGTGACTTCCCGGAACAGTACTTTATAAAACAATAATTCATAAAGTTATAATAAAATGTTCATAGCCCTGCACTTGGAATAGCATGACAGATATGCTATCCTAGGTGCAGGGTATTTTGTGCCCGGGAAAGGACCGGCACATGCAGGAAGAAAAGGGCAGGAGGACAGGCGCATGACAAGACAGGAATTTCTGACAAGGCTGAGGGAGGCTCTGGAGAGCGAGCTGGACCGAAGGACTGTGCAGGAAAATGTGGACTATTACAATTCCTATATTATAGAAGAGACGGCAAAGGGAAGACAGGAGAGCGATGTGATCGCGGAGCTGGGAGATCCCTGGGTGATCGCCCGCTCTGTCATCGGCATGACCAGTGACGGGCTGGGGGCCGGGACTGCCTATGATGGGGACCCCGGCGCCGGGAGAGGCCGGGACAGCGGAAGGCAGAGCAGGCAGGAGGGCAGCGCTTCCATCCTTGGGGCCTGGTGGAAGAAGGCGCTTTTTGTCCTGGGCATTATCGGCGTGTTCCTCATTGTGATCGCGGTGATCGGTGGGATTTTTTCCCTGCTGATGCCCATTCTTGTGCCGGTGCTGGCGGTTGTGCTCATCCTGCGGCTGCTGGGCGGTACGAGGCGGTGAGAACAGGCTCGGAGAAAAGGCCCGATTTGGGGCGGTTGAAAATAAAAGACAAAAGTAAAAGACCGATGGGGGAGCCATCGGTCTTTTGAGGGGAGTATAAATAATTAATAAGGGGTTGTAGAAAGTATTCTTTCTACATGCATAAGTATAATATACTGAACTGGAAAAAGCAAGAAAAAAATTAAAAAAAACTTAATATATAAAAAGACACATAGAAAGCCTGTTTTCGGACACACTAACAGTGTACCAAATGAACAGGAGGAATGAAATATGGCAAAGAATTGCAATAATTCAAACAACATGGGAAATTCTGAAAATGCATATGAGTCCAAGAAGAACGGGTACAACAAGAACGCGTCTAAAAACTCTTATGACAGAAACGCGTCCACGAAAAATGCATCCGGAAAGAACGCATCCAAAAACAAGACAACGGACAGCTACAATTACAGCGACACGACAGACAACTACTAGAGGGCTGTCAGCAGGAACCAGGGCGGGGATCTCAGGCGGGATCCCCGCTTTTTCATTGACAAATCCCTTTTTTGACCATAAGATGTAAGTTATAGATCAGTATATGGAGAGAAATATGGAAAGAATAGAATTGATCGCGCCCTGCCATTTCGGCCTGGAGGCGGTGCTGAAAAGAGAGATACAGGATCTTGGATACGAGATCTCCGGGACAGAGGACGGCAGAGTGACATTTTACGCGGACACGGCCGGCATCTGCCGGGCCAACATTTTCCTGCGGACAGCCGAGAGGGTGCTGCTCAAGGCGGGGGAATTCAGGGCGGAGACCTTTGACGAGCTGTTTGAGAGAACCAGGGAGATTCCCTGGGAGCGCTACATACCCGCTGACGGGAAATTCTGGGTGGCCAAGGCGGCCTCTGTGAAGAGCCGGCTGTTCAGCCCCTCGGACATTCAGTCCATCATGAAGAAGGCCATGGTCCGCAGGCTCCAGGAGCACTACCACACGGACTGGTTTCAGGAGGACGGAGCGGCCTACCCCCTGCGGGTGTTCCTGAAGAAGGACGTGGTCACAGTGGGTATCGACACCTCCGGCGTGTCTCTCCACAAGCGCGGGTACAGGGAGGTGTCGGGAAAGGCACCCATCACGGAGACGCTGGCGGCGGCGCTGATTATGCTGACGCCCTGGAGGGGAGACCGGATTTTGGTGGATCCCTTCTGCGGCAGCGGCACATTTCCCATAGAGGCGGCCATGATGGCGGCGGACATCGCGCCGGGCATGAACCGCTCCTTCACGGCGGAGGAGTGGACCAACCTGATCCCTCGGAAGGCATGGTATGAGGCGGTGGATGAGGCCTCCTCACGCATACGGGACGATGTGGAGACGGACATCCAGGGCTACGACATTGACGGCTCTGTCATAAAGGTGGCCAGGCGGAACGCCCGGGAGGCGGGAGTGGACCATCTGATCCATTTCCAGGAGCGGGACGTGAGGGACTTAAGCCACCCGAAGAAGTACGGCTTCATCATCACCAATCCGCCCTACGGGGAGAGGCTGGAGGACAAGAGGGATCTCCCGGATCTGTACCGGGCCTTTGGGGAGAGCTTCCGGAGGCTGGACAGCTGGTCCGCCTATATGATCACAAGCTATGAGGACGCGGAGCGGTACTTTGGCAGGAAAGCCCAGAAAAATCGAAAGATCTACAACGGGATGCTGAAGACCTACTTCTATCAGTTTCCGGGGCCGAAGCCGCCCAGGAAAAATCTGTAACGAGAAGGCGCGGCGCGAAAGGAAGCGCGGCGCAGCACAGGAAAGCGAGGCACAGCAGCAATGAAAAAAATCATATTTGCCACAGGCAATGCAAATAAAATGGTGGAGATCCGCCAGATCCTCTCGGATCTTGGCATGGAGATCCTCTCCCAGAGGGAAGCCGGGATCGAGGCGGACCCGGAGGAGAACGGATCCACCTTTGAGGAGAACGCCCTCATCAAGGCCAGGGCGGTGCGCAGGATCGCCGCCGGGATGGAGGAGAACCGGGACGCGATCGTCCTGGCCGACGACTCCGGCCTGGAGATCGATTACCTGAACAAGGAGCCGGGCATCTACTCAGCCCGCTACATGGGGACGGACACATCCTATGACATCAAGAACAGCGCTCTTCTGGAGCGGCTGGAGGGAGTCCCCGATGAGCAGCGGACCGCCAGGTTTGTGTGCGCCATCGCGGCGGAGTTCCCGGACGGGACGGAGGAAGTAGTGCGGGGCACCATGGAAGGCCGCATCGGTCATGAGATCATCGGGGAAAACGGCTTCGGCTATGATCCCATCTTCTTTCTGCCCCAGTACGGCTGCACCAGCGCACAGCTTCCGCCGGAGGAGAAGAACGCTCTCAGCCACAGAGGCGAGGGACTGAGGAAGATGAGGAAGATCATGGAAGAGAGGCTGTCAAATGAGGATACTGATCGTAAGTGATACGCACAAGGCCCACGGCAATCTGGAGAGGGCGCTGGAGAAGGAAGGCCCCCTGGATATGCTGATCCATCTGGGCGATGTGGAGGGAAAGGCAGATTACATCGAGGCGGTGGCCGGCTGCCCGGTACATATGGTGAGCGGGAACAATGATTTCTTTTCCGACCTGCCCTGGGAGGAGGAGTTCTTTATTGGGGACCACCATGTCTTCATCACCCATGGACACGGCTACTTTGTAGGTATGAACGAGGACCGGCTGAAGGCCGAGGCCAGGGGCCGGGGGGCTGACATCGTCATGTACGGCCACACCCATATGCCCGCCCTCACGGTGGAGCCGGATCTGATCACCCTGAACCCGGGGAGCATCTCCTACCCCAGGCAGAAGGGGAGAAAGCCCAGCTACATCCTGATGGAGGTGGACCAGGATGGGAAGGTCTCCTGTGAGATACGCTACCTGGGGTGAGAACCGGGGAAGAAAGCTGTGGACGGGAACCGCGGGTGACAGCTGTGTGGGAGCCCAATCTGAAAAAATAAAAAAAGTTGTTGACATCGGCAGCTTGTTCAGATATAATTATTATCGTGCCACGTGAGTGCGCATGTACGAATAGACCTCGGGGTGTGGCTCAGCTTGGCTAGAGCGCCTGGTTTGGGACCAGGAGGTCGCAGGTTCAAATCCTGTCACCCCGATCATGTATGCGGGTGTAGTTCAATGGTAGAACACCAGCCTTCCAAGCTGGATACGTGGGTTCGATTCCCATCACCCGCTTTCTTGAGGCGATCATATGGACATGCCTCAGGATTTATCTTTGAGTCTGTAGCTCAGCTGGATAGAGCAACGGCCTTCTAAGCCGTAGGTCGAGGGTTCGAATCCCCCCAGGCTCGTTGGCACGTTCACAGAAAAGACAATGTGTCATTATTGTGGCGGGTCAGTCCATAATGCCTTGATAAGAGGCCTGGCGTATGGAAAAAATAGAAAATGGTGGGTATAGCGCAGTTGGTTAGCGCGCCAGATTGTGGCTCTGGAGGCCCAGGGTTCGAATCCCTGTATCCACCTTTACCCGAAAGGGCTATTGGGCTATCGCCAAGCGGTAAGGCACAGGACTTTGACTCCTGCATTCGTTGGTTCGAATCCAACTAGCCCAGTTTTATGTGCGGGCGTGTAGCTCAGGTGGTAGAGCACTTGACTTTTAATCAAGTTGTCCGGGGTTCGAATCCCCGCACGCTCACTGACACGCAGCCGGATGGCTGCGTTTTTTTATTCATCCTGCGGATGTGGCGGAACTGGCAGACGCGCCAGACTTAGGATCTGGTACTTCGGTGTGCAGGTTCGATTCCTGTCATCCGCATTTATTTTTTGAGCGGTCGGACGCTGCGGAACGCGGTGCCCGGCCGTTCTTCTGTTCTGGTGCTTGACAGCCGGGAAAATTAATGATATAAGAAGTATTGTTTGCTACTGTAAAATGAATGTAAAATTTCTTGTAAGAGAGGGCTGTAAAAGATGCACCGCAAACTCAGAACAGTCATGTTGATCATAGCAATGGCCATCATCTGTGTGGCCGCGCCTTCCAGCCTTTTTCTAAGAGGAGAGGCTTCAGATGTACCGCCCACCGGCACACACGCCGGTATCTGTCATATAGACAACTCCTGCGGGATGAGCCTGTATGACGTGTGTCTGGACGACAGCGCCCGCCATAAGACAAGGGGGACCCTGGTGAGCGCGGCGGCAGGGCGTACAAAGCATGGCGCTGGCAGAGGGCAGTGGCTGACGTGGCTGTGCTGTCCTGCTCTGGCAGCTTTGTTCCTGTGCGCCCGCATGAGGAAAAAGGCGGTGCTCCTGAAGCCGGACCCATATCTTCCTGCACGGTTTCTGTGCGATCTATTTATCCTGTATCAGAAAGATGGAAAAAAGAGAGAAGCTGTTTTGCTGACAATGTGACATCACTTGCAGAAAACAGGAGTAAAAAATGAAAAGCAGAATAACACTTATCGGATTTTTTAAGAGACAGCCTGCCGGGCGGCTGATAGCGATAGGCTTTGCCTCAGTGATCCTTCTGGGGGCCGTGCTTTTGTGTCTGCCTGTATCCGTGAAGGACGGAGCGCATGTGTCCTTCATCGACGCGCTGTTTACATCCACAAGCGCTGTCTGTGTGACGGGGCTGATCGCCATCGACACGGCGGACCATTTTACGGCCTTTGGGCAGGGACTGGTGGCTCTGCTGATACAGGTCGGCGGCCTGGGAGTGACCTCGGTGGGCGTGGGACTGATGCTGGCGGCAGGAAAGCGGGTGAGTATCAAGACAAGGCTTCTCGTGAAGGAAGCCCTGAACGTGGACAGTTACAAGGGGATGGTGCGCCTCATACGGTCTGTCCTCCTGATGACGCTTCTCTTTGAGGCGGCCGGGGCTATCTTAAGCTACCCTGTGTTCAGCCGGGACCATGAGCCGCTCCACGCGGTGGGGATCAGCATTTTCCACTCCATCGCGGCTTTCAACAACTCGGGATTTGACATCCTGGGAGGACTTCGGAACCTGACCATTTACCAGGACAGCGTCCTTCTGAACCTGACCACGGCCGGGCTGATCATATTCGGCGGCCTGGGCTTTCTGGTCATTCTGGACATTGCAAAGAAAAGGTGCTTTAAAAAGCTGTCCTTCCACTCCAAGGTGGTCATCTCCACCAGCATTGTGCTGATCATCGCGGGCACGCTGCTTTTAAAGGCCACGGAGGATATTTCCTGGCTGGGAGCGTTTTTCCAGAGCGTGTCGGCCAGGACGGCGGGATTTTCCACCTATGCCATCGGAGATTTTACGAACGCCGGGCTTTTCGTCCTGTGCGTGCTCATGTTCATCGGCGCTTCGCCGGGATCCACCGGAGGCGGTATCAAGACCAGCACCTTTTTTGTGCTGTTCCAGGCGGCCAGGAGCGCATGTGTGAAGAAAAATGTCTGCGCGTTCCGGAGAAGTATTTCCCGGCAGAATATTTCAAAAGCCAGCATGATCACCGTGCTGTCCATGATGGTGGTGTGCGTGGCCACCTTCCTTCTGTGTGTGCTGGAGCCGGACCGCACGTTTATCCAGGTGTTCTTTGAGGTGGTGTCCGCTTTTGGAACGGTAGGACTTTCCACGGGCATCACGCCTGGCTTAAGTGTGGCGGCCAAGATCGTCATTATCTTTGTCATGTTTATCGGAAGACTGGGAGCGTTTACGCTCCTCACTATCTGGATCAGCCATCCGGAACCGAAGATACGCTACTCAGAGGAGAATATTGCCATCGGCTGATAGAGGAGAAAAAATCATGAGGAAAAAATCGAAATTAACATACGGAGTCATTGGTCTGGGACGCTTCGGCATGGCACTTGCCGTGACGCTGGCAGAGTCCGACAATGACGTCATCGTCATGGACCGGGAGGAGAGCTCCATACGGGAAATGCGAAATTATACAGACTATGCCTTTGTGACAAATGACCTGAGCATGGAGGCGCTGAGGGAGGCGGGTATCCACAACTGCGACGTGGTCATCGTCTGCATTGGCGAGAAGGTGGATGTCAGCGTCCTGACTACCATGAGCGTGATAGAGATGGGAGTTCCCAGGGTCATCGCCAAGGCGCTGTCGCCGGAGCAGGGCGCTGTGCTGAAAAAGCTGGGCGCCGAGGTGGTCTACCCGGAGCGGGATATGGCACTGCGTCTGGGGCGCCGGCTTCTGTCCGGGAATTTCCTGGACTATATCCCCCTGGACCACAGCGTGCAGATCACACAGATCCGCATCCCGGAGAGGATGGTGGGAAAAACCGTGGAGCAGATCCAGCTCCGGCGGAAATACGGCCTGAACATCATTGCCATAGAGAGCGGCAGCGAGACTACCATAGAGGTGCAGCCTGATTACCAGCTTAAGGACGGCGACATCATCGTAGTCATCGGAAAGGCTGACAATATCAATACATTTGAGGAAAGCCTGTAAACAGCAGGCGGGAGGGAAAAGGTTTATGGATGTTTCGTTAAGTTATTTCCTGGATGCCATGTCCGGCAGCCCGGTCCTTGTCATCACGCTGATCCTGACGCTGGGCGTGATCTTCGTCAACGGATGGACGGACGCGCCCAACGCCATCGCCACCTGCGTGACGACGAGATGTCTGCCGGCCCGCACGGCTATCATGATGAGTGCGGCCTTCAATTTTCTGGGTGTGTTTGTCATGACCCAGATCAACAGCTCCGTGGCATCCACCATAAGCAACATGGTGGACTTCGGCAGCAATACCCAGGAGGCTCTGGTGGCCCTGTGCGCGGCCCTCATCTCCATCGTGGTGTACAGTGTGGCCGCTTCGGTCTTTGGCATTCCGACCAGTGAGAGCCACAGTCTCATTGCGGGCATATCCGGCGCCGCCATCGCCATCCAGGGCGGCGTGGGCGGCATCAACGGGGCGGAGTGGGTCAAGGTCATCTACGGCCTTGTGCTGAGCCTGGCTCTCGGATTTATCACCGGCTGGGTCATCTGCCGGGCCATCACGGTCCTTTGTCAGAACATGGAGAGGCGCAGGGCGGACCGGTTCTTCGGGGGAGCCCAGATCGTGGGCGCCGCCGCCATGAGCTTCATGCACGGGGCTCAGGACGGCCAGAAATTTATCGGCGTGCTGTTCCTTGGCATCGCCTTCTGCAACGGACAGAATTCGGTCAGCGGCATGGAGATCCCGGTGTGGCTTATGCTCCTGTGCAGTATCGTCATGGGGCTTGGGACGAGCGTGGGAGGAGAGAAGATCATCAAGTCCGTGGGCATGGACATGGTGAAGCTGGAGCGCTACCAGGGCTTTTCTGCCGACCTGGCAGGGGCCTTCTGTCTGCTCCTCTCCAGCGTGTTCGGCATCCCTGTATCCACCACCCACACAAAGACCAGCGCCATCATGGGCGTGGGTGCGGTGAAGCGGCTGTCCGCCATTAATTTTAATGTGGTGAAGGACATGATGCTCACCTGGATCTTCACATTCCCGGGGTGCGGCATTATCAGCTTTGTGATGGCCAAGATATTCATGGCTGTCTTTTAGGTAAAATACAGGAGAAAAGGAGAAAAGAACAATGTCAAAAAAACAGGACGCGTTTTATTATGATAATTTTGCCGCGTGTGCGGAGCTTGCAAGAAAAGCGACCCATTTTCTGAAGGAGAAGCTGACGGCCTTTGACCCGGCGAAAATGGAGGAGAATATGGAGGAGATCCACCGGATCGAGCACGAGGCGGATGAAAAGAAGCATCAGCTCACAGACCGGCTGGCCAAGGCCTTCATCACCCCCATTGAGAGGGAGGATATCATATCCTTAAGCTACAATATCGATGAGCTGACTGACAAGGCGGAGGAGGTCTTCATCCGCATCTACATGAACAATGTGCAGACCATCCGTCCGGACGCCCTCAGGATGCTGGACATCGTCATCGCCTGCACGGAGGAGGTGTGCGCCCTTGTGAAGGAGTTCCCGGATTTCCGCCGCTCCAAAAAGCTGAATGAGAGTATCATCCGCATCAACTCCCTGGAGGAGCAGGCGGACAGGATCTATTTTGCCAGCATGAGGGCGCTCCATACGGAGGTAGGAGATGTGCTGGAGATCCTGGCCTGGAGAGAGATCTACACCTACCTGGAGAAGTGCGCGGACGCCTGCGAGCACGTGGCGGACGTGGTGGAAGAGGTTGTGATGAAAAATTCCTAGACCGGTTTTTTTCGAAAATATTTCTTGCATGTTTACAAAAAATATGATATAAGTAAACACGTATGGAAAACAGATATGGCTTCCATGCAAATATTTTTTCGGCAGCAGAGAGACAGGCTGCCTTATTGATTGAGTTAGAAGCTCAAATTTTATAAGTTGGTTACTTTATAACCAGTGTGCAAAAAGGCATACAAAACTTGTGAAACGGTCAATAAGAGTAGTAAAAGTAAAAATATTTGCTATATAGACTCTAAAAGGTCCCATATCTGTCCATAACATGACACCAGGAAACGCGAAAGGATTTTTCTGCGGGTGTGTCTGTATGTATATTTGTGATAGAGTGATGAAACGCAAGTGGAAGGTGCCCTTCTGCCTGCGTTTTTTTGTTCTGCCGGAAAGTCCCTGGGACGCCCGGGCAGGATAAGAGTCCTCCGGCGGGACCGCAGGCGCTGCAGGAAGGAGTGAGTGAAGCATGAAAAAATATGTACAGGAGGATGCCCCCATCTACGAGGCGCTGGAGCAGTTCCGGAGGATGCGGATCGTGCCCTTTGACGTGCCGGGGCACAAGAGGGGAAGAGGGAACCCGGAGCTCTCAGAGCTTCTGGGGGACAGGTGCGTCAATATCGATGTAAACTCCATGAAGCCGCTGGACAATCTGTGCCATCCGGTCTCTGTGATCAAGGCGGCGGAGGAGCTGGCGGCGGAGGCCTTCGGGTCGGCCCACGCCTTTCTCATGGTGGGCGGCACCACATCGGCGGTCCAGAGCATGGCCCTGGCCTGCTGTAAAAAGGGGGATAAGATCATCATGCCGAGGAATGTCCACAGGAGCATTATCAATGCCCTTGTCCTGTGCGGCGCAAGGCCGGTGTATGTGAACCCGGATGTGGACCGGCATCTGGGGATCTCCCTTGGCATGAAAGTGGAGCAGGTGGAGCAGGCCATCCGCGACAACCCGGACGCGGTGGCCGTGTTTGTGAACAACCCCACATACTACGGCATCTGCTCCGATCTTCGGACCATTGTGGAGGCGGCCCACAGCCACGGCATGAAGGTGCTGGTGGACGAGGCCCACGGCACCCACTTTTACTTCGGGGAAAACTTCCCTGTGACAGCCATGGCCGCAGGGGCGGATATGGCGTCGGTGAGCATGCACAAGTCCGGCGGGAGCCTGACCCAGAGCTCCCTCCTCCTGGTGGGGAAGGACATGCACCCCGGCTACGTGCGGCAGATCATCAATCTGACCCAGACGACCAGCGCCTCCTACCTGCTGCTTTCCAGCCTGGACATCTCCAGGAGAAATCTGGCCCTGCGGGGGAGGGAGGCCTTCGCGAAGGTAGCGGAGCTGGCAGAGTACGCGCGGGAGGAGATCAACCGGATCGGCGGCTACTACGCTTTTGGCGATGAGCTGGTGAACCGGGACAGCGTCTATGCCTTCGACCCCACAAAGCTGTCTGTCCACACCCTGGACATTGGCCTGGCCGGCATCGAGGTGTACGACATCCTGCGGGATGAGTACGACATCCAGATCGAGTTCGGGGATCTGGGAAACATGCTGGCTTACCTGTCCATCGGCGACAGGAAGCAGGAGGTGGAGCGCCTGGTCAGCGCCCTGGCGGACATCAAGCGGCGTTACCAGAAGGACAAGACAGGTATGCTCTCCCAGGAGTACATACCGCCCCGGGTGGTGATGACGCCCCAGGAGTCCTTCTACGCGCCCAAGGAACAGCTCCCCATCCAGGAGGCGGAGGGGCGGATCTGCAGTGAGTTCGTCATGTGCTATCCGCCGGGGATCCCCATCCTGGCGCCGGGGGAGGAGATCACGGACGAGATCATCGAGTACATCCTCTACGCCAAGGAGAAAGGCTGCTCCATGACCGGGCCGGAGGATGAGAAGATCGAGAAGCTCAATGTTGTCACAGAGAAGAAGGGAGGCGTGTAGACCATGGAAATGTGGTTTTCAGATGAACACACAGAGGACGTGAAGCTGTCCATCCGCATCAAGGAACAGCTTTTCAGCGCCCAGAGCGAGTTCCAGCGGATCGATGTGCTGGACTCCCGGGAGTTCGGCCGGATCCTTGTGGCGGACGGGGACCTGATGCTGACAGAGAAGGATGAATTCATTTACCACGAGATGATCACCCACGTGCCCATGGCGGTGCACCCCCATGTGGAGGACGTGCTTGTCATCGGCGGGGGCGATGGCGGTGTGGTCCGGGAGCTGATCAAGTACGAGGAGATCCGCCACATCGATGTGGTGGAGATGGATCCCCTTCTTGTGGAGGTCTGCCGGAAATATATCCCGGAGATCGCCTGCAGTCTCAACGATGAGAGGGTGGAGATCTTTCACGAGGACGGCCTGCGGTTCATCCGCTCCCAGACGGACCGGTACGACCTCATCATCATCGACTCCCCCAACCCCTTCGGACCCGGGGAGGGACTGTTCACAAAAGAGTTTTACGGGAACTGCTATAATGCCCTCCGGGAGGACGGCATCATGGTCAACCAGAATGAGAGTCCTTTTTACACGGAGGAGGCTTTCCAGTGCCAGCGGATGCACAAGCGGATCGTGGAGACCTTTCCCATCTGCCGGGTGTACCAGGCCCACCTGCCCTCCTACCCGTCGGGGCACTGGCTCTTTGGCTTTGCGTCAAAGAAGTACCACCCCCTGGAGGATTTAAACGCTGTGGCCTGGAAGCTGAAAGGCATCCGCACAAGATACTATGAACCAAGACTGCACGCAGGGGTGTTTGCACTGCCTGTCTATGTGGAGGAGCTGCTGGAAGATGTTGAATAAAAATATTGTAGATTACATGGGATGTGACTGTACCTACGAGGAGGCGGACATTGTCCTTTACGGGGCGCCCTTTGACTCCACCACCTCCTTCCGGCCGGGGACCCGCTTTGCCGGAGGCGCCATCCGGGCGGACTCCTACGGGCTGGAGACTTACAGCCCTTACCAGGACAGAAGCCTGGAGGAGTGCCGGGGCTTTGACATGGGAGATCTGGAGCTGGCCATCGGAAGCTCGGAGAAGGTGCTGGATCAGATTGAGGAGACGGCCGGGGAGATCTTCCGGGACGGGAAGCTGCCCTTCCTCATCGGGGGAGAGCACCTGGTGACCCTGGGAAGTGTCCGGGCGGCGGCCCGGAAATATCCGGATCTTCACATCCTGCACTTTGACGCCCACACGGACCTGCGGGAGGATTACCTGGGGGTGGAGCTGTCCCACGCCTGCGTCCTTCGGCGGTGCTGGGAGCTGCTGGGGGATGGCCGCATCCACCAGTTCGGCATCCGCTCCGGGGAGAGGGCGGAGTTTGGCTGGGCCCGGGAGGGACACACGGATCTTCATCCTTTCACCCTGGAGGGACTGGGGGAGACGCTGGAGAAACTGAAGGGCGTCCCGGTGTACTTCACAGTAGATCTGGATGTGATGGACCCTTCCGTCTTTCCCGGGACGGGAACGCCGGAGCCGGGAGGCGTAAGTTATATGGAGCTGCAGAGAGCCGTGACGGAAGTGTGCCGGAAGGCAGAGGTCATCGGGTGCGACGTGACAGAGCTGAGCCCGCCTTTTGACCCCACAGGGGCTTCCACGGCCGCGGCATGCAAGATCATAAGGGAGATGCTCATCGCCCTTGGAACAAAATAGAAAAGAGAGAAGAAAAGGAGGATATTAGAAATGGGAAAAGTACTGATCATCGGATGCGGAGGAGTGGCCAGCGTGGCTATCCAGAAATGCTGCCAGAACAGCGAGGTGTTTTCAGAGATCTGCATCGCCAGCCGCACCGTGTCCAAGTGTGACGCGCTGAAGGAGAAGCTGGAGGGCACTACAAAGACAAAGATCACCACCGCCCAAGTGGATGCGGATAACGTGGAGGAACTGAAAGCGCTCATCAGAAAAGTGGAGCCGGAGGTGGTGCTGAACCTGGCTCTTCCCTACCAGGACCTTCACATCATGGACGCCTGCCTGGCCTGCGGCGTACACTATGTGGACACGGCCAACTACGAGCCCGAGGACACGGCAAAATTTGAGTACAAATGGCAGTGGGCCTACCGGGACGCCTACGAGAAGGCAGGCCTTACAGCCCTTCTTGGAAGCGGTTTTGATCCGGGAGTGACCAGTGTGTTCTCCGCCTACGCGCTGAAGCACTATTTTGACGAGATCAACTATATCGACATCCTGGACTGCAATGCGGGAGACCACGGCTATCCCTTTGCCACCAACTTCAACCCGGAGATCAACATCCGGGAGGTGTCCGCCAAAGGCTCCTACTGGGAGGACGGACACTGGGTGGAGACAGAGCCCATGGAGATCAAGCGGGTCTACAACTTCCCGGAGATCGGCCCGAAGGATATGTATCTTCTCCACCACGAGGAGATCGAGTCGCTGGCTCTCAATATCCCTGGCATCAAGAGGATCCGCTTCTTTATGACATTCGGGGAGAGCTATCTCACTCACCTGCGGTGCCTGGAGAATGTGGGGATGACCTCCATTGAACCCATTATGTTTGAGGGGAAAGAGATCGTGCCCCTGCAGTTCTTAAAAGCCGTACTGCCGGATCCCTCCTCCCTGGGACCGCGGACAAAGGGAAAGACAAACATCGGCTGCATCTTTGTGGGAAAGAAAGACGGAAAAGAGAAGAAGATCTACATTTACAATACCTGTGATCACCAGGAGTGCTACAAAGAGGTGGGCTCCCAGGCAGTGGCCTACACTACAGGCGTGCCGGCCATGATCGGCGCCATGATGATCTTAAACGGCACATGGAAGAAGCCGGGCGTGTATAATATGGAAGAGTTTGACCCGGATCCGTTCATGGAAGCGCTGAACAAGTGGGGACTTCCCTGGAAGGTCAGCGAGGACCCGGAGCTGGTGGACTAGGAGAGAAAGATGAGAGAAAGCAAGATACATACGCCCTGCTACATCGTGCAGGAGCGGGCGCTCAAGGAAAATCTGGAGCAGCTTGCCGGCCTGGCCCGGGAGACGGGATGCCGGATCCTGCTGGCTCAGAAGGCCTTCTCCATGTTCCGGGTCTACCCCCTCATAGGAAACTATCTGGCAGGGACCACAGCCAGCGGCCTCTACGAGGCCAGGCTGGGGGCGGAGTGCATGGGGAAGGAGAACCACATCTTCTCCCCCGCCTACCGGGAGGAGGAGATGGGCGAAATCCTCTCCCTTTGCGGACACGTAGTCCTCAACTCCCCCCAGCAGATACGGAGATACAAGAGGCAGATCCTGGCGGCGGGGAGGAGCCCGGGACTTCGTGTCAATCCGGAGTGCTCCACCCAGGAGGGCCACGCCATCTACGACCCCTGCGCCCCCGGCTCCCGGCTGGGGACTACCCTCTCCCAGCTTGAGAGGGCCCTTGCGGAGACGCCGGACCTGCTGGAGGGGATAGAGGGGCTGCATTTCCACACTCTGTGCGAGCAGGACGCGGACGCCCTGGCAGTGACCCTGGATGCAGTGGTGGAAAAGTTCGGTGTGTACATGGCGAAGATGAAGTGGGTGAACCTGGGCGGAGGACATCATATCACCCGCCCGGGGTACCACATGGAGACGCTGAAGCAGTGCATCCGCCGGGTGCAGAAGCTCTGCGGAGGGACAGTCTATCTGGAGCCCGGGGAGGCGGTGGCGCTGCAGGCCGGGACGCTTCGGACCAGTGTGCTGGAGATCACGGAAAACGGCGTGCAGACAGCCATCCTGGACGCATCTGCCGCCTGCCACATGCCGGATGTACTGGAGATGCCCTACCGCCCGTCCCTTTCCGGGGCAGGCCTTCCGGGCGAAAAGCCTTTTACATACCGTCTGGCAGGCCCCACCTGTCTGGCGGGGGATGTGATCGGAGACTACTCCTTTGACCGGCCCCTGGAGACCGGGGACGTGCTGGAGTTCCAGGACATGGCCATCTACTCCATGGTAAAAAACAATACATTCAACGGCATGGCCCTTCCGGATATTGTCCTTGAGAGGGAGGACGGGAGCAGGGAACTGGTGCGCCGGTTCGGCTATGAGGATTTTAAAGGCAGGCTTTCGTAAGCCTGCCTTTTCCGTGGCCGTGCGGGAAGCTCAGAATTCCCGCACGCCGTACTGATCCCTGTACTGCTTCAGCGTCATGCCGGTGTGCTTCTTGAAGGTCTTTCCCAGATGGCTCTGAGAAGAAAAGCCCAGGTAGGCGGCGATCTCACTGTAGGAGTAGGGGGAGTAGGAGAGCAGGTTTTTTGTCAGCCCGACCTTTTCGCGCAGGATAAAATCCGTGATGGTGAGACCCTCGTGCTGGCGGAAGATCTCGGACAGATAATTGGCGTTCAGGTACAGCTCGTCGGCAATGTCCTGGATGCGGATTTTTTCATGGAGATGCTTGAATATATAGTCCTTGCACTGGTCCACCCGGGGGTTCTGGTCTTTCCTTGGCCGGCCTGCCTTCTGGGAATTTAAGTCCGCCACCATCTCTGCATATTTGAATTCAAACTGGTGCATCATGTTCAGCAGGACAGCCGTGTCTGATTCCTCCTCCAGCTTCTGGATGAAGACGTCGCTCATGGAGAAGGATACCTCCGGGAGAAGGCCGCCTCTGATGGCTGCACGGCTTGCCAGCGTGACCACCACAATGCCCCGGTTGCGCATGTGGCGGACCTCGTCTTTGGCCAGTGTCCCGATCTTTCCCGTGTAGTCCTCCTGCAGGCTGCGCCGGAGCATGCCGATGTCCCCGTGCTCGATGCTGGAGAACTCCCGCAGCTCCTGGTCGTAAGGATTGTGGGGCTGCTCCTGCTCCCTCCGGTCAAAGACCAGGGAGGAGAAGTCCTCCATGATGGCGTCGTCCATGGAGCTGTCCATGCAGTTGGCGGTCACCAGGTCGTCCCGGGAGAGGAAGCTGGTGTGCAGCAGGTTGTAGACGAGGAGCACATGGGAGGTGAAGTCGGAGAACTCGCACTCCGGGGCAGACATTGCCCAGGACGGGTATTCCTATTGCGTACAGCCGGATCTCAATCACTATGAGGCATCGAAGTGCGTAGACCTTGCGGGCACGGATATCTACTTTCCCACCCAGGATGAGCTGACCGGAACGGAGGCAGCATTTGGCGGGGACTCCATACGAAGCCTGAAGAATGAAAATTATCTGGTGCTGGAGAGCCAGACTCAGGCATTCAAGTACTGGACTCCTTATCCGGGACAGCTCCGGCTCCACGCCTACAGCCACCTGGCCAGCGGCGCTATAGGGGAGCTCTACTGGAACTGGCACTCTATCCACAACGGGTATGAGACCTACTGGCGCGGCATACTGAGCCATGACCTGCTTCCAAATCCGGCCTACACAGAGATATGCGATATCGGCCGGGAATGGAAGGAACACGGGGCGGAGCTGGCCGGGCTGAAGAAAAAGAACCGGATTGCTCTCCTTGTGGACAACCGCTCACTGACTGCTCTTCAGTGGTTCCCCATTGACAGGGACTTAAGCTACAACGATGTGGTCCGGTGGATGTACGACAGCCTCTATGAGCTGAACCTGGAGTGCGACGTGGTGGACGCCCACGCCCTGGAGGAGGACCGTTACGATATGATCGTCACCCCGGCCCTCTACTGCGCCGGGGAGGAGCTCATTCACCGCCTTGACGCCTTTGTAAAGCGGGGCGGAGTCCTTGTCAGCTCCTTTCGCTCCTTTGTGGCGGATGAGCACTCCAGCGTGTACCCGGATGTCCAGCCCCATGGACTGACGGACTGCTTCGGAATGACCTACAATCAGTTCACAGAGCCCGGCAGGACTTCCATCGCAGGAGAGAAGGTCCGGTATTTTATGGAGCTTCTAAAGCCGGAGACAGCGGAGGCGAAGGCATCCTATGCGCACCCCTACTGGGGGCAGTACGCGGGGATCACGAGGAACCGCTGCGGAGCCGGAGCTGCCTGGTACGTGGGCTGCTGCACGGAGAAGAGGCTTCTGAAGGATGTGTACAGGCAGGCAGCGGCAGACGCGGGAATTTCCCTGCCATCCTGTGAGTGGCCTGTCACTCTCAGAAGCAGTGAGACAGAGGACGGGAGAAGGCTGCACTTTATCCTCCACTACAGCCAGGAGGAGCGGACAATCCCCTGCCCCTTTGATCACGGGACAGACATTCTGACAGGGAAAAGCTATGACAGGCAGGCTCCGATCCATCTGAAGGACTGGGATGTGGTGATCCTGGAGGAGAGACGGAAGTAAAAGCGTGGAGGAGAGAGGAAATGCTGCATTTATATATGGCAGAGAGCCCGGAGAGACTTTATCCGGAGCGAAGAGAAGAACAGTATACATTTATCCCGGAGGACGGCACAGAGAACGAGGTGGTCAATCTGTATCCTGACGTCACCTTCCAGACTATGGAGGGCTTTGGAGGGGCTGTCACAGACGCGGCCGGATATGTGTTTTCCAGGATGGACAAAGCCAGGCAGGAGGAGCTGCTGGACATGTATTTCGGGGAGGAGGGCATGCACTACAACCGGGTGCGCCTTCACATGGACAGCTGCGATTTTTCCACCCGGCTCTACTCAGCCGTGGAGGACGAGACAGACGATAATCTGGACACTTTTTCCTTTGCTCACACGGAAAAACACATGATTCCTCTCCTGGAGGCGGCCCAGAAGAGAGCGGGGAAAAAGCTGAAGATCATGCTCTCCGCCTGGTCTCCGCCGGAGTTCATGAAGACAAACGGGAGCCGCATCGGAGGCGGCTCCCTGAAAAAGGAGTACTACGGGAGATGGGCCCGGTATCTGTGCCGCTACATTGAGGAGTTTGAAAAGAGGGGCTATGAGGTGGAGCGCATGTCCCTCCAGAACGAACCCGCCGCCGTGCAGACATGGGACTCCTGCGTCTACACGGTGGAGGAGGAAAAGATATTTCTGCGGGATCACCTCTTCCCGGAGATGAAGAAGAGAGGGCTGGAACACGTGGAGATCTTTGGCTGGGACCACAACAAGGAGCGGCTTTTTGAGAGGGCCCGGGGGCTCATCGATGAGAGGACGGACTCCATGATCACAGGGCTGGCCTTTCACTGGTACAGCGGGGATCATTTTGAGGCCCTGGATCTGGTGCGGCAGATGTACCCGGACAAGAAGCTGATCCTGTCCGAGAGCTGTCTGGAATTCGGAAAATACGACAAGGACTTGGAGACGGAGAACGCCATCCGCCTCTCCCACGATATGATCGGGAACCTGAACCACGGCATGTCCGCTTTTTATGACTGGAACATCCTGCTGGACGGCCAGGGCGGCCCCAACCACCAGGACAATTTCTGTGACTCGCCCTATCTCTACCATGAGGAGGAGGGACGCCTGGAGGAGAGGAGGATCTGCCGGTATTACTGGCATTTCGCCCACTTTATCGAGGCCGGGGCTGTCCGCATCGCCCACACGAAGTACACGGAGAAGCTGGATATGACGGCCTGGAAAAATCCCTCCGGTGACATTGCCTGCATTTTCATGAACAAGTCAGACGAAACGCTGCCGGCGGTGATCCGCATGGAGGGAGAACTCTGTCCTATCGAACTGGAGCCAAGGGCTATCGCCAGCTGCGTGATCAAAGAAGAAAGAGAAGCATGAGAGAGACTGGAAGGAGAGAACAGACATGATAACAAATCCAATTATTCCCGGGTTTAATCCCGATCCATGTATATGCCGGAAGGGGGAGGACTACTATCTGGCGGTGTCCACATTCGAGTGGATGCCGGGCCTTCCGGTCTACCACTCCAGAGACCTGAAGCACTGGGAGCTGTACACCCATGTGATCACCGACGATGAGAAGGTGGACTTAAAGAAGCTGCCATCCGCCAAGGGGATCTGGGCCCCCTGGAGCGAGCCCGTGTATCTCCATTCCTCAGGCTTTGACGCCTCTCTCTTCCACGACGATGACGGACGCAAGTACGTGGTGGCCCTGGAGTGGGAGACAAGAGAGGGCTACGAGAAGCCGGGAGCCATCTGCATGGTGGAGTATGACCCGGAGAAGAAGGAGATCAAAGGGTATCCGAAGCGGATCTGGAACGGGGGAACAGACCGGGGCTGCATTGAGGCTCCTCACCTGACCAAGAAAAACGGCTATTACTATATTATGTGCGCGGAGGGTGGCACTGGTTATAACCACTGTGTCACCATGGGCCGATCCCGCAGCGTGTGGGGCCCCTACGAGAAGGATCCCACCAACCCCATCCTTACCTCTGTGCCAGGAGAGTCCTACGAGAGACACAACCCGGATCATTTAAAGCCCAAATACTATAACCCGGACTCCGTCCTTCAGAAGGCGGGGCACGGCAGCTATGTGGAGACGCCGGCGGGGGAGGTCTACATGGTCTTTCACGTGTCCAGGCCCTTTGTCCCGGAGCTGTGCTGCACTCTGGGACGGGAGACGGCGATCCAGAAGATGATGTGGACCGAGGACGGGTGGCTCCGGTCTGCCTCCGGAAGCAACATGGCCCAGGAGGAGACGCAGGAGAGCTCTCTGCCGGAGCGCCCGCTGCCGCAGACGCCGGATTTTGATGACTTTGACAGTGGGGAGCTGGGAAATTGGTACTATGCCCCCAGGATCATTCCCCGGAGATTTGCGGATGTGAAAGCCAGGCCCGGCTGGGTGCGCCTCCGGGGACAGGAGTCCAGGACGTCCCTCAACAGGGTCAGCATCCTTGCCAGAAAGCTGACAAGTGTCTACGCCCGGATCACCACGAAGATGGAGTTCCTGCCTGAGGTGCACCAGCACAGTGCGGGCCTCATCCTCTACTACGACAATATGAACTACATCAATCTCCGGAAATATTACAGCGAGACGCTGGGAGGAAGCGCCCTGTCCATCATCCACCTGGAGAACGGCGTGAAGACGGAGTTCCTCAATACCAGGACTGCTGTGGAGGACTGTCCCATTTACCTGCGTCTCTGGATCCAGGGGAGAAAGTCCTGGTTCGAGTGGAGCTACGATGGGGAACACTACACGAAGATCGGCCGGATCTTTGAGACGGCGAAATTCTCTGACGAGTACTGCCAGTACGGGGAATTCACCGGCACGATGGTAGGCCTGACCTGCGCGGACAGGGTGAGGCACCAGCACTGTGCGGATTTTGATTTCTTCGAGTACATCGCCGATGAGACAAAGCCGGTAGATTAGTATATGGGGACGTAATATTTTTCAAAAGTATTACGTCCCTCTTTCTATGTCACATATTCTTGCGGCGGCGGTGGAAGTGTGCTATCCTGTTGACAGGCATTATTTTTCTCATATTCTTATGTGGCATCTGTCATGTCAAAGAAGGGCCGGGAGTATCTCCGGCGTTCCTGTCAGAAATCTTAATGCTTATTTTCACAATCAGAGTAAGCAGAGAGGTTTCAAAGGAAGGAGAGAAATATTTCTGAATGTCTTCTGAGGCCTCCTGCGAAAATTAAAGGAGGAGGGCCTATGGAACAGAAGACAAGGCTGCAGTGGCACCCGGCGTTTGCAGCTGTTCTCAGGATTGAGCTGGAGAAGGAGCTTGACCGGCTGGAGATTGAAGATGAGGTCCAGCTGACGAAAAAACCGCTGCAGATGGATGTGTTGCTCATCAAAAAGGACGGGGAGAAGCCAATCGAAAAGAATATTGGCCGCATTTTCAGGAAGCACAATATCATTGAGTACAAGTCGCCGGGAGATAGCCTGAGTGTAAACGATTTCTATAAAGTATACGGCTATGCATGTATTTACCAGTCTGACACGGACAGGGTGATGGAGATCCGTCCGCAGGAGCTGACGCTGACATTTGTGTGCAGCCGTTTTCCGAGAAAGCTGCTGCAGCATTTGCGGGGCAATCTGCGCAGGGGCAGAGAGATTGAAGAGCTGATGGAGAGGTATGAGGAACACAGTCATTCCCGGTGGTATCAGTCGGCGATGGATCTGATCGTCCGGGCCAACTGGGAGAAAGTGAAGGAGGAGAAGGATATGTGCGAAGCGTTAAGAGAACTGTTTGCGGATGAGCTTCAGGAGTCGGAAGATGCTGGAGCGGAGAAGCAGATCATTTCCGTCGTGTGTAAGAAGCTGGAGAAAAACAGAGGGGTGTCTGAGATTTCTGAGGCCTTGGAGGAGCCGGAGGAAAAGATCCGCCTCATCTGTGAGGCCGCCGCGGACTATGCGCCGGATTATGACGTAGATAAAATATACAATAAGCTGAGAGAAGGAGAGAGCAGGAAATGAAGATACTGATCGCATCTGACATACACGGGAGCGCCTATTACTGCCGCTGCCTTTTGGAGAGATACCGGGAGGAGAAGCCGGATAAGCTGCTCCTTCTGGGGGATATCCTCTATCACGGCCCCAGGAACGACCTGCCCCGCGAGTACGCGCCCAAGGAAGTGCTGGCTATGCTCAACAAGGTGAAGGAGGAAATCCTGTGCGTCCGGGGGAACTGTGACACGGAGGTGGATCAGATGGTGCTGGAGTTCCCAATCCTGGCGGATTACTGCATTTTGTATACCGGAGACAGGATGATCTTCGCAACCCACGGGCATCAGCACAATACAGCCCATCCCCCTATGCTGAAAGAGGGAGACATTCTTCTGCACGGGCACACCCATGTGCCGGTGCTTGAGGAGTTTGATGGAAAATACTATATCAATCCCGGATCCGTGTCCATTCCAAAGGAGAACAGTGCCCACAGCTATATGATGCTGGAGGACGGCGTGTTCACCTGGAAGGATGTGGAGACGGGAGAGACATACAAGGAGGCAGCGCTGTAGGGCGCTGCCTCCTTTATGCCGGGCAGTTTTCCTCATGCCCGTGCGGCTCTTTTTTTCCCGTACCGCAGCGGTTCCGACACATGTCTTCGGAAGAAGGCAATGACAGGCCCCATGAAAAAGGCTGTGATCACAGTGCCAATCCCCACCGTGGCATGCAGGGAGAAGCCGATGACAACACAGATTACATCGGTGGTGATGCGAAGATACTGGAACTGGAACCGGGTGTGGGCGTCCAGGTACAGGGCGATGACATCGTAGGTGGACACGCCCAGATCTGCTGTGAAATACAGAGCGGCAGCCAGGCTGACGAGAAGGACACCCGCCACAAGAAAGACGCATTTCAGAGCGAGGCCGGGATGGGGGAAGAGAGTGTCCCAGACCCATCCGGAGAACTCGGCCACATAGCCCAGGAGAAAGAGGTTGATAAAGGTGCCCAGACCGATCTTTGCCCTGTCCATGAAGAACATGGCGGCCAGCAGGATCAGATTCAGAATCATATAAAAGGTGCCAAAGCCTATGGAGGTCAGATTCCACACACCGTGGGCAAAGACCTGGAAGGGATCCATGCCGAAATCAGAGAAGTTGAACATGCCCACGGCGATACCGTTCAGGGTGATCCCGCAGACAGTCATCAGGATACGTCTTGTCTTTTCGTTTTTCATCACTTTATCTCTCCTTTGCGATTGAACAGGCAGTACCGGAAATGCTTCTGTCAGGACTCGCCAACAGCCTGGTTTGAGGCAGCCTGTCCTGTAATCGGGCTGCCCCACTTGACATACCGGGTGTATACTATATAATTATAGTGCCGGAAACATCCAGCGTCTGTCAAATTCAGACCAATTTATATAATATTTGTACCAGAAATGATAAAGGAGGGGACATGCGTGAGCTATCTGCAGACACAGGACAGGATCCGGGTGGACCAGAGGATGTACGAGCTACAGAAGCACGGGACAAAGGAGTTCCCCTTCCAGGTATATTTTAATGATTTCCCGCACTTTCGGGATCATCTTGAGGACTGGCACTGCCATGCCGAGATGGAGTTTACCGTGGCGCTCAAGGGGGCCTTTGAGTGCGGACTGAATGAAAGGCGGTACAGGATCGAGGCGGGAGAAGGTATATTTGTGAATTCGGGCGTGCTGCATATGTACCGCGCCCTCGGCAAATACGAGGACAGTGAGAGCATATCCATTGTCTTTCTCCCCCAGTTTCTCTCAGGAGGGACGGAGAATCTGATCTTTCATAAATTCATTGAGCCGGTCATGGAGGATGCCGGGATGCGGGGAGAGCCTCTGCGCCGCGGAAGCGGCTGGCAGGAGGAGCTGCTCGTCTGTCTGCGCAGGCTGTACTGTCTGAGCAGAGAGGACGGCTGGCTGACAGAGATGCGCCTTAGGAACCAGCTCTCCCAGGCATGGGAGCTTTTTATCAGAAACTATGCCAGGGGGGACGAGGCGGCGGAAAAGCCTTCCAGGGAAATGATCTATGAGGAGAGGGCAAGGAGGATCCTGCAGTTCATCCAGGAGCACTACTGTGAGGACATCACAGTGGAGGATGTGGCGGAGCAGGTCCACATCAGCAGGACAGAGTGCTTCCGGTGCTTTCAGAAGATCACCGGGCAGAGCCCTAAGAGCTATCTGAACAGTTACCGGATCAGACAGGCTATGCGCCAGCTGGAGACAACGGATGACAGTATCACAGCGATCTGTTTTTCATGCGGGTTCAACAGCATGAGCTATTTTGTGAAGCGGTTCCGGGAGAGCGCCGGCATCTCGCCGGGAAAATACCGGGAACTGACAAGACGAAAGGGAAACACAGAGGAGCTGAACATGAATACGCAGCAAAAGAAAGGAGATCAGGAACATGCTTGAAGTAAAGAACCTGACTTTTAAAGTGAATGAAAACGGTGTGGAGCGAAGCATCGTGAAGGATATCAGCTTTACCGTGGAGAACGGGGAGATGCTGGTGATCACAGGGCCCAATGGGGGAGGGAAATCCACCCTGGCAAAGGTGCTGATGGGGATTGAGAAGGCGGATGCCGGACAGATCATCCTGGACGGGGAGGATATCTCCGGATATGATATCGACCACCGCGCAAAAGCGGGAATCGGCTTTGCCTTCCAGCAGCCCCCGCGATTTAAGGGGATGACAGTGGACCGCCTGCTGTCCTTGGCGGCAGGTGAACCGCTTCCGGAGCAGGTGGCCTGCCGGATGCTCAGTTCGGTGGGACTGTGCGCGAAGGAGTATTTAAAGAGGGAGATCGACGGGACGCTCTCAGGAGGAGAGATGAAGCGGATCGAGATCGCCACAGTGCTGGCCAAGAGCCATAAGCTGTGTATTTTCGATGAGCCCGAGGCGGGCATTGACCTGTGGAGCTTTTCCATGCTCATACAGCAGTTTGAAAGAATCCACGAGAAGAAGGATCAGATGCTGATCCTGATCTCCCACCAGGAGAGGATCATCCGCATGGCGGACAGGATCATGGTCATTGACGATGGACGGATCAAGAATATCGGCCCGAGGGAGGAAGTGCTCCCCACGCTCCTCAAGGAGGAGCCGTCCTGCACATGTATGGATCAGCAGGCGTAAGAAGCGGAAGAAAGCAAAAAGAGAGGAGAAGATGACAGATGCCAGCATTATTAGATAAGATCACAGAACAGGTGCTGCGGCAGATAGACAGCGGCTCCGGATTTAAGCAGGAGGGCGCTTTCAATCTCCGCCAGAACGGAATTTCCCTGTGCCACGGCAGCACGGAGCATATTAAGATAAAGAAAAAGGAAGACAAGCCTGGTATAGATGTATATATAGACGGGGACACAAAGGGCGAGCAGGTGCATATCCCGGTTGTGGTGAGCGCCTCCGGCATGGTGGATATTGTGTACAACGATTTCTATATCGCTGACGGCGCGGACGTCACGATCGTAGCCGGCTGCGGCATCCACAACAGCGGCTGCGATGAGAGTCGTCACGACGGTATCCATGCCTTCCACGTGGGGAAGGGGGCCAATGTCCGCTACGAGGAGAAGCACTACGGTGAGGGTGAGGGAACAGGAGCCCGGGTCCTGAATCCGGTGACAAAGATCTATATGGAAGAGGATTCCATGTTTACCCTGGATACGGCCCAGATCAAGGGCGTGGACTCCACCGTGAGAGAGACTGAGGTGACTATGGGAGCCGGAGCGAAGCTCTATGTGGTGGAGAAGCTGATGACCCACGACAATCAGAAGGCGGAGTCCAACATGGCCGTTTACATGAAGGGGGAGGACAGCTCCGCCCAGATTATCTCCCGGTCTGTGGCAAAGGGAAGCTCTACCCAGGTCTTCCATCCAAGGGCTGTGGGAGAGGCAAAATGCCACGCCCACATCCAGTGCGACTCTATTATCATGGATGAGGCGCAGGTGCGCTCCATCCCGGAGATCGACGCCCGCCATCTGGACGCGGCAATCATCCATGAGGCTGCCATCGGAAGGATCAACAACGAGCAGCTCATCAAGCTGCGCACCTTCGGAATGACTGAGGAAGAGGCAGAAGGCGTGATCGTGGAGGCGTTTTTGAATTAAGTTCATAAGAGCTGTTATATCAGGAACATAATCGTAGATTTAATAAAGGACAGGTAAATGAGGTGGAATTCCACTTTATTTACCTGTCCTTTGATTATCTTTGTGTATACATTTTTTCAGATCCCCGCAAACGTATTTCCGGAATCAAAGATGTACGGATTTTTTCGTGATTTGTTGAAGAGGAGATACGTTTTAAGATAGTTTCGGCGGCATATTCACCTATACTAAAGGTTCTTTTGACTATGGAGGTGATATTAAAATTCAGGCTCCAAAGCAGCTCTACATCACCAAACGCCACGATTGATATATCTTTTCCAATCTGTAGATCATGTGTCAAAAGATATTTTACAAGTCCCAGGGTAAAAATGGTATCAGCAGTAAAAATAGCTGTTGGAGGTGGGCTGAGTGAAAACAGGTCGGAAGCCATTTCATAGGCGGTATCAATTTTTGAAGGCCCAAATTTTACATAATTTGGATTGACGGGTTTTCCGCAATTTGTCAAAGCATCAATATATCCTTGATGACGCTGATGCATATAGAGAATTTCAGGTTTTCCGCACATGATAGCAATTCTCTCATGACCATTTCTGAGCAGAAGAGATGTGGCATCAAAGGCGCCTTCCTGTTCAGCCATGAAAATGTTGTCAAAACTGGAACACTTCATATCTCTTCCTACAACTACAACGGGAACAGATAAATCCTGCAGAGCAGAGATGGTTGCAGGCAGAAAGGCCCCTTTATTATTGACCGGAGAAATGATAATCCCGTCAATATTTTGGTGAGAGAGTTCTCTGATTAGCTCCAGTTCTTTTTTTTCGTCTTCGTTAGAAGAAAAGTACATGATGTTAAAATGCGCTTTTTCGAAAGGATCGTTCAGTCCGGTCAAGATCTCGGCGTAAAAGCTGTCTGTGATGTTAGGGAGTAGGACGGCTATGGTGTTATAGGTTTGTACCTTGACTGTTTGACCTTTCGGACGCTGATAATTTGTCTGAATGAGAATTTCTTCCACCAAATCTCTGGTTTCTTTTTTTACATATCCGTTCCCGTGTATTACACGGGAAACAGTAGCAACGGATACGCCTGCCATCTGAGCGATATCCCTGATAGTAGCTGCCATTTTTTACCTCGCTTGCATTTATACAAAGTAGTAGTGTTTATAGACCCTCTCCAAGGTCTGAATAATCTGTTTTATAATTGTTAATTTATTATATCATATCTCTCTTGCGAAAGCCAACGGTTGAAGTGTAACAAAGTGAATGAAATTACATGTAAAATTGTGTATTATTGCACATATAAAATGTAATTAAATTGTAAAAAATGCGAATTGAATAGAGAGAGATGTATTGATATAATTGCAAATATAAAGGATCCGGATAATATGTAGCATGTTACACAAACTAAATAAAAGAAAGAGGTAAATAGAGATGGCAGAATTTATGAAATATGATCCGTGGGCTAAGATTACAACAAGAAATGGATTTGCAGGCGATGAGATTATCTCAATGTTGCAAAAGTCGATCAGAAAAGCAAAAGAAGAGAATGCAATCAGAGCGGCTTATGAGATGTATATTACAAGTCCTCAAATGGAAGAAAAGCTGTGGAGACGTCTGCTGGCCATTAGTGTAGAGGATATTGGATTCGGAGATCCAAATGCCTGCGTCTATGTATGGACGTTAAATCAGATCCGCAAAGAATTTCTCTATGCAGACGGGGACAGGTCTCTGTTTTTTATTCAGGCTATCAGGTATCTTTGCAGATGTAAAAAAGAACGTTCCTCGGATCATATCAAATGCAGGATTATGGCGGAGTTTGAACACGGGAAAACACTGGAAATACCTGATTATGCGTATGATATGCATACCCAGAAAGGGAAAGCAATGGGCCGTGATGTGATTCATTTCCTTGAAGATGCCAGCTGTGTTACACCAGAGCTTGAGGATGAGGAGTTTAAAAAGATAAAGGCAGACTATATCAAATTTTGTAAGGAAGATAAAGACAGGATGGAGGGTAGGCCGGAAACAGAGCCTTTTGAATACAATGGATGGCAGTATTGATAGCTGATTGAGAAAGAGGTGATACTATGGAAAAAACTGTGAGTAATGGGATAAGGATGCACGCTTTTTATGTGTTTATGCTTATTTTTATGATTGCATTGGCAGTTACGACTACATTTATTGGCAATCTGACGCCCAATATTATTGAGCATTATGGCCTTAATTATTCACAGGCGGGAAATATAAATCTGTTTTTTCAGATTGGCGGCTTCGCATCTCTTTTACTTGGTGCCTTTTTTTCTGATAAGACGAAAAAAAGCAATATTATTATAGCTGCGGCCATTGTGATGAGTGCAGGGCTTTGCCTTATTGGTCTGGTACCGCCGTATATTTTTCTCCTGATCATTTTATTTGCTCTAGGCATGTCAACACAGATATTGAATATCCTTACATCAGGGTATACATGTGATATTGTATGTGCAGAAAAACAGAGCGGTTATGTAACATTTTTGCTGTCCTTTTACAGCATAGGATCCACAGTTGCTTCACAGCTCTCGATACGGCTTGAAGATTTTGTGTGGACGTCCCGATTTCTTATCATAGGGATTGCCAGCGGTGTATTATCATTATTGTTTCTGGCGTCAAAGCTTATTTTAAAAGAACCTGATAATATCGGAATTGAGGAGGCGGCATCTGTAGAAAGGGCGGAGAAAAATCCATATTCGCTGGCCCATCTTGGAAAAATGCTTCACAATTACAGATATTTTCTAATTCTGATCATGGCATTTTTATATACGGGACACCAGACAACCATTACAATGTGGTTCCCTACCTATCTGACAGAGGATCTGAAATTTTCAGCTGCTTTCATGGGCAGTGTGATTTCGCTATACTGGACCGGAGTGCTGATCGGGCGCATATTATATACTTTTGTTTTTAAAAAGATAAAGGCGGCAGTGTTTATAATGGTCACATCTATCCTCGGAAGCGTGCTGCTTGCTGTGGCCATTCTGGGCGGAACGCAGATCCTATGGCAGATAGGAGTGGCTGGCCTTGGAATTCTGACGGGAGCCTTGTTTCCCCTGTTTATTATGTTGGGATGCTCTCTTTTCCCGCAGAATTCCGGAAGTGCAAGCTCCTTTGTGGGTGTAGCTTTTGCACTGGGTTCTGCACTGTTCCCCTATATGCTTGGCTTTGTGGCAGAGTATGTGGAACTGAGAATTGCTATATATATTTCAGTATTAGCGTTGTTGGTTATCGGTATTTTGATTCCAGCAGGAAGATTTAACAGTGATAAATAATAGCAGAGCAAGGTGCGGTATAGGAAAAGGTATGTCGCACCTTGGTTTCTGTATAGATTATCAGATATTGTGGAAGAGAGGAAGAAAATGAAGAAGCAGTTAGATAAAATTTTTCATCTGAGCGACAATAATACAAATATAAGGACAGAACTTGTTGCGGGAATCACTACATTTATGACTATGTCATACATTCTTGCGGTTAATCCATCGCTTCTTTCGGAGACGGGGATGGATAAAGGAGCTGTTTTTACGGCGACTGCTCTGGCTGCATTTGTCGGAACGTGGGCTATGGCATTGCTGTCAAATTACCCGGTTGCCCTTGCTCCTGGTATGGGACTGAATGCCTATTTTGTGTATACTGTTGTACAAAGCATGGGATATACATGGCAGATGGCATTGGCGGCAGTTTTTATAGAAGGAATCATATTTATTATATTGTCCTTGTCTCATGTCAGAGAGGCTTTGTTTAATGCAATTCCTCAGAATCTCAAAAATGCGGTTTCTGTAGGCGTAGGAATTTACATTGCGTTTATAGGGCTGCAAAATGCAAAGATTGTTGTGGATAGCACGACTCTTGTTAAAATATACTCTTTTAAAAATTCTATTGATGAGGGAATGTTTAACCGTGAAGGAATTACAGTTGTACTGGGGCTGATAGGGATTCTGATTACATCTGTTTTAGTGATAAAAAAGGTGAAAGGAAATATTCTGTGGGGAATTTTGATCACTTGGGGATTGGGGATTATCTGTCAGCTGACGGGGGTATATACACCAGGTGAAGGCGCTCCCAGCCTGCTGCCGGATTTTTCAGGTGGTATCTCTGTACCGAGTCTTGCGCCTACTTTTATGAAATTTGATTTTTCGCAGGTTTTCTCTTTGGAATTTTTAGTTGTTATGGCCGCGTTTCTTTTTGTGGACATGTTTGATACATTGGGAGCACTGATCGGAATAGCTGGGAGGGCCGATTTGTTGGACAAAGATGGAAAGCTGCCTCATATAAAAGGTGCGCTGACTGCTGATGCAATTGCTACAACAGTCGGAGCCGTATTTGGTACATCCACTACAACCACCTATATAGAAAGTGCCTCAGGAGTAGAAGAAGGAGGGCGTACGGGCCTGACGGCGATCATAACGGGCCTGCTTTTTTTGGCGGCACTTTTCTTGTCTCCTGTTTTTCTGGCTATCCCGTCATTTGCGACGGCACCGGCACTGGTTGTTGTTGGTTTTCTGATGATGACATCTATTACCAAGCTGGATTTTGAGGATATGACGGAGACAATTCCCTGTTTTATTGCTATAATCGCTATGCCTTTTATGTACAGTATCTCAGAGGGTATTGCAATGGGTATTATTTCATATGTTATAATTAATGTCGTATGTGGTAACGCCAAAAAGAAAAGAATAACACTGCTGATGTATATTCTCATGGCGATCCTGCTGATAAAATATATATTGATTTAATTTGTACAATGGAAAGGACAAGTTATGAAAAAATATGACGTGATCATTATCGGGGCAGGCCCGTCCGGGATCTTCTGCGCCTGCCGCCTGAAAGAGCTGGATCCGGACATAGAGATACTGATGATCGAGAAAGGGCGGTCCATAGAGGACCGCTCCTGCCCCAAGCGGGTGACAAAGGAATGTGTGGGATGCCGTCCCTGCTCCATCACCACCGGCTTTGCCGGGGCGGGGGCCTTCTCCGATGGAAAGCTGTCCCTCTCCCCGGATGTGGGAGGCACCCTGCCGGAAATACTGGGGTATGACAGGACACAGGAGCTGATCCGCAGGGCAGATGAGATCTATCTGAAATTCGGCGCGGACAAAAAGGTCTATGGTATCGATGACCCGGATGCCATTGACACCATACGGACAAAGGCCATCCGCGCCAATCTGAAGCTCATCGAATGTCCCATCCGCCATCTGGGGACAGAGGAAGGCTACAAGATTTACGCAAGGCTCCAGCAGCATCTGCTGGACGCGGGTGTGGAGATTTTATTCCGCACTATGGTCCGGGATATCCTGGTGGAGGACGGCCGGGCCGTGGGCGTTGTGACGGAGGACGGACAGGAGTACCGCGCCGGGGCTATCGCGGCCGGCGTGGGAAGAGAGGGCTCCGAATGGTTTGCAAGGCTGTGTGAAAACCACCAGATCCAGACAAAGAGCGGCACAGTGGACGTGGGTGTCCGGGTGGAGGTCCGGGACGAGGTCATGAAGGAGCTGAACGAGAAGCTCTACGAGGCCAAGCTTGTCTACTATACCCCCACATTTGACGACAAGGTGCGGGTGTTCTGCACCAACCCCTCAGGGGAGGTGGCCACAGAGTACTACGACGGCGGACTGGCTGTGGTAAACGGACACGCCTACAAGTCCCGGGACATGAAGACGCGGAACACCAATTTTGCCCTCCTCGTGTCCAAGAATTTTACCGAGCCCTTCAAGTCCCCCATTGAATATGGAAAACACATTGCCCAGCTTGGAAATATGCTGAGCGGTGGAAAGATCCTTGTGCAGAGGTACGGGGATCTGAAGAGGGGACGGCGGACAACCGAGGAGCGGCTTGTGCGAAGCAATGTAGTGCCAACCCTGAAGGATGCAGTGCCCGGGGATCTCTCCCTTGTGCTGCCTCACCGGATCATGACAGCCATCCAGGAGATGATAGAGGCTCTGGATAAGGTGACGCCCGGCATTGCCAGCGATGAGACCCTGCTCTACGGCGTGGAGGTGAAGTTTTACTCCAACAAGGTGGTGACGGACAGACAGTTCCGCACCTCCCTTCCAGGGCTCTACGCCATGGGGGACGGCGCATCCATCACAAGAGGGCTGATGCAGGCCTCTGCCAACGGGCTGTGTGTGGCGGAATGTATCGACGCAGAGCGAAAAGAGAATACGCAGGCATAGCTCCTGCATGACAACGCCCGGCTCTTGTATTTTTACAGGCCGGGCGTTATACTGTAACTAATTTTCCGGTACAACCGGGAAAAAAGAAAGAGGAGGGAGAACGGCATGAACGGGGAAGAGAGACGGGAGAGAGGCGGTATGTCCATGGCGGAGCAGGCGGCGCTGCTGCTGGACAGACTGCAAAGGAGAAGGCCCCTTGTCCACTGCATCACCAACTATGTGACCGCCAACGACTGCGCCAACATCCTCCTGGCCATAGGGGCCTCCCCCATCATGGCGGACGACCCGGAGGAGACGGAGGAGATCGCGGCTGCGGCCTCCGCCCTTGTCCTCAACATGGGAACCCCCTCCAGGCGGAAGCTGGAGGCCATGATCCGTGCCGGCAGGAGGGCCAATGAAAAAGGAATTCCCGTGATCCTGGACCCGGTGGGGGCAGGCGCCTCCCGGCTTAGAAGAGAGATGGCAGAAAGCCTCATCCGGGAGGTCAGAGTGGACATCCTGCGTGGCAATGTGTCGGAAGTCTCCTTTGCGGCGGGCCTTGCCTCCCGTGAAAAGGGGGTGGACGTATCCGAGGCGGACCGGGGGATCGACCGGACAGAGGCGGCCCTGGCGGCGGCCAGGCGACTTGGCTGCACTGTGGCAGTGACCGGCGAGGTGGACGTGGTGACTGACGGAAGACGGACGGCCAGGATCCGGGGCGGCAGCTCCATGATGGCCAGGGTGACCGGGACCGGCTGTATGACCAGCGCCCTGGCAGGGGCCTTTGCCGGAGCAGAAAGAGGAGATGCCTTCCCCGCTGCTGTGGCTGCTCTGGCATCCATGGGGATCGCCGGGGAGACGGCCTTTGAGAAGGCAGGACATTTAGGATGCGGCAGCTTTCATATAGCCCTCCTGGATGCCGTGGGAGGCCTGAACGAAAAAAGTATAAGGGAGAGAGCAGAAATTGAAGAAGGATAAGATTGATTATACATTATATCTGTGCACGGACCGGGGACTTATGAGCACAGACACTTTGGAAGAAGCGGTAGAGCAGGCAGTCAGAGGAGGCTGCACCGTGGTGCAGCTCCGGGAGAAGGACTGCACGTCCCTGGAGTTTTATGAGACCGCGAAAAAGGTCAAGAAGATCACGGACAGATACCAGGTACCTCTCATCATCAACGACCGGGTGGACATTGCCCTGGCTGTGGATGCGGACGGCGTCCACGTGGGACAGGACGATCTTCCGGCAAAGGAGGTCAGGAGGATCCTGGGACCGGACAAAGTAGTCGGCGTATCTGCCGGGTGTGTGGAGGAGGCCGTGAAGGCGGCCGCAGACGGGGCGGACTACCTGGGAGTGGGAGCCATGTACGCTACCAGTACAAAGGAGGACGCGGATGTCACCTCCAGGGAGGAGCTTCTTCGGATCCGGGCGGCTGTGGATATTCCTATCGTGGTGATCGGCGGCATCAACCAGCATACCTATCAGAACTTTAAGGGCATTGGCATTGACGGCCTGGCCGTGGTGTCGGCAGTGATCGCGGCGGAGGATATTGAAAAGGCGGCCAGGGAGCTGTCAGAAGGCTTTCGCAGTTGAAACGAGAATGGCAGGAGAGGAACCAGGGAATGATAAAGTACAACGGAAAAATGTGGGAGGGCGCAGTGTTTGACCTGGACGGGACGATCCTGGACTCCATGTGGATCTGGGAGAGCGTAGACGGCAGGTTCCTTGCAAATCACGGCCTTCCCGTTGAGGAGAGCTACCTGAAGGCCCTGACCAATATGAATTTTCCCCAGGCGGCAGCCTACACAAAGGAGCGGTACGCCATGGCGGAGAGCGAGGCGGCCATCATGGAGGAGTGGTATGCCCTGGCCAGGGGGATGTACGAGAAGGAGATCGGCCTGAAGCCCCACGCGGCGGAATACCTGGAGTACCTGCATCGGGCAGGTGTGAAGATCGCCGCGGCCACATCCTCGGAGCCGGTGCTCTTTGAGGCGGCTCTCAAAAACAACGGAGTCTACGACTATTTCCACACCTTTGCCCTCTCGTCGGAGACGCCCCACGGGAAGGACACGCCGGAGGTATACTGCCTGGCGGCCAAAAGGCTGGGGACAGAGCCCCAGAGGAGCATTGTGTTCGAGGATATTTTAAAGGGGATATGCAACGCCAGACAGGCCGGATTTTACACCGTGGCCGTGGAGGATAAGTCCGCCGCGGAGGAGATGGAGCAGATCCGGGCGGAGGCGGATGTGTACATTACAGACTACAGACAGATGAAGGAGATTGAAAAATGAAGTGTGTGCTGACTATAGCCGGGAGCGACTGCAGCGGAGGCGCAGGCATCCAGGCGGACATTAAGACCATGGAGGCAAACGGGGTGTATGCTATGAGCGCGGTGACGGCCCTGACGGCCCAGAATACCACCGGCGTGTACGGAATTATGGAGTCCACGCCGGAGTTTCTTGAGAGCCAGCTTAACTGTGTCTTTTCAGATATTTTTCCGGACGCGGTGAAGATCGGCATGGTCTCCTCCGTACCCCTCATCCAGGTGATCGGGGACAGCCTTACAAAGTGGAAGGCTTCCAATATCGTGGTGGACCCGGTGATGGTATCCACAAGCGGCAGCAGGCTCCTCAAGGAGGATGCCCAGGCGGCGCTTATGGAGAGACTTTTGCCGCTGGCGTCAGTGATCACCCCCAACATCCCGGAGGCGGAGGTGCTGACAGGAATGTCCATCGTCAGTGAAGAGCAGATGGAGGAGGCGGCCTGCCGGCTGGGAGAGCTGTACCCGGGGGCGGTGCTGATCAAGGGGGGACACCAGGTCAGCGACGCCAACGACCTGCTGTATGATCAGGGAAAGCTGGTCTGGCTGCGGGGAGAGCGCATCGACAACTCCAACACCCACGGCACCGGATGCACCCTGTCCTCGGCCATTGCCAGCAATCTGGCCAAGGGCTTTTCCATGGAGGAGAGCATCCGCAGGGCAAAGGCCTATATCTCCGGAGCTCTTCGGGCAGGCCTTGACCTTGGCAAGGGGAGCGGTCCCATGAACCACGGCTATGGGATCCCGGAGATCGAGCTGTAGACAGAGAAGAAAATTTTCCTCCAGAGTATATAAAGGCGTATTCTGGCCCATACTATCTGTATCGGGGACCTTCGCCGGCCCGGCATGCCGGAGCCGGCAGGACAGGTGCCGGGGACAGTGCGGCAAGCAAATATGATAAAAAGGAGTCGTGGATGTATGGGTGAGCAGACAAGAAAGCTTTTGGAGGAGTGCAGCAAGGGGTGTAAGATGGCCATAGGCAGCATAGATCAGATCCAGGAGCACGTAAAGGACAGGAAGCTGAAGGAGCTGATCAGTGGCTACAGAAAGAAGCACAGAGATCTGGAGGAGGAGAGCGGAGCCCTTCTGGCAAAAGAAGGAGAGGGGGCGCCGCCGGCAGGGCTGGCCGCATCGGCCATGTCCTGGATCACTACCAACGTGAAGCTGATGATGGACGAGAGCAGCAGCAGGATCGCGGGGCTCCTCATGGACGGCTGCAACATGGGCGTCCAGGGGATCACAGAGGCAGCCAACAGGTATAAGGAGGCCTCCCGGGAGAGCCGATCCGTGGCGGAAAAGCTGGTGAAGCTGGAGGAGCAGTTCGCAAAGGATTTGAAAGTGTATTTATAAAGGTAAGGCGCTGATTTCAGATATGGAACCAGCGTTTTTTTAATATACTGAAATATTTCCAAAATCCTTTGCTTTTTTTGCGCAAAAGGTGTACCATTAGGGTAAATTGGCATTTCGTACAAAAAGGAGGCTTGTTATGGACTCTGTTATCAACAAATTGACTGAAATTGAAGAGGCCGCTTCTGCCATTGTCTCCCATGCGGAGGAGCAGAAGGCGGCTCTGGACAAGGAGTACGAAGAGAAGAGGAAGGCCTTTGACGAGGAACTGGAGGAGAAGACACAGCGAAAGCTGCAGGCGATCCGGGATGAGCTGGAGGGGGAAAAGAAGCGGCTCCTTCACGGACAGTCGGCGGGAAGCCAGAACTCTATCCAGCTCCTGCGGCAGGAGTATGAGGCAAACCATACAAGGTATGCCAGGGAGATCCTGGAGCGGATCACAGAGGTGTAGCCTATGGGAAATTTACTTGCTTACAGCGGCATTGCCACAAAGGTGAGGGCTATGGAGGCGAAGCTTCTGGGACCGGGGAATTTTGAGGAGATTGCAGCCATGAAGAGCGTGCCGGAGGTGGTCTCCTGGCTGATCCGGAATTCCACCTACAAGGAGGTGCTGGAGAGCCTGGATCCGGAGCTGATCCACAGGGGAAATATTGAGAAGCTCCTGCAGCTCTCCCTCTATCACGACTACACGAAGATTTACCGGTTCTGCAGCCTGGAGCAGAGGAAGTTCCTGCGGCTGTATCTGAAACGGTATGAGGTGGAGCTGATCAACTACTGCCTCCGCATTGTCATCAACCACTACCAGGAGCCCTTTGACCTGAACTACAAGAAGGAATTTTTTGACAGGTATTCCCGGATTTCCATCGAAAGGCTGATCCGGTCCAGGACCACGGATGAGCTCATCGAGAACCTGCGTGACACGGAGTACTATGAGACTTTGAAAAAAATGCGGGACGGGCGGGCGGTGACTCTTTTTGACTATGACCTGGCTTTGAACCTGTACTATTTTACGACTATGTGGAAGGGCAGGAAAAAAGTGCTGAAAAAGAAAGAGCTGGAGATTTTCACCAGGGACTGCGGCTCCAAGATCAACCTTCTGAACATTCAGTGGATCTACCGGGCCAAGAAGTATTTCAGCCTGGCGCCGGCAGACATCTACGCGCTGCTCATACCCATCCACTACAAGCTGCGGACAGAGCTGGTGCAGGAGATGGTGGAGGCCGAGACGATGGAGGATTTTGACAGGGCCGTTGCAAAGACAGCCTACGCCCGGCACAGTCATTTTTCAGATGAATATACAATAGAAAAAATGTATGGGGACTGCCTGTATCATCTCTATCTGACGGACCGCAGGAACAATCCGTATTCCATTGCCTGCATCAACACCTATCTCTTTTTGAAGGAGCAGGAGCTGGAGAAGCTGACAACAGCTATGGAGTGCGTCCGCTACGGCGTTTCGCCAGATGAGACACTACAGTATGTGGGAGGTCGCAAATTATGATCGTGAAAATGAAATTTATCAATATATCAGGGCCCAGAGACGACATTGACCGGGTGATGGACCTGTATCTGTCCAGGTACGAGATCCAGCTCGAGTCAGCCCTCTCGGAGCTGAAGACCGTGGAGAACCTGCGGCCCTTTGTGGAGATCAACCCCTACAGGGACGCCCTTCTGAAGGCCCAGCAGTATGTGGGGTATTTGAGCGAGCCGGAGAAGATCACGCCGGATACATCCATGGGGCTGGATGACATATTTGAGCTGATCCGGGCGACCAACGAGGAGTACCTCACCTTCCAGTCCCGAAAGGATGTGCTGAAGAGGAAGCAGGAGGAGCTGCAGGCAAAGCAGAAGGTCATCGAGCCCTTCCGGCCCATGGACGGGGACCTGGGGAAAATCCTTTCCTTTAAGTACATTACCTGCCGGTTCGGAAAGCTGCCGGCGGAGCAGTATCAGAAGATGGAAAAATATCTCATGAACGACCTGGGAGCCATCTTTGTGAAGGGGCAGCAGGACGAGAGCAGCGTATACGGCGCCTATTTTGTCTCTCCGGGGGAGGCCCAGAAGGTGGACGCCGTATTCCGGTCCCTCCACTTTGAGCGAATTGAGATCCCGCCCCAGTACAAGGGGACGCCGGAGCAGGCCTGCCGGGATCTGACACAGCAGATATTTGACATCCAGAAGGAGATGGACGACATAGACAAGGAGGCTGCGAAGATGCTGGGCGAGAAGGCCCCCCGGCTGGTGGCGGCCCGGAACCGGCTGGAGGAGCTGGCGCACAACTTTGACGTGCGAAAGATGGCCGCCAGGGTGGCGGACAAGAAGGAGGACTACTACATCCTCTGCGGCTGGATGGCGGACGACGACGTGGAGAAATTCATGGAGGAGTCCAAGGACGACGACAAGATCTTCATCGTGGTGGAGGACGACCATGACAGCTACTTCGGGGAGCCCCCCACCAAGCTGGAGAACCCGAAGATCTTCAAGCCCTTTGAGATGTTTGTGCGGATGTACGGCCTTCCGGCTCACGGGGAGATCGACCCCACCGTGTTCGTGGGGATCACCTACTCCTTTATCTTTGGCGTCATGTTCGGAGATGTGGGGCAGGGGCTTCTCCTGGTCATAGTGGGAGCGCTGATCTACCATTTCAAAAAGGCACCCCTGGCGGGTATCATCGCCACGGCGGGAGTCTTCTCCACGATCTTTGGATTTATGTTCGGGAGTATTTTTGGATTTGAGGACATCATAAAGCCGCTGTGGCTGCGGCCCATTGACCACATGACCACCCTTCCCTTTGTGGGCAAGCTGAACACGGTGTTCATCGTGTCTGTGGCCTTTGGAATGGGGATCATTATCATAGCCATGATCCTGCATATCGTCAACGGCCTGAGGGAGCACGATACCCAGGGAACCTGGTTTGACGCCAACGGGGTGGCGGGACTTGTGTTCTACGCCTCGGTGGTGGCGGTGATCGTCCTTTTCATGACCGGCCACAGCACGCCGGCGGGGATAGTGCTGGCAGTCATGTTCGGGCTGCCGCTGCTCCTCATCCTCTTTGGAAAGCCCATCACAGACAGGCTGAAAAAGAGGAAGGCAAAGCAGGAAGAGGGGGCGGTGATGTTCCTTGTACAGGGATTTTTCGAGCTCTTCGAGACGCTGCTGAGCTACTTTTCCAACACCCTCTCCTTTGTCCGTATCGGAGCCTTTGCCGTCAGCCACGCCGCCATGATGGAGGTGGTGCTGATGCTGGCAGGAGCGGAGGAGGGAAGTCCCAACTGGGTCGTCATTGTCCTGGGCAACCTGTTTGTGTGCCTGATGGAAGGCCTGGTAGTCGGCATCCAGGTTCTCCGTCTGGAGTACTACGAAATGTTCAGCCGCTTCTACAAGGGAAGCGGACGGGCGTTTGATCCATATACGAAAAAGAACAAAAATAAAGGAGGAGCTTAATTATGACTCTTGCATCCAGACTCATTCTCATCGCAGCACTGATCTTAAGTATCATCATCCCCTTCGGGTACTACCTGCTGGGGGAGAAGAAGAAGGGGCGCTACAAGGCCGCCCTCGCGACAAACATATTTTTCTTCTTCGGCGCCTGCATCATCGGCAGCATCATGATGTTCCATGGGGCTGACGTGCAGGCTGCGGACGCGGCCGCCCAGGCGGCGTCCAATGCCACAGGACTTGGCTATATCGCCGCCGCTCTGGTAACCGGTTTATCCTGTATCGGAGGCGGTATCGCCGTGGCCAGCGCTGCCAGCGCGGCTCTGGGGGCCATCAGCGAGGACTCCAGCGTGCTGGGCAAGTCGCTGATCTTCGTGGGACTTGCGGAAGGTGTCTGCCTCTACGGGCTTATCATCTCCTTCATGATCCTGGGACAGCTGTAGGATGAAAATGTATCTCATCAGTGATAATGTAGACACTTATACGGGTATGCGCCTGGCAGGGGTGGACGGCGTGGTCGTCCACGAGAGGGAGGAGCTTTACGGAGCGCTCCAGGATGTCCTGCAGGACAAGACAGTGGGCATTGTGCTTCTCACAGAGAAGCTGGGCCGGGAGTTCCCGGACATGATCGACAAGTTCCGGCTGGAGCGGAAGATGCCCCTTCTTGTGGAGATACCCGACAGGCACGGAACCGGCCGCAGCAAGGACTTTATCACATCATATATCACGGAAGCGATCGGGCTGAAACTATAAACAAAGGAGGGATACCTCTTGACAGTAGAAGAAAAAATCGCCCACATACAGGCAGTCTCCATGGAGGAGGCCCGGGCGGAGGGAAATGAGATCATCAGCGCCTATAAGGCGGCCCTTGAAAAGGTGTTTGAGGATCACAAAAGAGAGGCTGTCCGCCAGTCTCAGACGCGGGTGCGGGCGGAGAGCACCAATGCCAGGCAGCAGAAGAACCAGGCCATGGCAAAGGCCCAGCTGGATCTGAAGCGGGAGCAGGGCAAGGTTCAGCAGGAGCTGAAGGACAAACTCTTTGCAGAGGCAGAGGAGCTTGTCCGGGAGTTTATGAAGACAGCGGACTATGACGGCTTCCTTGTAAAGTGCATACGAAGCGCTCTGGATTTCGCGGCCGGCGAGGAGATGACGCTCTACATCAATCCCTCCGACGCGGACAAGAAAGAGAGGCTGGAGCGCGAGACAGGGACGGCCCTGACAGTCAGCGCCGAGGATTTCACAGGAGGCATGCGGGCTGTGCTCAGGGGAAGAAATATCCTCATCGACCACTCCTTCAAGACCGCCCTTGCCAACGAGTATGACAAATTTGTGTTCTCAGGAGGTGATGACATTGGTTAAGACGGGAAAAATCTACGGCATCAACGGACCGGTCATTTATCTGAAGGGAAACACAGGCTTCTCCATGTCAGAGATGGTCTATGTGGGAGAAGAGAGACTGGTGGGAGAGGTCATCGCCCTTGACAAGGACCGGACCACCATCCAGGTGTACGAGGAGACCAGCGGACTGCGCCCCGGCGAGACCGTGGAGGCCTCGGGGGGACCGGTGTCCGTGACCCTGGCCCCCGGCATCCTGAACAATATATTTGACGGCATCGAGCGCCCCCTGGAGAGGATCGCGGATATCGGCGGCGCCTTCATCACAAGGGGAGCGGCCGTGGACTTCCTGGACAGGGAGAAAAAGTGGGAGACCCACATTACGGTGAAGGAGGGGGATTACCTTCACGGCGGGGACATCTTCGCGGAGGTGCCTGAGACAAGGGCCATTGTCCACAAGTGCATGGTGCCCCCGGATCTGGAGGGGACGGTTGTCTCGGTGGTCAGCGATGGCAGCTACACTATCGAGGAGCCCCTTCTCACACTGCAGGCCGGAAACGGGACCCAAAGCCAGATCCCCATGGCCCAGAAGTGGCCCATCCGCAAGGCCCGCCCCGTGAGCCAGCGGTGCGGCGCCTCTGTCCCCCTTGTCACGGGGCAGAGGATCATAGACACTATGTTCCCTATCGCCAAGGGAGGCACCGCGGCCATCCCGGGAGGATTTGGAACCGGAAAGACCATGACTCAGCACCAGATTGCCAAGTGGTCGGACGCGGATATCATCATCTACATCGGATGCGGTGAGCGTGGCAACGAGATGACCCAGGTGCTGGAGGAGTTCGGGGAGCTGACAGACCCAAGGACCGGCAACCCTCTGATGGACCGGACCACCCTCATCGCCAACACCTCTAACATGCCTGTGGCCGCCCGTGAGGCCAGCATTTACACAGGGCTCACCCTGGCGGAGTACTACAGGGATATGGGCTACGATGTGGCCATCATGGCGGACTCCACCTCCCGGTGGGCGGAGGCCTTAAGAGAGCTCTCCGGACGTCTGGAGGAGATGCCGGCCGAGGAGGGCTTCCCGGCCTACCTGGCATCCCGCCTCTCCGCCTTCTACGAGAGGGCGGGCATGATGCACAACTTAAACGGCACAGACGGTTCCGTCAGCATTATCGGCGCCGTGTCCCCCCAGGGAGGAGATTTCTCTGAGCCTGTGACCCAGAACACAAAGCGTTTTGTGCGCTGCTTCTGGGGGCTGGACAAGAGCCTTGCCTACGCCAGGCATTTTCCGGCCATCCACTGGCTCTCCAGCTACAGCGAGTATCTGACGGATCTGGCGCCCTGGTACCAGGACAATGTGTCACCCAAGTTCATCGACTACCGGAACCGGCTCATGGCTATCCTCAACCAGGAGAGCAGTCTGCTGGAGATCGTGAAGCTGATCGGAAGTGACGTGCTGCCCGACGACCAGAAGCTGATCCTGGAGATCGCCAGAGTGATCCGGCTGGGCTTCCTGCAGCAGAACGCCTTTCACAAGGATGACACCTGTGTGTCCATGGAAAAGCAGTTCCTTATGATGGACACCATCCTGTATCTCTATAAGCAGGCCAGAGCCCTTGTGACCATGGGCCATCCCATGTCTGTGCTGAAATCAGAAAATATCTTTGAGCGGGTCATTGCCATCAAGTACGATGTGCCCAACGACCGCCTGGAGATGTTTGCCCAGTATAAGCGGGACATCGACAGCTTCTACCAGCGCGTGCTGGAGAAAAACGCATAAAGGGGGAAGAAAGAATTATGCCAATAGAATATCTGGGACTTAGCAGTATCAACGGCCCCCTGATCGCGCTGGAGGGTGTCCAGGACGCCTTCTACGACGAGATCGTGGAGTTTATCATTAACGGCAGTGAGCGGCGGATCGGCCGCATCATAGAGCTGTACGAGGACAAGGCTGTGATCCAGGTGTTTGAGGGCTCGGAGAACATGTCCCTCAAGAACACCCACACCCGCCTTACAGGCCGTCCCATGGAGATCACCCTCTCCAAAGATATGCTGGGGCGGACCTTCAACGGCATCGGCCAGCCCATTGATGACCTGGGCCCCATTGTCTCAAAGCTGAAACGGGATGTAAACGGACTGCCCCTCAACCCGGTAAAAAGGGAATATCCAAGGAACTATATCCGCACCGGCATCTCAGCCATCGACGGGCTGACCACGCTGATCCGGGGACAGAAGCTGCCCATCTTTTCCGGCAACGGGCTTCCCCACGACCAGCTTGCCGCCCAGATCGTGAAGCAGGCCTCCCTGGGGGAGGACTCGGACGAGGAGTTTGCCATCGTGTTTGCGGCCATGGGCGTCAAGCACGACGTGGCGGATTTCTTCCGCAGGACCTTTGAGGAGAGCGGAGTGGCGGACCATGTGGCCATGTTCCTGAACCTTGCCAACGACCCGGTGGTGGAGCGTCTTATCACCCCAAAGGTGGCGCTCACCGTGGCTGAGTATCTGGCCTTTGAACAGAATATGCACATCCTTGTTATCCTGACGGATATGACCTCCTTTGCGGAGGCCATGCGAGAGGTCTCCTCCTCCAAGGGAGAGATCCCCAGCAGGAAGGGTTATCCCGGCTATCTGTACAGTGAGCTGGCCGCCATCTACGAGAGGGCGGGCATTGTCCAGGGAGTGAACGGGTCTGTGACCCAGATTCCCATCCTGACTATGCCAAACGACGACATCACCCACCCCATTCCGGACCTGACAGGCTACATTACAGAGGGGCAGATCGTGCTGGACCGGAGCCTCAATGGCCAGTCCATTTACCCACCCATCAGCGTCCTTCCATCCCTGTCCCGTCTCATGAAGGATGGCATCGGGGAGGGCTACACCCGGGAGGATCACCAGGATCTGGCAAACCAGCTCTTTTCCGCCTACGCCAAGGTAGGAGACGCACGGAACCTGGCCTCTGTCATCGGCGAGGATGAGCTGTCTCCCATAGACAAGGAGTATCTGGCCTTTGGAAAAGAGTTTGAAGAGAAATACATCGGACAGGGCCCCGACGAGAACCGGACCATTGAGGAGACCCTGAACCTTGGCTGGGAGCTCTTGGGGCGTCTCCCCAAGGAGGAGCTGGACCGTGTGGACACGAAGATACTGGACAAATACTATCATCCCACCAAGCGGGACGAGGGCGTCACCACAAGTGCCAGCCTTGGATCCATCGCAAATATGTGACAACGGATAAGCAATGCGCAAGGTGCGGGAAAAGGGAAGGACAAATTTATTTGTCCATACGTTTTCCTGTACCTTGCATATGGCGCTCCGCCATCATCCGCGGGAACGGCTGGAGGACGTTCCCGCGGATGGCATTGCTGTTTTATGAATAACATCGGATATACCAGGAAGGGAGGAGTTTCATGGATCCGCGCACATTTCCCACAAAGGGCAACCTGATGCTGGCCAAGAATTCGCTGGCTCTGGCCCAGCAGGGCTATGAGCTGATGGATAAGAAGAGGAACATCCTGATCCGGGAGCTGATGGAGCTCATCGACCAGGCCCGCAGCATCCAGGAGGAGATTGACAGCACCTTCACTTACGCCTACCAGTGCCTGCAGAAGGCCAACATCGAGAACGGGATCAGCATGGTCTCCCAGATTGCCTACACGGTGCCCATCGAGGACTCCATTGTGATCCAGACGAGGAGCATTATGGGGACGGAGATACCCCATGTGAAATACACGCCGCAGACGCCGGTGCCCACCTACGCCTTCAGCACCACAAGAGAGTCAGTGGACCGGGCAGTGGACGCCTTCCGCAAGGTGAAGGATCTGACGGTGAAGCTCTCCATGGTGGAGAACGCGGCCTACCGTCTTGCCACCAACATCAAGAAGACCCAGAAGAGGGCCAACGCCCTCCAGAATATCACGATCCCCATGTACACCACTCTCGTCCATGACATCAACAACGCCCTGGAGGAGAAGGACCGGGAGGAATTCACCAGGCTGAAGGTGATCAAGAGCCGGAAGCAGAAGGCGGAATAGGAATCCATGCCCCGGCAGAATAAGCGGAATATATCAGGAAGATGGCAGAGTTTTTCAGCGGAAATCTCTTGCTGTCTTCCTCTTTTTATGTTATCTTATATAGTATACTCATATTGTGTCGGCAGAGCTCTTCTGCCGGAAATATCTCTCAACGTGAGAGAACATCTATAAGCCTCAGGGCTTTCTCATTTTCGGAGCTTCCGTATCGGAGATCATACCCGTAAATGAATGGAACCAAAAGAGAAACGGTGTCTTTGATGACATTGACAACCCCTATTTAATAGGGTATATTGTAAGGAGAAATCTGGATGACGAGAACCTTTATACAGACGACAGAATTTTCAAAATGTCGGGATAGTTTTGGATTAGATGACGATGATCTGCGCAGACTGGAGTATGAGATATTGACCAATCCGAAAGCCGGTCCGGTCATCCGCGGGACAGGGAAGCTGAGAAAAATGCGTTTTTCCTTTGAGGGCAGGGGGAAAAGCAGGAGTACCAGAGTCTGCTACGTTGACTTCCCCGGTGCCGGCATAATTTATCTTATCACGATATACGAAAAGAAAGGGAAAGACAATCTTACGGCAGCTGAACGCAGCAGCATTAGAAAAATGATACAAATTCTTGAACGGTCGTTTACCGGCCAATGAAAGGAGCGTAAAGTATGAGTGAAGTGTATAGCAGCATTATGGCTGGATTGTCCGAGGCAGTGGACGACACCAGGCAAAAAAATTTGCGGAGACGTGTTGTGACGATTACTCCCGTAAAAATATACTCTTCTTCTGAGATCAAAAGGATACGTCAGAAAACCGGGATGTCGCAAAAGCTGTTTGCAGGGTATATGGGAGTCTCGGTCAAGGCTGTGGAAGCGTGGGAGAGGGGCAGAAATCATCCATCTGGTCCGGCCAGCAGACTTCTCTCCATGCTGGAGAAGGACCCGGAGTTGACCAGGGAATTTCCATTTGTCCAGTGAGTAATCATACTGCTTTATCGCACTTGACATATTTACCGGAATTGTGCAGAATAAAGGTATCAGAAACAAGCTGGAAGCATGGCTTTTGTTCTTCAGTACAGACGACCCGACTAAGATAGAGACCCTCCTGGAGTCCTACCCGGAATTTAAGGAGCTATACGAGGAGATCTATGAGCTGTGCCGCAATGTGGAGAAGGTGATGGAGATGTTCTCAAAGGAACTGAAGGAGCTGGACAGGAATACAGTCCAGTATATGATCGATGAGATGCAGGAAGAGATTGACGGGATGAGGCGGGAGCTTTCGGATAAAGATATTGTACTTAAGGAAAAGAACCATGAGCTGGACAAGCGGGATGAGGAGATCGCCCGGCTGAAGCAGCAGCTTGAGGAACTGCAGAACACATCCCAGGAGTGAGAAGTTAAAATGCCCTGCGCAGAGAAAGCAGACCAGAGAAAGCGGATAAAAATATCAGCACCTGGAACGGAAAGAGGAGTTTCACAAAAGAAATTCCTCTTTTTTTGTGGGATTTTAATCCTTTTATTGTCTGCAAAACGTTATAAACTATAGGTACGGAAAACAGGAGGGTTTCATACTTGACGCGGGAAGATGAAATTTTTGAAAAACTGAAAAAAGGCGATCCGGACGCTGCGGGAGAGCTGGCCAGGCTCTACTACGATGACATACTCAGATACTGCCTGTTCCACGTGCCGGACCGGTCCCTGGCCCAGGACGCTGTCCAGGAGACCTTTCTCAAGGTGTTCCGCCATTTCGGCAGCTACAGACACAGAGGACATTTCCGGGCCTTTCTCTACCGGGTGGCCGCCAATGTGTGTGTGGATATTTGCAGAAGGAGGCCCTGGGAGCCCGTGACTGAGCAGGTACCCTTTGAGGAAAAGGGGCTGCGTGAGGGGGAGGACCGGGAGGATTTCAGGAGACTTGTGGAGCTGGTCCCCGAAGAGCTGCGGGAGATCATCATCCTGCGCTTTTCACAGGAGCTGAAGCTCGGGGAGATTGCAAAGGTGACGGGACTTCCGATGCGGACAGTGCAGTCCAGGCTGAGGAAGGCACTGCGGATATTGAAAACAGAACTGGAAGGGAGAGAGACGTAAATGAAGACAGGCCAGGTAAAAAGAGAGCTGGGCAGGCTGGCTGCCCGGGAGAAGCTAAGGGAGAGGACTCTGACGGATGAGAGCCATGTGGACCGGACAGCGGCCCTGGCCGCAGACGCCTGCCGGATGGCCATGGAAAGAAGAGACCTGGGCTTCCCTGCCTTTGTGGCGCGGCAGATCCGGTACACGGGCAGGTACGTCTGGGTCTGGCAGGGGATTTTGCTCCTTATGATCGTCTGCGGCTTTGACCTGACAGCCGGGATACAGAGCCTGGAGGATCCGGAATTTACCATGTTCCTTTACAGGCGGGTGCCCCTGTTTTTGTGCGGCGCCGGCATCCTGTCGGCCTGGAGCTGCGTGCCCTTCTTTGCCAGATCCGGCATATGGAGGATGACAGAGGTGGAGGCGGCGGCCGCGTCCTGGCCCCGGCTGCGGATGGCGCAGCTTCTCATCACGGGAGTGAGCGCTGTTTTGATGGAGCTGGGAGTTGCCGCGGCGGCGGGCATATACTGGACTATGGGTCTTGGGAGCCTGGCGGCCTGGCTTTTCCTCCCCTTCCTGCTGGCCTGGAATTTAATCCTGTTCCTTCTCGACAGGGGGAGGGAGAGATATTTTGCAGTCAGCAGCAGTGCTGTGATGGGGGCGGGATTTCTCCTCTTTGCCCTTGGGTGGAGATATGTGAGCCGGGGAGCGGCCGGGCCACAGGATTATATGGTAACCTCCGGGTATGTGTGGGTCCTCTGCGGGGCGGCGGCTCTTCTTTGGATTTTCCAGATACGGAGACTTGGAAGAAAGGAGACTGACAAATGGAGTTATGCATAAATGACCTGACAAAGCGATTTAAAGACAAGCTGGCGGTGGACCATGCCAGCCTGACCATCTCACCCGGCGTGTGGGGGCTTCTTGGCGCCAACGGAGCCGGGAAGACCACCCTCATGCGGATGGCGGCGGGGCTCATACGCCCCACGGAGGGGGAAGTAAAGTATGATGGAGTGCCCATCCAGGTGCTGGGAAAGAGCTACCGGGATATTTTCGGCTATCTGCCCCAGGAGTTCGGGTTCTACCCGGAGTTCACGGTGTACGACTATCTGGACTATGTGGCTGCTCTGAAGGGCCTTACCAGGAAAAAGGCAAAGGAGAAGATCGACCGGCTTCTGGACACCTTTTCCCTGGCAGATGTGAGGAAAAAGAAGATCACAAAGCTCTCCGGCGGGATGAAGCGGCGGGTGGGCATTGCCCAGGCCCTCTTAAATGACCCGGAGGTGCTGATCCTGGATGAGCCCACCAGCGGGCTGGACCCGGGGGAGAGGGTGCGCTTCCGCAACCTTCTGTCCGAGTTCGCCTCGGACCGGATCGTGCTCATCTCCACCCACATCGTGTCCGATGTGGAGTACATTGCCTCCAGGAATGCGATTATGAAGGAGGGACGGATCATCGCCCAGGGAACCACAGACGAGCTTATCTGGGAGATGGAGGGCAAGGTGTGGTCCGCCCTGATCCAGGAGCAGGATCTCCACAGATACGAGCAGAAGGTCCGGGTGGTGAGCATCCGGAACGAGGAGAGGGGAGCCGTGTCCATCCGGTATCTGGCGGACGCGCCCGCGGTGCCGGACTCCCGGCCTAAGGAGCCCCGGCTGGAGGACCTGTATCTCTGGCTCTTTCCCCAGGAGCATACAGACGGAAAGGAGAGTGCGTGATATGAGAATATTTACAGCGGAGATCAAAAGGCTTCTGAAGACCAGGTCGGTCCTTATCCTGATACTGGCGGCCCTTCTGCTGGCGCCAGTCCTGGCCTATTTTCCGGCCTCCTTTGAGACCTGGACCTACAGGGACGACAGCGGGCAGGAGGTGACTGTGAAGGGCCGGGATGCCCTTCTTAAAGAGGCGGAGAACCAGGGACAGTTCCAGGGGGAAATTACCGAGGAGAAGCTGCTGGCGGCCCTCCAGAGATGGAAGGATTTCGCCGCGGGCTACGAGGGGGGACTGCCCGATGGCATCTACGATGAGCGGGTGACAGCCAGTGATTACTGTGAGAAGGTATCCAATGTAGATGGCATCCTGAACCGGATGTGCGAGGCCTGGGCGGAACCGAAGACAGGCATGGCCCCCGGGAGGGATGACCTGACCGAGGAGCAGGCGACAGGCTTTTACAGCCAGTGCAGACAGCATATTAAGGATCTTATCTATCTGGAAGGCGGAGGGGAGAGCGCCCGCACGGACAGCGCTGTGGGGCAGGCGCTGGCTCTCTACGACCGGGTGGAGATGCCCTTTACCTACGAGCCTGGCCTGACGGCAAATGCCATAGAGTACGTGGGGATTTATGTATTTCTGCTGGTGCTGATCTGTACCTTTATCCTGGTGCCGGTCTTTGCCAGCGACTGCCAGACCCAGGCGGACCAGATCCTGAAGTGCGCTAGGGACGGGAGGAGGCGCCTGGCCGTGAGCAGGATTTTGGCGGGACTTCTCCTTGTGAGCGCTCTGTATCTTATCTGCATGGCCCTGTTCCTTCTGCTCCTCAATGCCTCCTTTGACTTCAAAGGGCTGAACACCTCCCTGCAGCTGCTGGTGTCGGTGTCTGTGTTCCTGCCCCTGACAGTGGGACAGCTGGAGCTGCTTATCGGGGCGGCTGGCTTTGTCACCCTGCTGGCCACGGCCGCCTTCACCCTCTTCCTGTCCGGAAGGATGAAGACAGTGGCCTCCGCCAGCATAGCAGCCTTCGCCTTTCTTATCCTGCCTATGGTAGTGTACATGATCCTGAGCGGGAATATAGGAAAGTGGCTCCGGTGTCTGCTTCCCGCCGGCGGCGTGGGATTGATAAACAGCTTTACCTACGCGGCCATGGACACGGGCTTTGCCTACCTGGGAAATACAGCCATCTGGCTCCCGTACCTGATGATGGGAGCGGCGGCAGTGGAGTGTATCCTCTTTGCAGTGCTGGCGGGAGTGAGCTGGTGCAGGCGGGGGAGATGAGAACAAAGCCTGCGCTGCTGATCGTCAGGGGGATTTACCGATTTCCTGTCGGAAGCGTGCGGATCTGGCCTGGCAGATACTTCTCCAGCGTCACCCGGCTGGCCGCCGGCGACAGGAATTCCTGGGTGGAGAGCATGGATTTCTGCTGCTGGGACAGCTCCTCGTGTTCAAAATGCTGCCTGTACTGCCGGGGAGAGCAGCCGAACTGCCGCCGGAACCCCTGGTTAAAATATTTGATGTCAGAGAAGCCGCAGGCAATGCTGATGTCCAGGAGAGAAAAGTCCGTCAGAAGGAGAAGCTGGCGGGCTTTTTCGCATCTCATTTTCATCACATAGGACTGAAAGGACATACCGAAGACAGACTTGAAAAAGTGGGACAGGTAGCTCATGGACAGTCCCAGCTCCTGCGCCAGGTCCGTGAGGAGCAGCTTCTCGGAGTAGTGGCTGTCTATGTAGCTGCTGATCTTCCTGACCCGCCGGGCTCTGGTGGCGGAGAGCTGCCGCTCCTTTTCCGAGATGCGGACGCAGGGAAGATACCGGGGCAGTCTCTCGAAAAAGAGACAGATCAGTCCCGCGCAGCGGAGGGCGGAATAGTCCCCGGGATGGAAGTAGGCGCTGGCAATGTTAAGGAGCATCCCTGCCAGAGAAGCCCGTATATCCGAAGCCCATGTATCCGGAACCAGCACGTCCGTATCCTGCGCATCCCGGGAGTGAGGCTCCAGGGAGAACTCCATATTTTCTATCTGGGGAAAGATCGGCCCGAAAAAGGAGGGGGAGATCTGCAGGGACAGGATCAGGGCGGGCTGCTTTGCGATCAGCTCGTGGCTGGTAAAGGGGTTAATGACCCAGAGGCTGCCCTTCTCATAGGTGTGCTCCCTCCCCCTGGACAGCAGGCACACCGTCCCCTCCAGGAGCAGACAGATCTCAAAATCCTTATGTATATGGGGCGTCCGGTAGAGGAGATTGACCATGAAAACCTTGTACTGGCCGGCCCCGTGGGAAATCACTTCAAATTCATCTTTCATCTGTTATCCACCTCCCTTCCAGTATACAGAAATCACAGAAGACGTGCAAATAAAAAAGCTAATTTGTCATAGTCCGAACATGAATTAATCCATGCAGGATCTCTCCCTCTGTCCTATAGTAGAGCTATAGAAATTCTCACGGAAGAGACCGCCAGGAGGCTGGCGGGAGACAGGAGAAATGAAAAAAGGAGGTTTGACAGTATGAGCAGAAGATTAACCTACGGAATGGTGGGCGGAGGCCCGGGATCCTTTATCGGGGACGCCCACAGGAGAGCCATCAGCCTGGACAGCTCTGCCAGGCTGGCGGCGGGCTGCTTCTCCAGGACACCGGAGAAGTCAAAGAGCCAGGGAGAGGCACTTGGACTTGAGCCGGAAAGATGCTACACGAACTACAGGGAGATGGCCCAGGCAGAGGGAAAGAGAGAGGACGGCATTGACTTTGTCGTTGTGGTGACACCGAACGCCACCCACTATGAGATCTGCAAGGCGTTTCTGGAGGCGGGCATCCATGTGGCCTGCGACAAGCCTCTGGCCACAGACAGCGCCCAGGCGGAGGAGCTTCAGAAGCTGGCCCAGGAGAAAGGGCTTCTTTTCATGGTCACCTACACCTACATGGGACATGTGACGGCCAAGTACATCCGGGATCTCATCAAAGCCGGAGAAATCGGACAGATCCGAACCGTCATGGCAGAGTACCCCCAGGGATGGCTCTACAATGAGAACGACTGGGGGGGCAAGCAGGGCGAGTGGAGATGCGATCCGGCCCAGTCCGGAAGGGTCAACTGTCTGGGAGATCTGGGCACCCATGTGGAAAACGCGGTGGCTACCATGACAGGGCTGAAGGTAAAGAGAGTCCTGGCAAAAATGGATGTGGTAGTGCCGGGCAGGAAGCTGGACGACAATGACCAGATCCTGGTGGAGTACGAAGGCGGCGCCACGGGCGTCAACTGGTCCTCCCAGTTTGCCATCGGCTGTGACAACAGCCTGCGGGTGCGCATTTACGGGTCAAAGGGAACCATCCTCTGGTTCCAGGAGAACCCGGAGGAGATAACCCTCATCAGGGAGGACGGCATTGCCCGCACCATCAAGAGAGGCTACGGAGCGGTCACGCCGGACGCGGCAAAGTACGGCAGGCTTCCGGCAGGACACACGGAGGGCTGGCTGGAGGCAATGGGAAACCTGTACGACAGCTTTACCCAGTGCGTGGAGGCCAAAGAGGACGGAACATTTACAGAGGACATGATCGATTACCCCACTGTGGCAGCAGGCGTGCAGGGCATCAGATATGTAGAGGCCTGCCTGGAGAGCAATGAGAAGGGAAACGTGTGGGTAGAGGTTTAGAAGCTGTGAATTGATCAAACAGGAAATGTCAGAAAGGAGAGACAAAGAAATGGCAAGACCGGTAACAATTTTTACAGGACAGTGGGCAGACCTGCCCATGGAGGAGATGTGCCAGACTGCGCAGAAGATGGGATACGAGGGACTGGAGATCGCCTCCTGGGGACAGATCGACGTGGAGAAGGCAGCAAAGGATGAAAATTATGTGAAAGAGCTGAAGGACACGCTGGCTAAGTATGGCCTGGGATGCTGGGCCATCGGCATGCATCTGCCGGGACAGTGCGTGGGCGATGCGGAGCAGTGGGCCTATGATCCCCGGCTGGACAACTTCGCCCCCTCGGGGCTGGCGGGCAAGCCGGAGGAAATCCGTGCCTGGGGGACTCAGCAGATGAAGTACGCGGCCCAGGCGGCAAAAAATATGGGAGTGGATACAGTCACCTTCTTTATGGGCTCTCCCATCTGGAAGATGTGGTACTCCTTCCCACAGACAAGCGAGGAGCAGGTGGAGACCGGCTATCAGAGGATCAAGGAGCTCTGGTCTCCCATCATGGATGTGTACGATGAGTGCGGCGTAAAGCTGGCTCTGGAGGTACATCCCACAGAGATCGCCTACGACTACTGGAGCACAAAAAAGCTGCTGGAGACCTTTGACTACAGACCTACCCTGGGCATCAACTTTGACCCCAGCCACCTGATCTGGCAGGGACTGGATCCGGCTATGTTCCTCTACGACTTTGCGGACCGGATCTATCACGTACATATCAAGGACGCCAAGCTGAACCTGAACGGCCGCAACGGCATCCTGGGGTCACACATCACCTTCGGCGACCAGCGGAGAGGCTGGAACTTTGTGTCTCCGGGACACGGGGATGTAGACTTTGACAACATCATCCGGGTGCTGAACCAGATCGGCTACGACGGCCCTCTTTCCATCGAGTGGGAGGACAGCGGCATGGAGAGGATATTCGGAGGGACAGAGGCCTGCGAGTTCACAAAGCAGATCAATTTCTCACCCTCAGACGTGGCCTTTGACGATGCCCTGAAGACAGACTAAATGAAAGGAAGAAAAGACAATGACAAAATTTAAATTTTCAGTAGGACCATGGAATGTACACGAGGGAGCGGACTCCTATGGACCGGCAACAAGAAAAACCATACCCATTGAGGAAAAATTTAAGAAATTCGCGGAGCTTGGCTTCTCCGCCGTGCAGTTCCACGACGACGACGCTGTGCCGAACATCAACGACTACACGGAGGAGGAGATCAAGGAGAAGGCAAGAGAGCTGAAGAAGACGCTGGATAAGTACGGACTGAAGGCAGAGTTTGTGGCTCCCCGTCTCTGGATGGATGAGCACACTATGGACGGCGGTTTCATGAGCACCTCCAAGGAGGACAGGGACTATGCCATGTGGAGAGCTTATCGCTCCATCGACATCGCCAACGAGCTGGGGACGGATATGGTGGTTCTCTGGCTGGCAAGAGAAGGCACGCTCTGCGCGGAGAGCAAATCCCCTGTGTGGGCCACGAAGATGCTCATCGAGGCCATCAACAAGATGCTGGAGTATGATCCCAAGATCCGGGTCTGCATTGAGCCAAAGCCAAACGAGCCCATCGACAGGAGCATCTGCGGCACCATGGGACATGTGATGGCCATCTCGGCCGCTACCATCGACCCCTCCAGAGTGGGAGGAAACCTGGAGAGCGCTCACGCCATCCTGGCAGGCCTTGACCCGGCCCACGAGATCGGATTTGCCATGGCTATGGGCAAGCTGATGACCGTGCATCTCAACGACCAGAACGGCATCCGCTACGACCAGGACAAGACCTTTGGCGTGGAGAACCTGCGCGCCGCCTTCAACCAGGTGAAGGTGCTGAAGGAGAACGGCTACGGAAGCCACGGCGAGTATGTTGGACTGGACGTAAAGGCTATGCGCACCACAAAGGATGAGGACAGCTACAAGCATCTGGAGAACAGTCTGAATATCTTCAAGGCACTGGAGGAGAAGGTGGAGAGATTTGATTATGACTTCCAGAAGAAATGCGTGGAGAACCGGGATTTTGAGGCCCTTGAGATGTATGTCATGAACCTGCTCATGGGCATCGACTAGACTGGAGGTAGAAGAGAAATGCTTGTTACACTGAGAGAAGTACTAAAGGACGCCCGGGAGAAAAAATACGGTGTGGGACTTTTTAACACCGTCAGCCTGGAGATGGCAAAGGGCGTCCTGGGGGCGGCGGAGGAGCTGAAAAGCCCGGTTATCATCGGCACGGCCGAGGTGCTCCTTCCCTACGCCAGCCTGGAGGAGCTGGCCTATTTCCTTGTCCCCATGGCAAAGAAGGCGTCTGTTCCGGTGGTGCTCCACTTTGACCACGGGCTGACGGACACAAAGATCGTGGAGGCCCTGCGGCTGGGCTTTTCCTCCATCATGTACGACTGCTCCACGGACACCTATGAGAACAACATCGCCCGGGTGGCCCAGATGGTGAAAATTGCAGGCATGTTCGGCGCCTCCGTGGAGGGAGAGCTGGGACATGTGGGCGCCAACGACGAGAGCGCCGGGGATGACAGCATCTACACAGAGCCGGACCAGGCCAGGGATTTTGCCCTGCGCACCGGGGTGGACGCCCTGGCGGTGGCCATCGGCACGGCCCACGGCACCTATAAGGAGAAGCCGAAGCTGGATATCGGGCGTCTGGCCCAGATTGCCGAAACCGTCCCTGCCCCGCTGGTCCTTCACGGCGGCAGCGGGCTCTCTGACGAGGATTTTAAAAACTGTGTGGCAAACGGCATCAGCAAGATCAATATCTTTACAGACATCAACTGCGCGGCCGCAAAGGCAGCCCACGACAATTACAGCCAGGGCTGCGGCCTGACAGACATCCAGAATCAGATCACAGAGGCAGTGAAGCAGGAGACCATGAAGAAAATGCGTATCTTCGGAAGCGCAGGCAGAGGGTAGGTGAGTCTATGGCGGGAAAGATCATTGTAGCGGGGCACATCTGCCTGGACATCACCCCAGTCTTTGCCTCCGGGAAGACGCAGCCTCTCGCCAGCGTCCTGACACCCGGAAAGCTGGTTCAGATGAAGGACGTGAACATCAGCACCGGCGGCGCCGTGGCCAACACGGGGCTGGCGCTTAAGGTGCTGGGGGCGGACGCGGAGCTCATGGGAAAGGTGGGGGACGACGAGTTCGGACAGATCGTCCTGGACCGTCTGAGAAAATACGGAGCGGAGGGAGGCATGCTGGTGTCCGCGGACAGCAGCACCTCCTACTCCGTGGTCATCGCTCCCCCCGGGACGGACCGTATCTTCCTCCACAACCCGGGGGCCAACGACACCTTCCGGGCAAAGGACCTGGATTTTGAAAAAATTGCACAGGCCGATTTCTTCCACTTCGGCTATCCCCCCATCATGCGGCACATGTACGAGAACGAGGGGGAGGAGCTGGCGGGGATCTTCCGCCGGGTGAAGGAGGCAGGCCTTACCACCTCCCTTGACATGGCGGCTGTGGACCCTGACTCAGACGCAGGGAAGGCGGACTGGGGGAAAATCCTGGAAAAAGTGCTCCCCTATGTGGATTACTTTGTGCCCAGCGCGGAGGAGCTCTGCTTTATGGCGGACAGACCCCGCTATGAGGAATGGATGACCCGGGCAGCAGGCGGGGATGTGACCTCTGTCATCAGCGTGGAGGAGGACATCCGGCCGCTGGCAAAGAGAGTCCTTGACATGGGGGCTTCCTGCCTCCTGATCAAATGCGGCGCGCCGGGCATGTATTTTACAGACGGGAAAAAAGAGATATTTGAGAGAAGCTATAAACCGGAGAGAGTGCTCTCCGGGACGGGAGCCGGGGACACCAGCATCGCGGCGTTCCTGAAGGCCCGGATGGAGGGGCGCTCCATAGAAGAAAGCCTCCATCTGGCAGCGGCCACAGGGGCCAGCTGCGTGGAGGCCTACGACGCTCTTGGCGGTCTTCGCTCCTTTGAGGAGCTGGAGCGCAGGATAAATGAAGGATGGGAGAAGCTGTAGGGTGAAGGAAATGGTGCTGGTCACGCCATCACCCTTGTCTCCTCCACAACAGGAAAGGTGAGCTGTACCTTGAACTGGTCGCCGTCCACGGTGACCTGCAGCCCGCCTTTCATGTTTTTTACAAAGCTTTCCGCTATGGCGAGGCCCAGGCCGTGTCCCTCCGTGTTCCTGGATTTATCTCCCCTGGCGAACCGCTCCATGATCTCCTCCGAGGTAAAATCCATCTCGTAGGCGGCGGTGTTCTTGATGGTGACCTGGACCTGGGAGGCCCGCCGCTCGGCGATGATGTAGATGCGGGTTCCGGCAAGGGAGTATTTCAGGGCGTTTCCGATCAGGTTCTGGAGCACCCGGTACATCTTTTTGCCGTCCCCTGTGAACTTGAGGGGCATCTCCGGCAGAGCCTCCCGGATGACCAGGCCGCTGCTCTTTATGGCGTCCTCCATGTCCCCCAGCGTCTGCTCCAGCAGCTTTTTCATGTCCAGCGTCTCCAGGTGGAGCTCCGCGGTGCCGCTGGTGGATTTGGACAGGTCAAAGATGTCCTGGATCATGTCCTTTAAGCTCTCCATCCGGGAGGACAGCACCTCCACGTAGTCCTTTGCCGCGTCGCTTAGGGGCTCCTGCTTTAAGAGGTCCACATACCCGATCATGGAGGTCAGAGGAGTCTTCAGGTCGTGGGATACATTGGTGATAAGGTCGATCTTCATCCGCTCCGCCCGCATCTGCTTATCCAGGATGGTCTGCAGGCTTTCGCTGATCTCTTCCAGCTGGCAGGAGGCGGGATACAGGTCCGACCTGGCACCCAGGGAGGTGCGGACAGACAGGTTCCCGTCTGCCATGGCCCTTATCTGCCCGAGGAGCTGCCCAAGATCTGCGTAGAGCCGGTTGTTCTCAAAGGTTCGGGCGGCGGCCAGAAAGGCCAGAAGCCCGCCGGCGATGCCCAGGATGGTCAGCTCGTTTGCCCCGTACCAGGTGGAGAGCAGAAAGAAGCAGAAGATGCCAAGGAGGATGCCTCCTGCCACCAGGAAGAAGGACAGGAGATATTTTGTGCGCAGCTGCTTCTCAAAGGGAGTGGAGCTCTTCCACCTCCGGTACAGCCTGCATGTGAAGGAGGTGTCCCCCCAGATGCCAAGAAGACGGCGCCGGATCAGCAGGATGAGGCAGCTGAGAAAGAGAAGGGCCAGGGGAAAGAAGAGGAGCGCACAGCCAAGTGTCAGGCTCTCCAGACCGTAAAAGACGAAAAAGCCTGCCAGGGACTCGGACTGAAAGATCACAGACCTTAGCTCACCCACCCACAGAAATCCTGTGAGGACAGCTGCGGCCAGCAAAAGCTCAGCGCTGAGCTGGTCCAGAGCCCGCACCTTCAGCTTTTTCCAGCCGTCTGCCCTGGAGCGGAAAAAGTGCAGGTAGAGATAGGCGGCCAGCGCAGCCCCCGCCAGGAGTCCAAGGCCCAGGGCGTACGTCTCCCAGATGGGGGACGAGTAGGAGACGCTGTACCACCTGATGTAAAAATTGCGCTGGTAAATAAACCTGTACGCCGCAAATGCGGCCACAGCGCCGCCAAGCAGCCAGAGCCCGAAGGCGGCTTTCGCCCAGAGGGGTACAGATCTCAGTTTTTCTGCTGCGGATTTAATCATATTTTTCAATCTTGTAGCCAATTCCCCACACCACCTTTAAATATTTTGGATTTTTCGGAGTGATCTCGATCTTCTCCCGTATCCTGCGTATATGGACCATCACCGTCTTCTCACCGGCGTAGGCGTCCTCCTGCCACACCCGGCTGTAGATCTGCTCTGCCGAGAAGACGTAGCCAGGGTGCTCCATGAGAAGCTCCAGGATCTTGTACTCTGTGGCTGTCAGCCGGACCGGCTCCCCGTCCACGGTGAGCTGTTTTGTGTTCCGGTCCAGCAGGAGACCGCCGTTTTTCAGCACATTGCCGGAGCCGCTCCCCTCACCTGCCGGAGCCGCTCCCAGAGAAAAATATCTTCTCAGCTGGGACCGCACCCGGGCCATCAGCTCCGCCGTGTTGTAGGGCTTTGTCACATAGTCGTCAGCGCCCATGGTGAGGCCGGAGACCTTGTCGCTCTCCTCCGTCTTGGCGGACAGGATGATGACAGGGATGTTGTGCTTCTGGCGGATGCGCATGAGGGCGGAGAGCCCGTTAAGCTGCGGCATCATCACGTCCAGGAGGATCAGGTGGACCGTGTCAGTCTCCAGCCGGTCCAGAGCCTCCATGCCGTTAAAGGCCGTCAGCACCCGGTAGCCCTCCAGCTCCAGGAGCTTGCCCAGAGAGCGGACGATCTCCCGGTCATCGTCCACTACTAAAATACTGTATTGTTCCATCAAAATCCCCTCCGTTTTTGTTTTCAAATGCAGTATAGCAGATGGATATGAGTTTTTTTCTTCATAATTCTAACATTTTTTTTAAGAAATGAGAATGGATTGACCTGCTTGTATTATTGTGATAGTATAAAACAACAAAGACGATACAGAGGAGGAAATGAACATGGTATATGAGAGGCTGTCAAAAAATGCCCTGCGCTGCATGTACGCGGCGGGGGCGGTCACAGGCGTCATCCTGCTGGCAATCATAGGGGCCGTGGATTACTTCTGGGTGTTCCCAAAGGATATTGTCATCGGGAAATGGCTCTCTTTTGGGGCGGCCCTCCTGATCCTGTTCGATGTGTGTGTCAGCCCCTGGTTCCGCTTTTATCGTTACCGCTATGGCATCAATGAGGAGTGCATTGACATACAGGAGGGCTACCTCTTCGTGAAAAGGCATATCGTACCCATTGAGAGGCTTCACAAGCTGGAAATGCGGATCGGCCCCCTGGACCGGGCCTTCGGGGTGGCGAAGGTGATCGTCACCACAGCGGGAGGGGACGTGACCATCGCTTTCCTGGACACAGAACGGGCGGAGAGGATCGCGGAAGCTCTTAAGAAGCGGATCAATGAGATCGTGGCAGAGCAGAGAGAAGAGAGGCGGGAGATGGGCCATGGAAGAAAATAAAAAGTTCAGAAATCATGTGTCCGTGGTAGCGGAGCGAGTGGGGGCCGGAACCTACGCCCTTCTGGCAGTCCTGGCGGGCATCTTTATACAGAACGCGGACGAGCTGCTGGATGTGGGCGGCTCTCTTCTGGCGGACAGAAGGGCCCTTTTGTACCTTCTCATCTGTCTCGGCCTTCTGCTTGTCAGCATCGGAAAGACCTGGTGGACCTGGTCGAAAACATGGATCTCCATCCAGGATCAGGCCATTGTCATTGAGAAGCGCACGGTCAACGGCTCGGAACATGTCATCGGCATTAAAAATATCTCCAACATCAACCTGGAGCAGAACCTCTTTGAGATGCTCATGGGCACCTGCAAGGTCAAGATGGACACAGGGAGCCTCTCCACCGCCAACAGCACAGATGTGACCATTGTCCTGAAAAAGGCGAAGGCGGAGGCCTTTAAGGACAAAGTGGAGTCTCTCCTGAGAGGGGAGGATGCGGCAGCTGCGCCGCGGGAAGTCCAGGAGGAGACCTACGACTTCCGGGCCGGCTCCGGGGACATTATCCGCCACGGCGTCTGCTCCATGAGCGTACTGTCCATCGTAGTCGTGATCCTGGGCCTTGTGGGCGCTGTGGTTATGGCGGCGGAGGCGCTGGGGCAGGAGAACGCCCTGGACTCCCTCCTTCGGTCCGCGGTGAGCCTTCTGGCAGCCATCGCCATCATCCTGTCCGCCGTGTGGGACATTGTGAAGGACTTTGTGCGGTATCTGGATTTCCGCGTGAAGCGGCAGCGGGACCGGATCTGTATCCGATACGGCGTGCTGAAGAAGGTGGAGTACACCATTCCCGTGGATATGATACAGGCGCTGAAGCTCCGCCAGACGCTGATCGCCCGCCTTCTGGGGAAATATATGGTGGAGATCGTGAATGTGGGCATGGGGGACGACAAGGCGGAGAAAAACTCCTTTCTCATTCTCTACAGTTCGGAGAAGGAGGTATATGAGAGGCTGCGGGTCATTTTGCCGGAGTTTGCTGCTATCGCGGCCCGGCAGGTGCAAAGGCAGCCCCGTTCCGCCTGGGCTGCCTGGCTCTGTCCCCTCTTCCTGTATGAGGGATGTGTGGCAGCGGCAGGAGCGCTGGCTCTTCTGTGGATGCCGGACTATATTCCGGCGGCGTACATGCAGCTGTACCATGTGGCGGCGGCAGCAGGCCTTATCCTCCTCGCGGCGGCGGGTCCGGCTGTCCTGGCTCTGCGCTATCTCACATCCGGTCTTATCATGAGCGACGGATTTGTCAAGGCCGTCTCAGGTTGCTTTGGGCGCAGAGTGGTGGCGGTGCGGTATGCGAATGTGCAGTACGTGACCCTGGAGCAGAATTTCATCGCCCGGGCCTGCGGCATATGCAAGGGGACACTCCACCTTCTGGCGGGGGCAGAGAACATGGCCCACGGGCTCCCCTATTTTGATGTCCGGCGGGCGGATCAGATGAGGGAGAAGATGTGCGGAGGGACCGAAGATTAATAGATTTCATCTATAAGTGTATTTTCAAAATCAATTGGCAATTATGCTCCGAAATTACTATACTTAGAGATAGAAAAAACATTAGGAGGTAATGGAAATGTCAATTACAGCGGAAACCGCAAAACAGCATGAAAATGATCCAGCAGTGCTTTGCTGCAGGGCGGAGGCAGGGATCACCATTGAGGCCGCAAACCTTGAAGATCCTGCCATTTTTGATGAGCTGGTTGACTCCGGACTGCTGTCTCTGGACGGCTGCCTGAAGATCAAACAGGTACTTGGCGCAAAGCTGACCAAGACAAGCGACTCCTTATGTCCTCTTACACCTGACAATGTGGAAGGATACAAGGATGACAACGGCGAGGAAGAAACGCCGCAGGAGGAGACAGCTGAAGAGACGTCAGCAGCACCGGCAGTGGAGGCAGCTGCCAGCGTGCAGGGAGCAGTTACGACCATCAAGAGCGGTAAGGTTGTAATCTCTATCAAGGAAGGAAAGGATATCTATCTGGAGCTTCCTATCTAATCCAGCCAGAAAGCCGGCAGAGAAAAATGGGGTGAAATGATCTGCCGCAGGCCCGCATATCCGAATTGTTTTTTGTTGCTATGGAATGATAAATAAGGCATATAAAAAGGCGGCTCCCTTTCGGGAACCGCCCATTCCATTTCCGGGGAAATGATCCTCCGGAAAATTATCCTTCAATGGCAATGTAGTCATTTTTTTCAACAGCCTTTGCGTCCTTCTTCGGAACAGTCAGCTTCAGGATACCGTCCTCATATTTGGCTTTGATCTCATCCTGAGTTACGCCCTCGCCCACATAGAAGCTTCTGCTCATGGCACCTGCGTAACGCTCCTTGCGGATGTATTTGCCTTTCTTATCCTTCTCGTCCTTGTCAAGGCCCTTGGCAGCGGAGATGGTAAGGTATCCGTTCTCCAGCTTGGCATTGATCTCGTCCTTCTTAAATCCAGGCAGGTCAATGTCTACCTCATAGGTGTCATCGGTCTCCTTTACATCGGTCTTCATCATATTTTTAGCATGTTTTCCATATAACGGGTTCTTCTTTCCAAAGAAGTATTTGTCAAAATCATCGTCGAATGGGAAGTCCATCCAGTCATCAAATAAGTTTTCTCCAAAAATACTAGGCATCATCATAAGTCATATCTCCTTTCAAAAGATCATATGTTGTAAGTTGTTAGCACTGTCGGAGAAATCCGAGGTGTTGTGTTCCCTGAACATCGGAGACGTTCTGTTCTTCCGGAGCGCTGCTCCTTTTTGAACCCCTTTCCTTTGTTCTAGTTGTACTATAACACTTATTACTAGCACTGTCAATAGGTGAGTGCTAATTTTTTTAAAAAATTTTTGACCTTTTTTGCAAAGGTACATCTGTTTACACCTCCTGTGCCCATTTTACCCCTCATATGGCGCGGCAGGCAATCTACTGGCAGGAGAGTTGCGCCTTTTGCCTCAGTTTGCATCAAGCTGGTAGCCGCTCGGATCCATGGAGAACTCCGCGCTGGAGAGGAACTGCGCGTTCTGCTTCTCCACATCGGACAGGACAGACTCGCTGAAGTCCTCCGGGGAGACAGTCCCGCTGTACCAGCTCTGGCCGTTGAAATAATCCTGAAGCTCACGGGAATGGAACATCCGTCCGTGGCGCGCGTAAATCTCATTTTTGGCATAGTTGATCTCCTTCAGGGACAGGCCGCTTAAGTCCTTTTCCGTGAGAAGCCGGGTGCTGCTCTGTGGAAGAATGTAACCGCCGCTGGCAGAAATAGAAGAGGAGGCAGAGTCGTCTTCGGATCCCATCTGACTCTTCTCGTAAGCTGTGATCAGATCCTTCCCGTCCCCGTCGGAAATCTCATAGGGCATGATGTACAGCTCATTGCTGTCAATGTACATCTGTCCGTCAACCCGGATCTTCTGGTTGGAGCTGAGCTCATCCAGCATGCCCTCCGGGAGCAGGGAGTCATCGATGGAGGCCCTGTCTATATCCTCCAGAAGGATCTCCGTCCCATCCGAATTTCTCCCGTAAAAGGAAAGCCCGTCATCCCAGCGGAGGAGCTTCTGGTTCCCCGCTGCGCTCCTGACATACCCCTCCAGGCGGAGCTGGCCTCCGGTAGTCAGGTTGAAATCCGCGTCAGAGGGATCTGGCTTCTCCTCTGTCTCCGGGTCAGCCCCGTCCTCAGCTTCCGTGTCATTTTCCGCGGCATCCTCTGTCTTTGCAGTCTGGCCGCCTTTGGAGGAGCTGTCCCCGGGAGTGCGTGTGAAGAAAAATACCGCTCCGGCTATGGCGAGCACCAGCACCGCCGCGGCGGCCGCTATCAGCAGGGGCATTTTTTTCTTTCCCCGGGGTTTTTGTTCCTCCGGGTCCTCCGGAAAATCGAGGGAGGGATCCAGGGGCATGTCGTCCAGCCTTTCGCCGCACTCAGCGCAGAAGGTGGAGGCGTCGGGGGTCTCTTGACCGCAGTAAGGGCATTTCATGGCAGTGTCCGTCCTTTCATAGATTTTTCTTGATTTACAGTCTCCTGGTAAAGATACTTTGATTATACATTTTGCGCTAAGATCCGTCCATAAAAACCTTTACACAGCCTGCCCGTCCCCGTCCCGGTCAGTGCTTTACGCGCTCTGCTCATCCTCCAGCTTCCATCTGGCCAGCACCTTGCCGAACTGTCTGGCGATGAGCCCCACCATGACGGCCGCGGCCACGGTTCCCTCCCGGACGCCCTGAAGGCGGCCGGTAAAGCTGATGGATAAGATACAGGCAATGATGACGAGAATCACGTCAAAGCCCACCTTCATGTAGCCGAATTTGAGCGAGGGGATTGCCCTGCAGATGGCCAGCACCACCCCTTCTCCGGCCAGCACTACCACGCCGGCCTTCACCTCCAGGCTGACGCCGGCAGCCACCAGCAGGATACCGATGAGGCAGACGATCCACTGCTGCCAGTATGTATGGCAGGAGATGCCCTGCACGGCCCACACGCCGAAGTCCGTCAGATAGCCGAAGAAAAAGGCCACCGGGAGCTGCATGAGCTGGATGGGATGATAGTTCCTCCGCAGGATCAGGATCTGCAGGAGGATAAAGAAGCAGTGCATGACGATGGTGGCTGTCCCCACAGTTAGGGGAGAGAAAAGGCTGACCACATAGGGTACGCTTGATATGGGAGAAGTGCCAAGGCTCGCTTTGATGGAGAAGGCCACGCCGAAGGCCATGATGGCCAGGCCTGCAAGAAGGAGCAGATAGCGCTTCAGAATGTAGATAGTTAGTCTGTTCAATGTTGTCATTCCTTTCTGAAAATACAGCGCCGATGACGGGCGCCTGGATGTCTGTCAGCCAAAGCCGCACTTTTGCCGACGTCTCTATTATAACACTTTCAGACAAAACTGTATCCTGCAATATGCCGGTGCAAAATATGCCGGTGCGGATCAGTGTGGCGGAGGAAAGAGTGTAATAAACGAAAATAAAAACAACAATTATCAGATAAATAATTGACTAATACAGAAAAAGGAACTACAATTATAGCAAAGACAAGAAGGGAGGCGGAAGCTATGACGAGAGAAATTCTTTTGATCATTCTTTTTGCGGCAGCGCTGGTTGCGGTGTGCTGGATGCTCACAGAATACTGGCTTGGCACAAGAAGCCTTGGGATGAACGGAGAGATCGGAAGACTCCGTTTTGGAAGCCGGACAGCCTTTCTCCTCGCTCATTTCTGGAGGAGAGTGGACGAGGCAAAGGATATCCCCGATGAACCGCTGAAGCGGGAAATGGGACTGGCTGACAACGGTCTTCCGTCCCGGGAAAAACGATGAGCGAAGGAGAGACGCTGTTATGACAGAAGAACTGATCCGTGAACTGAAACACGTAAAAAACGCACTTGTGAACAAGGAAATGAAAGGGGAAGCCTGGGAGGAGAAGCAGGAGATGATCCAGAAGCTGGAGGATGTCACCAGCTATCTGAAGGATGCCCTGGGACAGGGGATTGAATTCTGATGGGCGCCGAAAGGCCGGGGAGTATAGAAGCCCTGGTGTTTGACATGGACGGACTTCTGTTTGACTCAGAACGAGTTGTGCAGCGAACCTGGAACATGGCCGGAGAGGAGCTGGGAGCAGGACAGGTGGGAGAGCAGATCTACCACACTCTGGGCATGAACCTGAAGAGCAGGACGGAATTTTTTCACAGGGTCTTTGGCCCGGACTTTCCCATGGAGGAATTCGCCGAGAGGACGAGAAGGTATTACAGGCAGATCGAGGAGACAGAGGGCGTGCCCCTGAAGCCGGGAGTCCGGGAGCTCCTCTCCTATGGAAAGGAGAACGGATACAGAATGGCGGTGGCCACCTCCTCCAGGAGGGAGCACTCCACCTACATGCTGAAGCGGGGCGGGATCTACTCCTTTTTCGACGGATTTATGTTCGGCGATATGGTGGAGAACGCCAAGCCCGACCCGGAGATCTACCGGAAGGCCTGCAGCCTTTTGGGCACAGCGCCGGAGCGGGGCATGGCTCTGGAGGACTCCCCCAACGGCATCCGGTCCGCATCCGCCGCCGGCATGGCGGCAGTCATGGTGCCGGATCTGGTGCAGCCGGATGAGGAGCTAAAGAGGCTGGCTTTCCGGGTGTGCCAGGACCTGACGGAAGTGATAGGGATCCTGGAAGGACTGAAGCCGCAGGCGAAGACCTGAAAGAGCGGGAAAAAGCGAGACAAAATAAGACAAAATGGGACAAAAGAAAAGCATGGGCAGCAGAAGAGATACTTCCTGTCCATGCTTTTTCTGTTTGTCAGAGGACCGTGAACCGGTCGGTCTGCCTTTTTATTTCAGCTTTGGCATTTTTGAGAGAGCGGCCTCGTCAGCTACCAGAGTCACATCGTTGTGCATCTGAAGGATGGAAGCCGGAACCGCGGGAGTGACCGGACCAAAGAAGGCGTCCCTTACGATATCCGCTTTTCCCTCTCCGTTTACGACTACAAGAATCTTCCTGGCCTGCATGATGGTCTTGATGCCCATTGTGTAGGCCTGACGGGGAACATCGTCGGCGGAGGCGAAGAAGCGCTTGTTTGCCTCGATGGTGCTCTCCTGGAGATCCACGCAGTGGGTCTCCTTCTCGAAGGCCTCTCCTGGCTCGTTGAAGCCGATGTGCCCGTTGTGGCCCAGGCCAAGGAGCTGCAGGTCCACGCCGCCCAGAGACTGGATCAGCCTCTCGTAGCGGGCGCACTCCTTGTCGCTGTCAGGCTCTGTGCCGTCCGGAAGATGGGTGTTTTCCGGAAGAATGTTTACGTGGTCGAAAAGATTGTGGTGCATGAAATAGTAGTAGCTCTGATCGTTATCCTTGGAGAGCCCCTTGTACTCGTCCAGATTTACGGTGGTGACTGCGGAGAAGTCGAGATCCCCCTTTTTGTACCAGTCCACCAGCTGCTCGTATGTGCCGATGGGAGTGGACCCTGTGGCAAGTCCCAGCACGCAGTCTGGCTTCATGATGATCTGAGCGGAAATGATATTTGCCGCCTTGCGGCTCATGTCGCGGTAGTCGGTAGCTTTGTAGATTTTCATTTGGATAAACCTCCTCAAAACATATTTTCTTTTCTATGGATGTGAAATCAATCTTTCAGACAAGAACAGCCTCCGTAAAATACTCCGGCATGTGGAAGGAGGGCACCGGAGATGTGATGGGGGCGTAGGCGGCGTAGTGTTCGATGTCCGCCGACTCTGAGATCTTGTAAAAATTGCAGAAAAAGGTGCTTCCCGCCTTCAGCTCCAGGGGACCGTACACGCGCTCCAGCACGGTCAGGGGGATGCGGAAGTGGGCGCTCCAGCTGTCTTCCCCGATCGTGGCCCGGACCTGGAACTTGGCGGCCTCCTCTTTGGAAAAATAGGACCGGTAGGTCCGGGAGGGGCCGTATGCGGCCAGAAGAGCGCCGTTTGCGTTGATCTCAAAATTCAGGTATGTACCGGGGGCATCGTCCTTCCTGGAAAACAGCAGGAAGGCCTCCATGGCGCTGTCCCGATAGACCGGATCCAGGTAGGACTGAAAGGTCCTTCTGGGGTTTCTCTCCTCGCATACCATGCGCACATAAAATCCATCCCCCGGCACGAACCCGATATAGAAGTAGGTGCGGGGAATGGAGGATGTGCCCCACAAAAGGTGAGTGATCTCACAGGGGGCGACTGTATTCAGTTCTTCTTTGTCCTTTAATATCTTTACATTCATCATGGTTCCAATGTAGCAGACAAAGGAGAGAAAAACAACAGCTTAAAAAAGAAAAATATGAAAGTGCAAAAAAAACAGTTTATTGTGCTATAGCATCCCCGAAGACCCGGAACCTAAGCCTCCCATCTGCCGGAAGCGCCGCAGGGGAGAAAGAGACCAGAGGCCGTCACGGGGAGGGCGATCTCCTGGGACTCTACATGTCCGCCGAAGGACTTCAGCTCCGTGCTCAGCATGTAGGTGAGCACCGCCGGGGCCAGCCCTGTGGTGTAGGAGTTTACCAGGAAAAAGAGGGGCTTGTCTGACAGAACCTTTGTGCACAGCTTGATAAAGGGGTGGATGGACTCCTCGATCTTCCAGATCTCCCCCTTGGGCCCTCTGCCGTAGGAGGGCGGGTCCATGATGATGGCATCGTAGTGGTTGCCCCTGCGGATCTCCCGCTCCACGAATTTGATGCAGTCGTCCACCAGCCAGCGTATGGGGGCATCCTTCAGCCCGGAGGAGACAGCGTTCTCCTTGGCCCAGGTGACCATGCCCTTGGAGGCGTCCACGTGGGTCACCGAGGCGCCCGCCGCGGCTGCGGCCAGGGTGGCTCCTCCTGTGTAGGCGAAAAGGTTCAGCACCTTGATGGGGCGGCCCGCCTGCCGGATCTTTTCAGAAAACCAGTCCCAGTTGGCGGCCTGCTCCGGAAAGAGCCCTGTGTGCTTGAAGCTGAAGGGCTTCAGATTGAAGGTCAGCTCCTTGTAGTGGATGGTCCACTGGGATGGGAGGTCAAAGAACTCCCACTCGCCGCCGCCCTTCTTGCTGCGGTGGTAGTGCGCGTTGCACTTTCTCCAGCCCTTCAGTGTCTTCGGAGTGTCCCAGATGACCTGGGGATCCGGCCGGATGAGGAGATAGTCGCCCCAGCGCTCCAGCTTTTCTCCCTGGCTGCAGTCCAGCACCTCGTAATCCTTCCAGTTGTCAGCAATCCACATATATTTTCAACCTCGCTTCTTGTTTGATCATACATTAATAATACGTTGCGCGGAGAATTATAGCATACCTTGGACAAGCCTTCAATTCCAACGGGAATATGTTTCTGAAATTTGTGGAATATTACGTGTATGACCTTTACCTTTTGCACTATCAGTGATAGAATGTTTCTATAAGTGGGCGTGGACCCGCAAAAGAAAGGTGGAATACAGTATGATCACAGTAAATGCAATGGGAGACAAGTGTCCGGTACCGGTCATCAAGACAAAGAAGGCTATGCAGGCCCTGACAGGCCCGGAGACCATCGAGGTTCTGGTAGACAATGAGATTTCTGTACAGAATGTGACAAAGATGGCTTCCTCAAGCGGCGGCAAGGTGACCTCCGAGAAGCTGGGAGAGGGCGAGTACAAGGTGACAATCCAGATGGAGGGAGCTCCGGCGGCAGCGGACGCAGCCGATGACACAGCCTGCATCCCGGACGCGAGGGGCAACATGATCGTCGTCATGTCATCCGACCGGATGGGCTCAGGAAACGATGAGCTGGGCAAGGTTCTGGCAAAAAGCTTCATTTTCGCGGTGACACAGCTTGAGGAACTGCCCAAAACCATGTTATTCTATAACGGCGGCGCCACGCTTACCTGCGAGGGATCAGACTGTCTTGAGGATCTGAAATCCCTGGAGGCGCAGGGCGTTGAGATCCAGACATGCGGCACATGCCTTGACTACTATGGCCTGAAGGAGAAGCTGGCAGTCGGATCTGTCACAAATATGTACAGCATCGTGGAGACGATGGCCGGCGCTGCCAAGATCCTGCGCCCATAAGGGAGGCAGGCTAAAGGAGGATATTTTATTATGAAATCAGATGTCAGACTGACCACGCTCAGCAAGACAGCGGGCTGAGCGGCCAAAATAGGTCCGGAGACCCTTGCTCAGGTTCTGAGCAAGCTGCCGAAATTTCAAGACGACAACCTGATCGTCGGCATAGAGACGTCCGACGACGCAGCTATCTATAAGGTGACAGACGATATAGCCATGATCCAGACCGTGGACTTCTTCACGCCGATTGTGGACGACCCCTACATGTTCGGGCAGATCGCGGCGGCCAACTCCCTAAGCGATGTGTGGGCCATGGGCGGCGAGCCCGCGGTGGCCTTAAATATCGTGGGATTTCCCAACTGCCTTGACCCAGCCATCCTGGGCGACATACTGGCAGGGGGAGCGGACAAGGTGAAGGAGGCCGGAGCTGTCCTTGTGGGCGGACACTCTGTCCAGGACGATGAGCCCAAGTACGGCCTGTGTGTGTCCGGCTTCGTGCATCCCCAGAAGATCTTTAAAAATTACGGCTGCAGGCCGGGGGATGTGCTGGTGCTCACCAAACAGATCGGAAGCGGTATCGTCAACACGGCTGTGAAGGCCGAGATGGCGTCTCCCTCCGCTATACGGGAGACCCAGACTGTGATGGCGTCTCTGAACAAGAAGGCAAAAAAAGTGGCAGAGAGGTACAATGTATCTGCCTGCACGGACATTACGGGCTTTGGGCTTCTGGGCCACTGTGTGGAGATGGCCGAGGCCAGTGAGGTGACATTTGAGCTTCGCGTCCACGACATCGCCTACATGGAGGATGCCATAGACTATGCCAAGATGGGGCTTGTGCCCGCCGGGGCATATAAGAACAGAGGCTACTCCATAAAGAAGGTGGAGACCGGGGGCGTGGAGGAGCACTATCTGGATCTTCTGTATGACCCGCAGACATCGGGCGGCCTGCTCCTGTCTGTGGCGCCGGAGGATCTGGAAAATGTGATGCGCGACTTTGAGCATGCGCATATGGATACAAAGGTATCCGTGATCGGGAAGGTGGGACCGAAGAGCGATAAGCTGATCGTCCTGTCCTGATGGTCAGATTTAAGGGTAGGATCCAGTGATCCGATCCAACAGGATGCGAGGAAGGGAATATGGATAAAAGCAAGTTATACCGCAGCATACCCAAGGTGGATGTTCTGCTGGCGGATGAGGAGATACAGGGGCTGATCGAAGCCTACAGCCGGGAGACCGTCATGGAGGCGATCCGGTCTGAGACAGATGCCCTGCGGGCCTTTATCGGGGCCTGCCAGGATGAGGAGGAGGCCCGGCAGAAGACAGAGAGCCTCAAAAAGGATATTGAAGACCGGGTCAGAGCTATCAACACGCCCAATATGAGAAAGGTGATCAACGGCACTGGCACGGTCCTGCACACAAACCTGGGCCGGGCCCCCATTTCCGGGGAGCACTTAAAGAAGGCCGCGGACCTTGTGAGCGGGTACTCCAACCTGGAATACAATCTGGAGGCGGGAAGAAGAGGGGAGAGGTACTCCCACTTTGAGCAACTTCTGTGCCGCCTGACGGGGGCTGAGGCGGCTATGGCCGTCAACAACAACGCGGCGGCGGTCATGCTGATCCTGAGCTCTCTTGCCAGGGGCGGAGAGGTGGTAGTCTCCAGGGGTGAGCTGGTGGAGATCGGAGGCAAATTCCGTATTCCCGATGTGATGGAGCAAAGCGGCGCCACTCTGGTGGAGGTGGGGACCACCAACAAGACCCATCTGGCCGACTACGAGGAGGCGGTGACAGAGGAAACCAGGGCTCTCCTCAAGGTCCACACGAGCAACTACCGGATCGTTGGATTTACAGAGACCGTGGAGATCGATGAGCTGATCCCCCTGGCCAGGGAGAAGGATATCCCTGTCATCGAGGATCTGGGCAGCGGCGTGCTCATCGATCTTTCCAGATACGGGCTTACATACGAGCCCACGGTGCAAAGCTCCATAGCAAAGGGGGCGGACGTGGTCAGCTTCAGCGGGGACAAGCTTCTGGGAGGCCCCCAGGCCGGCATCATCGTGGGAAAGAAGAAATATATCGATATGATGAAGAAAAATCAGCTCACCAGGGCGCTGCGGATCGACAAATTTACAGCCGCGGCCCTGGAGCTGGTGCTCCATGAGTATCTGTCAGAGGAGAAGGCCGTCCGCAATGTGCCGGTCCTTCGGATGATCACCCAGCCTGCCGGTGAGGTGAAAAAGGCGGCGGACTCCTTTGCCAGGAAGCTAAGACGGCTGCACCTGGCCGCGAAGATCCAGGTGGTCCCCTGCCAGTCCCAGATCGGCGGCGGCTCTCTGCCCCTGGAGAGGCTGGAGAGCTGGGGGGTGACCATCTTCCCCGAGAGAGTCACTGTGCCTGAGCTGGAGGAGCGGATGCGCCGCCTGCCGGTGCCCATCATCCCCAGAGTGGTCAATGATACGATCCTCATGGATATGCGGACCGTGACAGCGGAGGACGCAGCCCTGGCAGCCCGGGAGCTTGGCGAGCTTGAGGAACTGGAGGTGCCGGAACAGTGAAGCATATTATCATCGGAACAGCGGGCCACATCGACCACGGCAAGACCACACTCATAAAAGCCCTCACCGGGAGAAACACAGACCGGTGGGAGGAGGAGCAGCGCCGGGGGATCACCATTGACCTTGGATTTACCTGGTTTGATCTGCCGGGTGGAGACCGGGCGGGTATCATCGACGTGCCGGGACATGAGAAGTTCATCAACAACATGGTGGCCGGCGTGGTGGGCATGGATCTGGTTCTCCTTGTGGTGGCTGCGGATGAGGGCATCATGCCCCAGACCCGGGAGCACATGGACATCCTGAATCTGCTGGGTATTGAGAAGAGTATCATCGTCCTGAACAAATGCGACCTGGTGGAGGAGGACTGGCTGGAGCTTGTGGAGGAAGAGATCAAAGAGGAGCTGGCAGGAACCTTCCTGGAAAAGGCGCCGGTGGTGCGGGTGTCCGCAGCCACGGGAGAGGGCCTTCCCCATCTGGTGGAGGTGATCCAGAGAATGTCGGAGGAAGAGGTGGAGGAAAAGGACACCTCCACGATCCCCCGTCTGCCCATTGACAGGGCTTTCTCCCTCTCCGGTTTTGGCACCATCATCACAGGAACCCTGCTCAGCGGCACGATTACGAAGGAAGACACGCTGGAGATGTATCCCATCGGGAAGACCAGCAAGATCCGCAGCATACAGGTTCACGGCGAGGACGTGGACAAGTGCTATGCGGGACAGAGGGTGGCGATCAATCTGTCCAATATCAAAAAGAGGGAGATCAGGAGAGGCTGTGTCCTGGCACCGCCTGACAGTATGAAGAACACGGATCTTTTGGATGTGAAGATGCGGATCCTGGACTCCTCCATGCGGGTGCTGACCAACCACACAAGACTCCACCTCTTCACCGGCACGAGCGAGATCCTCTGCCGTGCGGTGCTCCTGGACAAGGAGGAGATCGGACCGGGAGAGAGCGGCTACGTGCAGCTTCGCCTGGAGGAGGAGCTTGCCGTGAAGAAGGGGGACAAGTTTGTGGTGCGGTTTTACTCGCCTATGGAGACCATCGGAGGCGGCGTGATCCTGGAGCCCAATCCCTCAGTACACAGGCGCTTCCAGCAGCAGGTCATCGAGGATCTGGAGCGGAAGGAGTCAGGCTCCACAGCGGACGTGGTGGAGATGCATGTCCGGTCTCACGGAGAGACTATGATCACTCTGTCAGAGCTGGCCAAATTGACAGCCCTTGCCCCGGAGGAGATCGCCCGGGATGTGGAGGAGCTTAAGAAGGAGGGGACAGTTCTTACGTTCCCCATGAGAAAGGACACCTACGTGTGGCACAGGCAGGCTGCTGCCCGGGCCAGAGAGCGGATCCTGGAGGAGCTTGCAGGCTATGAGGCAAAATATCCCTACCGCTACGGCATGAAGAAGGCCCAGATCCACACAGCGTTTTTCCCGAAGCTGAAGCCCAATGTATTTGACTCCTTTATCAGCCGTCTGGAGGAGGAGCAGGCTATAAAGAGGGTGGACGAGTTCCTCAGCACGCCGGATTACGAAGTGTGTAAGGACGCCACCTACCAGCAGGTGTCAGAGACCCTTCTGGGGGCTATGGAGAAGGCCGGGTTTGATTTTGTCCGGTACGGGGAGATCCCTGTGAAGGGAGTGAGCCAGGAGGTGGAGGATGATATCCTGAACATCCTTCTGGAGGAAAAGCAGATCGTGAAGGTGACAGAGGAGATGTACACTCTGTCATCCTACATGGAGCAGGCGAAAGAGAAGATACGCGAAAAGCTGAAGGAGGAGCCTGTGATAACCATCGCCCAGGTCCGGGACATGTTCCATACAAGCAGAAAGAGCGCCAAGCCCATTCTGGAGTATATGGACACGGTCAAGGTCACAAGAAAAACAGGGGCGGAAAGTGAAAGGGTAGCATACTGATGAATTTAAAACAATTGGAGGCATTTGTGGAGGTGGCTCAGTCCGGCAGCTTCTCAAAAGCGGCAAAAAAGCTGTTTCTGACGCAGCCCACCATCAGCGCCCACATTGCCTCTCTGGAAAAAGAACTGGATACAAGGGTTTTTGTGCGAAACACAAAGGAGGTGGCGCTCTCCCCCGAGGGGCAGAAGCTGTACACCTACGCCCGCCAGATCCTGGATCTGACGGAAAAGATAAAGGAAGAGTTCGGCAGACACGACGAGGAGGAGCAGAAATGTGTGACTATCGCGGCCTCTACCATCCCTGCGCAGTACCTTCTCCCTGACATCCTGGCCAAATTTAACGCCAAGCATCCCGGCGAGCAGCTCCGGATCCTGGAGTCGGACAGCAGCCAGGTGGCGGAGCAGGTGGCGGAGGGCTCGGTGGATATCGGCTTTACCGGCACTGTGCTGGAGAAAAAATTCTGCAAGTATATTCCCTTCTACAAGGATCAGCTCGTGGTCATCACGCCGAACACGGAAAAATACCGGGAGTACAAACAGCTGGGAAGCGATATCTACTGGATACAGGAGGAGAGCGTCATCATGCGGGAGGAGGGATCAGGCACCCGCAAGGAGGCGGAAAAACAGCTCCGGCACCTGGGCATCCGGGCGGAGCGGCTCCACATCATCGCCAGCATCGCCAACCAGGAGACCATCAAGAGATCAGTCATCCAGGGCATGGGCGTCTCCATCCTGTCCCGGCTGGCCGCCAAGAACGAGGTGGAGAGCGGACAGATGCTGGAGTTCCCCATCCCCGAGGCGGACGAGGGAAGGGACCTGAACCTTGTGTACAACAAAAATCATCCCCTGTCCAAGTCGGCGCAGCGGTTTATCAAGACTGTGAAGGAAATTTACGACATTAGATAAATTTCTGGAGTGCACTTCTCTTTACATGGCAAATTAAGGAAAAAGGGCCCCGCACTGTTTTTTGTGCGGGGCCCTGATATGTCAAGAAGCTATTTAGAATATTTTTTCTTCACTGTAACCGCTATTCCTAATGAAGCAAGCAAAGCAATAAACAGCCAGCAGATAACTATGTGAGTGTCACCTGTCTGGGGAGCGGTCTGTGTATCGGCAGTGTCTGTGTTGCCAGAGGATGCCGGAGTCTCAGGTGTCTGATCTATATTTATATTGTCTTCAGAAGAGCTATCCTCTCTGATGACAGCCGTGAATGTCCGGCCTGGCAGATAAGAGACATCCATTATTTCACCATCCACTGGATAGGGAATGGTTATGTCTGAAATATGGATATCGACGGTGCCTGCTCTTAAACCTTTTGCCGTGGTGCCAGAAATGTCGAGAAGTTCCGGGTTTTGTGGAACAGCCGTGAAAGATGAGCAGGATGTATCCTGATACGTTAATGTCAGATTTGTTGCTTCTCCGGTTTTTAAGCTCAGTGGAGAAAGCGAGAGCTGGGACTCTATAGCAGGATTAACGGCACTGTATATAAGTTTTGGCTGAAAAGACAATTCAACAGGAGCATCCCATATATCTTCTGTCAGGGGATAGAAAGACAGTGAGATGGTATAGTTTTTTTTCAAAGCTTCTTTGCCTGATACGGCCACTGTAAGCCCTGTTCTGTCTTCTGTGAGTATGGGAGTAAGCCGGGATCCATCCTCGTCAATCACGGTAACGGACTGTATGGTACGCTGTGTTGAAGGAAATCCCAAAGTAAATATCTCCGATGTATAAGAGCCATCCTTCGCGGAGGAGACGTCAAAGCTCAGTCCAGCCTCTGGAATAACCGGGCTTTCGTTGGATACATAGACGTTGTGGATCTTGAGGGTGCCTCTTTCCAGAGTGTAGTCAGTATTGTCCCCGGACAGGCGAAAAGTTATTGTGGGATTGAGCAGGAAGTTGCTGTCAAAACCCTTTGTTCGGTCCTGTGCTACCCGAAAACGGAAAGTGTTCCCATCAATTTGGATATCCTTAGCGGAAAACATATCCTGAGAGTATCTGTTCATAAACTCACATGTTCCCTCAAAAGTGATTTGTACATCTTCCAGAACGCAGGGGGTTCCGTCTGCATTAAGTACAGTGCCGGTTACATAGTCAGAAGAGATGCAGTCCTCCTCTTGCGAGTTGATAAAAAGGAGGTTTTTTGTCCCGTTTTCGATATTTAAAGTTGCGCTCAGTCGTGTGGGCTGAGAAATGTGAATGGGAAACTGGGCTTCAAAATCTGTACCGTAAATGCCGAGAAGAAGCTGGGTATTGATATCTTTGCTTGAGCCGACGATGTTTTGCGGAAATTCAAAGACGGCTTCGTTGGTGCTGTTGTCATAAGAAATATGGATATCATCGTCATTTGTTTCCAGACTAAGCTGCTTTAGAGTGTTCATCTCCATCATAGACATAAAAAAGGCATAGTATTCTTCTACCTGTTCAAATCCTTTAATCTCTGGGAGAGCAATACGTATTTCGCCTCCGGAGGCCGGAGCGTTGACCTCGAGAGTTTCGCCCCAGGGGCTTTGGTTGTTGGTACCTACCATGATATCTGTGCTTTCAGGGCTTTCAAAACCAGGCATACCATTTGGATACATTTGTGAGTATTCCTTATAGAGCAGATCGCTGAGCGGGCTGAAATCCGTGATGGAGTTTGCTCTTACAAGTATTGTTTTAAGATTGCCGCTATCAGCTAATGGCTCAAGAAAAGAAATATCTGTCAGGTAGTTGCTCTCTACACTCAGATAAGTAAGGTTGGTTAAGGAAGAGAGAGGTGTGTGGTCAATGACAGTCCCTTCCCGGTTTGCGTAGTGCATATCCAGAAACTGAAGATTATAGAGCTCGGAAAGAGGTTCTACACTTTCCAGAAAATTATTGTAAATGTTTAAATGCTCCAGTGAGTCTAGTCCTGCCAGAGGGGTAAGGTCCCGGATATTGTTTCGGTCAAGTTCCAGATAGGACAAGTTTTTAAGCTCAGCCAGAGGGCCAAGGTCAGAGATGCGGTTTTCGGATAGATCCAGACTGGTGAGATTTTTTGCATACTGGAGCCCCTCCAGAGACTCAATGCCCCTGTTAAAGTCCTTCAGATCTTCTGCCGGACTTTCTATCAGCGGAAGAGAGTCACTGTTCAGTTCAGTAATAGAGAGCATTTCCTCCTCTGTGATGGCTGAGTCGTATGCTTTTCCCAGCGTGTCGCAGATAACCTGGCGCAAATACGTGTCAGGGACAAAAATTTCGCTGTCTGCTGCTTTGACGTCCATAGCGCTAGTTGCTGATATTCCTGCTGATAAGGCAACTGCGATTAATAATAGTACCTTTCTCTTCATGTTTCCTCCATTCCTACTCCCCTTATTCCTCATGTTTTAAACTATCCAGGAGAAAAAAGCTGGGTGTCCAATTGGTAATTTTGATAAAATATCATAGTAATAGAAAAATATAATCAATATGAGGGTATATTACGTTTTTGTGATTAGACTGGAAGGCCACAGGGCGTTTTTTTAAGGGGCATGATGTTGGGACAGTGGCTCTGTGCGATTTATAGAAAAAGCGAATGAATAAAATCTATATATTGATTTTAACGATTAGACGTAAAGACGCAAAGAGAAGTATACTAAGAAAGAAGCCAGAAGACAGATTGGGGGAATGAAGATGATCTATCTGGACAATGCGGCGACGACGATGCAGAAGCCGAAGGAAGTGATCCAGGCGGTTGTGACTGCCATGCAGTCCATGGGGAACGCCGGCAGGGGTGCTCACTCGGCCTCGCTGGAAGCATCAAGAACGATATATGACACAAGAGAGAAGCTCTGCCACTTTTTCGGCGGAAAGGATCCCAGACAGCTGGTGTTCACATGCAACTCCACGGAGAGCCTGAACACGGCCATCAAGGGCGTTTTAAATCCCGGTGATCACGTGATCACCACTATGCTGGAGCACAATTCCGTGCTGCGTCCCCTTTACGAGATGGAGGAGCGGGGAGTTCGCCTGACCATCATAGAGAGTGACAGAAAAGGGCTCGTTGAATACGAAGATTTTGAGAGGGCTATCTGTCCGGAGACAAAGGCCATCGTGTGTACCCACGGCTCCAACCTGACAGGCAATCTGGTGGATATCGAGAGAGTGGGCAGGATCGCGAAGGACCACGGCCTTCTCTTTATCGTGGATGCCTCCCAGACAGCGGGGGTATTTCCCATTGACGTGGAGAAGATGCACATAGACATCCTCTGCTTTACAGGCCACAAGGGGCTCTTGGGGCCCCAGGGGACAGGCGGTATGTACGTGAGGGAGGGCGTCAAAGTGCGGCCCTTAAAGAGCGGCGGCAGCGGCGTCCAGACCTACAGCAGGACTCATCCGGCCCAGATGCCTACAGCCCTGGAGGCGGGGACCATGAACGGCCACGGCATAGCGGGACTCCACGCGGCCGTGGAGTATATTGAGCGGACAGGCATATACAACATCCGCAAAAGAGAGCAGGAATGTATGTGGAATTTCTACAACGGAGTGAAAGATATTCCCGGCGTTACTGTGTACGGCGATTTTTCCGGAGGGGAGAGATGTCCCATCGTCTCCCTCAATATCGGTGATTATGACTCCTCAGAAGTTGGCGATGAACTTCTTACAGAATATGGAATTTCTACCAGACCGGGGGCTCACTGTGCGCCTCTGATGCACCAGGCCCTGGGAACGGTGGAGCAGGGGGCAGTAAGGTTCAGCTTTTCCCACTACACCACTGATGAGGAGGTGGAGACGGCCATAAGAGCCATCCGTGAGCTTGCGCAGGAGGAAGAATAGTGGGTTCCTGGAGCTTTCGGTAAATCTGTTTTTTGAGTGAATGAGAGTAGAAGGAGGAAGTACAAATGAATTTTAACTTGTCAGACTCAAAGAAAAAACTTGCGCTGGCAGGGGTGGTATGCGGACTTGTGGCGGCAGCCCTCGCGTACTTTGGAAACCCGGCCAACATGGCGATCTGTATCGCCTGCTTTATCCGCGACACAGCGGGGGCCCTGGGCATGCACCAGGCAGACACGGTACAGTATGCCCGCCCTGAGATCATCGGCATCGTTCTCGGCGCTTTTGTGATTTCAGCGGCTACAAAGGAGTACCGTTCCACGGCTGGATCTTCACCGATGATCCGCTTTATCCTTGGAATGGTCATCATGATCGGCTCCCTCGTGTTCCTGGGATGCCCGCTGCGTATGGTGATCCGTATGTCCGCAGGCGACCTGAACGCATGGGTAGCCCTCATCGGCTTTATCCTCGGCGTGGCCACAGGCGCCTTTGCCCTGAAGAAGGGCTTCAGCCTGGGAAGGGCTCATGAGACCCAGAAGACCAGCGGCGTGGTACTGCCGGCCATCATGGTAGGTATCCTACTGCTTGCACTGTGCACCACACTTCTCAAGTCCAGCACAAGCGGCCCGGGAAGCATGCATGCACCTATCATTATCTCCCTCATCGGAGGCCTGATCTTCGGCGCCTTTGCCCAGAAGTCGAGAATGTGCTTTGCGGGAAGTATCAGGGACGTGATCCTGATGAAAAACTTTGACCTTCTCACAGTGATCGTGGGACTCTTTGTTGTTATGCTGATCTACAACATCGCGACAGGAAACTTTACGCCTGGCTTTGACACGCCGGGCATCATCGCCCACTCCGAGCACCTGTGGAACATTCTCGGCATGTACGCGGTAGGCTTTGCTGCTGTACTGGCAGGCGGATGCCCGCTGCGCCAGCTTGTCCTTGCGGGACAGGGATCTGCGGATTCAGCGGTGACAGTTCTGGGTCTGTTCTTCGGCGCGGCTCTGTGCCACAACCTGGGACTTGCCTCCAGCGGCACAGCCCTCAACGCGGAGACTGGAGAGGTTGTAGCGGGAGCGGCTACACCTGCCGGAAAGGTGGCGGTGATCATCTGTATCATCGTGTGCTTTATCATTGCGTTTACAAATAAAAGAGAGAGTGCAAAATAGTTGTAAATATGTTATTCTAGGAAAGAAGGTAAAATAATATGAAGGAAGTAGATGCAAGAGGTCTTTCCTGCCCGGAGCCTTTGATGCTGACTGCGGAGGCCCTCAAAAACGCGGACGGCCCTGTGAAGGTGCTTGTCAGTGAGCCCCACCAGAAGATGAATGTGGAGAAATATGCGAAGGACCACGGGAAGAAGGCAGTGTCAACAGAGAAAGACGGATGCTTTGAAGTAGTGATCGAGTAATGAGAAAAAAAGAATTAAAGCTGGTCGTAACATTTCACACAACAGCAGATGCCATGGCAATGGAGAAGACGTGCAAGGAAAAAAATGCCCCCGGCCGTCTGATCCCTGTGCCCCGGGCTATATCCGCCGGATGCGGTCTTGCCTGGTGCGCGGCGCTTGAGGAGCGGGAAGCCATCCTCTCCGTGATGGAGGAGGCGGGCATTGAAAACGAAGCTCTCCACGAGTGTATGGTGTAGCAGTGCAGAAAATGACGATGGAAAGAAAATGCAAAGAGACTGCCTGGGGCGTATATGCCCGGCAGTCTCTTTTCCTTTGCTGCAAAGCCGGGCTGTCAGATGCCCCGGCGGAAGCTGTCCAGCACATGGGGCAGCAGCCTGTCGCTTTTCTCTGTCAGGGAGAATTTCCCCTTGAACAGGGACCAATCGTACAGGAGGGCGCGCTCGTACATGGCGTAGATGTCCATCAGCTCGGCGGCGGTGGAGGTGGGGGCGAACTCCCCGCCATCCAGCCCTTCCTGGAGAAGCTGGGTGACCCACTGAAAATAAAATCTCTTTTTGTCGGAGAGAGATTTCTTGTCCTTGGTAATGAGCTGGGAGGAGTACAGATAGGCCAGCAGATGCAGATCCACGCTGCTCTCGATCATGAAAAACAGCTCGTGGTTCAGATAGAGTAACTTGTCATAGACCGTCATCTCCGGGTCGATCGTGGCAGAGAGCTCCTCGTACTTCTGGTCAAACAGATTGGACAGAGTGTTCAGGAGGGCTTCCTTTCCCTTGAAATAGTGGTAAAAGGTTCCCTTGGAGGTCTTGGAGGCGTTGATGATATCCTCTACGGTAGTGTTGTCGTATCCGTTTTTGTAAAAGAGGTTCCACGCTGCCTTCACGATCCGGCTTTTAGTGGACTGCCGTTTTTTTTGCCATGTTCTCATCCCTTTCTGACGACTGTAAAGTAGAGCCGAAAAATCCATGTCTAACATTATAAAAGAACAGAGAGCGGTTGTAAACCGCTCTCTACATGAAAAATCTTCATTAATCCATTCGGAACAGATGTGATTATCCAACCTGGAAGCCGTATTTCAGCGGATCCTCCGGATCGATCAGGTATGTAGCGACGCCTGTCAGGTATGCGCTTCCTGTGATCATCGGGATAACTGCATCGTAATCGCCGACTTTTGTTGTCTCTTTGATCACGCCCTTGAAGATGCTGCCCATGAAGCTCTCGTACCTGAACTCCTGTCCAACCTCGATCTCTCCCCAGTGATGCAGAGTAGCGAGCTTTGCGCTTGTACCTGTACCGCACGGTGAGCGGTCAGCCATAGCGTCGCCAAAGATAACAACGTTTCTTAAGTCAGCCTTGTCCGGATTCGGAGTAGGTCCGTAGAACTCAACAAGGTCAACTGTGTCAATGTCAAGCAGCGGATGCTTTACAGGAATTTCCTTATTGATAGCATCCAGCATCTTCATTCCGAGAGCAGAGTAGGCCGGAACGCTCTTTGCGTTGATCTCGCCGATATCAAGCTGTGAAGTATCAACAAGAGCGAAGAAGCTGCCGCCGAAGGAGATGGTGAAGGTGATCTCTTTGCCGTCGATCGTTACCTTCTGGTTCTCTTTGTAAACGAAAGCCGGAACGTTTGTCAGAGTCACGCTCTCAACCTTGCCGTTCTTTACCATGGCCTTTGTGCGGATCAGTCCTGCGGGAGCCTCGATCACAACATCGTTCTCTCCCTCGTGGGACTCAACGAAGCCAGCCTCAACAGCTACTGTGACAGCGCCGATGGTGCAGTGGCCGCACATGTTCAGGTATCCGCCTGTATCCATGAACATAACGCCGAATGAAGCCTCGGGATTAACCGGTTTGCAGAGGAAAGCGCCGAACATGTCGTGGTGTCCTCTTGGCTCGAACATAAGAGCTGTACGCACCTTGTCGTAGTTCTTCTCCATCCATTTCTTCTTCTCGATCATTGTGTTGCCTTCCGGCTCCGGGAATCCGCCGTAAACGATACGGCAGAACTCACCCTCTGTGTGAGAGTCCACTACCTGAAGTGCGCCCTCGAAGCGGTCGAAGTTAACATTAGCCTTTAACTCCATAATTGCTACCTCCTTAGAATTTTGAAAATGTTTCCTCATAGACAAAATCTATAAGTTTTTTATAAAAACACATTGAAAACCCCCATGTTCTCTCTGTGTCTTATACGGAATAAGACTTGAAAATGACAGGAAATTAACGATTAGACCGTATTCTAGTCCCTCGTCTAGTACGCCGTTCATCTTTCTATTCACTATTATGGGGTAAACACCTTGAAAAGTCAATGTTTTTTTGCTAATATAAAAGTGTCCAGAAAAGGCTTGAAATCTGACAAAAGCTGTGCTATTGTAAATGGGCATGATAAAGAATCAGGGGGGTAGATGGGTGACTGGTGTGCCTCCTAGTCTTCAAAACTAGTGTGGGGCGTTAGGAGCGTCCCGGGTGGGTTCGATTCCCACATGCCTCCGCCAGAAAACAGCTCTTTTCTGTTAAAAAAGTAGCAGGAAAGATTTATAGATAAAATTTATTAATCTGACCGATAAGTCTTCTTTTGGCAATTTAAATGTGATAAGTAAATGGAAACGGATGAACCGTATCTGTTTTTGCTTAATAAAAAATGAAAAGGAGAAGAGTGTCATGGGAAATGTACAGATCTTACTGCGCCAGCATGTCGGCGCGCCATGCCAGGCTATTGTGAAGGCCGGCGACAAAGTGGAAAAAGGCACACTGATCGCCACACCCACTGGACTTGGGGCAAACATTTTTTCCAGTGTATATGGTGTGGTAGAGGAAGTGACAGATGATCGCATTATCATCAAACCAGACGAAGAACAGAAAGAAGAATTCGTTCCTATTAAAGAAGGAACAAAGCTCGAGATGGTAAAGGAAGCCGGAATCGTCGGAATGGGCGGAGCTGGATTCCCGACCGGTGTAAAGCTGAATATCGACCTTTCTGAGACGCCGATGGCTGAGCTGGATCCGGAGATCAACCCGGAGCTGCCGGAGGGATTTAAGCTGGAGCACAGCTATATCCTGGTAAACGCTGCGGAGTGTGAGCCCGGACTGGAGCATAACATCAAGCAGCTGGAGGAGCAGACAGATAAAGTGATCCGCGGCGTGAAATACTGTATGGAGATCACTCATGCCGACAAAGCTATCTTCGCTATTAAGAAGAAACATCATAAAGCAATCAAGATACTGGATGCGGCCCTGAAGAATGAGCCGGATATTTCCATGCATATGCTGGCGGATATCTATCCGATGGGTGAGGAGCGTGCGGTAGTAAGAGAGTGCCTTGGCGTGAACCTTACGACGACACAGCTTCCGTCAGCGGCCAGATCTGTGGTTGTGAACCTGGAGACCGCCGCGAAGGTGGCAGAGGCGATCGACGAGAGAAAGCCCTGCATCACAAAGAATGTGACTGTCCGCGGCAAGCTGGTGGGCGGAAACGAAGCTCATGTGTTCATGGACGTGCCGGTAGGCGTCAGCGTTGGAGAGCTCATTGAGAAGGCCGGCGGCATTGACGGAAAATACGGCGAGATCATCATGGGAGGAGCTTTCACAGGAAAATCCACTGAGATGGACGCTCCTATCACAAAGACAACGGGAGCTATCCTTGTGACAATGGAATTCCCGGATCTCCACGGAGCCAAGACAGGACTTCTTGTCTGTGCCTGCGGCGGAAGCGAGGACCGCATGAGGGAGATCGCTTCCAAGATGAACGCCAATGTGGTATCTGTCTGCAGATGCAAGCAGGCCATCGAGAACAAGCCGGGCGCTCCGCTGAAGTGCTTACGGCCCGGCAACTGTCCCGGACAGGTTAAGAACAACCTGCAGTTCAAGAAGGACGGCTGCGAGTACATCATCATCGGCAACTGCTCTGACTGCTCCAACACAGTTATGGCTTCCGCGCCGAAGATGGGGCTGAAGGTCTTCCATCAGACAGACCATGTGATGAGGACGATTGGACATCCTCTTTACAGAACACTGAAGATCTCAAAAGAGGTCAGCCAGGATATTGATTTCTAAATATGCCTTTTGATAAGAGGGGGACAAGTCCCCTGGAATTTACGGTATTTCTGTCGCGGATAAAGCCTGTGGGAGACACCCCGATACTTTCGCAGGACGATGAAAAGTGAGAGGTATTTTCTCTTTATCGGCGGCTGCAAATATACACTCTTGCCCGTGCGCAGCACGAGCAAAAAAACTGGGGTATCTACTGCGATACCCTTGCAACAAAAAACAAGGAGGGAAAAAATATGTCAATCACAGCTGAAACAGCTAAAGCACATGCACATGATCCTGCAGTACTTTGTTGTAGAGCCGAAGGCGGCATTACAATCGAGCCAGCTAATCTGGAAGATCCCGCAATCTTTGACGATCTTGTAGATTCAGGGTTACTGAACCTGGATGGATGCCTTACCATCGAAGAGGTTCTCGGTGCAAAACTGAAAGAGACCTGCGATTCACTTTGCCCGCTTACCGCTGACAAGGTAGAGGGAGCGAAAGCGCCGACTACAGAGGCAGCAGAGGAGGCTCCGGCAGAGGAGGAAGAGGCAGCACCTGCAGCTCCGGCAGCGGCAGCACCGGTTGTAGCAGCAGGCGGCACTCTGAAGATCCACATCGGAGAAGGAAAGGACATCAACCTTGAGATTCCGGTTGGAGCACTTGGAAACGGGGGAGCTGCAGTGGCAGAGATCCCGGCAGCAGCAGAAGCGGCAGTTACAGGAGCAGCAGCTCCGGCAGCAGAAGCTGAGGAAGAGAAGGTAGTAAGAACTTTAACAAGAAAGCACTACAAGATTACAGAGGTAAAGAGAGGACCTGAGACAAAGATCGAGGGGACAACCCTTTACATCCGTGAGGGAATTGAGCAGGAAGTAATCGACAATCAGGAGCTTGTAAAAGACTTCCACCTGGAGATCATCACTCCTGACAAATACCACACATATTCTGAGACGATCATGGACGTACAGCCCATCGCTACAAAAGAGGGCGACGCTGACCTCGGTACAGGTGTGACAAGAGTTCTGGACGGCGTTGTTATGATGCTGACAGGTACAGACGAGGGCGGAGTTCAGATCGGTGAGTTCGGTTCCTCTGAAGGATACCTGGACGAGAACATCATGTGGGGACGCCCGGGATGCCCGGACAAAGGCGAGATCTTCATCAAGGGTAACATCGTGATCCAGGAGAAGACAAACATGGAGCGCCGCGGACCTATGGCTGCACACACAGCATTTGATGTGATCACACAGGAGATCCGTGAGGTTATGAAGGAGCTGGATGACAGCCTTGTTGCTGATACACAGGAGCTGAAGCAGGTTCGTCGTCCCGGCAAGAAGAAAGTCGTTATCGTTAAGGAGATCATGGGACAGGGAGCTATGCATGACAACTTCATCCTTCCTGTAGAGCCCGTTGGTATCCTTGGAGCGAGAGCAAACGTTGACTTAGGAAATGTTCCTGTATGCGTATCTCCGCTTGAGGTGCTGGACGGATGTATCCATGCTCTTACATGTATCGGACCTGCATCCAAAGAGATGTCCAGACATTACTGGAGAGAGCCTCTTGTACTGGAAGCTCTTCATGATCCGGAGGTTGACCTCTGCGGCGTAGTATTCGTAGGAAGCCCGCAGATCAACGCTGAGAAGTTCTATGTATCCAAACGTGTAGGCCACACAGTAGAGATGATGGACGTAGACGGGGCATTTGTTACAACAGAGGGCTTCGGAAACAACCACATCGACTTCGCAAGCCATATCGAGCAGATCGGTATGAGAGGTGTTCCGGTAGTAGGAATGTCCTACTGCGCAGTACAGGGCGCGCTCGTTGTTGGTAACAAGTACATGACATACATGGTTGACAACAACAAGTCTGAGTCCGGTATCGAGAACGAGGTTCTCGGATGCAACACTCTGTGCGAGGAGGATGCAATCCGTGCACTTGCTATGCTGAAGACAGCTATGGCAGGCGAGGAAGTGAAGGCTGCTGAGAGAAAGTGGAACCCGAACGTTAAGTCTACAAACGTGGAGCTGATCGAGAGCACTTACGGCAAGAAGGTTGAACTTGTGGAGAACGAGCAGTCCCTGCCGATGAGCCAGAAGCGTAAGGAAAAATACGACTAATCAGAGGCGGTTTCATGAACAACGAACGCTTGCACTATGGCGACAGGATCATTTACATGGAAGGCGTTGTCGTGGATGTTGACGACTGCAGCATCAGCGTGGATCTGAAAGGGCGTCTTGGATTTTTCAAGGCACCCAAGAGGATGTTCATATGCGACACAGAGCCGAAGGTAGGACAGGAGTTTGGATGGAACATGAGCTTTCCGGAACAGCTCGGTCCTGAAGTAAATGAGAAGTATGTCAGCAATATAGAGAAAGAACGACGCAATCAGGAAAAGATGCGTGGGCAAATGGAAAATAAGGAGGTTTCAAAATGAGTTTAACGGTTGTTAAAGGATTACAATCTGAAATTTTCGTTCCTATTACTCCTCCTCCGGTATGGGCGCCTGTTACAAAAGAGCTGAAAGACATGTCTATCGCTCTTGCAACAGCAGCTGGTGTCCACAAGAAATCACAGGAGAGATTTAATCTTGCCGGTGACTGGACATGGAGAAAGATTGAGAACACAACACCATCCAGCGAACTGATGGTATCACACGGTGGATACGATAACAGTGATGTTAACAAGGACATCAACTGTATGTTCCCCATCGACAGAATTCATGAGCTTGCAGCAGAAGGCTTTATCAGAGCTTGCGCTCCTGTACATGCAGGCTTCATGGGCGGCGGCGGAAACCAGGAGAAGTTCAAACATGAGACTGGTCCGGCTATCGCAAAGATGTTCACAGAAGAGGATGTTGACGCAGTTATCCTCACCGCTGGCTGAGGTACCTGCCACCGCTCTGCAGTACTGGTGCAGAGAGCGATTGAAGAGGCTGGAATTCCTACAATTATTATTGCAGCTCTTCCTCCGGTTGTACGTCAGACCGGAACTCCTCGTGCGGTAGCTCCGTTAGTCCCTATGGGTGCCAACGCGGGTGGTCCTCACAACGTAGAACAGCAGACACAGATCGTAAAGGCTACTCTGGAGCAGTTAGAGAAGATCTCCACACCTGGAACGATCGTACCGCTGCCGTATGAATACGTTGCTAAGATCTAATATCTGAAATATTGGATTGAGCGTCAGACAGGATTTTAAGGGCAGATGTATGTTGCATCTGCCCTTTTTGTAAAAAAAGCAGGATAAAAAAATAACAATATCATGGAGGTGGTAAAATGGCAGAGCAGGTAAAAGATCTGCGCCGTCTTGTGATCAAGGCCTTCCACATGACAGATGTGGAGTGGGGAGAGCACAACGACATCAATGTAGACGGACATATGACTGTCAGCAAAGAGATGCTGGATAAGCTCGTGGAGGAAGAAAAAGACTACATAGAGAAGATTGACATCCAGATCATTATGCCAGGCGACCATGACCGCTGGACAAACACGATCATGGACATCATCCCGATATCCACTAAGGTCCTTGGAAAGATAGGGGAGGGCATTACACATACCATCACAGGCGTATACGTGATCCTTACAGGTGTGGATACTGTAGGAAAGCAGTGCCATGAGTTTGGGTCCTCAGAGGGTAATCTGAAGGAGCAGCTCGTCCTCAACAGAGCAGGAACACCTGGAGACGACGATTACATCATATCCTTTGACGTCACCCTGAAGGAGGGCATGGGACAGGAGAGGCCAGGCCCGACAGCCGCTCACAGAGCCTGCGATAAGTTTATCCAGACATACAGGGATAAGATGAAGAAATTTAAAGGTGAGAAATGTACAGAGCGCCACGAGTACCACGATATCGTGAGACCGGGCAAGAAGAGAGTGCTCATCGTGAAGCAGGTGGCCGGCCAGGGTGCTATGTATGATACACATCTGTTTGCGAAAGAGCCCTCGGGAGTAGAAGGCGGGCGCTCCATTATCGATATGGGGAATATGCCGATCCTTGTGACGCCAAATGAATACAGAGACGGAATTATCCGTTCCATGCAGTAGGAGGTGAAAGAGTATGGGTATCGGACCATCAACAAAAGAAACATCACTTCACCATTTCAGAGACCCGCTTCTGGATGTTGTCTCACAGGACACAGATGTGGATCTGATGGGTATCGTTATTGTGGGAACGCCGGATGACAACGTAGACAAAATGCTCGTTGGGACACGTACAGCTGTGTGGGCTGAGGCCATGCGTGCGGACGGTGTGATCATCTCATCGGACGGCTGGGGAAACAGTGACGTGGACTTTACGAACACCTGTGAGCAGCTCGGGACCAGAGGGATAGCTGTGACAGGCCTGAATTTCAGCGGTACTGTGGCCCAGTTTGTTGTCACGAACAATTATCTTGACGGCATCATAGATATAAACAAGAGCGCGGACGGCACAGAGACCAATGTTGTCGGGGAAAACAACGTTGTGGAGCTGGATTGCAAGAAGGCCCTGGCTCTTCTGAAGCTGAAGATGAGAAAGGCGGAGCAGGAGAGATAGGACAGGAAAAAGGCTGTAAAGAAAAAGCACGACATCTGCTCATGTCGTGCCCTTTCTTCTTGGTATGTCATTGAGAGGTTTTTCCTCGTTGCAATGCAGTTTGTATGTATATATACAAAGCTGGGGAAAAGTATCTCCTTGACGGAGAAAAGTATATATAAATTGTAGTTCACCAATGCAGGACTGCCCTTGGGGAAAGCGGTCGGCATCAGATCAACTGCAACTGCAACCTTTATTAAGATTGGGTTAACTATAGCACAAGATGGCCCGGGTGTCAAGACACCTGGAGAAAGTGGGGAAAAGTTGTATGTTTATACAAATAAAGTGTATTGCCGGATGCTGAATTTGTATAAATTTAATAAAGTGACGTATTATCACTTTATCAGACAAAAGCGACGGCAGACCGCACTTTATGTAGGCATATGCCCGGAGATGTGGTATAATATCCACGAGACGGCAATCCTGTCGAAACGAAAGGGAGGAATGGAGAAATTGGAAGAAGTGAAAATGGAGCAGCAGACGGCGGCCGATCCGCGGAAGAACCGGTATGTGGTGGACATCCGGCGGGACAAGGCCATGATGATGAAATATATCAAATTCTATAACCGGGTGAAACACCCGCGTGTCACCTTCAACCTGGTTATGACAGGCATCCTGCTGGCGCTTGTGCCGACTCTGGTAAAGAATATGGCGCTGCCCGGCGTGATCGTCTGCTACGGCGTGGGCGCCCTGCTCGTTGCGACGGGACTGTTCCGGCAGTATCTGGCGCTTGGCACGATGAGAGGGGACCCGGCAGTGAAGGAAAACGAGGAGCTCACCTACCTGTTCGGCAATACAGGCGTGCGGGTGCGGCAGAACGGGTCTGTGGACAATATGGGTTACTACAAGACGATCTACCGGATCTGGGAGGATGAAAAGACATACTACGTAGGTATGAACGAGGATGATCTGCTGATCCTGCCGAAGGCAAACTTTACCGAAGGTGAGGAGAGGGACTTTAAGGAGTTTATCCTTGAGAAGAGCGGCGCGGATTACCGCTGGCTGCCTGTGGGGCTCTGGAACCGGTTTAAGAACTTTGGAATGCAGATACGCGGCCACATCACGCGGATGCGGATCGAGGCGCAGGAGAGAGAAAAAGAAAGAAGATAAGAAAAAGGTTCTGTGTGGGATGACCACGCAGAACCTTTTTTTCTCTCATTATGAAGTTTTTATGAGTCTGCTTACGCTGCAGAACCTTTCTTGATAGCGTCGTGCAGATACAGGAACGCTGTGATGTAAACGATAACAGCGATAACCTTGGTCAGTGTATCCAACGGCAGACTGGATACGAAAGCGTATGCGCAGTAAACACCGATGGCGCCAAAGATAGCCTGTGTCCAGCAGGCAACCATGTCGTATCTTCCCTGAGCGATGAACTTCGGGCCGTTACCAAATGCCATCAGGTATGCGCAGGATCCCATCATAGCCGGGAACGCACATCCGGCATCCATACCAAGAGCCAGAACCATAGCCATACAAGGAGCGTACAGACCAACACCGATACTCATCAGAGCGCCGAAGATGAAGTTACCAACAACAGCGATCACGAGCTTCACGCCACGAAGACCAAGCTCTGTACCGATGGTGCCGAATGGGCCGATCGCAAAAACTTTCATCAGGATTACAGTAGCCAGGATGAAGAGACCTACGAACAGCGCGTAACGAACTTTCTTCCGGTCGAACTTGGTTACGATATCGGCCATTACGAAAGAACCAACTACGGAAGCGACAATCATCAGAACCAGTGTCAGGATATCCATATCTACGAAACCGAAGAACAGGAAAGCCTCCACACATACAGGAACGGTATCGCCTACGTTCAGCGTGCCGGGAACCAGGATATCGTCTACAGACTTCGTCAGCTTAAAAGAAGCAGATGACGGAGCAAAAGAACCGATTCCCAGAGTATCCAGGAAGTTCGCTACAAATCCAGTGATAATGGTTGCGACAAGATTCTTCGGCTGTTTACCTCTCTGCCACAGTTCCTCGCCGGTCATTCCAGTTCCAGGGTCTTTCTCCGGATTTGCGCGGAGCTCTTTGTTCTTGCGGATCATCAGAACAACGTTCAGGATGATACCGATCACGCACAATCCCTTCATGATGTACATTGCCATAAAAACATCCCTCCAGATTATGAATAAAAATTGTTTCAGAGCCCGCCCCCCTAAAGCTACCCCCGATTATAGCGGAGGCGAACCCGGTTATCACTGCCATTGTATCATCAAAAAATTAACAAGTCAACTGAAACTGAGCATTCTGTCTAATTTGAGCGATAAAAACAAACGCCTGATTGTTCAAATTACTGCTTCCGCTCTTATTTGATGAAGCCGAACACGGTCAGCAGAATGATGATCATGAAGAAGGGAACCACGAAGACGGTCAGGAACTTCTCATAGGTGTTCACATGACCGAACTTTCCGTCGTTGGTGGCCTCCTTCTCGTAGTTCTTAAAGCCCCATACTTTCGCGATGAAGATGCAGACGAGGATGCAGCCGATGGGCATCAGGAGGTAGGCTGTGAAGGTGTCCAGCCAGTCGTAGATGCCCAGGGTCTTGAAGCCGCCTGCATCGATCCAGGGAAGCTTCACACCGCTTAAGAGCCCAAAGCCGAGGGAGGCGAAGATGTTGCCGATGCCGACGATGACAGCCGTCGTGACGGAGGCCTTCAGCCGTCCCATGTGCAGGTTATCCTCAAAGGTGCGCACAGAGATCTCGAAGAAGCTGAACAGCGAGGAGATCACGGCGAAGAGGATGGCCAGGAAGAAGCAGAAGCCGATGATCCGGCCGCCCGGCAGTTTCTCAAAGATGTCCGTCATGACATTGAACACAAGACTGGGGCCTGCGGACTCGATGTCCACGCCGCCGGAAAAGGCGGAGGGAACGATGACGAAGCCGGCCAGGATCGCGGCGGCCGTGTCAAAGACGGAGACCATGACTGCGTCGCTCTTCAGGTTGTTCTGCTTGGGGATGTTGGCGCCCAGGGTCACATAGAGGCCCCAGCCGATGCCCACGGAGAACAGCACCTGTGTCGCCGCCTGGGCGAAGGTGGTGAAGCTGAACTTGCTGAAATCAGGAAGCAGGTAATACTTCACGCCCTCGATGGCGTTCTCATTTACAAAGAAGGCCCAGATGCCGCAGATGATGAGCAGGGCAAAGAGGAGCGGCAGCATGACCTTGGAGATCTTCTCCACAATGTTGGTGATGCCGAAATACAGAAGCACCGAGACGAACAGAAGGAGGAGCATGGCCCAGACGATGGGCTCTACGGTCGAGGAGGTGAAGCTGTCGAAATAGGCCTGCTTGTCAGCGCCGAAGTCGCCGCCTGTGAGATACTGGAACGCGTACTTGGCAACCCAGCCTCCTACAACGACGTAGTACATGTTGATCATCAGAGTGCAGACATTGGCCATCCAGCCTGCAAAACCCCACTTTTTGTTGATGCGCTGGAAGGCGCTGACTGCATCCTTGCCGGTATAGCGGCCGATGGCAGTCTCCATCTGTACCATGGGATGACCGATCAGAGCTACCACGATGATGTAGACCACAAGGAATACACCACCGCCCCCCTGGTAGGCAAGATAGGGGAATCTCCAGATGTTTCCAAGGCCGATCGCGGCGCCGGCGGCAACCATGAGGTAGCCAAATCGGGAGCCCCATTGACGAGTTTCCTGGTTTGTCTGATTACTCATAAAGATACTTCCTTTCTTTCGGGAGCTGGCTGTTTCTGCCTTCTGTGCCTCCCTTGATCGAGGGAGAAAATAAAAAAACGGCACTCTCAGCATCTGCGAGAGCACCGTTACATCTCAATCCTCCCTTCTAGTATATGATGAAAGGAGGTGAGATGTCAATAAAAACATGAAAAAAGTTAATGCCAGCATTAGAATGACTAATGTTTTGTGCGCAAAAGATCAGTCATCCAGAAGAAAGCTTTTTGCGTATTCCAGAAAGATCCTGGAAGCAGGAGAGAGGTCATCGTAGGAAGAGTAGCCCAGCCCAAGCCGGCGGAAGGAGCGCGGCTCCAGCCTGCGTTTTACAAAGCTGCCGGTCTGCCCCCGCAGGAGAAGGCCGGGGAGGATAGTGATGCCCAGTCCGTGCTCCACCATGGAGAGGACAGAGAACTCGTTGATGGAGAGGAAGCGGATGTCCGGCTTGATGTGGAACTCCTTCAGGATCCGGTAAATGTCGCTGCCCGGCGCATACTCTGTGGTGACAAAGGGAGCGCCTGTGAATTTCTCCATGGGGACAGCGCTGCAGTCCTCCAGGCTGTGTCCCTTGGGAAGAACGGCAAAAAGCTCGTCGTCCATGACCGGCAGGAACTGAAAATGATGCCCCTCCTGGTGGCTGAGGAATCCGATGTCCACCCGGCGTTCCTGGATCCAGTCCGGGAGGTCGTCCTCGGCGCCCTCTATGACCTTGAAGACGATATTCGGGTGGCTCTCCCTGAATTTCTGGATGATCTCCGGGATCCAGTGGATGGAGCAGCTTAAGTATGTGCCGATCGTGATGGTGCCGGTGGGGGTGCCCTTCAGCGCGGATATCTCCTGGTGAACAACCTCGTCCGCGCTGAGGAGCGCCCGGACGGAGGGAATAAGGGACTGGGCCTCCGGGGTCAGGACGGCGCCCTTCTTTCCTTTTATAAAAAGTGAAAAACCGACCTCCTTCTCCAGGGCCTTCATCATCTGTGTGACGCCGGACTGGGTGTAGCCCAGAGCCTCGCCTGCCCGGGTAAAGCTGCCGTAGTCGTCAACAGCCAGCATAACTTTCCATCTTTTGATATCCATAACTTGCTTTCCTTCTATATATAATGTATTTTAATAGGGTGCCATGATAGTAAATGGTAGAGGATGAGAGAGAAAAAAACAAGTAAAATATCCATATAAGATGAATTATTAAAAAAATGTAAAAAAACACTTGAAAACACGAGGTATTTCATATATAATAAAACGGCTGTGACATGATAGCTGTGAAGCGTGAGGTTGCCGCCCCCGGCAAAGTCATAAGTGAGGGCGGGTTTTCCGTGGAGCGAATGTCAAGTTAGGAAACTGGCGACAAGTCACTGTACGAAACTACTATAACAGCTGCTGAGATGCAGTAACAACGTGGGTGTTTCTCACGACACACACGGGAGAGTGTACAGTCACCGCTTGTCGTACTGAAAACAAAAGTACGAAAAGGAGGCGACTTTTTTTATGGCAAGTCAAGTAATGAGAATCACACTGAAAGCGTATGATCATCAGCTTGTTGATGCATCCGCGAAAAAGATCATCGAAACTGTAAAGAAGAATGGAGCGAAGGTGAGCGGACCTGTACCGCTTCCGACTAAGAAGGAAGTAGTTACGATCCTGCGTGCTGTCCACAAGTACAAAGACTCCAGAGAGCAGTTCGAGCAGAGGACTCACAAAAGACTGATCGATATCATCACACCGACGCAGAAAACAGTAGACGCTCTGTCAAGACTGGAGATGCCGGCTGGTGTTTATATTGATATCAAAATGAAAAACAAGTAAGCAGTATTCCTAAAATTTAGGATGAACACCAAAAGGTGTTCCGCTGTAAATCACAGGAGGTATTTATAATGAAGAAAGCTATCTTAGCTACAAAAGTCGGAATGACACAGATCTTCAACGAAGACGGCGTGCTGACACCTGTAACAGTTCTTCAGGCTGGCCCTTGTGTGGTAACACAGGTCAAGACTGTTGAGAATGACGGTTACGATGCAGTACAGGTTGGCTTTGTTGACAAGAAGGACAAGATCATCAACAAGGATAAAAGCGGCAAGAAGGAGATCGTTCACCGCCATGGCCTGACAAAGGCAGAGCAGGGACATTTCGCAAAAGCCGGTGTTTCTGGAAAGAGATACGTAAAGGAGTTCAGATTTGAGAACGCCAGCGAGTATGCTCCGGCACAGGAGATCAAGGCTGATATCTTTGAGGTTGGCGATAAAGTAGACGCTACAGCAATCTCCAAAGGTAAAGGCTTCCAGGGCGCGATCAAGAGACACGGACAGCACAGAGGACCCATGGCTCATGGTTCCAAGTTCCACCGTCACGCAGGTTCCAACGGAGCTGCATCTGACCCGAGCAAGGTGTTCAAGGGCAAGAAGATGCCCGGACAGATGGGTAACAAGAGGATCACGATCCAGAATCTGGAAGTGGTACGTGTAGACGCAGAGAACAATCTGCTGCTCATCAAGGGGTCTGTACCAGGACCGAAGAAATCTCTGGTAACTATTAAAGAAACAGTGAAAGCTGCTAACTAGTTTTTGCGAGGAAGGAGGAACACTTAAGATGGCAAACGTATCTGTTTACAATATCGAAGGTAAAGAAGTTGGTACGATCGACTTAAACGATGCTGTGTTCGGTGTGGAAGTGAATGACCACCTGGTACACATGGCAGTTGTAAGCCAGCTTGCAAATAATCGTCAGGGAACACAGAAGGCGAAGACCCGCTCAGAGGTTTCCGGCGGCGGAAGAAAACCGTGGAGGCAGAAAGGAACAGGCCACGCAAGACAGGGTTCAACGAGAGCTCCCCAGTGGACGGGTGGCGGCGTAGTGTTCGCGCCGGTTCCGAGAGATTACTCTTTCAAGATGAACAAAAAAGAGAAGAGAGCTGCTCTCAAGTCTGCGCTTTCTGCTAAGGTTGCGGAGAACAAGTTCATCGTTATCGATGAGATCGCATTTACAGACCACAAGACAAAGAATTTTGCAAATGTCCTGAAGAACCTGGATGTGAAGAAAGCATTAGTCGTATTAGAGGACGGAAATACAAACGCTGAGATTTCTGCAAAGAATATCGCTGATGTAAAGACCACGAAGACAAATACAATTAATGTGTACGACATCCTGAAATACAACACAGTCATCACGACAAAGGCTGCTGTTGCAAGCATTGAGGAGGTGTACGCATAATGGCTGATATCAAATATTATGATGTGATCCTTAAACCGGTAGTGACTGAGAAGAGCATGGAGCTGATGGGCGAGAAGAAATACACATTCCTTGTCCACACAGAGGCTACAAAATCTCAGATCAAAGAGGCTGTTGAGAAGATGTTCGCGGGAGCAAAGGTTGCGAAGGTGAACACCATGAACAACGAGGGTAAGAAGAGAAGAGTGCGCGGCACTATGCAGTTCGGCAAGACAGCCAAGACAAAGAAGGCTGTTGTCCAGCTCACAGAGGACAGCGCTGACATCGAGATCTTCGAGGGGTTATAAGACTTGCTGAAGGCGAGCGATAGCGAAGGCTGAAGCTTAGTCGGACCCCGTTCGCGAAACTTGGCGATGCATTGAGCACTTGGCGAGGTTCTTTCGAGCCTAGTGCGAAAGCAGATACTCCGAGCAAAGCGAGGATGTATCTACTATGTGAGCCTAGTTGAGCGAACCTGTAAATCCATTGCGGATAACTCCAATGGATCCACAGCGATAAGCAGCGTGACCTCGGGACCTGCGGTCCCTCAGTCGCGTTACACGCTCAAATTATTTCGCATAAGCCTGCTCACGCGAGCGTGGCAGTCTTATCCGCGTTTACCTTCACGCTGCTTATCGCGCATATACGGTGCAATTCCGTGACACAAATAATTAGCATTGAAAGGAGAAGCAATCATGGGAATTAAAACCTATAACCCATATACGCCTTCCAGAAGACAGATGACTGGATCTGATTTCGCTGAAATCACAAAGACGACTCCAGAGAAATCTCTGCTTGCTTCCAAGAGCAGCCAGGCAGGACGTAATAACCAGGGAAAAATCACAGTAAGACACCGCGGAGGCGGAGTTAAGAGAAAATACAGGATCATCGATTTCAAGAGAAGAAAAGATGGTATCCAGGCTACAGTAATCGGTATCGAGTACGACCCGAACAGGTCCGCGAACATTGCGCTGATCTGTTACGAGGACGGCGAGAAAGCATATATCCTGGCTCCCCAGGGACTGACAGACGGCATGAAAGTCATGAACGGACCTGAGGCTGAGGTGAGAGTAGGAAACTGCCTGCCGCTTTCACGCATCCCGGTTGGTACACAGATCCACAACATCGAGCTCTATCCGGGCAAGGGAGGACAGCTTGTTCGTTCCGCCGGAAACAGCGCCCAGTTAATGGCTAAAGAAGGAAAATATGCAACCCTCAGACTTCCGTCTGGTGAAATGAGAATGGTTCCGATCGAGTGCCGCGCATCTGTCGGTGTGGTAGGAAACGGCGATCACAACCTGATCAACATTGGTAAAGCGGGACGCAAACGCTACATGGGCTTCCGTCCTACAGTGCGCGGTTCTGTTATGAACCCGAACGACCATCCGCACGGTGGTGGTGAAGGTAAGACAGGAATCGGCCGTCCGGGTCCGTGTACACCCTGGGGCAAACCGGCTCTTGGTCTTAAGACCCGCAAGAAGAATAAACATTCTAACAAGCTGATCGTAAGAAGACGTGACGGTAAAGGAATCAAATAAATAGTTTCACAAGGAGGTAGAACTAATGGCTCGTTCACTTAAAAAAGGACCATTCGCAGACGCAAGCCTGCTTAAAAAGATCGATGCAATGAACGCATCCGGAGAGAAGTCCGTTGTCAAGACATGGTCTCGCCGTTCTACGATCTTCCCGAGCATGGTAGGTCACACAATCGCTGTTCATGACGGAAGAAAACACGTGCCGGTATATGTAACAGAGGATATGGTTGGACACAAGCTTGGTGAGTTCGTTGCGACCAGAACATACAGAGGACATGGAAAAGACGAGAAGAAATCAAGAGTGAGATAAATAAGGCTAATTTGAAAGGAGGGTTCATCCATGGCAAAAGGACATAGATCCCAGATCAAGAGAGAGAGAAATGCTAACAAGGACACAAGACCTTCAGCAAAGTTATCCTATGCTAGGGTTTCTGTTCAGAAGGCATGCTTCGTACTGGACGCCATCAGAGGTAAGGATGTAACAACAGCACTTGGAATCTTAACATACAATCCAAGATATGCTTCAAGTATTATAAAGAAACTGTTAGAGTCAGCAATCGCTAATGCTGAGAACAACAATGGTATGAATGCTGAGAACCTTTACGTTGCAGAGGCTTATGCAAATAAGGGACCAACAATGAAGAGAATCAGACCTAGAGCACAGGGCAGAGCTTACAGGATCGAGAAGAGAATGAGCCACATCACACTTGTGCTTGATGAAAGATAAGGAGGGTATTATGGGACAGAAAGTTAATCCTCATGGTTTAAGAGTCGGCATTATCAAAGATTGGGACTCCAGATGGTACGCAGATAAGGATTTCGCTGACAATCTTGTAGAGGACCATGAAATCAGAACATTTCTGAAGAAGAGATTATACAGCGCGGGCATTTCCAGGATCGAGATTGAGAGAGCTTCCGACCGTGTGAAGATCATTGTCTACACAGCAAAACCGGGCGTAGTCATCGGCAAGGGCGGCTCCGAGATCGAGAAAGTGAAAGGCGAGCTTGCAAAATATACAGACAAGAAGCTGGTCGTAGACATCAAGGAAGTGAAGAGACCGGACAAGGACGCACAGCTGGTAGCTGAGAACATCGCTCAGCAGCTGGAGAACCGTATCTCCTTCAGGCGTGCGATGAAGTCCTGCATGTCCAGGACAATGAAGGCTGGCGCTCTCGGAGTCAAGACTTCCGTATCAGGACGTCTTGGCGGAGCGGATATGGCCCGTACAGAGTTCTACAGCGAGGGAACGATCCCTCTTCAGACACTGAGAGCAGACATTGACTACGGATTTGCCGAGGCAGACACGACCTACGGAAAAGTTGGCGTAAAGGTTTGGGTCTACAAAGGCGAGGTTCTTCCGGAAAAGGCAGCAAAGGAAGGGAGCGATAAATAATGTTAATGCCAAAAAGAGTAAAACGTCGTAAACAGTTCCGTGGCTCCATGAAAGGAAAAGCGCTTCGTGGAAACACGCTTTCATATGGTGAATATGGTATCGTTGCAACAGAGCCCTGCTGGATCAAATCAAACCAGATCGAGGCTGCCCGTATCGCTATGACACGTTACATCAAGCGTGGCGGTAAAGTATGGATCAAGATATTCCCAGATAAACCTGTAACTACAAAACCAGCTGAAACACGTATGGGTTCCGGTAAAGGTACCCTGGAGTACTGGGTGGCAGTTGTAAAGCCGGGACGCGTTATGTTCGAGATCGCAGGCGTTCCTGAGGAAGTGGCAAGAGAAGCTCTTCGCCTTGCAACACACAAGTTACCTTGTAAATGTAAAGTCGTTTCTCGCGCAGACTTAGAAGGCGGTGATAACAGTGAAAATTAATGCATTTGTAGAAGATTTAAGAACAAAATCAGCTGCAGAGCTGAACGAAGAATTAGTAGCTGCTAAAAAGGAACTTTTCAACTTACGGTTCCAGAACGCAACAAATCAGCTGGACAACACCAGCAGAATCAAAGAGGTCAGAAAGAACATCGCAAGGATCCAGACTCTGATCACAGAGGCCAAGAGAGGTTAACGAGGTTTTTTCGGGCTCAGCTCTTTGGCCGTTCTCCAAGCGCGGCGAGGAGAACATCCTTAATAAGCCATTTTGAGTAAAACGCAGAGAAAGGAGTAACACCGTGGAAAGAAATCTTAGAAAAACACGTGTTGGCAAGGTAGTCAGCAACAAGATGGACAAAACGATCGTAGTTGCTGTTGAGGATAATGTAAAGCATCCCCTTTACGGAAAGATCGTAAAGAGAACGTACAAATTAAAAGCCCACGATGAGGCAAACGAGTGCAGCATCGGTGACAAGGTAAGGGTTATGGAGACAAGACCGCTGTCCAAGGATAAGAGATGGAGACTTGTCGAGATCATGGAAAAAGTGAAATAGTATAAGGAGGGAAACCTGCATGATACAGCAAGAAAGCAGACTGAAAGTAGCAGATAATACAGGTGCAAAAGAGTTACTCTGCATCCGTGTGCTTGGCGGTTCCACAAGAAGATATGCGAGCATCGGCGACGTGATCGTTGCTTCCGTTAAAGATGCAACACCAGGCGGCGTTGTAAAAAAAGGAGACGTAGTCAAGGCTGTAGTTGTACGTACTGTAAAAGGTACTCGCCGTAAAGATGGTTCCTACATCCGTTTCGACGAGAATGCTGCTGTAATAATCAAAGAAGACAAAAACCCAAGAGGAACCCGTATCTTCGGGCCCGTGGCAAGGGAGCTTCGTGACAAACAGTTTATGAAGATCGTTTCCCTGGCTCCGGAAGTACTTTAAGGAGGTGCGAGAATAAGATGTCAACTATGAAGATCAAAAAAGGCGATATGGTAAAGGTCATTGCCGGAAAAGACAAGGACAAGGAAGGCAAGGTCATCGCTGTTAATCAGAAAGACGGTACAGTTCTCGTGGAGGGTATCAACATGCTGACGAAGCACACAAAGCCGAGTGTTTCCAATCAGAATGGCGGTATCGTTCATCAGGAAGGACCTATTGATATTTCTAACGTAATGTACATCCACAAAGGAAAAGCTACAAGAGTAGGGTTCAAGATGGATGGTGACAAGAAAGTCCGCGTTGCAAAGTCAACAGGCGAAGTAATCGATTAATTGTTGAGGAAGGAGGTCCAGTGCTTTGAGCAGACTGAAAGAACAGTACCAGAACGAGATCATCGACGCGATGAACAAAAAGTTCGGTTATAAAAATATCATGGAAGTGCCGAAGCTTGACAAGGTTGTTATCAACATGGGCGTAGGCGAGGCAAAAGACAATCACAAGGTTTTAGAGTCAGCGATCGCTGATATGGAAAAGATCACAGGACAGAAGGCTGTTATCTGTAAGGCAAAGAAATCTGTGGCAAACTTCAAGATCAGAGAGGGTATGCCCATTGGTTGCAAGGTTACCTTAAGAGGAGAGAAGATGTATGAGTTCGTTGACCGTCTCATCAATCTTGCCCTTCCCCGTGTGCGTGACTTCAGAGGTGTAAACCCGAACGCGTTTGACGGAAGAGGTAACTACGCTCTTGGTATCAAAGAGCAGCTCATCTTCCCGGAGATCGAGTACGACAAGGTTGACAAAGTGAGAGGTATGGACGTTATCTTTGTCACAACTGCAAAGACAGACGAAGAGGCTCGCGAGCTGTTAAGACAGTTCAACATGCCGTTTACAAAATAAGGAGGTAAATTATGGCTAAGACAGCAATGAAAATCAAACAGCAGCGCAAGCAGAAATTCTCCACAAGAGAATACAACCGCTGCAGGATCTGCGGTCGTCCGCACGCATATTTGAGAAAATATGGTATCTGCCGTGTTTGCTTCCGCGAACTGGCATACAAAGGACAGATCCCGGGTGTGAAAAAGGCAAGTTGGTAAAGGAGGAAGCAATCCATGACTATGAGTGATCCTATTGCAGATATGCTTACAAGAATCCGTAATGCGAACACTGCAAAACACGATACAGTAGACATCCCTGCATCCAAGATGAAGGTCGCTATCGCGGACATCTTATACAATGAGGGATATATCACAAAATATGAGATCGTAGAAGACGGTGCGTTCAAGACGATCCGTGTGACACTGAAATACGGTGCTGACAAGAATGAGAAGGTCATCTCCGGACTGAAGAGAATCTCCAAGCCGGGTCTGCGCGTGTACGCCAGCAGCGAGGAGCTTCCCAAGGTCCTCGGCGGACTGGGAACAGCGATCATCTCCACAAACCAGGGCGTGATCACTGACAGAGAAGCAAGGAAACTGGGCGTAGGCGGAGAAGTCCTGGCTTTCGTTTGGTAGGCACTGAACACTTGGAGAAAGCAAGCCGTAAGGCGCAGCTTGAACCTAGTGAGAAGGCCGTTCTTCGAGCGGAGCGAGAAGAACATCCTTATAAAAAATAAATGAGCATGCGGGGAAGAGGACACACTACGGCCACTAGGCTCGTGAGGGACCTCGCCAAGTGGGCCGAGTGCACTTTCGCACTAAGCTCGTAAAAAACCTCGCTAAGTGCTCAATGTGACTGAAAACAGAGCAGGCTAGAGCATCTGCTCCGAAAATTTAAGTTAAGGAGGACATGGTATGTCACGTATAGGAAGACTGCCGATTACGATCCCGGCAGGCGTTACTGTTGAGATCGCAGAGAATAATAAAGTGACCGTTAAAGGCCCTAAGGGAACTCTTGAGAAGGAGCTTCCGATCGAAATGGAGATCAAGCAGGAGGGAGACCAGATCGTTGTCACAAGACCGAACGACCTGAAGAAGATGAAATCCCTTCACGGCCTGACAAGAACACTCATCAACAACATGGTCGTTGGTGTTACAGAAGGGTACAAGAAAGTCCTGGAAGTAAACGGTGTTGGTTACAGGGCTGCAAAATCCGGCAATAAGCTGACACTCAGCTTAGGATACTCTCACCCGGTAGAAATGATCGACCCTGAGGGCGTTGAGACTGTCCTTGAGGGACAGAACAAGATCACTGTCCAGGGAATTGACAAAGAGAAGGTTGGCCAGTATGCGGCTGAGATCAGAGACAAGAGAAGACCGGAGCCATACAAGGGCAAAGGTATCAAGTATGCTGATGAAGTGATCAGACGTAAAGTTGGTAAGACTGGTAAGAAATAAATAAGGAGAGTGTGAAAATGGTTAGCAAGAAATCAAGAACAGAAGTGCGTGTTAAAAAGCACAGAAAATTACGTAACCGTTTAAGCGGTACACCTGAATGCCCACGTTTAGCCGTATTCAGAAGCAATAATCACATGTACGCACAGATTATTGACGACGTAGCAGGGAACACTCTGGTTGCAGCTTCCACTCTTCAGAAAGATGTGAAAGCAAACCTTGAGAAGACCAATAACGTTGAAGCAGCAGCTGCTCTGGGTAAAGTGATCGCAGAAAAGGCTCTTGAGAAGGGCATCAAGGAAGTCGTATTCGACAGAGGCGGATTTGTATATCACGGAAAGATCCAGGCACTTGCAGACGCAGCTCGTGAGGCTGGACTGGAATTCTAGGAAGGGAGAACACACATGAAACAGGAACGTATTGATGCTAGTCAGTTAGAATTAAATGAAAAAGTAGTGTCAATTAAGCGTGTAACCAAGGTTGTTAAGGGTGGACGAAACATGAGATTTACAGCTCTTGTTGTTGTCGGAGACGGAAACGGCCATGTGGGCGCAGGCTTAGGAAAGGCAGCCGAGATCCCGGAAGCCATCCGCAAAGGAAAAGAGGACGCTACAAAGAAGCTGATCACTGTGGCATTAGATGAAAACGGAAGTATCACACATGATCAGATCGGCAAATTCGGAAGCGCTTCCGTGCTTCTGAAGACAGCTCCGGACGGTACCGGAGTGATCGCCGGTGGTCCGGCCCGTGCCGTTATCGAGATGGCAGGAATTAAGAATATCCGTACAAAATCTCTTGGTTCCAACAATAAACAGAACGTAGTTCTTGCTACAATCGAGGGATTAAAGGAAGTAAAGACACCTGAAGAGGTATCCAAGCTCCGTGGCAAATCCGTCGAGGAAATCTTAGGCTAAGGAGGCAGATAAAAATGGCAGATTTAAAGATTACTTTAGTAAAATCTACAATCGGTGCTGTGCCGAAGCATAAGAAGACAGTAGAGGCTTTGGGACTTAAGAAGACTGGCAAGACAGTTGTTTTACCGGACAATGCAGCTATAAGAGGCATGGTAAAGCAGGTGCAGCATTTAGTAAAGGTAGAAGAAGCGTAAATTCAGAGAAGTAAGGAGGTGTCATAATGGACTTATCAAATTTAAGACCTGCTGACGGGGCAAAACAGAGCAACAACTTCAGAAGAGGACGTGGACATGGCTCCGGAAACGGCAAGACAGCCGGCAAGGGACACAAGGGACAGAAGGCCCGTTCTGGCGGCACAAGACCAGGTTTTGAAGGTGGACAGATGCCATTATATAGAAGAATACCGAAGAGAGGCTTTACAAACAGAAACAGCAAGACAATTGTTGGTATCAATGTGAGCGCTCTGGAGGTGTTCGACAACGATGCTGTTGTATCTGTAGATACACTCATCGAGAAGGGCATTGTAAAAAATCCTAGGGACGGCGTAAAGATCCTTGGAAATGGTGAACTGACAAAGAAACTTACAGTTCAGGCAAATGCATTCAGCGCAGGTGCGGCTGCTAAAATAGAGGCTCTTGGTGGAAAAGCAGAGGTGATCTAATGTTTAAGACAGTGAGAAGGGCATTTCAGATCGCTGACGTCAGAAAGAAAATCCTGTACACGTTCATGATGCTGATCGTGATCAGGATCGGATCTGAGCTGCCCACACCTGGTGTGGATCCGGATTTCATCCAGGACTTCTTTGCGCAGAACACTGGTGAGGCGTTTAACTTCTTTAACGCCATCACCGGTGGTTCCTTTGAACAGATGTCCGTACTTGCTCTGAGCATCACACCATACATTACATCATCCATCATTATGCAGCTTCTGACCATTGCGATTCCGAAGCTGGAGGAGATGCATAAGGATGGGGAAGACGGACGAAAAAAGATTGCGGCTATCACCCGTTATCTGACTGTTGTCCTGTCACTGATCCAGTCAACAGCTATGGCGGTTGGATTTGGACGTCAGGGACTTCTCAAAGAGTTTAACTTTGTCAATGCGGCTATCGTCGTGCTGACACTGACAGCCGGAAGCGCCTTCCTTATGTGGTGCGGCGAGAGGATCACGGAAAAGGGTGTCGGAAACGGTATCTCTATCGTGCTTGTGATCAACATTATTTCCCGTATCCCCAGCGATATGGCTACTCTTTATGAACAGTTTGTAAAAGGAAAGAGTCTTGCATCCGGCGGACTGGCAGCGCTGATCATCCTTGCGATTATCCTGGCGCTTGTCGTTTTCGTCATTTTCCTGCAGGATGGACAGAGAAGGATCGCTGTGCAGTATTCACAGAAAATGCAGGGACGCAGAATGTTTGGCGGACAGTCCACATACATTCCGCTCCGCGTGAACACAGCGGGCGTGATCCCGATCATCTTCGCATCCTCACTGATGCAGACTCCCATTCTGATCGCGACCTTCCTTGGAAAGGGCGACGGGGATGGCATTGGAAGTGAGATCCTCCGAGGGCTGAACCAGTCAAACTGGTGTAATCCGCAGCAGCTCCAGTATTCATGGGGACTGGTGGTGTACATCATCCTGACCGTATTTTTTGCTTATTTCTACACATCCATCACCTTTAACCCGATGGAGATAGCAAATAATATGAAGAAGAGCGGCGGATTTATTCCCGGTATTCGGCCGGGAAAACCGACAGTTGAATATCTCACGAAGATCTTAAATTACATCATCTTTATCGGCGCATGTGGACTGATCCTTGTACAGATCGTGCCAATTTTCTTCAACGGCTGGCTGGGGGCTCATGTCTCCTTCGGCGGCACGTCACTGATCATTATTGTCAGTGTCATACTTGAGACGATCAAGCAGATCGAGTCACAGATGCTGGTACGCAATTATAAAGGATTTTTAAATAGTTAAGCCCCTTTGGGCTGTGCCTGAGGCGAACTGCCAGGATGCATTTTTGCATCGCTGGCATACAAGCCGGGCATGCTTCAGTTTTAAACTCGCGGAAAAAATTTTCGCGGGTTAAAATGCTATAAGGAGGAAGTAACATATGAAGATTATTATGTTAGGCGCGCCTGGAGCCGGGAAGGGAACCCAGGCAAAGAAAATCGCCGCGAAGTATGGGATCCCCCACATTTCCACCGGTGACATCTTCAGGGCGAACATCAAGAACGGTACAGAGCTTGGAAAGAAGGCCAAGACATATATGGACCAGGGACTTCTCGTGCCGGATGAGCTTGTCGTGGATCTGGTAGTGGACCGTGTGAACCAGGATGACTGCAAAAACGGCTATGTACTGGACGGCTTCCCGAGGACGATTCCCCAGGCTGAGGCCCTCACAGAGGCGCTGGCGAAGATGGGACAGAAGATGGATTACGCGATCGACGTGGATGTGCCTGATGAAAACATCGTGCGCCGCATGGGCGGAAGAAGAGCCTGTGTAGGATGCGGGGCTACATACCACATCGAATATGCGCCCACAAAGAAGGAAGGCATCTGCGACACATGCGGCGGCGAGCTGATCCTGAGGGACGACGACAAGCCGGAGACCGTGCAGAAGAGACTGGATGTGTACCATGAGCAGACACAGCCGCTGATCGACTACTACACAAAGGCGGGCATCCTGAGGACTGTGGATGGCACAGTGGATATCGACGATGTATTCCAGGCTATTGTGGATATTTTAGGAGCGTAAGAGCATGTCGATCACGATAAAATCACCCAGAGAGATCGAGCTTATGACGGAAGCGGGCAGGATCCTTGAGACTGTCCACAACGAACTGGCAAAGGAGCTTCATCCGGGAATGACCACCAAGGATATAGACAGGATCGGGGAGGAGCTGATACGCAGCTACGGCTGCGTGCCCTCCTTCCTGAATTATAACGGCTACCCGGCCTCCATCTGCGTGTCTGTGAATGACGAAGTGGTGCACGGCATACCCAGTCCCCACCGCTTTATCCGGGAGGGCGATATCGTGAGCCTGGACGCCGGCGTCATCTATAAGGGATACCATTCTGACGCGGCCAGGACATACGGCATCGGCCACATCAGCGAGGAAGCGCAGAGGCTGATCGATGTGACCCGGGAATGTTTTTTTGAAGGTATAAAGTACGCAAAAGAGGGCAATCATCTATTTGACATATCGTCTGCCATTGGACGATATGCAAGCGAGAGGGGCTACGGAGTGGTGAGAGACCTGTGCGGCCACGGGATCGGCACGAATCTTCACGAGTCGCCGGAGATACCCAACTATGAGCAGGGGAGAAAGGGAGTCCTCCTCAAAGAGGGCATGACGCTGGCCATTGAGCCCATGATCAATATAGGAACATGGGAGGTGGAATGGCTGGACGATGACTGGACGGTTGTCACAAAGGATCATTCCCTGTCTGCCCACTATGAGAACACGGTGCTGATCACCAAGGGCGAGCCAGTGCTCCTGTCCCTGTCAGCATATGAAGAGAGGAAGCAGAATGGACAGGTATAAGGCGGGAATGATGGCCAGGTCACTGGCGGGGCATGACGCGGGAAAAATATATGTTATAATAGGAAGCGACAGCGCATATGTTTATCTGGCAGACGGCAGGCTCCGGACAGTGGATCATCCTAAAAAGAAGAAAAAGAAGCATGTAAAGCCTGTCTGCGTCAGGTGCGGGGAGGCCGCGCTTGACGATGTGGCCGTAAAGAGAATACTTAGAAACTACTTGAACCAGGAAAAAGGAAAACAGGAGGATTAAGGAGACATGTCAAAAGCTGACGTTATCGAAATCGAAGGAACTGTAGTAGAGAAACTGCCAAACGCAATGTTCCAGGTGGAGCTGGAGAACGGCCACCAGGTGCTGGCTCATATCAGCGGAAAGCTGCGTATGAATTTTATCAAGATCCTGCCGGGAGACAAAGTGACACTGGAGCTGTCACCCTATGATCTCTCAAAGGGAAGGATCATCTGGAGAGACAAGTAAAAAGCTGTAAATTATCTTAGAAACAACGGGAAAATCTATTGACTTGCCTGAAACGCGGTGCTATACTATATAGGCGCGTTTCCCGGGGATTTTTATGCCTTGTTACGGGATTTCCGGAAAAAGCGCCTCGGAACCAAGCAGGCAATGGATGAAAGGAGGATTTGACGTGAAGGTTAGATCATCAGTAAAACCAATTTGCGAGAAATGCAAAGTAATCAAGAGAAAAGGAAGCATTCGCATTATCTGCGAGAACCCAAAGCATAAACAGCGTCAGGGTTAATTTGGGCGGCTGATAGTATGACACGCCAGGGTGTGTGTGCAGTGCTCATACTATTTAATATACATGAAACACCGACAGAGCGTGGATATTCCACAGGGGTTTCTAGTATATTGCTTACAATACCGGCGGTCATTAGCCGATGGTATGTCGGCTGCCGGAAAGGGCGTGAATACCGACACGCCTGGGCTGGGATATCGGAACATTACTGCGTTCCGGTAGGGAACAGGAAAAAATCCAGTGCCCGCAGCCTCAATTTAGGACAATATTAAACAACAAAGATCAAATGGAGGAAAATCACATGGCTCGTATTGCAGGTGTAGACTTACCAAGAGACAAACGTGTAGAAATCGGACTGACCTATATTTACGGTATCGGAAGAACGAGCGCAACACGTATTCTGAAAGAAGCAGGAGTTGATCCGGACATCCGCTGCAGAGATCTGACAGACGACGATGTAAAGAAGATCAGCGCAGTCATCGATGAGACACAGATGGTAGAAGGTGATCTGAGAAGAGAGATCGCGCTGAACATCAAGAGATTACAGGAGATCGGATGCTACAGAGGTATCCGTCACAGAAAAGGACTCCCGGTTCGTGGACAGAAGACAAAGACAAACGCAAGAACAAGAAAAGGTCCTAAGAGAACAGTTGCTAATAAAAAGAAATAGGCCGAAAGCAGCTTAATGAGGGCGAGCAATAGCGAAGCCCGAATTCCAGCGCGAGGCCGTTCGCGAACCTTAGCGAAAGCAAACTCGAAGAGTGCAGCTTGAGCTTAGTTGAGCGAACTACCTCCACGATGAAAGTGTTTTGGTATTTCTTTGTTCAGGCCGAAGGCCTGAACTACCTTATCAATCGAAAACAACGCAAATTTCAAGAAAGTAGGTTAGTTTAAATGGCAAAGAAAGTTACAAAAAAAGTGACAAAGAAACGTGTCAAGAAAAACGTTGAACACGGACAAGCACATATCCAGTCATCTTTTAACAATACAATCGTAACATTAACAGATGCACAGGGAAATGCTCTGTCATGGGCAAGTGCTGGTGGTCTGGGATTTAGAGGTTCAAGGAAATCTACTCCGTATGCAGCACAGATGGCAGCTGAGACAGCAGCAAAGGCAGCTCTGGTACACGGCTTAAAGACAGTAGATGTTATGGTAAAAGGACCTGGTTCGGGAAGAGAGGCAGCAATCCGTGCCCTTCAGGCATGTGGAATTGACGTTACAAGCATCAGAGACGTAACACCGGTTCCCCACAACGGATGCCGTCCGCCGAAACGCAGAAGAGTCTAGTCTTCGGATTGTGTTTCAGGATTAATTAAGATATTAACAACAGAAACAGTGAATTGGATTTCAATATCCCAAGAAATCAGGAGGAAAGCGAAAACATGGCAGTAAACAGAGTTCCGGTTCTTAAAAGATGCCGTTCACTTGGCATGGACCCAGTTTATTTAGGAATTGATAAAAAGTCTAACAGACAGTTAAAGAGATCAAACAGAAAGATGAGTGAGTACGGACTGCAGCTCCGCGAGAAGCAGAAAGCAAAATTCATCTACGGCGTTCTTGAGAAGCCTTTCAGAAACTACTACAAGAAGGCAAAACAGCAGAAGGGCATGACAGGTACAAACCTGATGGTTCTGCTTGAGACAAGACTTGACAATGTAGTGTTCCGCATGGGGCTTGCCAGAACACGCCGCGAGGCAAGACAGATCGTAGACCACAAGCATGTGCTGGTTAACGGGAAGCAGGTAAACATTCCTTCTTACCTTGTTAAGGCAGGCGATGTGATCGAGATCAAAGAGAAATGCAAAGGTTCCCAGAGATACAAAGATATCATCGAGGTGACAGGCGGACGTCTTGTACCTGCATGGATCGAAGTAGACCACGAGGCTCTGAAGGGAACTGTAAAAGAACTTCCGACACGCGATGAGATTGACGTTCCTGTAGACGAGATGCTGATCGTCGAGTTGTATTCTAAATAATTAATTTAGAAAAGTAATTAACCCTCAGAAAATTATCAGCCCATAAGGAGGGACTATATAGTGTTTGATTTCAATAAACCGAATATCGAAATTACAGAAATGTCAGAAGATAAGAGATATGGAAGATTTGTAGTAGAGCCTCTTGAGAGAGGCTACGGTACAACACTTGGAAATTCTCTTAGAAGGATCATGCTCTCATCTCTTCCCGGAGCTGCCATCAGCCAGGTGAAGATCGACGGTGTGCTGCATGAATTCAGTTCTATCCCGGGTGTGAAGGAAGATGTGACAGAGATCATCATGAATTTGAAATCTCTGGCTATTAAAAATACATCTGAGACAGACGAACCAAAGACAGCCTACATTGAGTTTGAAGGTGAGGGTGTCGTAACTGGTGCTGATATACAGGCGGACTCAGACATTGAGATCATGAATCCGGAGACTGTCATCGCCACTTTGAACGGCGGCGCGGACAGCAAGCTTTACATGGAACTGACTATCACAAAGGGCAGAGGATATGTAAGTTCAGATAAGAACAAGAATGAGGATCTTCCCATTGCGGTTATTCCCATTGACTCTATCTACACACCTGTTGAGAGAGTGAACCTTACGGTTGAGAATACCCGTGTGGGCCAGATCACAGATTTTGACAAATTGACACTTGATGTGTGGACAAACGGCACACTTCATCCGGACGAGGCAGTCAGCCTTGCCGCAAAGGTTCTCAGCGAGCACCTGAAGCTGTTTATCGATCTCTCTGAGGTGGCACAGGCCGCTGAGGTCATGATCGAGAAGGAGGATGACGAGAAGGAGAAGGTTCTCGAGATGAGCATTGACGAGCTCGAGCTCTCCGTGCGCTCCTACAACTGTCTGAAGCGCGCCGGCATCAACACAGTGGAAGAGTTGACAAACCGCACACCTGAGGACATGATGAAGGTCCGCAACCTGGGACGCAAATCCCTGGAGGAAGTGCTGGCAAAATTAAAAGAACTCGGCTTAGAGCTGAGCCAGGGCGAGGAGTAAAACGACGAGCCCTGGCGATACTGATCGAGCGTAAGCTCGAGCAGGTTCCGCTAAAAGCAGGGAGAGGAGTAAGGTGTGAGCACTTAGCGAGAGTGAGCCGTCAGGCGACGCTCGAGTTCTAGTTCGAAGAACTAGCTCTTTAATCCCCGTTAGATATGTGTTATATGTCATATATAACCACAACCCACGCCCAGCCGCCAGTAAGCCCAAAGATGCGTGGCGGCGGCATTTGGCTAGTAAGCCCGAAGATGCATAACCAGATGTTAAATATTGGAGGAGAAGAAAAATGGCAAAATATAGAAAACTTGGCAGAACATCAAGCCAGAGAAAAGCATTACTGAGAAACCAGGTGACAGCTCTCTTAAACAACGGCAAGATCCGTACAACAGAGGCAAAGGCTAAAGAGATCCGCAAGATCGCAGAGGGCCTGATCGCTATGGCAGTAAAGGAGAAGGACAACTTCGAGGAGGTTACTGTTAAGGCCAAGGTTGCCCGCAAGGACAAAGACGGCAAGAGAGTAAAGGAAGTTGTAGACGGAAAGAAAGTGACAGTATATGACGAAGTAGAGAAGAAGATCAAGAAGGATATGCCTTCCAGACTTCACGCAAGACGTCAGATGCTGAAGGTTCTGTGCCCTGTGACAGAGGTTCCGAAGACAGCAGCCGGAAGAAAGAAAAATACAAAAGAGATCGATATGGTAGCGAAGCTGTTCGACGAGATCGCGCCGAAGTATGCAGACCGCAACGGTGGTTACACAAGAATCATCAAGATTGGTCAGCGTAAAGGTGACGCTGCTATGGAGGTTCTGATCGAGCTCGTATAAGAGATTGATCGGAAAATCATTAGACAGGTATTAAAAAAGAGTTCCAGTGGAACTCTTTTCAGACTGTAGACAAAGTCCCCGGTTTACCCCGGGGCTTTTCTATTGTAGTTATCAACATTTCAATGATCCTTCCGGTTTTTATCAA
>NZ_JPJE01000055.1 GCF_000765215.1 Eubacterium sp. ER2
TATTGCCACACTCATTCTAACAGCTTAAGCAACAAGATGGGTAATTCCTTACTGGCTGTAAGGGGTATTAACCATAAATATATTGTAGTAGACAGGAGAAGCGCTGTGACAGCGAACTTTCTTTCTAAAAGTACTTGCCAAAAAGTATTATCTGTATTATATAATGTAATACAGATAATACTTTTTTTATAGTGGCATAGATTACAAAGGGGAAAATGGATTGCAAAGAGGAGGTGTCAGCCATGATCATTTCGCTGGATATGAGCAGTGAGACCCCGATTTACGTGCAGCTTCGCAACCAGATCGTCACAGGCATAGGGAGAGGGGAGCTGCGGGCCGGGGAGACTCTCCCTTCCGTGAGGCAGATGGCCCGGGACGCGGGGGTCAACACCATGACGGTCAACAAGACCTACCAGATCCTGAAGGCGGAGGGCTTTATCGAGATCGACCGGCGTAAAGGAGCCACGGTTCTGCCCGCCGGGCAGGCGGAAGGGCGGTTCCGGGAAAAGCTGGAGGCAGAGCTGGAGCTTTTGTCGGCGGAGGCCTGCCTGAAAGGGATGAAAAAGGACGAGTTCATGGGCATCTGTAAGGCGATGTTTGCCAGCATGCACCCGGCGGAAAGTGAGGGGTAAGGGATGAAAATTGCCATGTTTTTTATTTTTCTTGTTTGCAATCTGATCATTGTCCCACTCTGCCAGTACTCCTACGGAAAGCTGTGGGAATACCGGGAGGGGATGGTGCTGGGGGTCCACATTCCGGCCACCTGTGTCCAGCACCCCCGGGTGAGGGAGCTCTGTGAAAGGCATAAAAAAAGCTGGATCCTATTCCACCGGATCAACCTGGCGGCCAGCTTTCTCATCTGCTTTGTCTGCTTTCTGGACTACATGGCCTTTCTCATCGTGTGGATGCTCTGGCTGCTGGAGTACGTGTGCGGTCTGGAGTATCTGATCATCGTCCCCCACAGGCGGATGTACAGGCTGAAGATGGAGAACGGCTGGATGGATGAGAGGAGCAGGAAGATCGTGCGCATTGACACAGCCGTCTCGGCGGCTTCCTCGAAGCTGTCCCTTGACTGGAAGTGGCATCTGCCCATCCTTGTTCTGACCGTGGCCACAGCGTATTTTGTGGCCGTGGCGGAGAGAAAATTCCAGGTGGACACCCCGGAGGCCTGGCCCTTCTGGCTGCTCTACGGGACCGGCGTGGGGCTCTGCCTTCTCTTCCTGGCCATGAATGTGGGAGTGGAGCGCCGTCCCAACCGGGTGTACAGCGAGGACAGCCAGATCAATCTGGCGGCCAACCAGCTGACGAAGCGGTCCTGGACCGAGGGGCTTGTGTACGCCTCCTGGGTGAACGGCGTCTCCTGGATCTTCCTGGCTGTTTCCTATTACCGCTACGGCCCGGACATGCCGGGAGCTGTGTATGTTATCTACACAGGGCTTATATTCCTGGCCGTCGCCGTCCTCCTCCTTCCCCTGGGACTGTCCGTGGGAAAGCGCAGGGAGGTGCTGGAGGCGGACACCTCCGCCTGCTGCATTGACGATGACGAGTACTGGAAGAAGGGCTGGTACAACAATCCGGGCGACCGGCATCTCTTCGTCCAGGACAGGTTCAACAGCATGAACATGTCCATGAACTACGGGCGGCCGGCGGCCAAGGTGATCACAGGAGTCCTGGCGGCTGTCATCCTGGGCGGCCTGGTCTGGACCGCGGTGCTCCTGTCAGATTTTGTCAACGTGGAGGTGGTGTTCACACAGGAGGGGGACACCTTTACCTTTGAGGCGGCCGGGTACGACTGCTCCTTTGACAGGGCCAGGATCCGGTCCGTGGAGCTCCTGGACAGTATGCCGGAGGAAAATTTTACAAGAACAAACGGAGGCAGCACGGAGGAGTATCATGTGGGATACTTCAGGGGAAAGGAGACAGGAAGATGCATGATGTTCCTGTACACGGGATGTGAGCCCATCCTGGAGATACAGCTCGACGACATGACTGTGTTCGCAAACAGCCGCCAGGAGGAGACCACCCTCTCCTGGTATGAAGAGCTGGCCGGACAGGTGATTGGGGAATAGAAAATAAAAGTCCGGAAGGGCTGAAAAGCAGGGAAGAGCGGGAGACTCCACTGTCCGTGGACTCCCGCTCTTCCCTGCGTATATTGCCAGATTTCCTGGGCCGGGGTATGATAGGAGCAGAAACAGCGAAGGGAGGCAGGTGTATGGATGCGGAAAAGACAGGCAGATATATTGCGGCCTGCAGGAAAAGGAAGCAGATGACTCAGAAGGAGCTGGCCGACAGGCTGGGGGTGACCAACAAAGCCGTCTCCAAATGGGAGACAGGCCAGGGGATGCCGGATATCAGCGTCCTTCTTGAGCTTGCCAGGGTGCTGGAGGTGCCTGTGGAGGAGATCCTCCGTGGCGGATCCAAGGAGAGTGCCTATGAGACTGTCGGAGAAACCAATCCATTATATGTGATAGAAAAAAGCGATCAAAAGAAACAGATAAATTTCCAAAAGACCTGTTCGCTGGGCGGCTATCTGTCTGAGGGAGCCGGGTGGGTGCTGCTTGTGCTGGGGGTGCTCTGCCTGGCCCTGCAGGTCTGGTTCCTTCTGAACCGGGGGAGGTACCAGATTGAGTACATGGCCTGGTGGATGTTCTATGTGGTAAACGCAGGAGCTCTTCTTTTCCTTCTGCTGGGCGGCATCTGTGTCCGCCGGCTGCGACGTTTTGCCCTGAAGCCGGCTGTGGCGGCAGTCTTTGGCCTTCTTTTTTGCGGCAACCTGGCGGCGGCCTTCCTGACAGGGACAGATCAAAGGGAGGTCATCCGCCTTTCGCCTGGGCTTTCAGGCAATTGTATGGTTCTAAAGATCAGGGAGGACAGCGGGGCGGCAAGGCTGTACCGGCCTGCCGCCGGCCCCTTTGTCCGACCGGCGGAGGAGATTCCCTTTACGGTCGCGGGGGAGGTGAAGACCCAGTGGCTTGAGAAGGATGTGTGCGCGGTCACCTACCAGTCTGAGGAGGACGGCGGCGTGCATCAGTTTGTGGCCACCTACGGGGACAGGAGCGATGGCGTCGCTTACTACTATGTGTCAAATGCCCTCCTTGGCACATGGGTGGGAGAAGACGGGTACCGTCTGGAGCTGACAGGCGGTCCGGATGGAGGGATCATCCTTGAAACTCCGAGAGGGACGGAGTTCTACGAATATGAGGACTGCCTGCAGTACGGGACGCTGGCCCTCGTCCTGCCAGGCCAGGGGCCGAAATGGACTCTTGTGCTGAACCGTGACTGCATCCTGGAGAGCGGGGAGACAACGGTAAATGACGGGGGAACGGTCACTCTGTGCCGGGTCAGCATGAAGGACACCACGCCGGTGACACTCAGAAGAGTCATGGACGGGGCGGCCGGATAGCACAGACGGCCGCCCTGGCGGACAGAGCGTAGGACAGACAGTATAGGATCAGAAAGGGGACAGACTATGAAGGGAAAAAAGAAGATCCTGCTTGTGGCGGCTATACTGGTCGCGGCGGCCCTGGCGGCGTTTCTGATAAAAACGTGGACAGAGCGGGGAGGAGAAGAGACACTGGAGCAGGAGGGACTTTCCTCCATCCTGGATAAAGTGAGGGAGACGGAGGAGTTTCCGGAAAACTGCAATATCGCCTATCTGGGGGCGGACATCACAGAGGAGGGAGAGGTGACGGACTTCACCCTGACAGTCATCGGCTTTGACAGCCAGGACCAGTACATTTCCCACGTGGGCTACACCTGGGATGAGGAAGCCGGGGAGCTGTCCTGCCGGGAGTACAGTGAGACGGCTCTTCCCACCTACTATGACCCCAACGCGGATTTTGCCTATATCGACAGCCAGATCCGGCGAATTCCCTTTGAGGCCCAGATCCGCCTCCTCTCCTTTGACCGATATAAGGTAGAGTACCAGCAGGACACCCAGCTCCCCGCCGGGACTCCTGTGCTGGACGGAAGCGGGGGAGAGGATTTCCCGGTGCTCACCTGGGAGGAGTATGAGCGGGGAGAGGGCGGTGTCAGCGACGGCTCCTCCGCTATGGTCATCTCTCTGACGGACGGCACCGGAGCCACAGGAGAGCGCCTGGAATACTACTGTGAGGCTGCGGACCAGGAGGCCCTGGCGGGGCACCCGGAGTCTGTGATGATGATGGATTACCGGCTAAACGGAGGGGAACTGCTGCTGACAGGAGACGCGGGAGAGACCTGGGTTGATACAGGGCTCACCGAGGAGCAGGTAGATGAGACAGTGGAGACCTACGGCCGGGGCGGACTGCTCTTTGAGGACAGCTATTACGGGGACAAGGAAAACGGCCTCTACGCCGTGTTTTACGGGCAGACGCCTGTGCTCCGCCTCTCCGGGGACGGAGGGCAGACCTGGGAGGATATTCCCTTTACAGACTACATGCCAAGGCTCTGCACGAGAAGGATCGTCCGGTTCCTGGACCGTGAGAACGGCTACGCGGGGCTTGGGACAGACTGGACTATGGGGACAGGGGGCGCTGTCTATGTGTACTGGACTCATGACGGGGGAGCGACATGGACCTCCTCCACCAGCCTCTATGAGGACAGTATGATGCTGGACGGCCTTGCCTTTGCGGACACCTCAAACGGTGTGGCGAGCCTCCAGACGGTGAACGGGGACGAGCAGTATCCGGCTCTTCGCGTGACTACTGACGGAGGCGCCTCCTTTACAGAGCTTGTCCTCCCCTGGGAGAGCCTTCCCTCCAGCGTAAGCTTTCTGGACAAGGTGGACACTCTCACAGAGGAGGACGGTGTGTTCACACTGACCCTGGGACAGGGGACAGCCGGCAACACAAAGGCTGTCTTTACGAGCACTGATGTGACCGGCGGATGGACCTTCAAGGAGAGCTATCAGGGAACCATCCACACGGTAGGTTGATGGTTGATCATTTTTTGGGAGCTTTGGCTCCGAAGACAAACATGCCGTACCGAATAAGCGTGTAGACGACCAAAAGGCAGCCTGTCCGATGCCCTGTGCCCCGAAGGCAGGGGCTGTGACAAATGTCAGCTCCTTTTCCGGCATTTGAAAGCCTGTTCTGTAAGCCATTATACCATGGCCGCACAGCGCCATGGGGCTCCGGCAGATGCGCAGCGGATTTCTGCGGTTCCGCAGAAACCGCTTTATGCGCAGGTATAATGACTACAATGTAGTCATTATACCATATTTTCTCCATCTTTATAAATTCCTTATAACCACTCTCTATACTTTCGGATGTAAGGCAGGGAGGCCCCGGGAAGAGGGCCCTCCCAAAAGAAAATGGAGGAGAAGAATATGCAGTCAATCGTGTTAGAGACAAGATCACTGACAAAGACGTTCCGGGGCAGCGAGGCGCGGGCCCTGGACAAGGTGGCGGTCCGCATCCCCAGAGGGTGCGTCTACGGGCTGCTGGGGCCGAACGGCGCCGGGAAGTCCACGCTGCTGAAAATTATCACCGGCATGATGAGGCCGGACGAGGGGGAGGTGCTCTTTGAGGGAAAGCCCTGGCAGAGGCAGGACTTAAGAAGGACCGGAGTCCTCATAGAGACGCCGCCCATCTACGACAACCTGAGCGCCCGGGAAAATCTCCTTGTGCGCACCACTGTACTGGGGCTTCCAAAGAGACGGATCGATGAGGTGCTGGAGATTGTGGAGCTGACGGATACGGGGAAGAAGCGGGCGGGGAAATTTTCCCTGGGCATGAAGCAGAGGCTGGGCATTGCGGCGGCCCTTCTGCCGGACCCGGATCTTCTCATACTGGACGAGCCCACCAACGGCCTGGATCCCTTTGGCATCCAGCAGCTGCGCGCCATGCTGAGGGGCTTTGCGGACAGGGGCATGACCGTGCTCATATCCAGCCACATCCTGGGAGAGGTGGAGCAGATGGCGGACCACATCGGCATCCTGGCAGGAGGCGTTCTGGGCTACCAGGGAGGGATGCCAGGGAGAGGGCATCTGGAGGAGCTCTTTGGGAAAGTGGTGGAGAAGAACCGGAGAGGGGGCTGGCAGGCGTGAGCGGGAATAGGATGTCTTCTGAAAAAATATCTCTCTGGAGTCTGTGCCGGGCGGAGGCCATGAAATACCGCCGCAGCGGCACCGGAAAGCTGTGGCTGTTCATGCCCGCGGTCACCCTGGCCGTGGCCTTCTGGCTGAGCAGGAGCTACGGCACTATCAGCGGCTACAACTGGTGGTATGTGGGGCTCTATCCGGGCATGCTCTCTCTTGTCTGCTGCATGACAGCGGCAAAAGATGCAAAGCTGGGGAGCCGGGCAGTCCTGTCCCTCCCCGTCCGTCCGGCCCGGGTGTGGGACGCCAAAATCCTGACCTGCGCCCTGGCGGCGGCAAAGGCCAACATCCTGGTGGGCGTCCTGGCCTGGGTGCTGGGAAATATCCTCCTGCCGGCGGTAGGGATAGAGCAGACGCTCCAGGTGTCCTGGACACAGACGCTGGCGGCGGTTCTTGTGATGACAGCGGCCGGCATCTGGCAGGTGCCCCTCTGCCTGTGGATGGGGCAGAGACTTGGCATGCTCCCGGCCCTTATCATAAACGTGGCCCTGGCCACCAGCGGCGTCCTCACAGCCGTCACATCCTTCTGGATGGCAGACCCCTATGCGGTCCTTCCCAGGCTGATGTGCGCGGTCATAGGAGTTCTCCCCAACAATATGCCGGCCCGGCCGGGGATCCCCACCTACTCCCCGGAGCTGCTGGACACCTCCGCCATCCTTCCGGGGTTGACGCTCTGCCTGGCCCTTCTGGTTTTTCTTTGGTATCTGTCCCGAAGGTGGTATGAGAGAAAGGGGGCGGTGCAGGCATGAGATCCTGTGTGAGACTTTTCTGCGGGGAGATGCGCAAATACGCCCACACCTCCATCCTGTGGGTACACCTTATCCTGCCCCTTGTGGGCATGGCGGTGTTCCTTCTATATTACAGCTTTTCCGCCTGGGAGAGCGGGGCAAAGGCCCAGGCCTACCTGGAGGTGCTGGCCTGCATCTGGCCCTTTCTTGCAGGGCTCATCTGCGGCATGGCGGTGGAGATGGAGAGGAACAGTGGATTTCAGAACTTTCTTCTGCTGCCTGGGAGACGCTGGCAGGCTCTCCTTGGCAAATGGCTCTGTCTCATGGCCCTGGGCCTTATCGCCGCCCTCATCGCCGCTCTGGGATTTGGGGCTCTGTTCCACCTGCTCCCCGGGGGGAATGTATTTTCCATGAAGGTATATCTTCTGGAGGCGGCGGTAATCTGGATCTGCCAGGCGCCTGTGTACATGCTCCACCTGTTCCTGGCTGCCCAGTTCGGGAGGGGAGCCAGCATTGGTGTGGGCGTGGGAGGTGCCATCCTGGCCTTCCTCATGCTGACAGGTATGGGCGAGGGGATCTGGATGTATCTGCCCTGGTCCTTTGGTGGCAGATGGTGTGATTTTATGCTAGTATATAGCCTGGGCGCCGTGGACCGGGCCGTTCTTACGGGAAACGCATGGCCGGCGCTTGTTGTGTGCGGCGGGCTGACAGCCCTCATCTTCGGGGCGTCGCTGCTCTGGATGGGGAGAAAGAATTTTTAGTGGGAGAGGGAGAATATGGGAGTGCATATATTGGCGATAGACGATGAGGAGGGGATTTTGCGGGTCATAAGGCGGGCTCTTGAGAAGGATGGCTGCCATGTGGACGCGCTGAGCGACCCGCTGGCGATCGACACCGCTCGGCTGGGACAGTATGATCTGATCCTCCTGGATGTGATGATGCCGGGGATGGACGGCTTTTCCCTGTGCAGACGCATCCGGGGGGAGGTGGACTGCCCGGTCCTCTTTCTCACGGCAAAGACCGGGGAGGAGGATCTTATGCGGGGACTGGGGCTGGGAGCCGACGACTATATCCGCAAGCCCTTTGGCATAGGAGAGCTCCGCGCCCGGGTACAGGCTCACATCCGCCGGGAGAGGCGGGAGAGGACCCACGCGGTGATAGCCGGCGATGTGCGGTTCTATCTGCGGGAAAAGCGGGCAGTGTACAGGGAGAGGGAGCTGCCCTTCACGAAAAGCGAGTACGAGATATGCGAGTATCTGGCCCTCCACCGGGGGCAGGTGTTTTCCCGGGAGCAGATCTATGAACATGTCTTCGGATACGATGGGGAGAGCGACAGCTCCGCCATCACGGAGCACATAAAAAACATCCGGGCAAAATGCCGGGAGGCAGGCTGTGAGCCTGTGGAGACAGTGTGGGGAATGGGCTATAAATGGAGAAATTGAAAATGACTAAAAACAGGAAAAATCCAAGACAAAAAAGATTGCATGCAATCTTTGTGAGGTTCCTCCTGGGATACGGGACCGGAGCCGCTCTGCTGGCCTGCGTGGTCATAGGACTCTATTTTGCACTCATCGCCCTCGACTGCATCCGCATCCCCTCCTATGAGCAGAACCAGATCATGGCGGCCTCCCAGGCCATCCGTACAGGCGGCCAGGTGGAGGGAGAGCTTCTGCCGGACACCTGCTCCTACGGCGTATACAGCAGGGAGGGATCCTATCTCTACGGCACCCTATCGGGGCAGGAGCAAAGAGCGGTGTGGGAGAAGGGGCGAGACTGGCAGACAACCGGACTGTACGGTAAATTCTGGCAGAGAATAGAAAAGGACAACGGCAACATCGCCTTCATCAGCTACCAGGTGATGGCGAAATTTGTCTCTCCCGCTCTGCGCACCATATTCCCCAATGCGGAGCTTCTCTTTCTGGCGGTTCTGGGCCTTCTTCTGGCAGCGCTGACAGTGGTGGTGCCCCGGTTCTTTGGCAGATATGTGGATCGGCGTCTTCTGGTGCTGTCCCGGGCCGCCGCCCGGGTGGAGAGGGAGGACCTGGATTTTGAGAGGGAGCGCTCGGATATCCGGGAGATCGACCAGGTGCTGGGAGCTATTTATAAAATGAAGGAAGCCCTCCGCAAATCCCTGCGGGAGCAGTGGGAGCTGGAGGCAAAAAAGGAGGAGCAGGTGTGCGCCCTGGCCCACGACATCCGCACGCCCCTCACCATTATCCGGGGAAACGCGGAGCTCTTTCTGGAGACGGAGGACATCCGGGAGATTCGGGAGTGGGACAGGGAGATCCTGGATAATGTAGAAGACATAGAGGCCTACCTGTCCATCCTCCAGGAGGCCATGGGCCCGGCGGGAGGGAAAAAGGACTCCGCCAGGGCAGCGGACGGCGGGCGGGAGCTCTTCCCGGTTCGCCCCTGGATGGAGGAGATAGCTGAGAGGGCCCAGGCCCTTGGAAGATCCAGACAGGTGCAGGTCATTTGCCGGAGCAGCGCGGCAAGGGGCTGTGAGGCAAAAGCAGCAGACGGCGGCGTGGGCTGGGTTCTGGAGGGGGACAAAAAAAGGCTCTCCCGGGCTGTGCTGAACGTGATCTCCAACGCAGTGGATCACTCCCCGGAAAAGGGGAAGGTGCAGGTGAGGGCAGAGACCACCTTCGCCCCCTCCGGGGAGGGAAGGCTCACGGTGGCTGTGGAGGACGAGGGCCCCGGCTTTTCCAGGGAGGCCCTTTGGCGGGCCACGGAGCGCTTCTACCAGGACGGGGAGGCCAGGCGGAAGGGGCATTACGGCATGGGGCTTTACATTGCCCGCACTTTTGCAGAGGAGGCAGGCGGGAGCATCCGCCTTGCCAATCTGTGCGAAGGCGGCGCGCAGGTTCTTGTGGAGCTGCCCCTGCTTCGGGAAACGCCGCAGAGCGGGCAGGACAGGAAGCTTTCCGATCTACAAAAACCTGAGAATATGAAAAAACTGTAAAGAATGTGACCTGGTTACAGAAAAACCTCCCGGATCGTGTATAATAGAGACAGAAACAAAAAAACAAATCCAAAAGGGAGGAATTGATAATATGGCAGCATTACATTTTACAAAGGACAATTTTGAAAAAGAGGTATTACAGTCAGACGTGCCGGTACTGGTAGACTTCTGGGCAACCTGGTGCGGCCCATGCCAGATGGTGAGCCCTATCATTGAGGAGCTCTCTGATGAGCTGACAGGCGTGAAGATCGGCAAGGTCAATGTGGACGAGGAGATGGAGCTGGCAAAGCAGTACAGAGTGATGTCCATCCCCACTCTCATTGTATTCAAGGACGGCAAGAAGGTGAACATGGCCATCGGCGCCCAGGGCAAGGAGGAGATCAAGGATCTGCTGGGCGTGTAGGCTTGAATTCCTAAAAATGTAACAGATGTTGTTCCCCGGCTGCGGTTGGTGGGAGCAGGAGAGAAAAGCAGGGATGAGAGGTCTCTGCTTTTTATTTTGCGGCCGCAAGGTCAGGGAATTTCTGCAGCCCTGCCATATATAGAAAAAATGAATATATGAGATGATATATAATAAATACCGATTGGCCTTTAGGAGGCGACAGGGTTAAGATAAAGAAGAAATATTGTTCACTTTTTGACAAAGGAGGAGAGGTTTATGAAAAAAACAGCAGTATTTCTCGCCCTGCTTCTGACGCTGGGAATAACCGGGTGCGGAGCCCAGAAGGACACGGGCAGTGACAGCGCAGAGGAGACGACGAAGGAGGCGCAGGGGGAGACCCAGGAGGGTACAGATGCCCTGACCGTGGACGAGGCGTCTAAAACTATCACGGTACAGGCCACAGCTACAGGAAACACTGAGTCCTCTATCCATCTGCTCGTCAACGAGTCGGGGAGCAACGCCAAGAGCGCATTTTTCACCACAGAGGCGTCCACAATGGACTTCTACGACGCCCTTGTGGAGCTGGGAGGTATTCCGGGAAACAATATTCCTGTTGACGCGGAGAGCGGCACCATTCTGGGCAGCGGCCTGGATGTGTCCATCACAGTGGACGGGACAGAGTATGATACATACGATCTGATCACAGCCTCCGAGGAGCGGGAGATGGATATGCGCTTTGGCGGCAACGTGGCCCTCAATCAGGAGTATGCTACAGGCTGCCTGCTCTGCATGGAGAGCTGTTCTGTAGGTATTGCCAGCGACGCGGCGTACCAGTACAACGAGCCTATTGAGTTTACACCTTCCGACAGCATGCCGGAGGAGGGGACAGATGTCACCTTTACCATTAAAGTGGACGATACGTCCATGGTGGTAAATGAGGAGGCAAAGACTATCTCCATGAACATTCTTTCCACCGGCTATGACAAGTCGACGATCCACGCCATCGTAAATGAGGAGGGATCCAATGCGGATAAGACCTTATTTACCACAACAGCGGACACGAAGGAATTCTATGAGGCTTTGAAGCAGCTGGGCGCCCAGGACGGCAACAACATTGCTCTGGACGATCCGGACGGCATCATTGAGGGAACCGGACTGGATGTAAATGTGGAGATCGGCACAGAGAACTGCTCCTTTGCGGATCTGTTTACGGCCTCCGAGGAGAGGGATATGGACATGCGCTTCGGCGGCAACCTGGAGGTGAACCAGGAGTACGCCACAGGCTGTATCATGTGTCTGGAGAGCTGCCCGGCCGGCATCACGAGCAACGCGGCTTACCAGTATCAGGAGGAGATCACCTTCGGACCCTCTGACAAGATGCCTGCCAAGGGAACCCACATCATCGCCACGTTTACGGTTGAGGAGTGATGGCGAGGGTCACAGGAGCTGTCTATAACGGGTTGATCTGGGCGTGCCTGGCCACGGTGCTCTGTGTCAACTCGGTGGTGATCTGCATGAAGGTCAATATGGGCACCCTGTTCCTGGCTGTGTTCGCAGGGGGCGCCCTTCTTTTGTGGGGCATTACCTTCCTGAAAGGGAGGAGGGCAGGGGCCCTGTTCAGCCTGGTCAATCTGGTGGTCTGCATACTGGCGGCAGTACTGGTCTACCAGTTTATCTACGGGAAGGATCTCCTGACAAGGCCGGCTTTTATTCTGCGGCTGGCACTGCACAGGCAGGTGCCCTCCCAGGACCTTGTCAACGGCGTTCTGCTGGCGGCGGCCCTGCTGGGATACCTGGCCGTGCTGCTGACAAACCGACTGACAGACCGAAGAGAACAGAGAAAGAAAAGACCCTCAAAAAAATAGACAGGAAAACAGGAGAGGCCGCCCGGCCGGGGAGGAGGAAATGATCCCCGGGCGGGCGGCTTTTCTTTACATGCCTTCCGGTCCGTGGTATCCTGTTTTACAGGAGACAAAAGAGCAGGAGGGAAAGAGGATGATAGAGAGAACAGCGATCATCGGAATGGGTGCCCTGGGCCTTCTCTACGGAGACCAGATCGCCTCCGCAAAGGGGCCGGAGCTCTCGACACCATGAAAAACTGTGTGGGAGAGAATACGGTCATCCTCTCTGTGATGAACGGTATAAGCAGTGAGAAGATTATCGGGGAGCGGTATGGCCATGGGCGGCTGATCGACACGGTAGCACAGGGAATGGACGCCATGAAATTTGGCAGTAAGCTGACCTACACAAAAATGGGAGAACTGCGGATCGGCGCTGAGGACGCTTCTCAGAAGGAGAATCTGGAGCAGGTGGCAGCCTACTTTGATGAGATAAAGATGCCCTACACAGTGGAGGAGGATATCCTCCGCAGGCTCTGGGGAAAATTCATGCTGAACGTGGGAGTCAATCAGACATGCATGGCCTTTGAGACCAACTACGGCGGAGCCCTGGAGGAGGGAAGCCGGGCCCATGAGACTATGCTGGCCGCCATGCGGGAGGTGATCGCCCTTGCAGGTGCGGAGGGCATCCGGCTGACAGAGGAGGATCTGGAGGAGTACATCGCCATCCTTCGCACTCTCTCCCCGGAGGGCATGCCCTCCATGCGCCAGGACGCTGTGTCCAGGCGGCCCTCGGAGGTGGAGATGTTTGCGGGGACTGTGATCCCCATGGCCGAGAGGCACGGCATCCCTGTGCCGGCCAACAGATTTTTATATGAGAAGATAAAGGAGATAGAGGCGTCCTACTGACTGTTACAATAGCATCAGGATAAGAAAAGATAAGAAAACGCGGGAAAAGAATGAGGACGCCCGTATGGGAGGTATGGTATGACAAGAGAAGCGGTAAAGCTTGGATTTATCGGATTTGGAAATATGGGACAGGCTATCGCGGATGGGTTTTTGTACACCCGCACACTGGAGCCGTCCAGGATGTGCGCCTGCGCAGTGAACCGGGAAAAGCTGAAAAAGAACACGGAGGCGAGGGGAATGAGAGCCTGCCGGGACAGCAAAGAGGTGGTGGAGCAGTCGGATCTTGTAGTGCTGGCGGTGAAGCCCTGGATGGCCGGGGCGGTGCTGGAGCCCCTGAAGGGCCTTTTTTCGGGAAAAGTCCTCTGGTCCGTGGCGGCAGGCGTCATGTTCGACGATTTTGAGGAGATGCTGGGGCCCGGCATCCACCACATCACGGCCATCCCCAGCACCCCGGCGGCAGTGGGGGAGGGGATCTACACCTGCGAGAAGAGACATTCCCTCACGGAGGAGGAGCACGCATTTTTCCTCTCCCTGCTGTCTGACATCGGCATGGCGGTGGAGGTGGAGACAGGGAAAGTCAACATCGCCAACACCATCAGCGGCTGCGGGCCTGCCTTTGCCAGCATGTTTATAGAGGCGCTGGGGGATGCGGGCGTCATGTACGGGCTTACGAGACCTCAGGCCTACGAGCTGGCCGCGGGCATGATGGCTGGCACAGGGAAGCTGATGCTCCACCAGGGAAAGCATCCGGGACAGATGAAGGACGATGTGTGCTCCCCGGGAGGCACTACCATCCGGGGCGTGGCCGCCCTTGAGAGAGCAGGCCTTCGCACAGCCGTCATCCAGGCGGTGGAGGCCGCCATGAAGACTTATGAATAGAGACCTATGAATAGACCAGCGGGCCAGGGAGCGGCTATTGCGCAGAGTCAGCCAGCTTCCGGAGAGCCTTTTTGTCCAGGATGGTGACGCTGCCCCTGGCCAGGGATACATAGCCCTCCTGGGAGAAATATTTCAGCATCCGGGTCACCACCTCCCGGGCACTGCCCATGAGCTTTGCGATCTGCTCGTGGGTCAGGGAGAGGGTGTCTGTGGCAAGGGAGGCGGACTCGTCCAGAAGAAAGATGGCAAGGCGCCTGTCAAAGCTCATAAATAGGATCTGCTGCATAGCCCACATGACGTCCGAGAAGCGCTCGGCCGCCGCCTTGTTGGCAAAGGCCTCCACGTAGATGTTGTCGTGCATCAGAAGGGAGATGACAGCGGAGCTGACCTGCAGGACCTGGCTGTCATCCACGGCGTCTATGTACACGTCAAAGGTAATGGAGGACAGGACGCAGGAGGCGGAGAGGATGCACAGCTCCCCGGGATAGATGCGGTACAGGGTGATCTCCCTGCCGTCCTCGGACATGATGTACACCCGCAGGGATCCTGTTTTTACAAGGAGAAGCCCCAGACATTTGTAGTCCGCCCGGTGGATGGAGGCTCCCTTCTTATAGGAAACGGACGTGGTGCTCTGCAACAGCAGCGATCTCTCCGAGGGAGAGAGGCGGGGGAAAAAGGGGAGCGCATTTTCAAGAAATGCCTGGTCTTCTTGTACGGTCATAGG
>NZ_JPJE01000056.1 GCF_000765215.1 Eubacterium sp. ER2
ATCGATCTTCTGATCCAGTCCAAAAAAGAGGATTTCGACCACTGCGGCTACGGCTCCATGCGGGACGACATCATCCGCCAGAGGGAGGAGCTGGCAAAGCAGATCCGGGCTCTGAGGCAGATGAAGGAGCTGGCAGCCTCCTACGGCTTTGACATTTCCCAGCCCGCCGCAAATGCCCGTGAGGCAGTGCAGTGGCTCTACTTCGGTTATCTGGCAGCCATCAAGACCCAAAACGGGGCGGCCATGAGCGTGGGGCGCATCTCCACCTTCCTGGATATCTACATCCAGAGGGACCTGGCAGCCGGCACACTGACAGAGAAGGAGGCCCAGGAGCTCATCGATCACCTGGCCATGAAGCTGCGCATGGTAAAATTCGCCCGCATTCCCTCCTACAACCAGCTCTTCTCCGGGGATCCGGTGTGGGCCACCCTGGAAGTAGCGGGCATGGGCCAGGACGGGCGCTCCATGGTGACAAAGACCGACTACCGCTTCCTCCACACCCTGGAAAATATGGGGCCCTCTCCGGAGCCCAACCTGACGGTTCTCTACTCCACCCGTCTGCCGGAGACCTTTAAGGCCTACGCTGCCCGCATTTCCATAGATACCAGCTCCATCCAGTATGAAAATGACGACGTGATGCGGCCCATCTGGGGAGACGACTACTCCATCTGCTGCTGCGTGTCCGCCACCCAGACCGGGAAGGAGATGCAGTTCTTCGGCGCCAGGGCCAACCTGGCAAAATGTCTCCTCTACGCCATCAACGGCGGTGTGGACGAGCGCACCAAGGAGCAGGTAGGGCCGGAAAGCAGGCCCATCACATCCGAATATCTGGACTACGACGAGGTGATGCACCGCTTTGACTCCATGATGGGATGGCTGGCAGGTCTCTACGTAAATGCCCTGAATCTGATCCAGTACATGCACGACAAATATTATTATGAGTCCGCCCTCATGGCCCTCATCGACACAGATGTGCGCCGCACCTTTGCCACAGGCATCGCCGGCTTCTCCCACGTGGTGGACTCCTTAAGCGCCATCAAGTACGCCAAAGTACGCACTATCCGGGACGAGGACGGCATCGTGACGGACTACGAGACCATTGGGGATTTCCCCAGGTATGGAAATGACGATGACCGGGCGGACGACATCGCGGTCTGGCTTTTAAAGACCTTTATGCAGAAAATCCGCCAGCACCACACCTACCGGGACTCCGAGCCCACTACCTCCATCCTCACCATCACCTCCAACGTGGTGTACGGCAAAGCCACCGGCTCCCTGCCTGACGGGCGCAAGGCCGGAGAGCCCCTCTCCCCCGGCGCAAACCCAAGCTATGGAGCGGAGAAGAGCGGTCTACTGGCCTCCCTCAACTCCCTGGCTAAGCTGCCCTATGAGTGGGCCCTGGACGGCATCTCCAATACCCAGACCATCCACCCGGACGCGCTGGGCCACTCCGTAGAGGAGAGAGTGGACAACCTCACCTCCATCCTGGACGGCTATTTCTACCAGGGCGCCCATCACCTCAACGTCAACGTCTTCGGCGTGGAGAAGCTCATCGACGCCATGGAGCATCCGGAGAAGGAGGAGTACGCCAACTTCACCATCCGGGTATCCGGCTACGCGGTGAAATTCATCAGCCTGACAAGAGAACAGCAGCTGGACGTGATCGCCCGGACCTGCCACAAGACCATGTAACCTAGCTATTGCACACAGGAGGAACTTGTAAGATGGAACACCTGTCAGAATACCCCTCACAGCCAGACTCACAGCCGGACATCAGCGGCGGCCATATCACAGGCCTTGTCCACTCCACAGAGAGCTTTGGCTCCGTGGACGGGCCGGGCATCCGGTTCCTCGTCTTTCTGCAGGGCTGTCCCCTGCGGTGCCGCTTCTGTCACAATCCGGACACCTGGGCGCTGACCTCCGGCCAGGCACTCAGGATACGCGCTGACGAGCTTCTCGCCCAGGCTCTCCGCTACCGCCCCTACTGGGGCAAAAGCGGCGGCATCACAGTCAGCGGCGGGGAGCCCCTGCTCCAGCTGGATTTCCTGATAGAGTTTTTCAGGAGGGCAAAGGAGGCCGGAGTCCACACTGCCCTGGACACCTCCGGCGCTCCCTTTGCCCGGGAAGAGCCATTTTACAGCCGGTTTCTGGAGCTGATGAAGTACGTGGACCTTGTGCTCCTTGACCTGAAACTGATGGACCCGGCAGGACATCGGAAGCTGACCGGCAGGGAAAATGACAACATCCTGGACATGGCCGGTCTCCTTGATACGCTTAGCGTGCCGGTCTGGATCCGCCACGTCCTTGTCCCCGGCCTCACAGATGAGGAGAGGGACCTGCGCGAGATGGACGCCTTTATCCGCTCCCTCTCCAATGTAGAGCGGGTGGAGGTGCTGCCCTACCACACGCTGGGAGTCTACAAGTGGAAGGAGCTGGGCATCCCCTACTCTCTGGAGGATGTCCTTCCCCCTTCCGCCGGGGAAATAGAAAAGGCAGGGCGCCTTCTGCATGCTGACCGCTAGCAGAGGGCGCCCTGCCTATTTCATGTCTTTTTCATTTGTCCGTACTTTTCCCGTACACTCCTTAATGTCCGCACCCGTGATGACCTTCTCCGTGCCCTCCGCACCCATGGTGTCCCTCGCCATGTCCTTGGCAGTCATGATGCCCTTCCCCGTGGCCGTGGTGGTCGCAGTTGGCCTTTGCGTTTGGCGAGAGCTTTCCTGCCAACAGCTCCTCCACCGCCTGGTCCGCGTCCCCTGACACTCCAGCGTAAAGCTGTATACCTGCGGCGGTCAGCGCCTGCACGGCGCCTCCGCCGATGCCTCCGCAGATAAGCGCCTCCGCTCCCAGGGCAGACAGCACGCCCGCCAGGGCTCCGTGTCCCTGGCCATCCGTGTCCGCCACCTCCGAGGCGATGACTTTCCCGTCCTCCACGTCATAAATCTTAAACTGCTCTGTGTGTCCGAAATGCTGGAACACCTGGCCGTCTTCGTAAGTAACTGCTATTCTCATGATCCCGTCTCCCTTCGGCTTTTCATATTTCCGGCTGATGGCGTATTTGTAGCATCCGCCGCAGGCCCTGCAGCCTCCGTCTCCCCGGCAGAGCTGATAATCTCCTCCGCCGATAGAGAGAGTCAGCCCCTCCACCAGCACCTTCGCCAGCTTCTTTCTGGCGGAGGCGTAGACAAGCTGGACCGCGGTGCGGGAGATCTCCATCTGCCTTCCGCACTGCTCCTGGGAATATCCCTCCCCATCAATGAGACGGATCGTCTCATACTCATCCACAGTCATATTCACGGTCTCTTGCTTATTTCCTCCCACCGGAGCAAATACAAGAGTCTGTGGATAGTCACACACTCGCCTGCATTTTCTGGGTCTTGGCATTTCTCATCTCCTCCTGTCGCGTTTCTCTCTCCTTGTTCGGGTGGCTGCTGCCCCTCCTTCTTTAAAGTATAGGCTTGTTTCGGGCATATGTCAATAATAATTTTGGGTATATGCCAAAAACCGGAAGGCCTACGGCACAGCCTTCCGGTAATAATCCGTCTCAATGATCAGCTCTCCCAGCCGCAGCCGGCAGTCCGCCACATACTTCTTGTTTTCCACATACACATTCTGCTCTTCCTCTGTCATCTCCACGCCCGGGGCAGGCTGAAACTCCTCCGTGTATCTGCTGTAGGTCCCCTGGTCCGTGATCCAGGACCTGGAAAAGAATATAGCCATGCCCTCCTGATCGGAAAACACATCCGTGCCGGCCAGCAGCCGGGAGTCATACTCCACCCCCAGAAGGTTGAGCATGGTGGGTAGGATATCTACCTGGGAGCAGATCTTTTCCACCTCCACAGGCTCCTTCATGCCGGCTGACCAGAGGATCCAGGTGTTCCGGTAGACATCCAGATCTACATTCTCCTCGTCCAGCGTCTCCACTGAGTCAGAGCCGAAATCCCGGCCTGCCAGCTCCTCCAGGATGTCCAGGTCCGAGTAGGGCACATGGTCCGGCGCCATGGCGATCAGCGTGTGGTCCGCGATCCCCGCCTCCTCCAGGTCCTCCAGCAAATGGGTCAGTCCCTTCTCCAGCTCCATCCCAGCGGCCATGTATGCCTTTGTCTTGTCGGAGTAGGGAAGATCCTCCACCTGCTCCCAGTTTCTCCTGGACATCTCATTGCTGTCATACCCGTAGGGCAGATGCATGCTGATAGTGAGGTAGTAGATATTGAAGGGCTCTCTGTCCACATAGTCCGCAAAGGTCTGCTCCACCATGTAGTCATCCGACTGAGGCCAGTACTCACGGCCGCTCTCATTTGTCTCCTTTGTGACCGGGCGCCCGCACGCGTCCGCCTGCCTCCACTCATAGCCCAGATTGGGGTGGGACAGCTCCCGCCCATACATATTCTGGTTAAAATGGTAGCCAATGGAAGTGTAGTCCTCCCCGTTCAGCGCATTTGCCAGCGTAAAGGGAAGGTAGGTGGACCGCTTTCCGCTCTCAGTTAGACTGACGGGAAAGCCTGCGCGGGGATAGAGGCCTGTCAGGTTTTGAAACTCTCCTCCCGATGTGCTTGTAAAGTGCAGGGGCGTGTAAAAATTTTTAAAGACAAATCCCTCGGTGGACATTTGATAGAGAGTGGGCGTAAGCTCCGGGTCGATCATATAGCCGCTGAAGCCCTCCGCTGTGATAAAGATCACATTGTACCCCTCAAACATGCCCGTATACTCGTTCTGCTGTGCCGGCTGCACACTTCCGAAATATTCACTGAGCCATCTCTCTTCATCGCTGGACGCCGCTGCTGTCAGCCCTTCAAAATCAATATCCATCTGATTGTGATCATACACCGGCTCCTCCGGTTCCTGCTGCCCTTCCGCCGCCTCCTCCACCTGGGGCATCGTCTCCCCGGGAGTTCCGAATATACTGTGGCGGACATCCTGCAACAGCATGGTCCCAAGGCCAAGCTGTTCCACCTGGTCGTCTGTGTAAAGGTCTGTCCGAGCCAGATAGGCAGGCGTGATCTCCCCCTTCCACGGGAGGAAAAAGACTCCGGCCAGGAAGCAGGCGAAGAAAACTGCTGCCGCCCCGAGGGCCAGCGCCGTCATCTTCCAGCGGCCGATTTTTCCTGTCCTTTCATTTGTCTCCTCCGGCTCCTTTTTCCCTGCCCTGCGGACTGTCAAGATCCAGACTCCCAGAGGCAGCACCACCAGCAGGAAAAGCCCCGGGATATTCTCCCTTAGCGCCTGCCACACCGCGGCCAGGTAGTCTCCCAGATGATTGCCGGCAGCCGTGTCCAGCCCGCCCACGATCTGATAATACTGCTGAAGGATTTTCTTGCATATGAATTCCGCCATATAAACGACAGACATCAGCAGGATCAGTATGGCTCCCACTGCCCGCCCGGCCCTCTCCGGCAAAAGAGACACCGCCGCGGCCGCCAGAAACCCCCAGGCCGCCGAGGCGCACAAAAACAAAGGGGCATATCTCATATCCAGCCCCATATAGATGTGGAACACAAGCTCCATATAGACAGACAGCGCTTCCAGCACAAATATCCTCTTTCCCATTCCCTCATCATCCGTGTCCTTTATATTTGAGACTATTATACACCCTGGAGCCTCTTTCCGCCTAACAAAAAGCGACACAAAAAGACAGCCCGCCGCTGTCCTATTCATGGGGCATCCTATCCCCCTCGCGCAGGCTGTCTTTTTTTGCTGAAAAGGGCTTAATTAGTATTATAATTTTATCCATTATTCAGTTAATGTAAAATTAGACTGGTCAACAATAATCTGTGGCAATGCATCAAAGTTCGCTCCCCATGCCCATATATTGTAATCTTCATCCATTGCTAAAACATACTCATTTTCATAAGTATCATGATAATAAAAATCCGTAAAAACTGCATCATCGATAGTCAAATAATCTCTATAATAGTCTTCTCTCGTTCCATCTCCTAATTGACCTGATGTATTATCACCTTGACAAAGTATTTCTCCACCTTTTAATAAAAAAACATTATCCTGTGAAACATATGCTTTATCTATTCCAATAACTGTTAAATCTTCAATTACCGGCTGTTTTTCTGGAGACTCATATAATCGTAACAGATTACCTATTTCTGTAAGCAAAATCATTCCTCTTCCCTTGTCTTCGTTATGATATACGCTTACTGCATCAACTATTTTTTCTTCAACAGATATATCATAACTTGATGCTATTATGCTATCAAAATCTGTCAAAATCTTGGGTTCTATAGTATCTTCTCCCGTCATTCCTGAAGTAAAATTAATATATGTTAATTTATTTCCATCTATCACTACACCTTTATTTAAGCTATGATTTACATATTGTATGTCAAAAAATTTTGCATTGTCAGATAATGTGTCGCAAGATATAATCATATCATATGAGTCCGTGACACTTGCACAAATCATATACTTTTCCCCATTTTTACATTTAATCATGAGTGTTCTATCTGTCGTTTGTTTTATTTCCTCAATTTGTGGAATAATAGAAACTTTTTCAGGAGTCAGTATATCTGCTCCCCACCTATACAAATCCCCGTCTTCTGTCAAAGCATAACAATATTCATATTCTATATTTGCTCCCGTTTCCGAACTTCCAAAATCATCCAAAGCATAGATACCTACAGCATTATTTATTTCCTCAACATTTGTCCATTCCTCTGTATCTACCCTTGTTCCATTCCCAAGCTGACCATATGTATTAGCTCCTCTCCCTATAATTGTCCCATCTGCTTTAAGTATTAGTTGTAACTCAGGCTTAATAACTGCGTATGGTACTATATTTTTCTCCCTATCTTCCAAACTGTTTTGTATTTCTTGTGGTTTACTTTCTTTATCTACAGATGATGTTACTGACTTTTGACCATTCTCAATCTCTGAACTATTGTTATCATTGTCTTCTCTACAAGATACTATTCCTAGAACAACAAGTGCAACTACCAATAATATACCAATTCTTTTTCGCATTATATTCCCTCCTAGTCTTTTTAATACTTTCAAAATCATGACAACTAACTCAATTCAACCACCATCCTTTTTTTAATTATATAAGCATTTAATAGCCTATATAGTTTATTAAAACATAACATACCATCTCTTATAATTCAATATATATTAACTATAAAGGCAGGGAAATATAATGGACTATTTCTTAATCGGACAACGAATTCGAAAATATAGAAAAGCTCATTCTTTTTCTCAAGAAGAGTTAGCGGAGAAAGTTGGTATATCAACAACTCATATGAGTCATATTGAAACCGGTAATACTAAATTAAGTTTAGCCGTTCTAGTAAAAATCGCCTTAATTTTAGAAGTAAGTACTGATGATATACTATTCGATCAGTCAATGGTTAACAAAAGTAATCTTTCTAATAAAATAGTCGAGATACTAGACAAATGCAATCCTCAAGAACTTACAATTATTTTTGAAATCGTTAAGGCTACACAAATTAGTTTATCAAAATATTTAGATTAATCATCATCGAAATCTTATTTCTATTTATGAGTAAAATAAGGTCAGGAGTATTGAATTTTTATCCATAACTGGCTTCTTCAATACTTCTGACCTTACCACTTCGTATGTGCAAGCGAATTTGTTTGCTTTGCCATAAAATCACCTTTCCTTTCTTTAATAGTGGCCTGAACAACCCTATTATAACGGAAAGGTGATTTTTTGTATAACAAACGTCGCGCACCCGCATAGCGGGTGGTTGCTATTTCGCACGTTTCCGTTTCTCCATTAAGAAACTTCAACATGCTCAACTGGGTCTATCCGACCCGCAATGTAAAAAATCCGGAACCTTCTGCCGAAGTTCCAGATTTTTTATTCTCTATATTACAGCTCCATTATCTTTGCCTTGTGATAAATGCGGGGAAGAAATTTGTTCAGAAGGTCCGCTGTCTTCAGCTTCAAATGGTCCGTGTTGATCCCCGGATTGCATCCAAACCACTCTTCATCTGCCACCTCTTTATCCATGATGAGCTGCACGTACTCGTCCTCGTCGTTGACAAGTCCCATGACAGAGGCAGAGCCTGGCTTTGCTCCCAGGTGCTTCTCCATCATCTCTGCCGAGGCAAAGGACAGATGTCCCACACCCAGCTTTTTCTCCAGAGCGGACGTGTCCAGCTGCTTTGCGGCAGGTATGACCACCAGGAAAAAGCTCGTCTTCTTCTGGTTGCACAGAAAAATGCTCTTTCTCACCTCTGTGCCGAGAGCTTTGTCGATCTCCTCGCACTCCTCCATTGTCTCCACCACATCGTTTTCCACTCTCTCGTAGGGGATGTGGAGCTTATCCAGAAGCTGAAATACCTTGTCCTTGGTCTTGTTTTTGCCCTTCTTGGGCACAGTCTTGCTGATCTCGCTTATATATACCATCTGTATCTCTTCCTTTTGCCTTTACCTTTTGCTTTTCTGCGTGAAGCCTCTGCTGTCTACTATTCTATCAGCATCCACCGCTTTTTTGCAAACAAAAAACAGCCTGTTTTCACAGACTGCCTTCATATTTTCATGTACCCTCAAAACCACATACAAGAAATTCTCTATCTTCCATCTCTTCCCGAACCTTTATGGTTATGCCCTCGACCGATTAGTAACAGTCAGCTCCATGTGTTACCACACTTCCACCTCTGCCCTATCTACCTCGTCGTCTTCAAGGGGTC
>NZ_JPJE01000057.1 GCF_000765215.1 Eubacterium sp. ER2
TAGCCTCCCACCTATCCTGTACATACAATACCGAGTCCCAGTATCAAGCTAGAGTAAAGCTCCATGGGGTCTTTCCGTCCTGGCGCAGGTAACCAGCATCTTCACTGGTACTTCAATTTCACCGGGTGCATTGTCGAGACAGTGCCCAAATCATTACGCCTTTCGTGCGGGTCGGAACTTACCCGACAAGGAATTTCGCTACCTTAGGACCGTTATAGTTACGGCCGCCGTTTACTGGGGCTTAAGTTCAAAGCTTCGCCTTACGGCTAACCTCTCCCCTTAACCTTCCAGCACCGGGCAGGCGTCAGCCCATATACCTCACCTTTCGGTTTCGCATAGACCTGTGTTTTTGCTAAACAGTTGCTTGGGCCAATTCTCTGCGGCCTGCTCTCGCAGGCACTCCTTCTCCCGAAGTTACGGAGTCATTTTGCCGAGTTCCTTAACAATGCTTCTCCCGTCGGCCTTAGGATTCTCTCCTCATCCACCTGTGTCGGTTTACGGTACGGGTACGGTATGAACAATAGCGGCTTTTCTTGGCAGCCAGCTCACACATTTCCCTACTTTTAGTTCGGTATGCGTCACGTCTTCGGATTG
>NZ_JPJE01000058.1 GCF_000765215.1 Eubacterium sp. ER2
GATATGTCAAGAGGTGATAAAAAAAGATTTCAATGAAAACAGATAAAAAAGGGTACAACAAATAGGCCTGCGACAAAACCGCAAGAAAAAAGTTCGGTATACGATTACCTACTCTTTGCCGGAGAGTAGAGTTGATTCTTGTCCAGCAGACCAAAAATCAGACGTATTAATTTACGGGCGGTCAACGCGAGTGCACGCTTGTGCTGATGTTTGGGAACTTCAGCAAATTTTTTGTTGTAGTAATCCGTGTATTCCGGACAGTATCTAACCACACTGCCAGCAGCCTGGATCAGGTAGTATCTCAGGTATCGGTTCCCTGCTTTCATCATCGGTGTGTCCTCAGAATCAAACTCACCGGACTGGTTGTCTCTCCAGATGATGCCGCTGTATTTTGCCAAGGCGTTGTTGCTGTTAAAACAGCGTACAGACCCTATTTCAGCAAGGATCCCTGCGGCATAAACGGGTCCAATCCCCGGAATGGATTTCAGGATCTGGTACTCCGTAGGATTTAACCCTGCGACCGTTGCGGCAATGGCTTTATCGAGAGCTTTCTGCTCTTTTTCAAAAGCACGGATGCAGTTAAAGGAACAGGCGATGGATGTGGTGATCGGTTCATACAGTGCCTTATCCAACCGGTAAGAGTTACGGGCTGCTTTTTGAAGCAGGCTGGCCACTTGATCCGGATCAGAGAACCTGCCATGTCCGGAAGCGGAGATAAAGTCGATTAGTTCTTTTAAAGGGGCATTGGCGATATCCTCCGTAGTCTTGTACTCAGTCAGGATTGCTTCGGCAGTAGCGCTGAATTTATCGGAAACAGGGCTTTCCTCGCCGCTGAGGAGAGCAAACTCACTGAACTTTAGGAAGACGTTGTTCAGGACATAGTTCTTCTCCCTGGCAATCGCTTCATTGATGTGCCTGCGCTGCCTTGTGAGACGCTGCAGGGCAAGATACTGGGCACCGCGCCAGGGCTCGATGTTGATCCGTCCGGCACGGACATAATCGGCAACGATAAAAGAGT
>NZ_JPJE01000059.1 GCF_000765215.1 Eubacterium sp. ER2
ACGGTCCTTGATTTGGCCACGATCACCTTCTCCATCATGGCCTTGGAGGTGCCCATGGCGTTCACCGGATAGGCGGCCTTGTCCGTGGACAGGCAGATGACCTTCTTTACTCCTGCCTCGATGGCCGCAGTCAGCACGTTCTCCGTGCCCAGCACATTGGTCTTCACCGCCTCGACGGGGAAGAACTCACAGGAGGGCACCTGCTTCAGGGCCGCCGCGTGGAAGATGTAGTCCACACCGTGCATGGCGTTTTTCACGGACTGGATATCCCGCACATCCCCGATATAGAACTTCAGCTTGTCGCTGTACTCGGGGAATTCCCGCTGATAAAAATGCCGCATATTGTCCTGCTTTAACTCATCGCGGGAAAAGATACGGATCTCCCCTATATCTGTCTTTAAAAACCGGTCCAGGACGGCGTTCCCGAAGGAACCGGTGCCGCCGGTGATCATTAAGGTTTTACCTGCAAATATACTGCTCATTGGTTTGATCTCCTTTGTTTTACTTTTTATATCTTTGTATTTATTTAGTTGACTCATTAGTCTGATCAGCGTATACTATACACACAAAGCAGTCGAATTCTGCTGGTGCGACTGACACCTAAAATCCGAAATGAAAGCCGATGATTGGTCGGAGCGTTGGCGGGCAACAGAAAAACCCGATAGCAAAGCCGGATGTACAGGCCGGAGCGTTGGCGGACAACTGAAAAATCAGTCATTAAGGGAGACAGTTAGTGCTGCGGCACTACCATCTCCCTTTAAAATTCTTTTTACTCTTCGTATCTTTTATGATCCATACAAACTCATCGGACACCTCATAGGATTCCATTTATGACAAAATACACAAAGCAGCAGGCGCTCTCTATCATCGTAGACTGTGCACTAAAATACGAACAAAATCTTTCCGGTCGCAATCTTCTATTCCTTTTAAGGAGTAAAGATCTATCTGTTTCTTCCCTGGAAGTTGCTTTTTATCCCTATAATTTTCTTCATCTTACAGGAGTGAGCCTGAACAAAAAGATCAGCGCCGCTGATTTCTATCAAAAATGTCTGAATCACAAGCTCTGTACTGAAGATTTCTCCTTTTCGCAAGATGGCACCACTCATCTCAAGCTCAATGTTCTTCCTTTACTCATGACCAAAAATATTTCCGCTAAAATGGCCGGTGATTTCCAAAACAGTTCCCCCTTCTTGTATACGGATAAATTAATCGGTAATGTAAAGTCTTGCCTTGGTTTTGTTAGTACACGGTAAATCATGAGTACCAGCGTATTTTTTGACCGCCGTTTCCCGGCGGCCGGTTTACACATTCGTTGTTTTGGTTTTGCTTCGGCAGATTTCCGGTAGCTGCTCAGACCATGGAAGCAGATCTTCCATAAAACAGTAATCCGTATGTAAATAACGGTGAATTAGTACCATCTGCACGGTCTAACTGTACCACCCTGCCGAAACAAGAGTACCGCCTTGCCGGTTGGCTGTACCGGT
>NZ_JPJE01000060.1 GCF_000765215.1 Eubacterium sp. ER2
GCCAGGATCAAACTCTCGTAAAAAAGTTCTCTCTCGGTCAGGAAAACTACTAGCTTTCCTATCCCGTTATTTACTGTTGGCATCAGACCTTCACTTTCGCTCAGTCTGATTTCCGTTCTGAATATTTCTCTTAGAAATTTTCAGGGTCGTTGTCTATTGTTCAGTTATCAAGGTTCTTTTTGTCTTTCGCTGTCTCTCGCGAGTCAGCTTGTCTATAATAGCATTTTGTTTTTCTGTTGTCAAGAACTTTTTTTAAGTTTTTTTGACATCATTTTCAGTTCTCAGAACCGATGCTATTATAAGCGGAGAAGGAGGGATTTGAACCCTCGCGCCGCTGTTAACGACCTACTCCCTTTCCAGGGGAGCCCCTTCGGCCAGCTTGGGTACTTCTCCAAATTGCCCTTTTCATATCACACAGACTTTTGTCTATTCAATATGAAGCGGAGAGGGTGGGATTCGAACCCACGCGCCCTTGCGGACAAACGGTTTTCAAGACCGCCTCGTTATGACCACTTCGATACCTCTCCACGTTGGTTTGTTTTCATGCCGCTTTCTCAGCGACATTGGTTATTTTATCACACTGAAAAACCTGAGTCAATACAAAATTTTAAGTTTTTTGGATTTTCCTGTCAAAAATCCGGAAAGCACCTCTTTACAAACACTTTCGCTATGTCCAGATCCTCCGGAGTCGTGATCTTGATGTTCTCGTAGCTCCCTTCTGTCATGTGAACAGGAATACGGAGCTCATTCTCCACAGCCATGGCATCGTCCGTGGCCTGTATCTTGTCCCGGGACATCATTTTTGCGTACGCCTCTAGGATGATAGAAGCGTCGAAGACCTGGGGAGTCTGGATAATCCACACAAACCTCCGGTCAGGCGTCTCCCTGGAAAATGTCTTCTCATCTACAATCTTTACTGTATCCTTGCTCGGGACACCTACCACACAGGCATGATATTTTTGCACATCGCAGTATGCCCTCCGAATGATCTCCTCTGTCAGGAAGGGTCTGGCGCTGTCATGGATAAAAATATACCTGTCCTGAAGATCACCCTCAGCCCGCACCGCCTTCAAGCCTTCCCACACAGAGTGATACCTTTCCCGGCCTCCCTCCACGATGTGGGTCACTTTTGTAAAATGATATTTTCCCACAAATTCTTTTCTGACATACTCTGTCTGCCCCGCCCCGGTCACCAGAACCACGTCATCGATCACCTCTGACCTCTCAAATATGCGAAGCGAATAAAAGAGGACCGGGCGGTCCTGAATCAGAAGATACTGCTTCTGTATCCTCGAGCCCATCCTCGTCCCCTGTCCTCCCGCCAGCAAAATAGCGGTACATCTTTTCTTTGTCCCGGTCTCTCTGCCCATCCTCTTTACCTCTCGCCCAGCTTCAGGTTGGGAACCGCGTTGAGATCCCAGCCGTGTCTGGTACCGTTTCTATATTCGTAGTAGGCGGCCACACCGATCATGGCCGCGTTATCTGTACAATAAATGGGAGAGGGATAGTAGAATTTAATCCCCCTGTCTTCACAGGCCTGTGCCATCGCCTGGCGAAGCGCACTGTTGGCGGCCACGCCTCCTGCAATGGCAAATTTATCCACGCCGAATTCTTCCACCGCGTGCATGGCATTCCCAACCAGCACGTCTGTCACCGCTTTCTGGAAAGAAGCAGCCACATCCGCCTGACTGAAGGTCTCCCCCTTCATACGGCAGCCATTGATGTAGTTGAGGACTGCCGACTTCACACCACTGAAGCTGAAATCGTAGGGCGCATCCTCCACGCGGGCTCTGGGAAACTGGATGGCGTTCGGATTCCCCTCCTTTGCCACCTTATCGATCTTTGGGCCTCCCGGATAGCCAAGTCCAATGGCCCGGGCCACCTTGTCAAAGGCCTCCCCTGCCGCGTCGTCCCTGGTCCGTCCCAGGATATCGAATTTTCCATAGTCTCTGACCCGCACAAGATGGGTGTGCCCGCCGGAGACAACCAGACAGAGGAAGGGCGGCTCCAGCTCCTTGTGCTCGATAAAATTGGCCGCAATATGTCCCTCAATGTGATGCACTCCCACCAGTGGTTTGCCTGCCGCGTAGGCGATGGCCTTGGCCTCCGCCACACCCACAAGGAGGGCTCCCACAAGTCCGGGGCCGTAGGTGACGCCCACCGCGTCTATGTCCCGCAGGGAAACGCCGGCCTCCGCCAGCGCCTTCTCTATGACCTGATTGATCTTCTCGATATGCTTTCTGGACGCGATCTCCGGCACCACTCCGCCGTACAGCGTGTGGAGGTCGATCTGTGAATATATAATATTCGAGAGGATCTCCCTGCCGTTTCTGACGACAGCCGCCGCCGTCTCGTCACAGGAGCTCTCTATCGCAAGGATAAGAATATCTTTCTCTTCGTTCATTTCACTTGCCTCTGCCTTCCTATTTATCATCTGAAAATACCAGTTCCATCGTTCTGCCGTCTCTGGCCGTCACCGTATTGGGAAAGATTTCCCTCACATCATTCAAAAACTCCTCCGGGTGATTGAGGGAGGGACTGTAATGAGTCAGCCACATCTCCTTCACCTCCGCCTCCTTCGCAAGGCGGGCCGCCTCGTAGAACGTCATATGCTTGTACTCTTTAGCCTTTTTCTGCTTATCCTTCTCCCCGTACATTCCCTCGCAGACAAACAGATCCGAGTGTCTGGCGTTGCTGCGTATGGAATCCGTAGGCCGGGTATCCGTGCAGTAGGTGACCTTCAGCCCCTTCCTGGGAGGTCCCAGCACCATGTCCGGTGTCAGCGTCCGCCCTTCATATTCCACGGTCTCTCCCTTCTGGAGCAGGCCCCAGCAACGCTGGGGAATGTCCGCAGCCTGAGCCCGGGCCACATCAAATTTCCCCGCCCGGTCAATCTCCAGCGTGTAGCCGTAGCAGAGCACATTGTGGTTGACCCGGAAGGCCTTCAGACGGTATCCGTTCATCTCAAATGTCTGCTCCGGCTCCGTAATCTCCAGAAACCGGATTTTAAAGGGAAGTTCAGGGGCAATAACCCGCAGAGCGTTCACCACTCTCTCCAGCCCCTTTGGGCCGATCAGAGTGAGGGGCTCCGTCCGATCCGCATTTCCCATGGTGAGCAGAAGGCCGGGCAGTCCGCTGATGTGATCCCCGTGATAATGGGTAAAACAGATCACATCGATGGGCTTAAAGCTCCATCCCTTCTCCTTGATGGCGATCTGGGTTCCTTCCCCGCAGTCGATAAGAAGACTGCTCCCGTTGTAGCGGACCATCAAAGCGGTCAGCCAGCGATAAGGGAGGGGCATCATCCCTCCCGTTCCAACTAAACATACATCTAACATTCTATTCTCCTACCGGAATAACAAATGTGGCGACAAGGGCGTCGTAGCACTCCTCGCAGAGATCGAAGACGTCCACCTGGTTGTCCTTCTCGGAAAAGTACCCCCACCTCTTTTCCACAGAGAGGAAATCCGCTCTCGGCTCCCCCTTTTCTGTGGGGATCTCTCTTCCACATTTATTACAGATTATTTTTTTTATTTTTCTCTGAGTTTCTCTTGTTTCTATCATTTCATACTGGCGCATACATTTCCTCCTAAATGGTATCTCACAGGATTGTTCTTCTGTTACGCCTACATTATATATGGATGAACTGCCCCGTCATAGTGGGAACTGCTTCCTCCTCTGACAGCTATTTCCCCAGGTCACGGCTCATCAGCACGCCGTCCTCCACAGGATCGCTGTAAAATCTCCTTCGGACGCCGTCCTGCACGAACCCGTAATCCGTATAGAAGGAAATAGCCGGTCCATTGCTCTCTCTCACATCCAGGAGCAGCCTTGTGATCCCCCCTATCTCGCAGAGATTTTCCAGCTCCAGAAGAAGCCGGGCGCCTACCCCCTGCCGTCTCTTTCGGGGGATTACAGCGATCCGGGCAATCTCTCCATCCTCCAAAGCATAATACATGATCAGGTACCCGATCAGCTGGTAATCCTCATAGGCCACAAGGAGCAGCGTCTGCTTTTGTCTGTAGCTGTCCATCAGCGCCCTCTCACTCCAGGGATCCGGGAATATCTCCGCTTCCAGCCTGGCCACAGCGGGGATATCTGTCTCTTTCATCTTTCTGATCACTAGCATGTTCCTACTCCTTTTTCTCCCGCTGCGCCCTCTCCCGCTCAGCCTGGGACACCCGCAGATAATCCGGTGCGTGCTGGGCGGCCGTCTCCGTCCTGCCCTGCCTGTAATACTCCATCCCCAGAGCTCCCACTGAGGCCGCTCTCTGCCTGTTCATATGAGCCGGCGCGTATGTGTGGGGAACCGACAGCCTCCCCTCCAGGGTCTCCCTGTATACCGGGACTCCATCCCCCAGAAGGATCACCGCCTGTCCCAGCTCGTTCAGCCGGTCCGCCAGCTCCGACACAGGGATGGCACACTGGTCCATGACTGTGGAAAATCCCCCTTCAAAGGAGTAAATACCCGTGTAGACCTGCTTCCGCCTGGCGTCCATGAGAGGACACACCAGCTCCGACACGCCGTACATGTTGTAGGCAAGTCCCTCCAGTGTGGGAATATGGATCAGCGGGATGTCCAGGGCCAGCCCCAGCCCCTTCGCCGTGGCCGACCCGATCCGAAGCCCGGTGAAGGATCCCGGGCCAGCCGCCACCGCGATGGCGTCCAGCGTTTTCAGGTCCAACTCGATCATCCTGGCTATCTCATCCACCATGGGAAGGAGTGTCTGAGAGTGGGTCTTTTTGTAATTGACTGTGTATTCCGCGATTGTCTGCTCTTCCTCCAGGACGGCCGCCGAAGCCACCAGCCCGGAGCTGTCCAGTGCTAATATCCTCATTGCTGCATCTTCCTTATCTGTATGATTATCGATCATGGCCTTTTTCCTCCACAGTGATCCTGCGGTAATCAAAGCCCCGGCCCGGGTCTTTCTCTATCTTTATTTCCACATAGTGCTCCGGCAGGATCTCCTCGATCAGGTCTGCCCACTCGATCAGGCTGACACCTTCCCCGTAAATGCAGTCCTCGTATCCAATCTCCTCCATCTCCTCCACGTCACCGATCCGGTACACGTCGAAATGATAGAGAGGCATGCGGCCCTCCTCGTAGATCTGGACGATCGTAAAGGTGGGACTGCTGACAGGCTCCTCTATACCAAGGCCCTTTGCCAGTCCTTTCGTGAACACGGTCTTCCCGACTCCCAGGTCGCCTACCAGGGTGTAGACGTCACCGGGCACGGCTTTCTCTCCGATCTGGCGCCCCAGATCAAAGGTATCTTTTTCACTGTTCGACTCAAATACCATTCGTTTATCTCCTGTCCTGACTTTTTCTGATGCTCACAGCCGCCTGGGGCACATGGGCCGTGATCATGTCCACCGCCGCCCCATAGTCATCCCCGAGCTGGGAGATGGGCAGCACCATGGCATGCTTTTTCTCGTCATAGAGAATGAGAATGTGCTTTCTGGATACCGCCTTTTTCACATTCTCCCAGGGCACTCTCTTTTCCCTCTCAGCCGCCATTGTCCTTATGCCCTCCTGGTCAAAAATGTATTCCACAGGCTTTACAAATTTCTTCTGCCCCTGCAGGACAGACACCCTGTTTTTGATCACCGCCGGGAAACCAAAGAAGAGGAGCAGGGCAAACACCGCAAAGAGCAGCATCATAAACCATTCTCTCCGTATCCCAAAAGCCACCGCCAGCCCCGCGTTCAGCGCTCCCAGCGCCAGCACGGCTATGCCCGCTCCTCCTGTATAAATCTGATACATCATAAATTCAGTGATAGCCTCCGCGTCCAGCGTGATCTGCGCCCATATCTCCTTCTTTTCCTTTTCCATCCCAGCTCTCCTTTACATCTATGTGGAACATTATAGCATATCTTTTTTTCTTCGGCTACACATGATATACTTAATTAAAGACTGCGTCAGGCAGATAATTACGATTTAAAGGAGGCACCCTGAATTGAAGTTTACATTTTATCACAACAATATCAATGTATATGATCTGGAAAAATCCCTTGATTTTTACGAGAAGGCCCTGGGCCTTACCGTGACCCGGCAGACGGAGGCCGAGGACGGGAGCTTCAAGCTCGTCTACCTGGGAGACGGCGTCACCCCCCACCTTCTGGAGCTCACCTGGCTCAGGGACATGGACAGGCCCTACAATCTGGGGGACAATGAATTCCACCTGGCTTTCCACACGGACGATTTCGAGAAGGCTCACCAGCTCCACAAGGAGATGGGATGCATCTGCTTTGAGAACGAAGCCATGGGCATTTACTTCATCTCTGACCCGGACGGCTACTGGCTGGAGATCTGCCCCTAGATCTGTTCCCAGCCGCCCTCAAGAGCCGGGCCAGGCAAAGGATAAAAAATGGATAAGCGCTCATACAAAGATCCGGACTGCCCCGTGTGTCTGCAGTCCGGATCTTTTTTCAGCTCTTTTATACCTGTCGCATCTGTCCCTACGCCTGACTGTTCATGCGGAAAACAGGGCTGATCTTCTTGTAAATGAGAAATACGATCAGCGATACAAGCACTCCCTTGAGAAGATTAAAGGGAGCCACAGCAAACGCCACAAATGTGAGCAGGCTGTTGATGCTTCCGTTTACCGCTGTGCCCATGGCCACCAGCGCGTCGATAGGCATCTGGAAGGCTGTGGCGTAAGCCGGAAGGAGCACATAGGCGTTCAGAAGGCATCCGATCAGCGTCATGAACACAGTGCCTGTAGCCATGCCTATGATGGCGCCTGTTCTTGTGCGCTTTCTGCGGTAGATAATGCCGGCCGGCACCACAAGCGCGCACCCAATCAGAAAGTTGGCCATCTCGCCTACGCCCGCTGTCGTTGTGCCGTTGATGATAAAGTTCAGAAGGATCTTCACAAGCTCGATAGATGCCCCGGCCACCGGCCCCATTGCAAAGGTTCCGATCAGCACCGGCACCTCGCTGAAATCAATCTCGTAGAAGGAGGGGGCAAAGGGCAGCGGGATCTCGAAGAGCATCAGCACAACGGCGATCGCTCCCAGCATGCCTGCCTGTACGATGGTGCGGACCCCTGCCCGCGGTTTTGCATTTGTGTTGTTCATAACCTGTGTACTCATTTTCTTTCTCTCCTTTGATGAATAAAATATTTTGCAGGAAAGAAAATCTTCTTGGAATTATGCAATAAAAAACTCCCATATCCATATGAATATCGGAGTCATGAAATAAAATGTTCTCTAAATAATATCGCATAGTTCTTCTCTCATCCAGACTTTACTGTCGGTTTTGGAATTTCACCAAATCAGCCGTTCACACATCTCCCATGCTCTGCAGCGCATCCATGTGTTCGCGGGTCGCGGACTATACCGCCGGTTGGGACTTTCACCCGACCCCGAAGACTTTATTCCTTATTTCGATAATACTATACCTCTTTATGGAGCTGTTTGCAAGAGTTTTTATTTTTTATTTCCAGTCAATCTCTCCGATCTCATAGACAGACGCACTCTGATTTTCATAGCTGATCACCAAAGTCAGACTGTATATCCTCACGAAAGGCTGTCCGTCCCTTAATCCCTCAAATGTGACCGTGCAGTCAACCTCGCCCACATCCTTTTTGTCATATCTCGTCCTTACGGCACGCGTCACTTCTGTGTTGGTCTGGCTAACCTGTACGTTTCCGCTGTAAAAGACCTTCCTGTCTTCCTTTACCCTCTCCAGATCATCCTCAGAAACAATACACTCATACAATCCCTGCTCTGTCATCTGCCGCGTCTCTTCGTCCACATCACTCCCCGACAAAAGAACACCTTCCGCCCAGGCATTGATGGACTGCCGTATATGCTCTGTATCTTCTTCAGAATAAGAGACATTAGAGTCCGGCATATGATCATACATATGACCGTACCCCTTTGTATCGCGTCCCTGATAGCCGTCGTCCACCTTTTCTGCATCATTTTCATTTTCCCCACTGCCGCCGCACCCCGTCAGGGCCAGCACAATCAGGAGCAGGCTTACTGCCCGCAAAAAACTTTTCTTCATCTTCATTTGTCAGTCCCTTTCCAAAAAAATATTGCCAAAAAACACACGGATTTTTGGCAATATTTTTGTTATGGATCATTTAACTTTTCTGCGCAAACTGTGCTGCCGCTTATTTGCGTTTTTTAGCGATCACTGCCGCGATTGCTGCAAGACTCACACCTGCCGCCGCTGCTGCTGCACCTGCGGAAGATGTATCACCTGTCCTGGGCGCAGTATTCTTATCCTCTGCGTTCTTTGATTCAGCCTTTTTGGACTCTTCAGATGTGCTGACTGTCTCACCCTTGCTGTCGTCTTCTGGAGCCTGAGGATTTTCAGGCTCTTCGGGTGTTGTCGGATCTTCCGGAGTTTCAGAAGCTACTTTTTCAACAATCATCGTATGTCCGCCTACAGAACCGTAGGGAATCTCAATATCTGTGATCTGGTCCACACCATCGGCAAGCTGGTATCCCTCAGGAAGCTGGAAATCCTCTCCAAGCACAAAGTGATGCGTATCCTCTGGTGAGCCAGGCACTCCTGCCTCCAGAGTCTCCTTCCCGACCACATTACCTTCTGTATCCTCAAAAGTCACTGTTAAAATCGTCTCACGCATTTTCAGAGTGATCGTATACTTTCCTCCGTCTTCCACAAAGAAATCACCAGTCACAATCAGCTCATAGCCTACAGGAAGATCGAGCTCAGAGTAGTTGGCAATACCGTCGCCATCCTCATCTACGATGTAATCCCCACCGCCGAGGTTGTTGCCATCCTCGTCTACAAACACGACATTGATCATCTTGCCTTCCGGGATCTTCGCCAGTTCGATCGTATAGGATTTGCCCGGGACTACAAAGAAATCTCCTGTCTCTTTCAGCTCATATCCCTCAGGAAGATCAAGCTCAGAGTAATTGGCAATACCGTCGTCATCCTTGTCAACAAAATAATCGCCGCCGCCGAGATTGTTACCGTTCTCGTCTACATATACTACATTGATGATCGTTCCTTCGATCTCCTTATTCAGAGTGATCTCATATGTCTTCTCTGTATCTACAAAGAAATCACCTGTCTCGATCAGCTCATATCCCTCAGGAAGCGTCAGCTCGGAATAATTGGCAATTCCATCTCCGTCCGCGTCAACGAAGAAATCGCCGCCGCCGAGATTCTTGCCGCCTTCGCTCTTAAATACCACATGGATCATCGCAGCGCCTTCTCTGTTGAGCACGATCGTATAGTGCGCGCCTTCTTCCACGAAGAAATCACCTGTCTCGTTCAGTTTATATCCGACAGGAAGCGCAAGCTCAGAATAGTTTGCAATTCCATCTCCGTCAAGGTCTACCAGGTAGTCGCCGCCGCCAAGGCTGTTGCCCTGAGGATCTGTAAATGTAACATTGATAATCGTACCTTTGTCGATCTTCTCAACCCTGACCTCAGACGCCTCGACTGCTGAGTAGTCCTTCACAAAAGCATCTCCAGTAACAGCCAGTTTGTAGCCTGCCGGCACTTCTATCTCTTTCCAGTTGAAAATCCCGTCGCCGTCCGCGTCTACAAAGTAGTCACCGCCGCCAACTACATTTTCATTCTCATCTACAAACTGCAGCTTGATGATAGAAGATTTTAAAATCTTTTTCACTGTAAGAACCTTTGTCTCGCCCACATAGTCTTTGACAAACTGATCACCTGCCACAGTAAGAGCGTATCCTTCCGGCACAGTCAGCTCAGACAGATTGAAAATCCCATCGCCATCTGCGTCAACAGTAAAATCTCCGCCGCCAAGATTGTTGCCATTCTCGTCCACAAATACTACGTTGATGGTCGAGGAGACAGCAATCTTTTCAATATTGACAACCAGTTTTCCGCCGTCTTCCGCATAGAAGTCGCCACTTGCTGTCATCTGATAGCCTGCCGGCACATACTGTGTAAGTACGGAATAGTTCTGCACGCCTGCCGG
>NZ_JPJE01000007.1 GCF_000765215.1 Eubacterium sp. ER2
GGTCAAGCACATATGCATTGTTTGTATGATGATGGTCCTGTATCTTTTTTTCAGCCAGACCGGAGCGGATTTTTCACGTATAAATTTTCTGCTTTTTACCGTAGTCTCTATTATTCTTCTTTATGTGGAAAGAACTCTATGGAAACAGTATCTTCTCAGGCGTCGGAAGACTTCCTTTGAAAGAAAGACACTTCTTGTGATTACAACGTTTGACAGAACAGAGGATGTTATGAGGAAAATGAAGAGGAGTTTTCCTTTTGAGATTGAAGTGATAGGGATTGTACTGTTGGATCGGGACGATTTAAAAGGCAAGAATGTTGACAATACAAAAATTGTATGTCTAAAAAGTGAAATTCTTGATTATGTGAGAACCAAATGGATTGATGGCATATTGATCAATGCTGATCAGGACAATGATGAACTGCGCTCTCTGAAGGATGCGCTCATCAACATGGGAATGACTGTACATACGGTGGTGGCTGTTGAGGAGGAGCGGAGCGGGATGGATAGTGAAGTGCAGAATCAACTTCTGGGAAATCTGGGAGGATATATTGTACTTTCTACAGCAATCCGCGTGGCTTCTTCAAAACAGTTGTTCCTGAAGCGAATGATGGATATAGCCGGAGGTATTACAGGACTGGTTGTAACTGGAGTTCTTACAATTTTTATTGCGCCAGCCATTTATTTTTCTTCTCCGGGTCCTGTGTTTTTTTCACAGACAAGAGTAGGGAAAAATGGAAAAACATTTAAAATCTATAAGTTCCGCAGTATGTATATGGATGCTGAGGAGAGAAAGAAGGAGCTTCTTAAAGAAAATAAAATGCAAGGCCAGATGTTCAAATTGGAGAGGGATCCTAGGATTATCGGAAGCGGAAAGAATGGAGATGGGCATGGTATTGGCTGGTTTATCAGAAAAACGTCTATTGACGAATTTCCTCAGTTTTGGAATATATTAAAGGGAGATATGAGTCTTGTGGGGACCAGACCCCCTACTTTGGATGAATGGGAAAAATATGATTATCATCACAGGGCAAGGCTTGCTACTAAACCTGGCCTTACCGGCCTATGGCAAGTAAGCGGAAGAAGTGATATTACAGATTTTGAAGATGTAGTTAAGCTTGATCTTCAGTATATACAGAACTGGAGTCTTGAACTTGATATAAAAATATTGTTTAAGACGATTTTTGTTGTGCTCTGTGGACAGGGTGCAAAATAGAAGACAATATGAGAGGATAAAAAAATGAGAACAAAGATAATTGCCGTATTATTGCTGCTGTCAGTTGCGCTTGGCGGAGTGCTGAGTGTTGTGAAAATCAGGCAGGATAGAGAGCCTCCGGTGATTTCAATTCCGGAAGTGCGATCATATTCGATGGGAGTATCAGACGAGGAGCTGCTTCAGGGAGTAACAGCAGAGGATGGGCAGGATGGAGATGTGACGGATTCTTTGAGAATAGAATCTGTATATAAGGAGACAGAAGAGGAAATGCTGACTGTCATTTATGTGGCTAAGGATAGTAGCAATAACGTGGCTAAATGTCAGAGAAGCTATACTATTGACCAGAGTGATTCTGACCAGAACATACAGGATCAACAGACAACAGTGGAGACGGCAAGTACAGTTCCACAGATTATTTTGACCACCAATGGATTGGAGCTTCCGGTAGGCTCCGTTTTTAATGCGCTTGATTATGTAAAGGAAATTATCGACGATAAAGATACAGAAGAAGACCTTTGGACTCGTATCAATGTGACAGGGCAGATAGACACGAATATAGCAGGACAGTATCAGGTGGAATATTATGTGGTGGACAGTGATGGTAATCAGTCACCGGCTGCCAGACTCACCGTCTCGGTTTTATAAGGTGAAGATTTTTGACAGAACCGGAATTTTGCTTGCCACAGAAGAGAGTAAAGCACAGATCCACAGAAGGACTAGTGCTGCCCCAATATTTATAAGTATGTTTCCGGAAATTGGAGTATGGGATAGTGCTGTGTGCATGAAGTCAGCCAGAATAGACTGCAGTAGGTATATTCCAAGAGAATGATCGGAAATAAATCTGACATATCTACAGATTCGTTTTTCAGAATACCTATAGGCAAGACTACACCTGAAAATGCAGAGCGTGCCGATGAGAACAAAAATTGTCTCCATTCCGCCCCACACAGGATCGAAATAGGTATCTTGTCCATACGAGCACATAACTCCGTATAGAGTCAGACACAACATGCTAGCAAGATATAAAATAAGAGCGAGCATAAAAGAAAGCTTTTGTGAAAGATGACGGATATGAGTGACTAACAGAGCGCCGACAAGGAAGTAGGCAAAGGAAAAGCCATATATGCCCCTGAAGGGATTAAATTGATTGAAAAAGTTTATGTCGGAAGTAGGAACAGGAGCATGAAAAAGAAATGCGACTAGGCGGGTACAGATTAGCAGCATATTGTTTCCGCAGACAATTACCAGCGATGCGGCTGTAAAAATTAAAAAGGTATGCTTTTTAGTATCGTAGGTCGCCTTCAGGATGGGAAAGAAAAAATACAGGACAAAAAGAGCCATAAGAAACCAGAGCTGATTGCTCCAGCCCGCGTCAAAGCTCCAAAAATGCCGGAGGATAGAAGCAGGGTCTGCAGTATGATACAGAAAAGTCGCTTTGACCAGTACATTTCCCATATCCCATACGATGACAAGAAATATCATATGTGCCATTTTACGGATATGTTTTTTTAAATGAAAAGATTTATTAAACAGGAGGCCACCATTTACTGCAAAAAATACGGGCATACATATTGAAAGACAGGAAATGATGAAGTAGTTGAAATAGGAAACTAGAGATCCTGATCTGACATTTCCTGACACAGTGAGACTGTGATAGAGAATAACACAGAAAATAGCAATTGTTTTTAGAAGATCAAGATAGTGGAGACGGGATTTTTCATTTGTTGTATTCATAAAAGTACCTCCTGTTTGTAAATGGTAATTTTATTGTAGACGGATTTCAAAAAATAAGCAAGTATAGGAGGTTATTTATGACAGGATTGTATGATATACACTGTCATCTGCTGCCGGGAGTTGATGATGGAGCAGAAACAGAAAAAGAGTCGGAGGGTATGTTGGCAATGGAGTACAACCAAGGGGTGCGTCATATTTTTTTGACGCCTCATTACAGGAGGGGGATGTTTGAGACAAAGCAGGAAAAACTGGATGTCCTTATCCAGCAGATCTGTGAAATGGCCCACAGAATCGGTCCTGACCTGACAGTCTATCCTGGATGTGAATTTTATGCGGATGATAGGCTTTTAGACACCCTGGAAGAGCACAGAAAATTCTTCCTGGGAGGATCTGACCATGCTCTGATTGAGTTTGGTGCAGGAACAAGTCAGGTGGAACTAAGAGAGACACTCTGCGGTGTGCTGAGTTATGGTTGGACTCCTGTTCTCGCGCATGCGGAGCGATATGACTGTGTAACGAAAGATTTTACATTTCTGGAGGAACTGTCAGACCTGGGAGTGTTGATATCTGTCAATGCAGGAAGTGTCTTGGGACAGAATGGCATATCTGCCAAGAAGTTCTGTCGGTCTCTTATTAAGTACGATCTGTTGGATCTGATTGGATCTGATGCACACGGACTAAGACGCAGAAAGCCTGATCTGGGAGCCTGTGCTGCGTATCTTACAAAGAAGTACGGTAGTAATTATATGCGGAGGATCATGATTGATCATCCACAAAAAATAATGGAAGGAAGATAGCTGACAAGTATGAAAAGGGACAATGAAAGATTTGAAATAGATACGAAAAAAATATTAACAGAAATATGGAAGAATATGGCAATTATTCTTTTAAGCGGTCTCGCGGCAGCCCTGGCTGCCATGCTGCTATCAGTAACGCTCCTGCCAAGGCAGTATGAATCAACGACGAAAATGTATGTTCTTGCAAAACAGGAGAGCGGCACAGTGACAAACGGAGATATGGAAGCTAGTACAGCTCTGACGAGAGATTATCAGGAATTGATCCAGAGCAGGACGGTGATTGAACAGGTGATTGTTAAGCTTCAGTTGGACATAGAGTATGAGGATCTCCTTAAAAAACTGACTATCCTTGCACCGTCGGAAACGCGGGTAATCTATATTACAGTGTCAGACGAAGATCCCTATCTGGCAGCGGAAATTGCAGATGAAGTGCGAGAAGTATCGGCGCAGCATATTCAAAAGGTTATGAGCACTCAATCTGTCAATGTCGTAGACTATGCCAATATTCCAGATACTCCAGCAGGCGTCGGATCTGTAAAGTACGCTCTGCTTGCCGGTATCGTCGCAGTCTTCCTGGTGCTGGTGACGGTGACCGTAAAAGGCCTTGTAAATGATAAGATAAAAAGTACAGAGGATGTGGAACGGTATCTGAATATCAGCACGCTGGGCATGATACCGGCTATAAATAAAAAAATAGGAAAAAAGAAATAAAATGCTGAAAGGCGGAGAAAAAATGAAAATTAAATTAGCATTAAAACAGCTGGATTATTTCAGTGATGAGGCATATAAAAAACTGCGTACAAATATACAACTTTGTGGAGGAAACAAGAAAGTAATCGCATTTACAAGTAGTATACCAAATGAAGGGAAAAGTAGTGTTTCTCTGAATCTGGCTCTTTCTATGGCGGAGGCGGGCAAAGGAACCCTGTTTATCGATGCCGACCTGCGAAAATCTGTCTTGAAGGCTAGAGTTCGGGTTAAAGATAAAGTGGATGGTCTTACCAACTATCTGACAGAGCAGGCGGAAATCAAAGAGATTATCTATTCAACGGAATTTCCGGAATTGGATATTATTTTTTCAGGACCGGTTCCACCGAATCCGGCAGAGCTGCTGGGAGGGGAAATGTTTCAGGAACTGGTGCATCAGGTGAGGAAAGAATATGATTATGTGATTATTGATACACCGCCCCTTGGGAGTGTCATAGACTGTGCAGTCATCGCTAAAGAATGTGACGGAGCAGTGCTTGTGATCGAGTCAGATAAGATCAGTTATAAGTTCGCTCAAGAGGTAAAGGAACAGCTAGAGAAGACAGGATGTCCCATCTTGGGAGCAATCTTAAATAAAGTCGATATGACCCAAAATAAGTATTATGTACAATACAAAGAGTATCAACACAAGGTAAGCAGAAAATGAAAATTTTATTCGTCAATAAATTTTTGTACCAGCGGGGTGGAGCGGAGTCCTATGTTTTGAGACTTGGGAAATATTTCGAAGAACACGGACATGAGGTCATGTATTTTGGAATGCTTGATCAGAAGAATGAGGTGGGAAATAAATGGGGACTGTATACCTCTCACATGGATTTTCACAGTACAGGTTTAAGAACTCTCTTATATCCTGTCAAAATCATATACTCTTTTGAAGCATACAGGAAATTTTCAGAGCTGCTGGAACGGTTCAGACCGGATATTGTGCATCTGAATAACATAAATTTTCAAATTACTCCCTCGGTCATTGATGCTGCCTGGAAGAAAAATATTCCTGTTGTCCAGACGGTCCATGATTCCCAGATGGTCTGTCCCAGTCATCTTCTGTACAATGCAGAAAAAGAAGAAATATGCAGAAAATGTATTGAAGGAAGCAAGTGGAATTGCGTGCGTTACAGATGTATCCACGGTTCAGTTTTAAAAAGCTTGATCGGATCTGTGGAAGGGCTCTTTTATAGCCTGAAAACAACTTACGATAAGGTGGCTCTGTATATCTGTCCGAGCTCTTTTATGGAGTCTGTTCTGTGCACCAAGAAACGGTATCAGGGGAAGACAAAAGTTATCCCCAATTTTATCATGGTTCCATCTCACATGGAGAACTTCATAAAGAAAGATTATATTTTATATTTTGGAAGACTATCACAGGAAAAAGGAATTCAACTATTTCTGCAGCTGGCGTCCAGACATCCTGAATTGCAGTTTAAAATTGCGGGGAGCGGTCCTTTGAAGGAAAGCTGCTGTGCCCGCTCTAATGTCCAATATCTAGGCGTACTTACAGGCGAAAAGCTATATGAGACAATTGCAGGGGCTAAGCTGGTCGTTTTTCCATCGGTCTGCTATGAAAATTGTCCTCTGTCAGTACTGGAGTCCATCTCCCTGGGGACTCCTGTTGTCGCAAGCGGGAGAGGAGGCACAAGGGATTTGATTCGTGATGGGGAAAACGGGGTGCTGGTCCGCGAGCCATTTGGAATCGATTCTCTGGACAGGTCTGTGAAGTCACTTCTGGAGCAACCGGGGCAGATAGAACGAATGAGCAGATATTGTGCAGAAACCAGGAAATGTCTCTGGTCTCTGGAGAAATATGGAAAGGAAATGGAGAAAATCTATAGGAGCTTTCTCTGATATACAGAAGATATGAAGGTTGCAATGATTGGACATAAGCAAATCCCATCCCGCAGTGGCGGTGTGGAGATCGTCGTAGAAAAATTATCGGAACATCTTATGAAACGGGGAATACAGATTGATATATATAACCGCAGAATGCCCGAGGGGGAGCAGATCAGAGAATATAAAGGCATGCGTATGTACTATTCGTTTACTGTTCACAGGAAAAATCTGGATGCCATTATTGCAGCATTCTTTTCTACTCTCCGTGCCCTGACCCGGGGGTATGACATTCTTCACTATCATGCAGAGGGATCCTGCTTAATGCTCTGGCTTCCGCATCTGTTCCACAAGAAGATAGCTGTGACTATACATGGATTGGACTGGAGGCGGGCAAAGTGGAGCAGGTTTGCGTCAAAAATGCTCCTTGTTGGTGAAAAGTTTGCAGTTAAATATGCGGATCAGATTATAGTCTTGTCAAAAGATGTTCAGAGATATTTCATGGAACAGTATGGGAGGCGAACAAACTATATTCCGAACGGAGTTGATCCGATGCCTAAGCGCAGACCGAATCTAATTCGGAAAAAATTCGGCCTGGAAAAAGAAGGGTATATCCTTTTTCTCGCCCGGATCGTACCTGAAAAAGGGCTCCATTATCTTATAAATGCCTACAAGAATATAGATACAGAGAAAAAGCTGGTGGTCGCTGGAAACTGCCCCTATGCACAGGAATACGGCAGGCAGATCTTGGAGCTTGCAGGAAACAGTGAGAAGATTATCTTTACCGGATTTGTGGAGGGAGAACTTTTGGAGGAACTGTTTAGTAACGCGGCTGTATATGTTCTGCCTAGTGAGATTGAGGGAATGCCGATAAGTCTTCTGGAAGCCATGAGCTATGGACGGTGCTGTCTTGTCAGTGATATTCCAGAGAATCTAAATGTGGCAGAGGGATGTGTGGAGAGCTTTTGCACTGGAAACACTGATGATCTGCAGAGACATTTGGAAGAATTGCTAAGAGATCCTGAAAAATGCTGCCGACTGGGAGAGAAGGCTGCTGATTATGTGGGCAGGTGTTACAACTGGGAAATGGTTGCGGAAAGAACGGTGGAAGTATATGAAAGTAAGTAAAAATATGATCGTAACGGATACTGTGCCTGGGCCCGGATGGAATTTTGACAGTATACTTGCAGAGCTGACTGGTGAAAGGTGGACAGCCTCCCACGGCGGGCTGAAGTATAAATTGTCCGGACGAAAGGAGAAAATCCGACGCTATATAAATTTTCTGATCTTCCCATTCCGGCTTTTTTTACACAGGAACGAGATTGACAATCTAATCGCATTGCAACAGTATTATGGAATTTTTTATGCGTTTTATTGTTTGCTCTTCCATGTGAAAAAAAAGAATTACTGTATGGTCATGACTTTTATCTATAATCGGAGAAAGGGCGCAGCAGGTGCTTTGCAATACAGATTTATAAAAAAGATCATCAATAGTAAGTATTTGGATTGTATTGTTGTTTATTCGGAGTATGAAAAAAAATATTACGAAAAATTATTTGGCGTTCCGGCAGGAAAGCTCCTAAGCTGCAGGCTGGGTCTGGAAGATCTGACCGGAGGTATAAAGAGGAAGAAGACGGAGCCCTATATTTTGTCTGCAGGGAGAAGTAACCGAGATTATGAATTCCTATTTCGGGCACTGAGAGGTCACCCATACGAGGTGAAAATTGTCTGTGACAGTATAGACAGGAAAACCGAAGAAAATTTTACGGTCTATAAAAATACCTACTATGAAGATTTTTTCCAGATGATTGCAGAGTGCTTTTGTGTTGTCATCGCCTTGAAAGACAAAAGAATCTCATCCGGTCAGCTTGTCATTTTACAGGCAAAACAATTTGCAAAGCCTGTAATTGTGACAGAATCACGGGCCGTGGAAGAATATATAAAAGATGGGGTTGACGGATTTATTATCAGAAAGAGTGAGGGGGAACTGGTGGAGAAAATCTGTATGCTTTCCGAGGATCCGATCTTGTACAGGCGCATGTGCGAGGCTTCCAGGAAAAGTTATGAAAACAGTTTTTCTTTGTATGCGTTGGGTGAGCAGATTGTAAATTGTTTAAAAAAGACAGGCAGGCTATATGATGAAAATACAAGGTAAAAAGAAAACGTTTCTTCTTTTCATAGCGGGATATGCAATCGTCTTTGCTATGATGTTTATAGGAATCAGAGAAGATTATATGATACTGGAGACAGCAGCGCTTTGTGGTGGGGGATGTATTCTTTTACTTTTGAGGCGTCCGGCCTGGATCATCTACCTGATGATCTTTTACTGCTGTGTGGAAAAATGGATGATTTCTCAGTTCGGGATGCCGGATAGCCTTGATTTAGCTATGGATCTTATGATGCTCCTGTGCCTGGGACTGGCTTTGAAAACTCTGTTTGAAAAAAACGATAGATACTATTTTGTGTTTCCACTTGTTCTGGCCGGCGCCTTTTTTGTGATAGGTACGCTGTCAGCACTTTTCCAGCAGGTGGATATACTGCTGATCTGTTGGTCCTACAGAAATCTAATGAGGTTTTTTCTGTTTTTCTTCTCCTGTGTTGTTATTCTAGATGTCGATGATGTGGAAAATCTTATGCGGCTTTTTTCCTGGCTTTTTCATGCCAATATTCTTATCGTATCTTTCCAGTTCTGGATACAGGGATACAGTCAGGATAATCTGGGAGGACTATTTGGAACGCAGATGGGATGTAATGGATATATGAACACTTATTTGTGTATATATGTCTCTTTTGTCTGCGTGATGTATATGGCTCGGAGACTTTCGTTTTGGATCTTTCTGTATGTCTCTGCGGGAAGTTTGTATATAGCTGCTCTGAGTGAGTTGAAATTCTGGTTTATGGAATATGTGCTGATCCTGGCAGTAAGTATACTTCTGACGCGGTTTTCTTCCAGAACAATCTTGATGCTGATAGGGGCGGCCGCAGGACTCTTTATAGGATTGCAGTTGTTTAATGCAGTCTTTCCGGGATGGGAGTTCTCTGTGAATCAGATTCTGGATTATACGGGACAGGGGGGATACAGTACGGAGACAGACTTGAACCGTCTGACGGCTATATCCCGGATTTGCAATGAATTTCTGCATACCATTTCGCAGCGGTTGTTTGGATTTGGTCTGGGAAGCTGTGAGACTTCCACATTTTTTAACAGCGGCTTTTTCCAGCAGTATGGCGAGACGATCCATTATACTTATCTGCTGCAGGCGTTTTTGTTTCTGGAGACAGGATTTGTCGGATTATTCCTGTACCTTGGATTTTATATAAGCATATCTGCAAAAGCACTTATTATGCGCCGTTTTCTGGATGAAACGGCCCAAATCTATTGCGGGACAGCAGCCATATGTGCTGTTACTTGTATTTTGCAGGTGTTTTATAACAGTGCTCTACGTGTGGAAAACAGTGGTTATCTCGCGTATTTTATGCTGGCAGTGCCTTTTATCTTTATGAAGGGAAGGAGTGGGGAAGAGAATGATGAGTCCATTAAAAAAGATTAGTATTATTGTACCTGTATATAACACTGGAATCTATCTGGATAGATGCATGGAAAGTCTTGTCAAACAGTCTTTGAGAGACTTTGAAATCATTATCGTAGATGACGGATCTGAAGAAATATGCAGCCGGCAGTGCGATCAGTGGGCTGTTAAGGATAACAGAATCTGTGTGATACATAAAAAAAATGAGGGCCTTGGGTATGCACGGAATACTGGTATAGCTGCGGCAGAGGGAGAGTATGTTGCCTTTGTGGATTCGGATGATTACATAGCACCTGATATGTGTGAAAAGCTGTATGACAGAGCAAAAGCATCCAACGCGGATTTGGTCGTGGGCGGTTATATAAAAAAATATGACAGCGGATATGAGCAGTGTTTCCGAAATGAAGGGATTCCTGATAAGATTATCGGCGAGGATGTTATCAGGATCCTGCTAGCCAATATGTTGGGCTCCCGGCCGGAAGACAGATATGATGATCGTATAGGGATGTCTGTTTGGAAAAATCTGTATTCCAGACAGTTGTTTGATAACGAAGATGTTCGGTTTCCGTCAGAAAGGGAATATATTTCTGAGGATATTATTTTTCACATCCGCTGCCTGAAATATGTAAGATGTGCGGAAGTGCTCCATGCCCCGGTATATTATTATTGCCAGAATGCGGGAAGCCTTTCAAAGTCATACAGAAGCGATAGATTTGAAAAGATAATCCGGCTATTCTGCTATGAGAAAAAGCTTCTGAAGGAGATGGGAGCATACCAGTATGGGAAGTTGCCATTGCAGCGCACTTTAATTGCAAATGTGCGTACCTGCATCATGATGGAGGCATCTGTCGGCAGGAGAAATGGTGAAGCGGGAAAGTCAAAAAGAAAGATACTTGCATATTGCCGTGAGAGTCATATTTCTGAGGTCCTGCGGGAATATCCCTGGCAGAAGCTGCCGGTCAAGCAGAGGATATTTTCATTGGCAATGCTTTTAAAATGGAAGAACATTTTGTATATCCTTGCCTGTCTTCAAAATAGATACAGAGGAGGAAACTGACTGTGATTGATACAAGAGAAAAGTTAAAGGCATGCCTGAAAAAGGAAAAAGCTTTTTATATTACTGGAAAAACAAAGCGTACTCGGCTTGTAGAATGGGTTGCGCAGGATCCCTGTGTCAGAATATGGAAGTATCAGAAAGCGCTGAGATATACAGAATTTTTTTGCAGTCAGTCCGGCATTGTGAAGTGGATCATGTATCCTTTGATGAGAAGAAAGAAAAACCGGCTTGGGCTGAAACTCGGATTGGAAATTGTGGAGAATTCTTTTGATGAGGGCCTGATTATCTATCATACAGGGAATATCGTGGTAAACGGATATGCCAGGATTGGGAAAGACTGCCGTCTTCACGGCTCGAACTGTATAGGAAATAATGGAGTATCTGAGGAAACACCAAGGATTGGAGAAAGGGTGGATATAGGTGCAGGAGCAATTCTGATAGGCGGAATTACGATTGCCGATGACATTACGGTGGGAGCAGGCGCTGTTGTGAATACTTCTTTTACAGAGCCGGGTATTGTGATAGCGGGAATTCCCGCCAGAAAGGTGAAAAACAAATGGACAGAGGCATAATGAGAGGGAAGGAACAGCCGGTTTTGTCCATCATTGTTCCTGTTTATAATGTTGAGAAGTATATTAGGGATTGCCTGGACAGCATCCTCGCACAATCTTTTCAGGAGTTTGAAGTAATCTTAATCGATGATGGATCCAGTGATCAGAGTGGAGCAATCTGTGATTTGTATGCGGAGAAGGATGAACGGATCCATGTGGTCCATAAGGAAAACGGAGGACTTTCCTCTGCTAGAAATACGGGATTGGATCTGGCAAAAGGTCTATATGTGGGGTTTGTCGATTCGGATGACTGGATCTCTGCCACTATGTATGAGCACCTTCTTCAGGCGGTGAGAACAGAGGACGCAGATATAGCCGCCTGTCGCTGGGTGGAAGAGGAACATATACAAAAGTTTAAGAGTGTACATACATATACCTGGAATAGCGAAGAGGTCCTCAGACATTTTTTCCTGCGTCAGATTACAGAGAGCGTATGTGACAAGGTGTTTGCCGTAGAAATGTGGAGGAATGTACGTTTCCCAGAAGGTGAGATCAATGAGGATACGATTACTTTGTTCAGTCTGCTCCTAAAGTGCCGTCGTGCTGTCTTTGTGGACACAGAGGAGTATTATTACCGTGCGAGAGAGGGAAGTATCACAAAGTCTGGGTATTCACGGAAATTCCGTATTGTAGAAAGCCATCTGAGGAAAATGCGAGAAAAGGTTTTAGATCGACTTCCTTCGCTGAAAAAATATGTGGACTATTTCCTAAGCGTACATTACTATTGTTTGCTCCTCTCTGTTTTGAAGAGCGGGGAATTCCATACTTTTAGGGATGACTACAGATATTACCGGAAAAGATTTGCAGAAGTATTTCCAGCTTTTATGTGGAGGGGAACTGGGAAAGAAAAGGACAGGGTGATAGGGCTGGCTTTGCGTTATAGTCCGGTTTGCTTGATCAGACCTCTGCTTCGGAGATAAGACAATGGAAAAAGTTACAATCATAATACCGGCCTATAATGCCGAGGGAACAATAGAAAAATGTATACGAAGCGCCTGCGGACAGACATATCCGGAATTGGAGATCATCGTAATCAATGACGGATCTTCCGATAGAACGGAGGAAATATGCAGGTGTTTTGGGGAGAAAGATTCCCGTCTTATTGTCAGGACGACAGAAAATCGTGGGGTAAGTGCGGCAAGAAATCTTGGACTAGAGTTGGCTTCAGGAACTTGGATCGTCTTTTTGGATGCAGATGACATTCTTTTGGAGGACGCAGTAAAAGAGCTGATGAAATACCGGACAGGCACAGATTGGGTTATCGGGAACTACTATATGTCAGAGCAGGGCGGCAAGGGAACAATTATGAGACATGCACAGTATTTTACGGAAGCTGTCCACAGGGGTATGAAAAGTGAACTTCCTGAGTTGTGCTGTAGCAGGAATTTTCACTGTGTGTGGGGAAAATTGTTCAAGGCGAAGCTGATCTCGGAGTATGGCCTCTACTTTCATGAGGACAAAAGCTATGGGGAGGATCTGCTGTTCAATATGGACTATTTTTCTTTTGTGCGCAATTTTACTATTCTGCGGAAGGAGGTATATGGGTACTGTTATACATATGGAAAGGGCCTGGGGACCAGACTGATTGACAATGAGTGGGAGATCCAGAAGGATATATTCCGCGAAATGGAGTACCGCATAAACAATGTCTATCGAATCGATGAGACAGCATACGAAAGGATCAATCATTTTTATTTTTCACAGGCGGTTTCGGTCATCCAGAGGATTGCAGGGGAAAAAAGACTTGAAAGATTAGAGAGAAAGAGGAGAATACAGACTGTAACGGACTCTTGGGAATTTCGGGAGATCGTTCAAAGAGAAGCTGCGTCCGGAAGATTGCATCCTTTGGATCGGATTCTGCTGAGGCACGGTTTTTTATACAGCAAAATTCATGAGTTTTATGCTGCTCATAAGCTTAGACGAAATCAGGAGGAAGCATGAAGACAATTCATATCAGTATTATCATACCTGTGTATAATGGGGAACTCTATTTTCAAAGATGTGTGGATTCCATATATAGACAAAAGGAAGATAGATATGAGGTCATACTTATAGATGACGGGTCCACAGACAATTTTTATGAAAAATGCAGGGAATACATAGAAGGAAACATGAAGTTCCGCCTTATCAGACAGAAAAACAGAGGGGTAGGCGCCGCAAGGAATCTGGGCATATCAAAGGCCCAGGGAGAGTGGATTTATTTTCTGGATATAGATGACGAGTTGGAGGATGGTGCTCTGGAGGAAATGCTGCAAATGACAGATTCTGACATTCAGTGGCTTGTCATGAATTTTTATAAGCATGTGGTGGGAGAAAAAAAGAAGGCACCGCTTGCACTTTCTGACTATATCATAGGCATGCACTCCGGATATGATAATCTTCCTAGAATGTTGAATGAAGAGCTCTTCATGTATCCGTGTGCCAAGTTATACAGTAGGCAGATTATTGTGGAAAACGGGCTTCAGTTTCCGCAGGGGATCAAGTATGGAGAGGATATCAGGTTCAACCTGGAATACTTCAGATACGTGCGAAATTACAGAGTGGAGAGCAAACCAGTCATGACCTATCATATTGATCAAGGAAAAGGTGCTGGTAGTGCTTACTATAAAAACTCATTTGAAATGCAGATGGATATAGACAAAAAAATACTGGAAATGGATCAGACATACTATCATATCAGTCTGAATGCACAAAAGGAACTGAATCACTATTTCTTTCGTCAGGGGATCAATACGGCAGCCGCCTATCTGACTGTATGGAAGAGCCTTCCTTTTTTGTATCGTATCGGTCAGATACAGGAGGTTCTGTCAGATAAAAGATTTCAAACATTTCTTGAGAGAGAAAGAGAAAATGGGAGAATAAAAAAACTGGATCATTATCTGTTGAAAAAGAAAAAATTCTTGGTTTATTATGTGATTCATTATATGTATACAAAGATAAAAGCAATCAGAAAAGGAAGATAGACTGTGAAAATAGGAATCATTACGATTACAAATGGAGAAAATTACGGGAACCGGCTGCAGAACTACGCTGTCCAGGAGGCATTAAAGGAGACAGGTGCCGAGGTCGAGACTGTGCATAAAGTGACCAATGTCTTTGATGCAGAGAATTTTGTTTATCTGAATAAATTGCGTCTCAAGAAACTCTTACATTATCATCTTACGGTGGAAGAGAGGAGGAGACTGAGTTTTTATAGATTTACGAAAAGATACATAAAGAGGAGCAGATATGTCATCAAAGATTCGGCGCCGGAGAAACTGGACTCCTCCTATGACTGTTTTGTGGCAGGGAGTGACCAGGTATGGAATCCTTATCTTGCATATGTGACGTGTGATAATTTCCTGACTTTTACAAGTGCGGAGAAGAAAGTTGCTTTTGCCCCCAGCATTGCTGTGGAGGACATACCGGAGGAAAAGAAAAAAGAGTATGCTGCCTGGATCCAGGATTTCCGCCTCCTTTCGGTCAGGGAAAAAGAGGGGGCGACATTGATCTATCGTTTGTGTGGGAGGAAGGCGGAAGTACTGCTGGATCCAACTTTTTATCTTTCTGCTTCACAGTGGAGAAGGATAGAGAAAAGAGTGAAGATGAGAGAAAATCGATATATACTGGCTTATTTTCTGGGTGAATATACGCCAGAATACAAAGAGCGTGTGGAGGAGTTCGCTCGCTTTGCAGGATGCGTGGTCTACCGTCTTCAGACAGAGGAACATTTTCAGATAGCACCGGATGAATTTCTCTATCTTGTGGACCACGCGTCAATAGTATGTACAGATTCTTTTCATGGAACTGCTTTTTCAATCATATTTAAAAAGAACTTTGTCGTTTTCCGCAGAAAAGAGGCGTTTGCAGATATGGGATCTCGGCTTCATACTCTGCTGCAAAGATTCGATATGGAAGACAGATATTGGGAGAGAGTAGGTTGCAATTCCGTAAAGGATACAGACTTTTGCAAGTCAGAAGCAATTATAGAAGAGGAGAGAGAAAAGACCAGAGACTTCCTGTCCTGCATTTATAAAGGAGAGCGCTATGCTTAGAGCAAGATCATTTAACCAATTGAAAATGGGGACGTTTTTGAGTTATGTATCAATCGGCATCCAGAATCTGACGGCAATGATTTATACGCCGGTCATGCTACGACTTTTGGGACAAGATCAATATGGCCTGTACCAGCTGAGCAACTCAACGGTCGCCTACTTGGGATTGCTGACATTTGGGTTTGGCAGTTCTTACGTGAAATTTTATTATGATTATAGGGTACAAAACGATGAGGAAGGTATCCGGAAGCTGAACAGCATTTTTCTCCTTGTATTCTTGGCCATGTCAGTTCTGTGTGTGATTGCAGGAGCAGGTATGGTCCTGTCTGCAGATTTTCTGTTTGGAGGGAGCCTGACCCCTGGAGAAATACAGGAAGTGCGAATTCTTATGGTAGTATTGATCATAACCATGGCGCTCACCTTTCCCAATATTATTTTTGACTGCTACATAACGGCGCATGAGAGGTACATTTTTCAAAGAATGCTTCTGATTATGGTAAACGTGCTGAACCCTTTCATCGGGCTACCGCTTTTGCTGATGGGATACAGATCCATGTCTCTTGTAATGGCCAATCTGATTTTGTCGCTTTTGCGTGTGGGACTGAATGTCTATTACTGTGTGAGAAAGCTGCATATGAAATTTCAGTTCAAGGGAATGGAACGTGGCGTCCTGAAAAGAGTGGGGACTTTCTCTTTTTATGTTTTCCTAAATGAAGTGGCGAATCAGATTAACTGGAATATTGACAAGATGGTCCTTGGAGCATTTCAGGGAGCGGGAATCGTAGCGCTTTATTCTGTCGGAAGTCAGTTCAATCAGTACTTTATCAATATGTCCACAGCGGTATCCAATGTATTCATTCCTAGAGTGAATAAAATGATTGCAGAAGGCCAGGGCGATGACAAGCTGACAGAACTGTTTGTGAAGATAGGAAGAATACAGTATATTATTCTCGGGGCAGTACTCACCGGCTATTTATTGTATGGAAAGTTTTTTATCATCAAATGGGCAGGACAGGAATATGAAGGATCATATCTGATTGGGGCAGTCATTATGTTGCCGACTATGATTCCTTTGATTCAAAATATCGGTATAGAGATACAGAAAGCAAAAAACAAACATAAATTCCGGTCAGTCACCTATTTCCTGATTGCTCTCGCTAATTTGATTGTCAGCATTCCGTTAGCAATTCGTTTTGGGGCACTTGGATCTGCGGCAGGTACGGCTCTGGCTACGGTTGCAGGAAATGTTTTACTGATGAACTGGTATTACGATAGGCATGTCGGGTTGGATATCTATGTCTTTTTCCGGAGTATGCTGCGTCCGACGGCAGCCCTACTCATAGCGGCGGCAGTAGGGCTCTGTGTTCGGCTGTTTATCCCGGTTGATTCATGGCCTGCTTTTATCGGAGAGGCGGTCCTGTTTTTGGGAGTGTATCTTCTTTGTCTATGGTATTTTGGATTTTCATCTGATGAAAAAGAACAGGCAGAAAGAATCCTTGCAAACTTTAAGATAAAAAGAGAGGAGAAAAATGGAGCAGATTTATAGATATGACTGTACGGGATGTGGAGCCTGCCAAAATGTCTGCCCTGTGCATTGTATTTCTATGTGCCAGGATCAGGAGGGATTTCCCTATCCGAAAATAGATGCAGAGAGATGTACAGGATGTGGCCTGTGCAGACGGACATGTCCAGAGACTAATAGGTCAGAAGAAAGTTTTTGTAAGCCCTATGCGATGTATGCCAAAGATGAGGATGTCCGTCGCAGAAGTTCTTCAGGGGGGTTTTTCTTTCTCCTTGCAGCGTATGTCCTGGAAAGTGGAGGCATTGTGTTCGGGGTGAGAATGGAACGAGAGACAGCACGTTTTTTTTTTTTT
>NZ_JPJE01000008.1 GCF_000765215.1 Eubacterium sp. ER2
CAGGGGTCAAAATATCTGCAGGCTGATACAGGCCATTGTTACTCCAGCGTAAAGAGTTTTTTGGAAGCAGGTAGGCCAGTCCTTTTTTCTGGAACGCCCTGTCAGGTAGCCGCACTATACCGATTTCTAGGGAGAGAATATGACGGGCTGATCACCTTTGATTTTATTTGCCATGGAGTCAGCTCTCCGGAGATTTTTAAAAAATATCTCCGGAAAACAGCAGGTACACAGGAGGTGGAACGGGTAGAGTTTCGAAATAAGGCGTTGGGATGGCGGGAGTTCTCTATGCGCATTTCCTTTCAAAGCGGAGAGGTGTATGCAAGATCCATGAAAAAGGATGTATACCTGCAGTCTTTCCTCAGAAACCTAAATCTCCGTCCATCTTGTTTCTTTTGCAGATTCAGAGAAAAGAACAGGATTAGTGATTTTACGGGGGGCGATTTCTGGGGATGTGAATATCTTGCAGAGAAATGGCGGGATGATCGAGGGTATTCGGTTGTGATCGTGCACAGTAAAAAGGGGGAAAAGCTTCTGGAGAAAATCTGGCCTCTGGGCTGCTGGGACGAAATCAGGATAGATGACGTGACAACATATAACAGCAGTTATACAGTTTCCCCCTGGGATCTGTATTCTAGGAATCTTTTTTTCAAGTATACCGGTCGGTATTCTCTGGAAAAAAGCATAGAAATGGCTTCTAAAAATGGAATCCGAAAGAAGGCAGGAAGAAAATGGTTAAAGTGGAAAATGATGAACAGAAAAAAATCAAAAGAAACAATTCTATAGATATGATTAAACTAGTCTGCGCCTGCCTGGTTGTGTCTATTCATATCAAACCGCTCTTTGATCTGTCGGAGAGTGCGGGGATCTTTCTGACAGAAATACTTTCCAGAATTGCGGTCCCTTTTTTCTTTGCGGTGTCAGGCTATTTTTTCGCGTCTAAATGGAAAGGCGAAAAAAGGTATCTGGGAAAAGCAGTCTGTGGTCTAATGAGATACTATGCCGTTTTTTCTGTTTTTTATATATTATGGGATGCTTTAAAAGGAAGCTATGCTGATTTCAGCGCAGCGGAATTGGCAAAGCTTTTGATCCAGCGGATTCTATTTTATGGCGCTTACTACCACTTATGGTATTTCCCCAGTGCGATTGCATCTCTGTGTGTGCTATATATATGTGAAAAGAGAAAAATATGGAAATATGTGGCGGCTGTCTCCCTGCTTTTCTTTGCAGGGGGAGCGTTGACCTACACATGGAATGTGGCGGCTGTCAGTCTGCTTCCTGTCCTGGAAACACTGGAGGAAAATTTTTATTTTGATTATCTGCGGCGTTTTCTATGCGATGCTATACCTTTTACTATGATGGGTGCCGTAATCTGGCACACTCAAATACAGTGGCAGACAGTCAAAAGAAGCAGGTCTTTGCTATGCTGCCCATGGTGGCTTGTTGTGAATACAGCTGAAACAGGTCTGGCTCTCTTTATAGGAGCAGATAGAGGAACAACGCTCTCTTTCTCCCTTATGCCTCTTGTATGTACGATCTTGATGCTTGCGTTGCAAAGACCTGCCTGTAAATGGGAAAGAGTAGGGAGCTTTTGCAGGGAGACGTCCATTGTTGTCTATGGCATGCACCCGCTGCTTTTGGAAATAATCTGGAAGCTGATGCCTGCCGCCTGGAATGTTGGAGAGACGGCTGTTTTCAGCCTTGTATTGACGGTATGTCTGGTTTTATCTTTCTGCCTTTGGCATGTAGAGCAAAGGAGGTGTGAGAATTGAGGGAAAAGGATGAACTGATTCTACAGATAAAAGAAATTGTAGAATATATAAAAAAATATAAAAGAGTTGTTTTACTGTGGATTGTTCTGGCAAGTATAACAGGAGGAATCATAGCCGGATTTATGACACAGAAAGTATATTATTCTTCAGCAGAAATCTATGTGCGACCTATCCGGGCAGATGGAGAAATCCTTTCGGATGATTTGAATGCCAGCCAGCAGCTTACACAGGATTTTATTGAGATTATGCAAAGTAGATCGGTGTTGGAGAATGTGATTACAGACATGGGTATGGAAGATATTCTTAACGCCAAGGCGCTTCAGGACTTGATCTATGTGTCGTCAGATTATCAGAGCAGAATCGTTCACATTTTGGTGGCTGGAACGGAGCCATCCCAGACACAGCAGATTGCAGAAAAACTCTGCTTTCATGCGGTAGAAAAGGCTGAGGAGGCGACAGGTGTGCCGTGGGCTGTCGTCTCTGACAAACCCAATTTGCCCCGTAGACAAGCCTACCCTGTTTTGTGGCGGTCTGTCCTTCAGTCTGTTGCTTTGTCCGCCGCTTTGCTGTTTTTCTTTCTTATTATCGTTACATCTGGCCAGAGAAAAATTAATGATAAGGGAGATGTCCAAAGATATCTGGACATCTCTGTGCTGGGAGTGATTCCTGACTATTCCTTAAAGGGATAAAGTCCATAGTCGAAAATGTGGACATGTTCATATCTGCCGCTGTTCAGAAAGACAGCGGCCATTGTCCCTGTACAGTTTCCGCCTACCAGTGATGTGCATCTGGAGAGGAGAGTGATAGAAGAAAGGTACTCAAGTCCGGATAAATAGTCATCATTTTCTCTTTGGAAATGTACATCTTTTATATATTGAATGGAGTTGTCGCTATAATAGATATCATCATAATATTTTCTTTTATTTTCAAGTATTTTACCAGGAAATGCTGCTGCAAAGGCGTCTCGTATTTTTCTTTCCTCTGTGGCTAGATAGATGGCATCATAAGGTGTATTCTTCATATGCTCTTGGCAATAGGAAATCACTTCTTGGACGGAAGGCTGAACCGGATGGCCAGGCGGATGAAGAGAGGTGTAGTCTGTCCCCCTACAGATGATTCCCAGCACTCGTTTGTAGGGGGATATAAGAGAGCGGTATTCTTCTTGAATATAAGAGTATGTACTCGTGTTGAAGCACATACACTGGTTGTATATCTTTCCCCAGAGCTTTATCATTTCCGGATTATATATATCTTCAAAATGGGGCTGGAAGGAAGCACTGCGTCGAGGGCAGATTTCCTCCTGACATGGGATAGTCGGTTCTATATGGAAAGGCTGCTCGAAATACCAAGTCCACTGGATTTGAGAGGATTTTGAGTGATTGATTTCTATAGAGGGCAGGAACCCACTGCGCAGGCAGAAGATGACAAGCGACAGGACATTATTAAGGTAGCAGAAGTTGAAATATTCATACTCGTACTCTCCTTCGCAAATGCGCATAACTTTCTGGTATTTTTGACTGATATCAGAGGCAAAGTTTTCCGGAAGAGAGACAACATAATTTCTGTATTTAACAGAGTCAAATTTTGTGAACAGGTATTGAAGATTTGGATATATTTTCTTTTGATATAATTCGATTAATTTCATTATTAAAGATTTCCTTTTCAATATTTTCTGTTTTGTTATCTATTATTATATAGGATAAAAGACAGTATAACAAGCATAACAGACATTAGAATGTGTGAAGAGCAGGAGGATTTTATGATTAGAAAAATTAGAAAGAAGAAAAACAAGCTTTGGATATATAGCAGAATTTTATACCTGACAGTAATCGTTGGCGTCTGTATCTGGATTTATCTATCGCAATATCAGCTGGTTGTAGAGAAGTATACAGTTATTTCACCCAAGATTCAAGAGACTATCCGAGTCGTACAGCTCTCAGATCTGCACAATCGAAGCTTTGGAAAAGATAATGAGAAGCTGATTAAAATGGTAGAGGAGCTGACTCCGGACATCATCTGTATGACAGGAGATATGCTCAACAGGAACGAAGAGTCTCTGGATGTTGTTGAAAATCTTGTTAAACAGTTATCTGATATGGCACCAGTCTATTTCTCTTATGGGAACCATGAAGAAGACTATGAAGATTATTATCAGACATCCATACGAGACAAAATAGAAAAAGCAGGAGCAACTGTATTAGACAATGAATTTATAGAGACAGTGATTGGCAATACAATGATAAATATAGGCGGAGCGTCCCAATATGGTATGATCGAACCGAGGGGCGACGGAGATGAATATCAGTTTTTAAAGCAGTATGAAGAATCAGATGATTTTAAACTCCTTTTGTGTCACATACCAGCAGGCATGCTTCTATGGAGAGGCCTGGAGCTGTGGAATGTTGATCTGGTCCTTTCCGGACATGAACATGGAGGACAGATTATCGTTCCGGGAATAGGTGGGCTTTACAGTCAGGATGAAGGTTTCTTTCCTGAATATACAGAGGGAATATTTACAGAAAACGGCCATACATTGATCTTGTCCAGGGGACTGGGAAGTGGAAATATAGTTCCAAGAATTAATAATACATCGGAAATCGTCTGTATAAATCTTGAGCCATCAGCATAGCAGGGTCAGCCCTTTCTGTGAAGCCGAATATATTTTTCCTGCTCCTGGTCGGAACTATCCTGCTGCCCATTTCTTTTTGAAGCGGCAGCACAGACAAAACACAAGAAAAGAAATATAAAAAAGAGAAATAATAAAACAGTAAATAAAACAACCATATTTACCCCTTCTTTCTCATCTTATTATTTAGGCAAGTTCAAGGATTATTAAAATTATAAACTGAAAAGACAGTATTATTCAAAAGAAATGCGTGTATTGATTCAAAAGAATAATGTGTTGTATAGCAATAGTGAATTATATTTATTATATTATAACACGTAATATGTATACTGGCAACTGCAATATCATCTATTATTACAAGTTATCGGAAATTGTTATTGACATCAATTGTATGATTGTATACAATTATACAAGAATAATCTAAAGGAGAGATGACACATGCAGGACAGGAAGGTTTACCTTGATGAACACACAAATCTGCTTCAGCTTGAGGAGCATATGTATCCCCTCGTGGACGTAAAAGAGCCGAACGTATTCAGAAATCTTTTCCACTACGACGAGATACCGAAGATTGCATTTAACGACAGGATCGTGCCCCACAGCATGCCGGACGAGATCTGGATCACAGACACCACGTTCCGCGACGGACAGCAGTCCAGGGCGCCCTACAGCACGAAGCAGATCGTGGACATTTACGACTATTTTCACAGGCTGGGCGGGCCGAAGGGCAAGATCCGCCAGTGCGAATTTTTCCTGTACAGCAAAAAGGACAGGGACGCCGTGTACCAGTGTATGGAGAAGGGCTACCAGTTTCCGGAGATCACGAGCTGGATCCGGGCCAGCAAGAAGGATTTTGAGCTGGTGAAGGAGATCGGCATGAAGGAGACGGGTATCCTTGTGAGCTGCTCGGACTACCATATTTTCTATAAGCTGAAAATGACGAGAAGGCAGGCCATGGAGCACTATCTCTCCGTTATAAGGGAGTGTCTGGAGACCGGCGTCAGCCCCAGGTGTCATCTGGAGGACATCACCAGGTCAGACATTTACGGGTTTGTCATTCCCTTCTGCCTGGAGCTCATGAACCTGATGAAGGAGTACCAGATCCCGGTGAAGATCCGCGTCTGCGACACGATGGGATATGGCGTCAACTACCCCGGAGCCGTGATCCCAAGGTCCATCCCGGGCATCATTTACGGGCTTAGGGTCCACGCGGGCGTGCCCAGCGAGCTCATTGAGTTCCACGGACACAATGATTTTTACAAGGCGGTCAGCAATTCCTCCACAGCCTGGCTCTACGGGGCAAGCGGCGTGAACTGCTCCATCTTCGGCATCGGGGAGAGGACAGGAAACACGCCTCTTGAGGCCATGGTCTTTGAGTACGCCCAGCTGAGGGGTACCCTGGACGGCATGGACACCACCGTGATCACAGAGCTGGCCGAATATTACGAGAAGGAGATCGGTTACCACATTCCCTCCAGAACGCCCTTTGTGGGAAAGAATTTTAACGTCACGAGAGCCGGCATCCACGCGGACGGCCTTTTGAAGAACGAGGAGATCTACAATATATTTGACACGGACAAATTCCTGAACAGACCGCCCCTTGTGGCTGTGTCCAACACCTCCGGGCTGGCGGGCATTGCCCACTGGATCAACACCTACTTCCATCTGCCGGAGGGGAAACAGGTGGACAAAAACACAGAGCTTGTGTCTATCGTCAAGGACTGGGTAGACCAGGAGTACGAGAGCGGACGCGTCACGGTGCTGACAGACGAGGAGCTCTTAAAGGTCATTGACGACGCGTGCCGCAGGACAGGCGTGACGCTGACAGCGCAGGAGGACTAAAGGCAATGGAAGAGTACCAGGACCAATCTCTCCGGGGAAGGGTGTTCCGCAGACTGCGGGAGGACATCCTCTCCGGTGTCTACAAGGAAAATGATGAGCTCCGGGAGGCCGCCATCGGGGAGGAGCTGGGGGTCAGCAGGACTCCGGTGCGGGAGGCGCTGCGCCAGCTGGAGCTGGAGGGCCTTGTGTCCATCATCCCCAACAAGGGAGCCTACGTGACCGGCATTTCCCTGAAGGACGTGCACGATATTTACATGATCCGGTCCATGCTGGAGGGACTCTGCGCCAGATGGGCCACCAGGTATATCACGGAGGAGCAGATCGAGGAGCTGGAGGAGGTGATCCTTCTGTCTGAGTTCCATCTGAAGAGAAAGAGTGCGGACAAAAAGGGTGCAGAAAAGGCACAGCAGGTGTCAGAGCTGGACGGAAAATTCCACAAGGTCTTGTATCACGCCTCCAATAGTCGTATACTGGAACATGTACTGTCAGATTTTCACAAATATGTGAAGATGGCCAGGACCATGTCCGTGGAGGAGGAGAGCCGGGCTGAGAAATCCATCGAGGAGCACCGCTCTATCCTGGAGGCCATCAAGTCCAGAGACGAGGATCTGGCAGAGCGACTTGCCAACGAACACATCATGAAGGTGATGAAAAATCTTCATATAGAAGAATAAAAACGCTGATCCAAATAATTTATTTAAAGAAAAGGAGAATACGAACATGGAAAAGATCAAGATGACCACCCCGATCGTGGAGATGGACGGAGACGAGATGACAAGAATCCTCTGGAAGATGATCAAAGAGCATCTTCTGGAGCCGTTTATCGAGCTCAACACAGAGTACTATGATCTGGGACTGGAGCACCGCAACGAGACCAATGACCAGGTGACCATTGACTCCGCCAACGCCACAAAGAAATACAAGGTGGCAGTGAAATGCGCCACCATTACTCCCAATGCGGCCCGCATGACTGAGTATGATCTGAAGGAGATGTGGAAGAGCCCCAACGGAACGATCCGTGCCATCCTGGACGGGACTGTGTTCCGGGCGCCCATCGTTGTGAAGGGGATCGAGCCCTGTGTGAAGAACTGGAAGAAGCCCATCACCATCGCAAGGCACGCCTACGGGGATGTGTACAAGGGAACTGAGATGAAGATCCCGGGAGCCGGCAAGGTGGAGCTCGTCTACACAGCTGAGGACGGACACGAGGAGAGAGAGCTTGTGCACAGCTTCACAGGGGCGGGTATCGTGCAGGGTATGCACAATGTCAACGACTCCATCGCAAGCTTTGCAAGGAGCTGCTTCAACTATGCCCTGGATACAAAGCAGGATCTGTGGTTTGCCACAAAGGACACCATCTCCAAGAAGTATGACCACACATTCAAGGACATTTTCCAGGAGATCTACGATAAAGAGTACGCCGAGAGGTTCGAGAAGGCGGGCATCGTATACTTCTACACCCTCATCGACGACGCGGTGGCCCGCGTCATGAAATCCGAGGGAGGCTACATCTGGGCCTGCAAGAACTACGACGGAGATGTCATGAGCGACATGGTGTCCTCCGCCTTCGGCTCCCTGGCCATGATGACCTCTGTTCTCGTATCCCCGGAGGGCTATTACGAGTACGAGGCGGCTCACGGGACTGTGCAGCGCCACTACTACAAGTACCTGAAGGGCGAGGAGACATCCACCAACTCTGTGGCAACCATCTTCGCCTGGACCGGCGCCCTGAGAAAGCGCGGCGAGCTGGACGGCAACAAGGAGCTGATGGCCTTTGCGGACAAGCTGGAGAAGGCCACCATCGACACCATCGAGGAAGGAAAAATGACAAAGGACCTGGCGCTGATCACCACAATGGAGAACCCCACTGTGCTCAACAGCGAAGAATTTATTCTGGCAATTGCAGAAAAACTGGCGTAGTTTAATTGCAGACGTAATACTTTGCAAAAGTATTACGTCTGCAATTAACGTAACTGGTGCGCAATTGTGCCGGGATGCCGGCACAATTACTGCTACTGCGGCCCTTCCGGGAATATTCACCTATATTATCAGTACAACAGGGGATATTTTGAAAGATATTGATACGATTGAAATGGCGCTGGGCGAGTTTGCATGTCCCGGCGTCAATTTTACATAGATTTAACATAAATTCGGATTACAAATTCATGAAAACCATTTATAATAGGGAAGAATATGTATTATAAAAAGGACAGGAATGTATGCGAATGAAAAAATGGAGACGTATGACAGCAATTACAGCGATTGCGGCGGCAGCGGGTGCGGCCTGCCTTCTAGGAGCCTGCAGCGGCAGCGAGCCGGCGGATGGTGGCGACAGGCAGGCTGAGGAGCTGACAGCCCTCGGACAGATCAAGGTGATCACCAGAGAGAGCGGGTCCGGCACCCGCAGCAGCCTTGCCCAGGCCCTGGGCCTTAACGAGGAGGGCGTGGACGACAGGGACTATATTCTGGAGACGGCAAAGACTGCGACCTCCGGCCAGGATGTGATCGCGGCGGTGGGAAGCGATAAGAGCGCCATCGGCTATGTGAGCTGGGGCACAGATATTTCCGGGGACGACAGCGTGAAGGAGCTGGCGGTGGACGGCGTGAAGGCGGACGACCAGACTATTGAGAGCGGTAAGTACCCGCTGGACCGGACCCTCTACCTTGCCAGTGCGGACGATCAGAATGCGCTGAAGGAGGATTTCCTGACTTTTGTGACAGGAAAGGGACAGGAAATCGTGGGAGAGTTCTTTGTACCTGCCGGGGAGGGAAAGGATGTGTTCCTCTCCTCGCAGCCGGCCGGGACACTTCGGATCCACGGATCCACCAGTCTGGCTCCGGTGATGGAGGCGCTGGCTGAGGCCTACGAGGAGGCAAACCCGGGCGCGGACATCCAGGTGACGGCATCAGACTCCTCCCAGGGGATCACAGACACCCTGACAGGAGACTGCGATATGGCTATGGTTTCCAGAGAGCTGTATGATTACGAGAAAAATGTGCTGGATCCGGTCCCGGTGGCAAAGGACGGCATCCGGATCATCGTGCAGGCGTCCAATCCCCTTGACGACCTGAGCGCGGACATGCTGGCGGACATCTACAGAGGCGACATTGCCGAGTGGGCAGATACAAAGGAATAATAAAAGAGGAGGATACGATGGAGAAAGAAAAGGCAAAAAAACAGGTGTTTATGAACAGAGAGCTGTCCTGGCTGAAATTCAACGAGCGGGTGCTTGAGGAGGCGGAGGACGAGCGGGTGCCCCTGTGCGAGCGGCTCAGCTTTGCGTCCATCTACCAGAGCAACCTGGATGAATTTTTCATGGTCCGCGTGGGCTCCCTGCAGGACCAGATGCTGCTGGGAAAAAAGATCCGGGACAATAAGACCCATATGACCTCGGCGGAGCAGATCAGAGAGATCCTGAAAAAAGTGCGTGAGCTCAGCGGGAGAAGGGACAGGGCCTACAACACCCTGATGGAGAAGTTGGAGCCCTGCGGTGTGCGGCTGACAGATTTTGGCCGTCTCTCCGAGGAGGAGAAGGACAGCCTGTCCAGATTTTTCCAGATGGAGATCGCCCCCCTGATCTCCCCCACAGTGGTTGGAAAGAGACAGCCCTTCCCCTTCCTGCGCAACAAGGAGATCTACGCGGTGGCTGTCCTTGAGACGAAGAACAAAAAGGAGAGACTTGGCATTATCCCCTGCACCAACACCATGGTGGAGAGGCTGATCCCAGTGCGGGGGCAGGAGGGCTGTTACATGCTGGCAGAAGAGCTGATCCTCCACTATATTCCCAGAGTGTTCGACGGCTACCAGATCAAGGCCAAATCTCTGATCCGTGTAACAAGGAATGCGGACATTGACGCGGACGCCCTCTACGATGAGGACCTGGACTACCGGGAGTTCATGGCAGACCTGATCAAGAGGAGAAAAAAGCTCTCCCCGGTCCGCCTGGAGCTCTCCAGGGAGATGGATGGGGATGTGGTGGAGACACTCTGCAAATATCTGGATCTGGACTCTACCCACGTGTTCCGGAGCCAGGCGCCCCTGGATCTGTCCTTCCTCTTCCAGATACAGGACATCCTGCGGAAAAATCCGGAGCTCTTCTTTGAGAAGAGAGTGCCTCAGAAATCCCCCGCCTTCCAGGAGGGAAGAAGCCTCATAGAGCAGATCAAGGAGGAGGACAAGATGCTGTCCTATCCCTATGAGTCCATCCGGCCCTTCCTCCGCCTGCTCAGCGAGGCGGCTGAGGACGAGAACGTCATCTCCATTAAAATGACCCTCTACCGTCTGGCAAAGCAGAGCAAGGTGGTTGAGGCTCTCATAGAGGCGGCTGAGAACGGAAAAGAGGTCGTGGTCCTTGTGGAGCTGCGTGCACGCTTTGACGAGGAAAACAATATCGAGTGGTCCAGACGGCTTGAGGCGGCCGGCTGCCAGGTAATCTACGGTTTGGAGGGCTACAAGGTCCACTCCAAGCTCTGCCTGATCACCAGAAAGGCTGAGGGCCGGGTAGAGTACATCACCCAGATCGGAACCGGAAACTACAATGAGAAGACGTCCCGCCTCTACACGGATCTGTCGCTCATGACAGCAAATGTGGATATCGGGCTGGAGGCGTCAGCTGTGTTCCAGGCTCTTTCCAAGGGCGAGGTGGTGGAGAAGTCCGATAAGCTCCTGGTGGCGCCCAAGTGCCTCCAGAACAGAGTGCTGGATATGATCGACGGGGAGATCAGCCGGGCTCAGAACGGGGAGGAAGCCTACATCGGGCTGAAGCTGAACTCCCTGACAGACAAGAAGATCATCGACAAGCTGATCGAGGCCTCCTGTGCCGGCGTGAAGATCGACATGATCATCCGGGGCATTGCCTGTCTCATCCCAGGCGTGGAGGGCAGCACGGAGAACATCCGGATCATCAGTATTGTGGGCAGATTTCTGGAGCACTCCAGGATCTACATCTTTGGAAGGGGCCAGCGGGCAAAGTACTACATCGCCTCTGCGGACTTTATGACGAGAAACACGGTGCGCAGAGTGGAGGTGGCTGCCCCTGTCCTCCAGGAGGACTTAAAGGAGCGCCTGCAGTCCATTTTTGACACTATGCTGAGAGACAATCAGAAGGCCAGGGAGGCCTGCAGCGACGGGGAGTACAGACATGTGGCCCAGAAGGAGGGGGAGGAGCCCCTGAACGCCCAGGAGTATTTTTACCAGGAGGCCTACGAGAAGGCGGGGAAGGCATAAAATCGGAAAAGCATAAAATCGGAAAGCGCATAACATAGAGAGAAAAGGTGTTGAGAAGCATGATATGGAAGATGGGAGAGAGGCTGGAAAAAATGGACGAGGAGGCGTGGAGGCTGGAGCAGTGCCCCGCGGTCTTCCTCACCGACTCCCGGAACTCCAGGCGGGTTCTCGACCTGTCCGGCATCCAGTATGAAAATGATATCCAGCTGGGACAGATCGGCTTCTGCAAGCTGGAGACACAGCAGGAGTGCCTGGTTGGGACCCTGTGTATCCCCAAGCTGTTGGATGTGCTGGGAAGCCGCTACCGGATCTATTTTTTCATCAACCAGAATCATGTGGTGCTGGTGGACGACGAGGATTTCTCCATGCGGCTGATCCGCAGGATCAAGAGCAAAAAGGCTCACCAGGGAGAGACAAAGGAGCGGTTTATCTACAATTACATTGCCGAGTTCATGAGCAGGGACCAGGAGCTGCTGATGCAGTACGAGAAGACGCTGATGCACATGGAGGAGGACGCCATGCAGGGGAAGATCGAGAATTTCCAGCAGGAGCTGATGCCCATCAGGAGAAAGCTTCTGAACCTGCGCAGCTATTACGACGAGATGATGGATATGGGGAGAGAGCTGGAGGAAAATGAGAACGGCTTTTTCGCCAAAAAGCAGCTCAAATACTTCGGGACACTCTCAGACCGGGCAGACCGACTCATGAGCCGCACCTCCCACCTGCTGGAGTACGCCCAGCAGGTGCGGGACGTGTACCAGGCTCAGGTGGATGCAAGGCAGAACAGCAACATGCAGTTCCTCACCGTCCTGTCCACCATCTTCTTTCCGCTGACTTTGATCACGGGCTGGTACGGCATGAATTTTAAGGATATGCCTGAGCTGCAGAACGGCTATCCCGGGGTTATCGTGCTGAGCCTGATCGTCATCATTGTCTGTATTCTGATCTTCAAGAAGAAGAAAATATTATAGAGAAAAAATGCCATAAAATATGCGCCTGCATTACAAAAGAGGGAGGAGCCTGCCTTACGCAAGCTCCTCCCATTTTTCGTACAGCTCCTCCAGCCGGGCGGCTATGTCCGCCTTTTCCTTTGCCAGCTCCTGGCATTTCACAGAGTTGGTGTACACCTCCTCTGTGGCCATGAGCTCGTCAATCTGTGCGTCCCGCTCCTCCAGACTGGTGATCAGATCCTCTGTCTTCTTCAGGTCGTTCTGTCTTTTGCGCTCCCTGGCCTGGGCCTCCTTTTGCTCCTGCCAGCTCAGCTTGGCCTCGGACACTGTCTCAGCGGGTGCGGCTTTCCCGGTCTTCGCTGAAGCGGGTGCGGAAGAGGAGGACGCGTAGGCGGCGGTCAGCTCCTCCCGCTTTTCCAGGTAGTAATCGTAGTTGCCGATGTAGTTCACAAAGGTGTGGTTCACCAGCTCCAGGATGCGGGTGGCCGTCTGGTTGATAAAATACCGGTCGTGGGATACATAGAGGACCGTGCCGGTATAATTGTTCAGGGCGTTTTCCAGTATCTCCTTTGAGGCGATGTCCAGATGGTTGGTGGGCTCGTCCAGGATCAGGAAATTGGCCTCTGAGAGCATCAGCTTTGCCAGGGATACCCGGCCCCGCTCGCCTCCGCTTAAATCTCCGATCCGCTTGAACACATCGTCCCCCGTGAAGAGGAAAGCGGCCAGCATGTTGCGGATCTGGGTGCCCGTCAGATCCGGGTAGTCGTCCGAGATCTCCTCGAACACAGTCTTCTCCATGTGGAGCACGTGGTGCTCCTGGTCGTAGTAGCCCACGTGGACGTTGGCCCCCAGGGTGAAGCTGCCGCTGTCTGCGGGGAGCACGTCGTTCAGGATCTTGAGGAGAGTGGTCTTTCCCGTCCCGTTGTCGCCGATGACGGCCACGTGCTCGCCCCGGCGGATGTCGAAGCTGACATCAGTGAAGAGCGTCTGATCCGGGAAGGCTTTGCTCAGGTGTTCTACCGAGAGAACATCGTTTCCGCTGACACAGGAGGGCTCCAGCGTCAGGTGGATGTCTGTCTTCAGCTCCGCCGGCTTCTCGATCCGCTCCATCTTGTCCAGCATTTTCTCCCGGCTCTCCGCCCGCTTGATGGACTTTTCACGGTTGAAGGAGCGGAGCTTCTCGATGACCGCCTCCTGGTGGCGGATCTCCAGCTGCTGGTTCATGTACTCCTTCAGGCGTGCCTCCCGGACCTGCTTTTTCTTCTCCGCGTAGGCGGAGTAGTTGCCCATGTAGGTGGTCAGCTTCCCCTGCTCGATCTCGACCACCTTTGTCACTACCCGGTTCAGAAAATACCGGTCATGGGACACGATGAGCACAGCCCCGGGGTAGTTCAGAAGATAGGTCTCCAGCCAGGAGATGGAGTTTAAGTCCAGGTGGTTGGTGGGCTCGTCAAGGAGCAGCACATCCGGTCTGGTGAGGAGCAGCTTCCCCAGGGAGACCCGGGTCTTCTGTCCTCCGGAGAGGGTGTCCACAGCCTTGGAGAAATCCTCCTCCCCAAAGCCCAGTCCCTTCAGAACGCCGGTGATCTCGCTCTCGTAGGCGTAGCCGTTCTCCCGCTCAAACTGCTCCGTCAGCCGGTGATAGGTGTTCAGCCGCTCTGTCAGGGCATCCCCCTGGAGGGAGGGCAGCTCCTCCTCGATCTGCCGGATCTCCCTCTCGATGGCGATGATCTGCGCCTTGGCGGTCTTCACCTCCTCGTAGATCGTGTTTCCCCCTGTCAGGTCCTGGTGCTGGGCCAGATAGCCCAGGGTGCGGCCCTTTGCCAGGGTGACTGAGCCGCCGTCCAGAGGCAGCTCCCCCACGATCATCTTGAGGATGGTGGATTTCCCGGCCCCATTGCTTCCCACCAGGGCTGCCTTCTCGTGGTCTTCTATATGGAAAGAGCCGTCGCGCACGATGACCTCCTCCCCAAATGATTTTTCTATATTGTGACATGCCAGTATCATGGTGTACCTCCTGCGTAAAAACCGTGCATTTTAAAGCCTTAACTATTATATCGGGGAACCTGCGGCGTGTCAATTTCCAGAAGGCTGTCAGCGCTGATTTGAGGAACTTTTGAGAACAATAAATTGACTTTATTGTAACAATTCTATATAATAAAATCTGAGAAACTGAAATGGAAGGTGGATAAAGTGGAAGGCAGAGAAATTTCGCAGGCAGTCATACGTAGACTTCCAAGATATTACCGCTATTTAGGGGAGCTGCTGGAGAACGGCGTGGAGCGCATTTCCTCCAACGACCTGAGCAAGAAAATGCATGTGACAGCATCCCAGATACGGCAGGATCTGAACAACTTCGGCGGCTTTGGCCAGCAGGGGTATGGATATAATGTAAAATATCTCTACACAGAGATAGGAAAGATACTTGGCCTGGAGGAGGATCATGACATGGTCATCATCGGGGCCGGTAATCTGGGACATGCGCTGGCGAACTATGCGGCGTTTGAAAAACGGGGATTTGTGCTCAAGGGTATCTTTGATGTCAATCCCACACTGAAGGGGATGACGATCCGGGGCGTGCCCATCCATATGATGGACGAGCTGGAGGACTTTGTTAAGAACAATGACATAGAGATCGGTATTCTGACGATCCCGAAGGCAAAGGCGATTGAGGTTGCCAACCAGTTGGTGTCGTACGGAGTGAAGGCGATATGGAACTTCGCACATACGGATCTGAATCTTCCGGATGATGTGATCGTTGAAAATGTCCACCTGTCAGAGAGCCTGATGCGGCTGTCCTACAATATCAGCCGTTACAAAGAGGAACAGAAAAAATCAGAGAAGTAACAGGACTTTGAGACGTGTAAAGCCGGCGTGTGTGAGACAGGCCTTCTTTACACGTCTTTTGCGTTGCCGTGGACCTGTCTGAGCGCAGCAGGACGGCGGCTTCAAAAACAAACCTGCCTGTGGCGCAGGGAAAGGGAGGGTGATTTTATGCTATTTCTGCCAGACGGAAGACAGATGAAGGCGGCGGACAGCTATACCATACGGGAGAAAAAGATCCCGTCGCTGATCCTGATGGAGCGTGCGGCCCGCACGTTTGTGGAGACGGTCATGGACAGAGGCTTTGACCTGTCCTGCGTGTGCGTGGTGTGCGGCTCCGGCAACAACGGGGGAGACGGCTTTGCCATCGCAAGGCTGCTGCTTGAGAAGGGGGCCGGAGTGACTGCGGTGATGGTGGGAAATCCGGACCACTGCACAGAGGAGACAAAGAGGCAGATCGAGCTTTTCAAGGAGGCCGGAGGCGTCCTGGGAAACTCTTTCGAAGAAGGAGAATATAGTATACTGATAGACGCCATTTTCGGAGCCGGCTTAAGCCGCCGGGTGGAGGGGAGCTATCTCGCCTGTATCCAGGCTATGAACCGGTCCGGAGGCGTGAAGATCGCGGTGGATGTTCCCTCCGGCGTCTCCACCACCAACGGGGAAGTGGCCACGAGCGCTTTTAAGGCGGATCTGACAGTGACCTTCCAGTGCGCCAAGCTGGGATGTACCCTGGATCCCGGCCGGGATTACGCCGGGGAGTTGGTCGTGAGGGATATCGGTGTCGATACCTCGGGCCTGGAGGGAGACAGCAAGGTGGCCTACGCCCTGGAGGAGAAGGACGCGGGGAGCATGCTTCCCAGGAGACGGCCCGACTCCCACAAGGGGGATTACGGGAAAGCCCTTATCATAGCCGGGAGCCAGGGCATGGCGGGGGCCGCTTATCTGGCAGCCCTGGCAGCCTACAGGACAGGGGCGGGGCTTGTGCAGATCTACACGCCGGAGGACAACCGGACCATCCTGCAGACCCTGCTGCCGGAGGCCATCATCCGCTGCTATGACTTCTTTGACGAGAGGGAGCTCCTAAGGCTCCTTAGCTGGGCGGACGTAGTCAGCATCGGGTCCGGACTTGGCACAAGTGACAAGGCAAGGCGCATCCTGCAGACTACGCTGGAGAACGTGCAGGTTCCCTGCGTGGTGGATGCGGACGGCCTGAACCTGCTGGCGGAGCACACCCGCTATCTGGGAAAGCTGCCCCACGAAAATTTCGTATTCACGCCCCACATGAAGGAAATGTCAAGAGTCACAAGAAGGCCGGTGGAGGAGCTGAAGAGGAACCGATTGGATGTGCTGGCCCAGTTCACGGGAGAGTACCGTGTCACCTGTGTGCTGAAGGACGCCAGGACCTGCGTGTGCAGGCAGGGGGAGCACCCCTTTGTGAACCTGTCCGGCAACGCGGCGATGGCAAAGGCCGGAAGCGGCGATGTGCTGGCGGGAGTCATCACAGGGCTCCTGGCCCAGGGGATGTCCTGCTTTGACAGCGCGGTTCTGGGCGTATACCTGCACGGGCTTGCGGGGGACGCGGCCCGGGAGGAGAAGGGCATATACAGTGTGCTGGCAAGAGATCTGGCAGACGCGGTAGGGACGGTATTGAAAAGACTGGAGGAATAGAGCATGAAGAAATACACCAGGATCTGTGCCAGGATCGACCTGGATGCGATCGAGTACAATCTGGAGATGATGAGAAGGAGACTCCCTTCTGACACGAAGATGATCGGCGTCATCAAGATGGACGGCTACGGCCACGGGGCGGCCCAGATCGCGAAGTACGTTATGGAGGAGAAGAACTACATCTGGGGCTACGCGGCCGCCACGCCCGACGAGGCGGCGCTGCTCAGGAAGAAGGGGATACAAAAGCCCATCCTTGTGCTGGGGTGCACCTTCCCGGAGCAAAGAGACGAGATGATCCGGCAGGAGATCCGCATGACCTGCTACACGGAGGAGATGGCCCGGGACGTCTCCGAGAGGGCCGGAAGGCTGGGAAAGACCGCTTACATCCACATCAAGCTGGACACCGGTATGTCCAGACTGGGCTTTCTCATCAGCGAGGAGAGCGCGGACGCCATTGCCCGGGCTGCCGGACTTCCCGGCATTGAGGCGGAGGGGATGTTTACCCACTTCTCCAAGGCAGATGAGACGGATAAAGCATTTACCCGGGGCCAGATGGAGAAATACCTGTGGATGAAGGCCCGGCTTGCGGACAGGGGCGTTGCGTTTAAACTGTGCCACTGCTCCAACAGCGCCGGCATCATCGACATGCCGGAGGCGGCCATGGATCTTGTCCGGGCAGGCATCGCCATGTATGGGCTGTACCCCTCCGGGGAGGTGCAAAAGGAACTGGTGCCCTTAAAGCCCGCCATGGAGCTCATAAGCCATGTGTCCCACGTCAAATGGGTGGAGCCGGGAACCTTCGTCAGCTACGGGGGAACCTATGTCACAGAACGGAGGACAAAGATCGTCACAGTGCCTGTGGGATACGGGGACGGCTATCCAAGAAGCCTGTCAGGTAAAGGATATGTGCTGATACATGGGAAAAAAGCCCCCATCCTGGGGCGGGTGTGCATGGATCAGTTTATGGTGGACGCAACAGATATAGAGGACGTACAGTTTGGCGACCGGATCATCCTGGCGGGGGAGGAGAAGGGCACAGGGGTCTCCATAGACACCCTGGCAGATCTGTCCGGCAGGTTTAATTACGAGTTTGTCTGCGATATCAGCAAACGCGTGCCCAGAGAGTACATCCGGAATGGTCAGGTCGCAGAGCAGATGGACTATTTTGAATAGCATCCACGCACGATTTGGAATACATCCGAGAAAGCTGGCAATACTATCAGTATCTTGAGTAAATCGGAGTGTGACAAAAAGTGCAGGTAAAACGCGGTGATATTTATTATGCAGATTTAAGCCCTGTAGTGGGGTCTGAGCAGGGCGGCGTGCGCCCGGTGCTGATCATTCAGAACAATATCGGGAACAGGCACAGCCCCACAGTCATCTGCGCGGCCATCACATCCCGCATGAATAAGGCAAAGCTGCCCACCCATGTGGAGATCGATGCTAGCAGATACAGGATTGTAAAGAACTCTGTCATTTTGCTGGAGCAGATCCGCACCATCGACAAGCGGAGGCTGAAGGACATGGTCTGCCACCTGGACAGGGAACTGATGGATAAAGTAGATGAAGCGCTCAAGGTCAGCTTTGAGCTTCATACATAGATACAAAAAAGGAGCGATAGAGGAGAGATTATGGAAGAAGGAAGCTTGTTTCAGAGGATGAAACAGATGTTTCAGGAGGATGAGGACCTGAGGGAAAAGCCCGAGCTCGGCCAGGAGGCCACAGAGCTCATCCGAAATATTTTCCGGTACATGGACAAGGACGCCAGGGACATCATGACCCACAGAAGAGACATTGTGGCCATTGACGGGGAGGAGACATTGGAGGATGCGCTGAAGTTCATGCTGGAGGAGAACCACTCCCGATTTCCCATTTACCACGAGGATATTGACGAGATCATCGGCACCATGCATCTGCGGGAGGCCATGGTCTGCTACATGAACGAGGAGCTGCGCGAAAAGCCGGTCAGAGAGTTGAAGGAGTACATACGCCCGGTCACCTTCATACCGGAGTCCAAGAGCATTGACACTCTCTTCAAGGAGATGCAGGCGAAAAAGAAGCACGTGGTCATCGTGCTGGACGAGTACGGCCAGACATCAGGGCTTGTGGCTATGGAGGATATCCTGGAGGAGATCATGGGCAATATCCTGGACGAGTACGACGAAGAGGAGGAGACCATCGTCAGACAGGCTGACGGCTCTGTGACGGCCAGCGGCTTTACGGACCTGGAGGATCTGGAGGAGATGCTGGGCATTTCCATGGACACAGAGGAATATGAGACTCTAAACGGCTTCCTGACAGGGCAGCTTGACCGGATCCCCGGGGAGGATGAGCACTGCGTGGTGGAGTTCGGGGGCTACAGATTTACCGTGCTGAAGGTGGACAACAACGCTATCCAGTCAGTCAGGATTGAAAAAATGGGCGGGGAGTGATAGAATAGAAAAAGTGTGAATATAGAAGATACAAGGAGAGAGGAAAATGTCAGGACATTCAAAATTTGCCAATATCAAGCATAAGAAAGAGAAAAATGACGCGGCAAAAGGAAAGATCTTTACAAAGATAGGGAAAGAGCTTGTGGTTGCCATCAAGGAGGGAGGCAGCGCGGACCCGGCCAACAACAGCAGGCTGCGTGACGTAATCGCCAAGGCGAAGGCCAACAATATGCCCAACGACACCATCGAGAGAAATATAAAGAAGGCGGCGGGCGACGCGGACGCCTCCAACTACGAGCACATTACATACGAGGGATACGGCCCCGGAGGAACGGCCATCATCGTGGAGACGCTGACGGACAACAAGAACCGCACCGCCTCCAATGTGAAGAGCGCCTTTACAAAGGGAAGCGGAAATGTGGGAACCCCGGGCTGTGTGTCCTTCATGTTTGACAGGAAAGGACAGATCCTGGTGGCCAAGGAGGAGTACGAGGGGGATCCGGACGAGCTGATGATGCAGGCTCTGGACGCAGGCGCCGAGGACTTTGCCGAGGAGGAGGACAGCTACGAGATCATCACAGACCCGGATGACTTCAGCAACGTGCGCCTTGCTCTGGAGGAGGCAGGCATCCCCATGGCTCAGGCGGAGGTGACCATGATCCCCCAGACATGGGTGGAGCTCTCTGACGAGAAGGATATCCAGAACATCCAGAAGACGCTGGATCTGCTGGACGACGATGACGACGTGCAGAACGTCTACCACAACTGGGATATGTAGGCGGGATATGCTATGGAATTGGAAGCATTACAGCAGAAGCTGATCGATTTGTTTGTGGAAATGCAGGATTACCGCCAGTTTTTTAAGAGAAAGCTCTATGCGGATGCTTTTATGAAATGCTGGGAGAAGAACCGGGAGCTGGTGGCAGCCCTGAGCGAGGCCTGCGAACAGGCTGAGGACGAGGAGAAGACGGTGGAGGCGCTGGCAGGCGCTATCCCGGACTACGCCCACAGGCAGATCGAGGCGGTAAAGAGCAAGAATAAAAGAGAAGGCCTGATGATCGACTACAATATGGCCATGGTCACCTTTGTCATGCCTGTGCTGGGCTACGACAAAAATGAGCACTGCAGCCGGATCATCGACCGGATGGTGGAGCGGTGGAACGAGCCGCCGGTGACCATGAAGATCAGCCGGTCTGATTTTGAGAGCCTGAAGGACGGCTTTAAGTCCCATCCCTGCTATATCACCACCGCCGTCTGTGCCAGCAGGAACCAGGGGGACAACTGCTATGAGCTGAACCTCCTGCGGGATTACAGGGATCACTACCTGATTTCCACGAAGGAGGGGGAGCGGATCGTGGAGGAGTACTACAATGTAGCCCCCACTATCGTCAACCGCATTAACAAAGAGGCGGATGCGTCCCGGATATACGACGACATCTACAGCTCCTATCTGCGGCGCTGCATTGAACTGATCCAGGCGGACAGGCTGGAGGAGTGCAGGGAAGTGTACGCGTCCATGGTGGAGGATCTGGAGAAAAAATATTTGTTCTCATAAACGAGCAGGAAAGGAAGGAAACATGAGCGATTACAGGATAGAGACAAAATGTATCCAGTCCGGATACACACCGAAGAACGGGGAACCCAGGGTTCTTCCCATTTACCAGAGCACAACATTCAAATACGAGACAAGCGAGCAGATGGGACGGCTTTTTGATCTGGAGGAGTCAGGCTATTTCTACACACGCCTCCAGAACCCGACAAACGATGCCGTGGCGGCCAAGATCTGTGACCTGGAGGGCGGATATGCCGGTATGCTGACCTCCTCCGGACAGGCGGCTAACTTCTATGCGGTCATGAACATTGCCCAGGAGGGAGACCATATCGTGTGCGCCTCCGCTCTCTACGGCGGTACATACAATCTGTACGCCCACACCATCAAGAAGATGGGCGTGGACGCCACCTTCGTGGATCCGGACTGCAGCGAGGAGGAGCTGAACGCGGCGTTCCGCGACAACACAAAGGCGGTCTTTGGAGAGACTATTGCCAATCCGGCCCTTGTTGTCCTTGATATCGAGAAGTTCGCAAAGGCGGCCCACGCCCACGGGGTGCCGCTGATTGTGGACAACACCTTTGCCACCCCCATCAACTGCCGGCCCTTTGAGTGGGGAGCCGACATTGTGACTCACTCCACTACCAAGTATATGGACGGACATGCCTCCTGTGTGGGCGGGGCTATCATTGACAGCGGCAATTTTGACTGGGAAGCCCATGCGGAGAAATTCCCGGGACTTACCACCCCTGATGAGACATACCACGGCATCGTGTACACCCAGAAATTCGGAAAGGGCGCCTACATCACAAAGGCCACCGCTCAGCTTATGCGGGACCTGGGATCCATTCAGGCTCCCCAGAACGCGTTCCTTCTGAACATTGGGCTGGAGACGCTGCACCTGCGGATGCCCAGACACTGCGAGAACGCCCTGAAGGTGGCCCGCTACCTGAAGGGACATGAGAAGGTGGACTGGGTGCACTGCCCGTCTCTGGAGGGAGATTCCTACTATGAGCTGGCACAGAAATATATGCCGAAGGGCACCTGCGGCGTCATCACCTTTGGCCTGAAGGGCGGAAGAGCCGCGGCGGAGAAGATGATGGATCACCTGAAGCTGGCGGCCATTGTGACCCACGTGGCAGACGCCAGGACCTGCGTCCTTCACCCGGCCAGCCACACACACCGCCAGATGAACGACCAGGAGCTGCGTGAGGCCGGCGTACAGCCTGAGCTGATCCGGTTCAGCGTGGGAATTGAGAACGCGGAGGATATCATCGCGGACATCGAGCAGGCTCTCGCTCAGATTTAATGCATAAAAAGACAGAGGCACTTCCATACTAACACTATGGAGGTGCTTTTTTATGGAGATGAAAAGACAGGAAGGCGAACCGGAGAAGAGCCAGGAAGAGAAGCAGGAGGAGATCAGGGAGATGGGGACCATGGACCTGGAGGAGGGCGGCGGCCGGGAGGGCACTCCCCACAGGATCAAGCTCATCACCATCATTGGGGAGATCGAGGGCCACGAGGCAGTGTCAGGCAGTACAAAGGCCACGAAATACGAACATCTGCTGCCCATGCTGGCGGAGATTGAGGACAGTCCGGCCATCGACGGGCTCCTCATCCTTCTGAATACTCTGGGAGGGGACGTGGAGGCAGGGCTCTCCATCGCGGAGGTGATCGCCTCCCTAAGTAAGCCCACAGTCTCCCTCGTACTGGGAGGCAGCCACTCTATCGGGGGGCCCCTGGCTGTGGCGGCGGACTACTCCTTTATCGTGCCCAGCGGCACCATGATCATCCACCCGGTGAGGTCAAACGGCATGTTCATCGGCGTCATGCAGAGCTTCCGGAATATGGAGAGAACCCAGGATCGGATCACCGGATTTCTGGCCAGGCACTCCCACATGAGCCAGGAGAGGATCGAGGAGCTGATGCTCAACTCCACCCAGCTGGTGAAGGATGTGGGGACCCTCCTGGAGGGAGAGGAGGCTGTGAGGGAAGGGCTTATCGACCAGGTAGGAGGACTCTCTGACGCTCTTGGGAAGCTGCACGAGATGATCGACGCGCGGCGCATTGGCGGACAAAGCCAACATACACCGGCTGGCATAAAACGCTGACAAAAACCATGAAAATAGCTGATGACAGTTTTTTTTGAAAATGGTATACTAATATTGTATATGCTTATATAGTCGGCCGCCTGAAAGAGCGGCCCGGCTTTTTCTGCTGCTGACGTGCGCAAGGGAGTTAGCGTCAGCAGGGTTTACAGGTAAGAAACAATAAGGGGGAAATAAAATGGCATCTAGGTCAGGGACCGGAAGAAGAAAAAAGAAGACGGGGAGAAAGAAGACAGGCGCCCAGCAGAGCTTTGTGGCAGATGAGATCACCATCTGGCTGACGCTGGCGGTGAGCATTCTTCTCCTCCTCAGCGCTTTCGGGCTCGGGGGAGCGGCCGGAAGCGCTGTGTCAGCTCTCCTGTCAGATCTCTTCGGCTACAGTACATATCTCGTCCCGTTCCTGCTTTTCGGGGCGGTGACCTTTCTCATATCCAACAGAGGAAACAGAGCGGCCTATGTGAAGACGGGGGCGGCCCTCCTGCTGTTTGTCCTCATCACCACCTTCCTGGAGCTCCTTCTGGAGGAGGGGGGACTGCTGGGAGGAGCGGTGACAGGCATCCTCGTCCCATCTATAGGAACTGCGGGTACCTACGTGGTGGTGGTGATTTTGATGATCATATGCGCGGTTATCATCACCGGTAAATCGGCAATCAAGGGCGTCAGGGAGAGAGGCGGCCAGGCCTACGGAAGGGCCAGGGAGGACGCGGCCAGGCGCAGGGAGCTGGCTGAGACAAGAAGGCTCATCCGCCAGCAGGAGGCGAAGAAGGAGCTGGAGGAGGCAAAGAAGGAAGCCCAGGCTCTGGAGAAAGAGGAAAAGGCCAGAGGCCGGCGCAAGGACCGGCATGTCTCCGGCGTCTCCTTCGACACCACTCTGGGCGAAAAAGGAAAGTCTCCCGAGGTGAAGGAGCTCACCTCCCCCGATATGGAGGAGCTCTTCGCGCCCCAGGAGGAGCCATCCTTTGTCATCAACCGTGCCCAGGCTTTGGAGGAGCCGGAAGCGGAGGAGGCGCAGCAGCCGGAGCGAATTGAGGAGGAGCTCCCCGGTGAGCCGGCCGGGGATGAGAAGAAATCCCGCAGGGCCACAAAGATGGGAGCCGAGGCTGTGGCCATGGAGGCAGCCCAGGTGGAGCAGATGGCCGCCCAGACGGACGCGGCCCCGAAGAAGGAGTACAGGACCCCTCCGCTCTCCCTTCTGACAAAGGGAAAGAAGGCGGGCGGAGACTCCGATGCCCACCTGCGGGAGACGGCCAGAAAGCTGCAGGAGACGCTCCACAATTTCGGTGTCAACGTGACCATCACCAATGTCAGCTGCGGCCCTGCGGTGACCCGGTATGAGCTGCAGCCTGAGCAGGGTGTGAAGGTCAGCAAGATCGTGGGACTGACAGACGATATCAAGCTGAACCTGGCGGCGGCGGACATCCGTATCGAAGCCCCCATCCCCGGGAAGGCGGCAGTGGGAATCGAGGTGCCCAACAAGGAGAACGCGGTGGTCCACCTGCGGGATCTGCTGGAGTCGGGAGAGTTTAAAAACAGCTCCTCGGCCATCGCCTTTGCGGCGGGCCGGGACATCGCCGGCAAGCCGGTGGTGGCGGACATCGCCAAGATGCCCCACCTTCTGGTAGCGGGCGCCACCGGCTCGGGAAAATCTGTCTGCATTAACACCATGATCATCAGCATCCTCTACAAGGCATCGCCGGAGGATGTGAAGCTCATCATGATCGACCCCAAGGTGGTGGAGCTGAGCGTCTACAACGGAATTCCCCACCTCATGATCCCGGTGGTGACAGACCCGAAGAAAGCGGCCGGAGCCCTGAACTGGGCGGTGTCGGAGATGATGAAGCGGTACGAGCTCTTCGCCAAATACAATGTCAGGGACATCAAGGGCTTTAACGAGAAGACCGAGAGCATGACTCCCGAGGAGAGGGAGGGAAAGCCCGGGAAAATGCCCCAGATCGTCATCATCGTGGACGAGCTGGCGGATCTGATGATGGTGGCTCCCGGCGAGGTGGAGGAGGCCATCTGCCGTCTGGCACAGCTTGCCAGGGCGGCGGGCATCCACCTGGTAGTGGCCACCCAGAGGCCCTCCGTGAACGTCATCACAGGTCTCATCAAGGCGAACATGCCATCCAGGATCGCCTTTTCCGTCACCTCGGGCGTGGACTCGCGGACCATCATCGACATGAACGGGGCGGAGAAGCTGCTGGGAAAGGGAGATATGCTCTTTTACCCTTCCGGCTATCAGAAGCCGGCCCGCGTCCAGGGAGCCTTTGTCTCGGACAAGGAGGTTCAGGCTGTGGTGGAATACCTGAAGAAGCAAAACGGCGAGGCCTCCTACAGCGAGGAGATCGTCAGCGAGGTCAACTCCACCGCCTCCGGGCTGGGAAGCGGCTCTGCCGGTGAGTCTTCCGGCGACAGCGGCGGACGGGACGCCTACTTTGCCGAGGCCGGCAAATTCATCATAGAGAAGGAGAAGGCCTCTATCGGCATGCTGCAGCGCATGTTCCGGATCGGCTTCAACCGGGCGGCCCGGATCATGGACCAGCTCTGCGAGGCCGGGGTGGTGGGCCCCGAGGAGGGGACAAAGCCCAGGAAGGTGCTGATGTCTATGGAGGAATTTGAAAAATACCTGGAAGAAAATATGTGAGAGAAGACGCGGGAGCGTCTTTGAAAATAAAAATACAAAAGGAAAGGAATGGATAAGTATGAAATCAGATATTCAGATCGCGCAGGAAGCAGAAATGATGCACATCAGGGACGTGGCAGCCTCTGCCGGCATCCCGGAGGAGGACCTGGAATTCTACGGAAAGTACAAGGCAAAGCTCTCCGATGAGCTCTGGGAGAAGATCAGGGACAGGAAGGATGGAAAGCTGGTCCTTGTGACAGCCATCAACCCCACCCCCGCAGGAGAGGGAAAGACGACCACCACGGTGGGGCTCGGTCAGGCCATGGCCAAGCTGGGGCAGAAGGCGATCATCGCCCTCAGAGAGCCCTCTCTTGGACCCTGCTTCGGTATCAAGGGCGGCGCTGCCGGCGGAGGCTATGCCCAGGTGGTACCCATGGAGGATCTGAACCTGCATTTCACAGGGGATTTCCATGCCATCACCTCCGCAAACAACCTCCTGGCCGCACTTCTGGACAATCACATCCAGCAGGGAAATGAGCTGGGCATCGACCCGAGGCAGGTTGTCTGGAAGCGCTGCCTGGACATGAACGACAGGAGCCTTCGGAATATTGTCATCGGACTGGGAAGAAAGGCCGACGGCATGGTCAGGGAGGATCACTTTGTCATCACCGTTGCCTCCGAGATCATGGCTATCCTCTGCCTGGCGGACGATATGAAGGACCTGAAGGAGAGACTGGGCAGGATCATTGTGGCCTACAATTTCAAAGGGGAGCCTGTGACTGCGGATGATCTCCACGCCACAGGAGCCATGGCGGCTCTTCTCAAGGACGCCATCAAGCCAAATCTCATCCAGACACTGGAGCACACACCGGCTCTGGTCCACGGCGGCCCCTTTGCCAACATCGCCCACGGCTGTAACAGCGTGCGGGCCACAAGGATGGCTCTGAAGCTGAGCGATATCACGATCACAGAGGCGGGCTTTGGAGCGGATCTGGGAGCTGAGAAATTCATGGATATCAAGTGCCGCATGGCAGGATTTAAACCGGATGCAGTAGTTTTGGTTGCAACTGTCCGCGCTTTGAAGTATAATGGAGGAGTTGCGAAGGATCAGCTCTCCGAGGAGAACCTGGACGCCCTCGCAAAAGGAATTGTAAATCTTGAAAAACATATAGAAAATGTACAGAAATATGATGTACCTGTCGTTGTGACGCTCAACTCCTTTGTCACAGACACAGAGGCGGAGATTGCCTATGTCCGCAGCTTCTGCGAGGAGAGGGGATGCGAGTTCGCCCTGTCAGAGGTATGGGAGAAAGGCGGAGAGGGCGGCATTGCCCTGGCTGAGAAGGTTCTGGAGACTCTGGAGAACAAAGAGAGCCATTTCCATCCGTTGTATGAGGACAACCTCTGCCTGAAGGCAAAGATTGAGACTATCTCAAAGGAAATTTACGGCGCGAGAGGCGTGGTCTACGAGCCGGCAGCGGAAAAGCAGCTGGCCAAGATCGAGGGCATGGGCTTTGGAAGCTTCCCTGTCTGTATGGCGAAGAACCAGTACTCTCTGTCCGACGACGCCACAAGGCTGGGCCGGCCGGAGAATTTCGACATCCATATCCGGGAGGTCTATGTCAATGCGGGCGCCGGGTTCGTGGTGGCTCTCACAGGAGCGGTTATGACCATGCCGGGACTTCCGAAGGTACCTGCCGCGAACGGAATCGACGTATCGGAGGACGGGCACATCACAGGACTGTTTTAAGGAGAGATAGAAAATGCCCCAGAGGGAAAGCGGCATAATAATAGGGGGTATCGGGCGATGAGATGCACAAACTGTGGAAGCGAGATACCAGAAGGCCAGTTATACTGTAAAAGGTGCGGAAAGGAAGTCCGCATTGTGCCGGATTACAATCCTCTCGACGATGTGCTGGCGGCACAGGTAAAGGGAGGAATAGACGGAGGCGACAGGCCTCTGGATGATTATGACTATGAGAAATCCTACACTTCGGATCTGCGCAGGGGAGAAGGGCAGAGAGCGGAGCGAAGGAGAAGGGACGAGACCCGGACCATGCGCGGTACATCCGCCGCGGGAGGCAGGACCTCCCGCACCTCCGGTACCGGGCGTGTTTCCCGCAGCACCGGAACCGGACGGGTTTCCCGAAATACCGGGAACGGCGGAAAGAGGGGCGGCACTTCCCGCATGACGGGGACTGTGGACCCGGAGCGCCGCCGCAAAATGGCTGAGAAAAAGCGGGAGAAGAAAAAGAAGCTGAGAAGGAGGATCATCCTCGGATTTATTATCCTGATCGCGGCGGTGGCCGCTGCGGTCTTTTTCCTGTACCGCAATTCCTATGCAGGACAGATCGGGCAGGGAAATCGGGCCTTTTCCGAGGGAAACTATGACCAGGCTGCGGGCTATTTTAACAATGCCATCGGGAAGGCGCCGAAGAGAGGGGAGGCCTACACGGCCCTCGCCAAGGTGTATCTGGCAAAGGATGACCAGGACAGTGCAGAACAGATGTTTCTGGATGCTCTGGAGTCCTACCCGGATGAGGTGCCCATCTATGAGGCCTGTATTGCGTTCTATATAGATACAGAGCAGCCCCAGGAGGTATCTGTGATCCTGGAGGACGCCCCCGATGATGTCCGCTCTGAGCTGAGCAAGTACGTGTCAGAGGGGCCCAGCTTCAGCCTGGATGACAGCGAGGTCTTTGACGATGTGCAGCAGCTGTCACTGGAGTCTGACGGGGAGGCTATCTACTACACTACGGACGGAAGCGAGCCGGACACCTCCAGCCAGAAGTACACTGACCCCATCCAGATCGAGGAGGGGACGACCACAGTATCAGCGATCTCCGTGAATGAGGCCGGTATACCCAGCCTCCCTGTGACGAAGGAGTACACGGTGGAGTTCCCTGTGGAGGACGCGCCGGCAGTGACTCCCTCCACAGGTCAGTATGAGCAGCCTACGCAGATCGTGATCCAGGTGCCGGACGGCTATACGGCCTACTATACGATGGATAAGAGCGATCCCACGGAGGCCTCTACTAAGTATACAGGCCCCATCGACATGCCGGAGGGCAACACCATCTTCAAGGCGGTGCTGGTCAACGGGAAGGGCAGGCTGACAGGAGTCACCACAAGAAACTACGAGCTGGTGCTGAACTAGATAGGACGGCGGCGAAGGCGGTAAGAAGCCGGAGCCGCCGTCTTTTTGCGCCCTTTGCCCGGCCTGTCCGGCAGTATTTGTCAAAAACAGGCGAAACTGCATAAGATAAGGTGACGAGACAAAAAGTGAGCTGATCATATGAGCATGAACGGCATTGACATCAGCAACCACCAGGCAGGCATCGATCTTGCGCGGGTTCCCTTTGACTTTGTGATCTGCAAGGCCACAGAGGGAACCGGATTTGTGGACAGATACTGCGATGGTTTTATCCGGACCGCGGCAGGTCTGGGAAGAAAGACGGGGGTGTACCATTACGCCACAGGGCAAAGCTCCGGGAAGGCGGAGGCAGAATACTTTTACGCGAATATCAAGGGATATGTAGGCACCTCCCTTTTGGCTCTGGACTGGGAGGGCGGCGCTGTGGAACAGGGCCCGGCCTACGCGCTGGCTTTTCTGGACCGCCTAAGAGAGCTGACAGGAGTAAAGGCTCTGATCTACATGAGCAAGAGTGTGTGCAGGGCCTACGACTGGAGCGGCGTCGCCGCCGGTGACTACGGGCTGTGGTGTGCCCAGTACGCGGACAGCAGTCCCACCGGCTACCAGGCGTCTCCCTGGACCGATGACGGCGGCACGGGCGCCTTCCCCGGGATGGCCATTTACCAGTACAGCTCCACCGGGCGGCTTGACGGCTACGACGGCAATCTGGATCTAAACATCGCCTATATGGACGGGGCGGCCTGGGATCGGTATGCCAATCCGGGCGGCGGGGCGGATGAGCCCTCCGTCCCTGTGACGGCGCCTCCCGCAGCCCCGGAGAAGCTGGCAGTGGACGGTTCCTTTGGCCCGGCTACGGTCAGGCGGACGCAGGCCTACTTTGGAACGGTGGTGGACGGGATTGTCAGCTACCAGCCGGAGTCCAACCGGAAGTACCTCTACTCGGCCTATGCCGGCTGCTGGCAGTTCCTGAAGACCGGGTATGGCCCCGGTTCAGATATGGTCCGGGCCATGCAGAGAAGGTTCGGCGCGGCGGTGGACGGATGGGCCGGCCGGGATACGGTGCTCCACATGCAGGCTTTCCTTGGCGTTGCCCAGGACGGCAGCATGGGGCCAAAGACGGTATCCGCCTGGCAGTCCTGGATCAACTCCCACTAAAGACGCGGGACCGGTCGGCGGGGAAAATCCCCCGCCGACCGGTCCTGATCAAGAAGGTATCCATCCATAAAAGGAAAAGGATTGCCAATAAAATAAAAAAGAAATGAGTTGACATATAAAGAATACCGTGATATACTTTACCTACAATTCAGCCGGAAGTTCATTCCGGCGACCTATAAATTTCGATCAGGCAGTGCACTGCCGCGTCTTCTGTGCGTGATCATGCGGCGAATATCCCAGGGCAGAGACAGGACAGAGAGGGGCATCCCCGAAAAAGAAAATGTTAAAACTTTATTGACATTTGAGGGCAACTATAATACTATATTGTACATAGGAGCGAACATCCGTTCGTGCTTGATAAGGAGAAAGAGATTATGGCAAGTGAAGATAAGAAGAAGGCATTGGATGCCGCGATTGCAAAACTGGAAAAGGATTTTGGAAAAGGCACCGTCATGAAGCTGGGAGATCCCAAGGCCCATGTCCATGTGGAGACCATTCCCACAGGCTCCTTAAGCCTGGATCTGGCGCTGGGGCTGGGCGGCGTGCCAAGAGGCCGCGTGGTGGAGGTCTACGGACCGGAGTCCAGCGGTAAGACGACGGTGGCCCTGCACATGATCGCCGAGGTGCAGAAGCGGGGAGGTATTGCAGGCTTTATCGACGCCGAGCATGCCCTTGACCCGGTGTACGCAAAGAATATCGGCGTGGATATCGATGAGCTCTACATATCCCAGCCGGACAGCGGTGACCAGGCGCTGGAGATCGCGGAGACGATGGTCCGCTCCGGAGCTATGGATATCATTGTCATCGACTCCGTGGCGGCTCTTGTGCCCAGACAGGAGATTGAGGGCGACATGGGAGACAGCCATGTGGGACTGCAGGCAAGACTCATGTCCCAGGCCCTGAGAAAGCTGACCCCTGTCATCAGCAAGTCCAACTGCGTTGTGATCTTTATCAACCAGCTCCGCGAGAAGGTGGGCGTCATGTTCGGCAATCCGGAGACAACCACCGGCGGGCGGGCGCTGAAGTTCTACGCTTCCGTGCGGATGGACGTGAGAAGGACGGAGACCCTGAAGCAGGGCGGAGAGATCGTTGGAAACCATGTGCGTGTGAAGATCGTGAAGAACAAGATTGCTCCTCCTTTCAAGGAGGCGGAGTTCGACATCATGTTCGGAAAGGGTATTTCCCGTGAGGGAGATATACTGGATCTGGCCACCGGCATCAACCTTGTCAACAAGAGCGGCGCCTGGTATGCCTACAACGGCGACAAGATCGGACAGGGAAGAGAGAACGCCAAGAGCTATCTAGCAGAGCACCCTGAGGTGATGGAGGAGCTGGAGGCCAAGGTGAGAGCCTACTACCACATTGACGGAAGCGAGGAAGAGACGCAGGAGAACGCTGAGGCAGAGGAATAGAAGATGACAGTCACACAGATAGAAGCCATGTTTGGGTCCAGGTCCAGATACAGAGTGTACCTTGACGGACAGCCCGCCTTTGTTCTGTACAGGGGCGAGCTGTCCCGCTATCATATCAGGGAGGGACAGCCCCTGGGGGAGAAGGAGTACAGTGAGATCCGGGAGCTGCTCATAAAGCGCGCCAGAGTACGGGCTATGAAGCTGCTGGAGATATCCGACCGGTCCGAGGAGGCGCTGCGCAGGAAGCTCTCTGAGGGCGGGTATCCGCAGAGCATTGTGGAGAATGCGATGGACTATGTGAAGTCTTTCGGCTACCTGGACGACAGGCGCCTGGCGGAGAACATTGTGGACAGCCGCAAAGGGCAGAAGAGCAGGGCGGAGCTGCAGGCCTATCTTCTTCGGAAAGGGCTTTCCCGCGAGCAGGCGGAGGAGGCTCTGGAAAAATCTTACACCCGGGAGGACGCACAGGAGGCGATCCGCCGTCTGGCAGAGAAAAAACACTTTGATCCGGAGCGTGCCACACTCCAGGAAAAGCAGAAGTTATGCGCCTATTTTCTGCGGAAAGGATACCGCTATGAGGACGTCCGTCAAGTGATACAAGTTTCCGACTGGAATACTTGACATCTTTGTGAAAACAGTATAAAATTTAACTGTTGTATTTGTACAATGAAAATTTAATAAGGAGGTGCTCCTGTGCCGAATGTTATAATCATTGCTGTGGCTGTGGTTCTCGTGATAGCAGCAGCGGTTATCAGTCATTTCGTGACAGTCTCCAATCTGAAGAAGAATGCCGAGTCAAAGATTGGAAGTGCGGAGACAAAGGCCCGCGAGATCATTGATGATGCGGTGAAGACAGCGGAGGCCAAGAAAAAGGAATCCCTCTTGGAAATTAAGGAAGAATCTATCAGAACAAAGAATGAGCTCGAGAAAGAAACAAAAGAGAGAAGAGCAGAGTTACAGCGTTATGAAAAGAGAGTCCTCTCCAAGGAGGAAGCTTTGGACAAACGGTCCGATGCTATGGAAAAGCGGGAAGCAGGGTTTACAGCAAAGGAAGAGCAGCTTAAGGCTCGTGAAGCGAAAGTGGATGAGCTGAGCAGACAAAGAGTACAGGAACTAGAAAGAATCTCAGGACTAACCTCCGAACAGGCAAAAGAATATCTGTTAAAAACTGTTGAAGAAGATGTTAAACATGACACTGCAAAAATGATCAAGGAGATGGAAGCGCAGGCCAAGGAAGAGGCGGACAAGAAGGCAAAGGAATATGTTGTCACCGCCATTCAGAGATGCGCTGCTGATCATGTGGCAGAAACTACGATTTCAGTCGTTCAGCTTCCAAGTGATGAGATGAAGGGACGGATCATCGGACGTGAAGGAAGAAACATCCGTACGCTGGAAACTCTCACAGGAGTAGAGCTGATCATCGACGATACACCCGAAGCGGTTGTATTATCAGGGTTTGATCCCATCAGGCGTGAAGTCGCAAGGATCGCTCTGGAGAAGCTGATCGTGGACGGTCGTATCCATCCGGCAAGAATTGAGGAGATGGTGGAAAAGGCCCAGAAAGAAGTAGAGGCAGTGATCCGTGAGGAAGGAGAGGCAGCGGCACTCGAGGTCGGCGTGCATGGAATTCATCCGGAACTGATACGACTTCTGGGAAGAATGAAATTCCGGACCAGCTATGGTCAGAATGCGCTGAAGCACTCAATTGAGGTGGCACAGCTGTCGGGACTTCTCGCAGGGGAGATCGGACTGGATGTCCGTCTTGCGAAGCGGGCAGGCCTTTTACATGATATCGGCAAATCCATCGACCACGATGTGGAAGGATCACATATCCAGATTGGTGTTGAATTGTGCAGAAAGTACAAGGAGTCACCGACCGTCATCAATGCAGTGGAAGCACATCACGGCGATGTTGAGCCAGAGTCTCTGATCGCATGTATCGTTCAGGCGGCAGACACGATCTCCGCTGCAAGACCGGGCGCGAGAAGAGAGACGATTGAGACATACACAAACAGATTAAAACAATTAGAAGATATCAGCAACCAGTTCAAGGGTGTTGAAAAATCTTTTGCTATTCAGGCAGGTAGAGAGATTCGTATTATGGTAGTTCCAGAGCAAGTATCTGACGCAGATATGGTATTACTGGCCAGAGATATTTCCAAGCAGATTGAATATGAGCTGGAATATCCGGGGCAGATAAAGGTAAATGTTATCAGGGAATCCAGGGTAACAGACTACGCCAAATAAATGTAAACCGAAAGCAGAAGACCAGCCGTAACAGGCTGGTCTTTTATATTGAAAAGAAAGGGAAGAAAACATGAGCAATGAGATCAAGAGGATAGACAGAAAGCTGGCATATGAGGGAGCTGTGATCAATGTCTACCAGGATACAGTCCAGTTCCCGGACGGACACACGGCAAAATGGGATTATATCCATCACGACGGAGCTGCGGCGGTGATACCGGTGCTCCCGGACGGCAGGATCCTGATGGTAAAGCAGTACAGAAACGCGCTGGACAGATTTACATTGGAAATACCCGCAGGTAAGCTGGATGACCCGAAGGAGGAGGGGATTGCCTGTGCGTCCCGTGAGCTGGAGGAGGAGACGGGCTACCGCTGTGAGCATCTGGAGCCTCTTCTTGTCCTCAGAACCACAGTCGCATTCTGCAATGAGAGGATAGAGGTGTTTGCGGCCAGGGACCTGATCCCCTCCCATCAGCATCTGGATGAGGATGAATATATCGACCTGCAGGCCTGTACCCTGGCGGAATTGAAGGAGAAGATCTTCAGCGGGGAGATTCAGGACTCCAAGACCGTGGCGGCCATCCTGGCCTACGCGGTAAAATACGGCAAGGAGTAAAGGGAAGGGGAAAAGAGTAAGGACAGAGGGCATATTTCCTCTTGGCCGGCATATAATGAAGTATCTTTGCGGCGGGAGGAAGAGTGGATATGCGCAGTTATGGGAAAATATTCCTGGCCCTGTGCCTGGCGGGCTTTGTAGGAGGAATTCTGTACGCCAACACAGGGGCCCGGGATCATATACTGGCGGCGGGCATTTTCAGCGATTATTTTCTGGAGCAGTACACCCAGGCGGAGATCCAGACGCAGGACTATTTCTGGTACATCCTGTCGGTCCGCGCCGGACTGCTGGGGGTTATCGCCCTGATGGGGCAGATGAAGAAGCTCCGCAGATGGATCGTGGCTGCTGTGCTCGTCTGGACAGGCTTCCTGGGCGGACTCTTTTTTACCGCCGCTGTGATCAAGCTGGGACCTGTGGGGATCCTGTTCTGTCTGGCTGCTATTATCCCTCAGGCGCTTTTCTATATCGCCGGGTACGGAATCGTCCTCTGGTATTTCTATTCTTTCCCCAGGGCATCGTGGAATTCGGCCAAAACAGTGGGTACTATTCTGACGATTGGAGTTGGAATTATATCGGAAAGTTATTTAAATCCAATTTTTCTGAAAATATTTCTAAAAACAATTTGATTTTTTCGTTATTTCTTCGTATAATTTAGAGTATACGATGGGAGATAAAGAGTATGGAAAAAATAGTGTTAGAGTATGTAGAGTATTTAAAAGAAGTGAAGGGGATTTCTCTGAACACAGAGATGGCGTACAGGCGTGATCTTATGAAGCTCGTGCGTTATCTGGACTCTCAGGGAATTCATGAAGTGGCGCAGATCACGGCGACAAACCTCAACTCCTATATGCTTCACATGGAGAAACAGAAGCTGACCAATACGACTATATCCAGAAATGTGGCTTCAATCAAGGGATTTTTTAACTATCTCTTCAAAAAGAAATATATCAAAGAGGATGTGTCAGAGGGGCTGACCAGTCCAAAGATCGAGCGCAGGGAGCCGAAGAGCGCCTCCAAGGAGGATGTGGAGAAGGTTCTTGCCATTCCAAATGGAAAGACGCCAAAGCTGCTCCGGGACAAGGCTATGATCGAGCTTTTGTATTCCACAGGAATCATGGTGGAGGAGCTTGTAAGTCTCAAGATACAGGATGTCAATCTGGAGATGGGCTATCTGCAATGCCATTTTCCAGGTAATCAGAACGCGTACCCGATCGACAAGCAGGCGCTGAAAGCTATGAAGGCGTATCTGAAGAACGGACGGGAGCCGCTGCTCAAGGGACATGGATCGGACGTGCTTTTCCCGAATATCAGCGGCAGAAAGATGAGCAGACAGGGCTTTTGGAAGATCCTGAAGGGCTATGCCGCCAAGGCAGGCATCGAGGGGACCATCACTCCCAGCATGCTGCGCCATTCCTGATGTAAAAAGAAAAGTCAGAATAACAGTAAGAGAGGCCGACAGTTTTGAGGACTGTCGGCCTTGTTGCATTTCTTAAAAAAAAATCTCCAAATTCTGTGAAAGTTATTGCATGTGCACAGAAAGAGAGCTATAATATTGATAAATAATTAACAAGGTCGGCTTTGCCCGATCAATATCACAAAAAGGAGATGCAGCAGCAATGAGCAGATTTTGTTTACCAAGAGACATTTATCATGGAAAGGGAAGCCTGGAGGAGCTGAAAAACCTGAAGGGCAAAAAGGCGATCCTTGTAGTGGGCGGCGGCTCCATGAAGCGCCAGGGATTTCTGGACAAGGCAGTCAATTATCTGAAGGAGGCCGGCATGGAGGTGCAGACGTTTGAGGGCGTGGAGCCTGATCCGTCTGTTGAGACTGTCATGAGAGGCGCTGAGGCCATGAGAGCCTTTGAGCCAGACTGGATCGTTGCCATGGGCGGAGGCTCACCTATCGACGCTGCCAAGGCAATGTGGGCTTTCTACGAGTATCCGGATACAACCTTCGAGGATCTGTGCATCCCCTTTAATTTCCCGGAGCTGAGACAGAAAGCGAAATTTGCGGCGATCCCCTCCACATCGGGAACAGCTACAGAGGTTACAGCATTTTCCGTTATCACAAACTATCAGACCGGCGTAAAATATCCGCTTGCTGACTTTAACATCACACCGGACATCGCCATTGTCGACCCGGATCTCGTAGCCGGGCTTCCTGTAAAACAGGTTGCCTATACAGGAATGGACGCGCTGACACACGCCATTGAGGCCTATGTGTCCACGCTTCACGGACCATTTACAGATCCTCTTGCCCTGCAGGCCATTGAGATGGTGCTGGACTATCTGCCTGCATCTTACAACTGCAACATGGAGGCGAGAGAGCAGATGCACTATGCGCAGTGCCTGGCCGGAATGGCATTTTCCAACGCTCTCCTGGGCATTGTCCACTCCATGGCACACAAGACAGGCGCCGCCTTCTCAACAGGACATATTCCCCACGGCTGCGCAAACGCCATCTATCTGCCCTACGTAATCAAATACAATGCGAAGGATGAGACGGCGGCCAAGAGGTATGCGGAGATCGCCCGCAGAATGGGACTTCCGGGAACATCAGAGAAGGCGCTCATCAACAGCCTCTGCGAGAAGATTGATGAGTTCAACGTGAGACTGAACATCCCGAAGACGCTGAAGGACTTCGGTATCAACGAGGATGAGTTTAAGGAGAAGGTTGCGAAGATTGCGGAGCTGGCAGTGGGAGACGCGTGCACAGGCTCCAACCCGCGTGCCATCGACCCGGCTACAATGGAGAAGCTTCTCACCTGTACATACTATGGAACAGAGGTTGATTTCTAAAAAATCTTACAGCGGATCGCAGGATCAAGCGGACGGGCGCCCATTAAAAGGCGCCTGTCTCATTTCAGATTATTAAAACAAATTAAAACAAATTCAGTGATAAATTATTGCTATTTCTCTATGTTTGGATTATTATAAAATAAGTTTGATGATTAGGAGGATGCAAGATGTATAAGATACGGAAAGCTGAAAAACTGGCTGATAAGATCTATCTTATGGATGTGGAAGCACCGCGTGTCGCAAGGCACTGTGAGCCAGGGCAGTTTGTGATAGTGAAGTTGGACGAAAAGGGAGAGCGAATTCCTCTGACGATCTGTGACTATGACAGGGAGGAAGGAACTATCACCATCGTGTTCCAGACAGTTGGCGCGTCTACAGAGAAGTTTGCAGCCCTGAAGGCGGGAGATGCGTTCCAGGATTTCACAGGACCTCTCGGATGTCCCTCAGAGCTGGTCCATGAAGATATAGAGAGCCTGAAGCAGAAAAAGATCCTCTTTGTGGGAGGCGGCGTTGGATCCGCTCCTGTTTATCCCCAGGTAAAATGGCTGAAGGAGCACGGTGTTGACGCGGATGTCATCATCGGCGCCAAGACAAAGGATATGCTCATCCTGGAGGATGAGATGAGAGCTGTGGCCGGAAACTACTACCCCTGTACAGACGATGGTACATACGGCCATGCGGGTATGGTTACGACCATGGTCGAGGAGCTGGTAAACGAGGGAAAGAAATATGACCTGTGCGTGGCCATCGGACCGGTGATCATGATGAAGTTTACCTGTCTGCTCACAAAGAAGCTGGGCATCCCGACTGTTGTCAGCATGAACCCTATCATGGTGGACGGAACCGGCATGTGCGGCGCCTGTCGTCTCCACGTGGGCGACGAGATCAAGTTTGCCTGTGTGGACGGACCGGAATTTGACGGACATCTTGTGAATTTTGATGAGGCGATGAAGAGACAGCAGATGTACAAGACCCAGGAGGGCCGGGCTCTGCTGAAATTACAGGAAGGCGATACCCATCATGGCGGATGCGGCAACTGTGGAGGTGACGAATAATGGCAGATATGTTAAAGAGAGTTCCTGTCAGAGAGCAGGATCCAAAGGTAAGAGCGACAAACTTTGACGAGGTTTGCTATGGATATAACAAGGAAGAGGCAATGGAGGAGGCATCCCGCTGCCTGAACTGCAAGAACGCAAAATGTATCCAGGGATGTCCGGTGTCTATCAATATCCCGGGATTTATCGCAAAGGTGAAGGACGGGGATATCGAGGGGGCCTACAAGGTGATCGGAGAGTCCTCCGCCCTGCCGGCCATCTGCGGGCGGGTATGTCCCCAGGAGTCCCAGTGTGAGTGCAAATGTATCAGGGGTATCAAAGGTGAGCCTGTATCCATCGGAAAGCTGGAGCGCTTTGTCGCTGATTACGCCCTTGAAAATGATATCAAGCCCCAGAAAGCGGAGAAGATGAACGGCCACAAGGTGGCTGTCATCGGTTCCGGCCCGTCAGGTCTTACCTGCGCCGGCGACCTTGCCAAGCTGGGCTACGATGTGACTGTGTTTGAGGCCCTCCACGAGCTGGGCGGCGTGCTTGTATACGGTATCCCTGAATTCCGTCTTCCCAAGGAGAAGGTGGTAAAGAAGGAGATTGAGAAGGTCAAGGAGCTGGGCGTGAAGTTTGAGACTAACGTTGTGATCGGCAAGTCCACTACCATTGACCAGCTCATGGAGGAGGAAGACTTTGAGGCTGTGTTTATCGGCTCAGGAGCCGGACTTCCTATGTTCATGGGCATCCCGGGAGAGACGGCCAACGGCGTCTTCTCTGCCAACGAGTATCTGACAAGAAGCAACCTGATGAAGGCCTTTGACGACTCTTACGACACTCCTATTGCCGCAGGTAAGAAGGTGGCGGTTGTAGGCGGCGGAAACGTGGCCATGGATGCGGCCAGAACAGCACTGCGGCTCGGCGCTGACGTGCACATCGTATACCGCCGGAGCGAGGCAGAGCTTCCCGCCAGAGTGGAAGAGGTTCACCACGCAAAGGAAGAGGGCGTTGTGTTCAACCTGCTGACCAACCCGAAGGAGATCCTTGTGGATGAGAACGGATGGGTGAAGGGCATGAAGGTGATCAAGATGGAGCTTGGAGAGCCGGACGCCTCCGGAAGACGCCGTCCTATCGAGATCCCGGGCTCCGAGTATGAGATCGAGCTGGATACAGTGATCATGGCTCTTGGCACGACACCGAATCCGCTGATCGCTTCCACCACAAAGGGGCTGGAGACAAACAGGAGAAAATGTATCGTGGCTGAAGAGGAGAACGGCCAGACATCAAAGGCCTGCGTATTTGCCGGCGGAGATGCGGTCACAGGAGCTGCCACGGTCATCCTCGCCATGGGCGCAGGAAAGGCAGGAGCCAAGGGTATCCACGAGCTGCTGTCACAGAAATAGACTGAAAAGTGAACTGATCGGGAGAGGAATTCGGGTTAGCCCGGCCCTCTCCCTTTTTTTGTTTTATTTTGTGTGGGTGAACAGGAGGAGACAGAATAGGTGAAGATCACAGTGATCACAGTGGGAAAGATAAAGGAAAAGTATCTGAAGGATGCCATCGCCGAGTACAGCAAGCGGCTTGGCCGCTACTGCAGGCTGGAGATCATAGAGGTGGCGGATGAGAAGACGCCGGACCAGGCCAGCGAGGCGGCAGAGGAAAGTATCCGCGCAAAAGAGGGAGAGCGTATCATGAAGCATATAAGAGAAGACATGTACGTGATCACTCTTGAGATTGCGGGAAAAATGCTCTCCTCCGAGGAGCTGGCGGACAAGATCAATGCCCTTGGGCTGTCCGGCAAGAGCAGCATTGCCTTTGTCATCGGCGGTTCCATAGGGCTTGCCAGAGAGGTGATGGCAAGGTCGGACTTTGCCCTCAGCTTTTCGAAGATGACCTTTCCCCACCAACTCATGCGGGTCATCCTGCTGGAGCAGGTGTACAGGAGCTACAGGATTATCAATGGGGAGCCATATCATAAGTAAGTGCGGTTTTTCGTATTTGGTTGTAATATGGTATGGGTGGTGAGCTTTCAGAGCGATGATTGGAATTTGGGGGTGTGCAGAGAATGTTTGAAGGATTTGATTTTACAAACTTTTGGGAAGACAGTGAGTACGCGCTGAAAGAATATGTCAGCGAATTGCCGTCTGATGAACTGATCGCCAGCGTTGAGCAGGAATTGGGCTACAAGCTGCCAGTTTCTTATATTTGGCTGATGAAGCAACATAACGGAGGTATTCCTGTCAACACCTGTTTCCCTACTGATGAGCCTACCAGCTGGGCAGATGACCATGTAGCTATCACAGGAATTTTCGGTATTGGAAGAGAGAAAACATATTCGTTATGTGGGGAGTTTGGGAGTCAGTTTATGATTGAAGAATGGGAGTACCCTGCTATCGGAGTGGCTATTTGTGACTGCCCCAGTGCCGGACATGATATGATTTTTCTGGATTATCGGGAGTGCGGTCCAGACGGGGAACCCAAAGTAGTGCATGTGGACCAGGAGTGGGACTACAAAATCACTCCTTTGGCAGATAGCTTCGAGAAATTTATCCTTGGCCTTGTAAACGAAGAGGATTTTGAGTTAGAAGATTAACCACTATTGAAGATTAGATATGGACGTGAGAATAAATATATTAACAGCAGATATGTTATACAGGAAAAGGGGATTTGAAGGAAAGACCCTGCGAATGGGATGGTCCGGGAATGTCAAACTTGACAACCAATAAAATCTTCGATTAGTTATATGCCAACAGCTGCGTATGAATTGGCCTATGCCGGAGGAGCATATCAGGAGAGACGCATCACAGGAAGGGACGCTGTAATATGAAGGTTACAGGAACAAAATGCTACGTACAGATTGAAGATGATGCCGGGAATATCGCAAGATTTGACGGGGAAGTCTGCTTTGGAGAATTTTGCGCACTGGCTGACTCGATCGAATGGGTCCGGCACAGCGGTGAGGCGACAGAGCAGGACAGGATTGACCTGAGTTATCAGGCGACACGATATGGAAAAGACACTGGCACAAAAATACTCTTTTTCAGCTCTGATGGCCAGGTGATGTTTGAAGACGAGCTTGGACTGAAAACGGAGGTATACTGTTCCAAAACGTATCTGGTCATCGTGGCCGTGGTGGTCGTGTCCCTGCTTTTTCCTGCTCTGCTCATAGCTGTGCTGGATGTTGCAAGTCTGAGATTTACCACAGGTTTCGGTATTGTGACTGTTCTCCTCGCCAGCCCATTCCTTGCCTGGGCGCTTCAGATATGGAGGTTCCGGATTACAGCCGAGGGGGCTGTCGTAACGGTCAGGCCTGCGGCAGGAAGAACCTGGCAGTTTTCTGCGTCCGATATAACCAGGGTTGTCCGAAAGGTTAAGATGGATTCCGGCTGGGAGATGATACAAAAGGTTAGGTTTTACACAAAAGATAAGCGTGTGTCGCTAAATCAGACCATGACAGGTATTGAGGACATGGACGCATATCTTCTGCGGCATGTTGACGCGAAAAAAATTACTACAAAGAAATGAGTGAGCTCTATGTGGATGGACAGGAAAACTTCGTATCTGTAGAGGCAGACAGAGATTTGAAGATATTTTACAAGCCCTCCGGCCATGCCCTGTGCTACAATAGAAGGGCTGAATAAAATGCAAGATCCTGAACAGGGGTTAATGGGAGGCGGGCTATGAGAAAAGAGACAAAGACTGCGGTGTACGATGAGGAGCTGGGACTGGAAGCCTACCGTTTTAAGGGCATAGCCCAGCCCTTTCCCAACCATTTCCATGAGTACTATGTGATCGGCTTTGTGGAGGAGGGGGAGCGCCGCCTGTCCTGCAGGAACCGGGAGTACATGATCCGCAGGGGCGATGTGGTCCTGTTCAATCCGGGCGACAGCCATGCCTGTGTTCAGGTGGACGGAGGAGCCCTGGACTACAGGGGATTTAACATCTCAAAGGAGACTATGCTGGATCTGATGGGGGAAGTGACAGGCAGGCGGAGTCTTCCGGGATTTTCAGAAACCGTGCTCCGCGACGAGGAGATCTCCTGTTATCTGCGCCCTCTCCACGGGCTTGTCATGGAGGGCTCCCGCGAATTTGGAAAGGAAGAAAATCTTCTCCTTGTGCTGTCTTTGCTCCTGGGGCGATGCGGACAGCCCTTTGAGGAATGTGTCCCGGAGTGCCGGGAAGAGATCGAGAGGGCCTGTGCGTTCATGGAGAGACATTATGGGGAGCGCATCTGTCTGGACCAGATATGCCGCCAGGCAGGGCTGAGCAAGTCCACGCTGCTGAGGGCATTTGTCAGGGCAAAGGGAGTCACGCCCTACTGTTATCTTGAAAATATCCGCATTGGCGCGGCGAAGAAGCTGCTGGAGAAGGGAGTGCCTCCGGCAGAGGCAGCCCTGCGGACAGGATTTTCCGACCAGAGCCATTTTACAAATTATTTCAGCCGGTTTATCGGCTTTACGCCCGGTGCCTACCGGGATATTTTTTTGAAAAAGAACAGAACGGAGGACAGACAGCATGGAAAATAAAGCATCAAGAGGGCACCTGGCGGCTCTGCTCACAATTTTGATCTGGGGGACTACCTTTATCTCCACAAAGGTATTGCTGGTGGATTTCCAGCCTGTAGAAATCCTCTTTTTCCGATTTGTCCTGGGACTTCTGGCCCTCCTGATCGTCTGCCCCCGCCGGATGACAGGGACGACGCTCAGACAGGAGATCGTATTTGGCGCCGCAGGACTGTGCGGCGTATGTCTGTACTACCTGATGGAAAACATTGCGCTGACCTATACAATGGCTTCCAATGTGGGGGTCATCATTTCCGCGGCTCCGTTTTTTACGGCCATTTTGTCCCATCTGCTCCTGAAGAAGGAGGAGAAGCTGGGGGCTGCTTTCTTTGTGGGATTTCTCATCGCGATGGCAGGGATTGCATTGATCAGCTTCAACGGCTCTGCCCTGCAGCTCAATCCGACAGGGGATCTGCTGGCCCTGCTGGCCGCCTTTTTGTGGGCCTGCTATTCCATTCTCACGCGCAGGATTAGCGGATACGGATACAATACGATCCTGACAACGAGAAGGATCTTTTTCTACGGCATCCTGTTCATGGTTCCGGCCTTGTTCCTGTTTGATTTCAGGCTGGAGCTGGATCGGTTTGCGAACCCTGTCTATCTTTGGAACATCCTCTTTCTGGGATTAGGGGCATCCGCGCTCTGCTTTGTCACGTGGAATTTCGCGGTCAGGCTGCTGGGCGCGGTCAAGACCAGCGTTTACATTTATCTGGTTCCCGTCATTACCGTGGCGGCTTCAGTAGTGATCCTGCGGGAGCCCTTTACGTGGATGACCGGAGCAGGGACAGTCCTCACTCTGGCTGGGCTTTTGCTCTCGGAAGGTAAATGGGGCGGCGGGAGAAATATTATTCGTAAATCCCATTGACTGTCACAGTGAACACAGCTTCCTTTCCATTCAGCTCATCCACTCCATAGTCCTCCGGGAAGGTGACAGTGACGTCCACTGTGTCGCCGGGGTGGGCGCCAATGAGCTGATCCTCAAAGCCGTCGATGTAGGAGCCGGAGCCTATCTCCAGATCCGCGCCGGAGCCATTTGTGCTGCCTCCCTCAAACTCCACGCCGTCCACCGTTCCCACATAGTCGATGTTGACAGTGTCTCCGCTCTCCACAGTGAGAGAGGTGTCAGTTGAGTAGGAGGGGCTGTCCGTATCGCTGCTGCCGGTATCTGACGCATCTGCGGCGGATGTGTCTTCCGCAGCCGTGTCGGCAGAGGAGTTGTCCCCGGATGAGGACCGGGAGGAGAGAGCGATAGCTGTAATGAGAATGATGACGGCAAGGCAGGGAATGGCAATGATGAGGAGTTTTTTGAGCTTCCGTATGCGCTCTTTTTTCCGGCGCTCCCGGGCTCTCCGCTGCTGTGCCATTTTTCGGTTTTCTTTTTTCATAGTGTGATCTTACCTCGTTTCATTAAAATATCCTTTTTTATTTTACAGAGAAAATATGGTGAAACTGTGATTTTTACAGAGAAATAAAAAAATCTGCACAAAACAGAGGGCTCAGGGCTTGTACAGACAGGCCGGCTGTGCTATGATGTGGAGAGCAAAACAAGGGAGGTGGCTTGATGTCGGCTATTCGCTAACAAAAGGAACAACGGATTTTGTCTCATCTTCAGCATTGAGATGGGTTTATTTGTTGTATCTGTCTGCGGATAGTAACATCAGGCTGGCTTTTTATTGAAAGGCAGTTCTATTTCCTGCGGGATTTTTCTGCGAAATTTTTGTGTGGATTTTTCAGAGCCTGATACAGCAGGGCAGACAGACGGATAACCCGGATCAATGGGTTGTCCTTTTTTTATTCTGAAGAGGACCTGTCCGGTTTGTTCCGAGCATAAAAGGGTGCAAATCGACGACTTGGAGGAGAAAGATCATGAAAGAAGAAACAAAGTATATCTGTCCCAGCTGTGGCTGGACATCAAACCTGGACGAAAAAGAGAGCTGGCCGGACCACTGCCCCAACTGCCTGTCCGGCATACATGAGACGGACGAAGAGGGATGCGAGTGCGGGGGCATGCTGGAGCCGGTAGGCATCTGGGTGAGAGAGAGCGATGCCTGGGAGATCGTGGAGCGGTGCAGACTCTGCGGGGAGATGACTGCTGTGGAGATGTCAGACAGGGACAATCTCATCAAGGTCATGTCCATCGCGTCAAAGCCCCTGTCCTCCCCTCCCTTCCCCATTGAGAGAATGGAGGAGCTGACAAGGATCATGGGAGGTCAGGGAGAGGAGGAAGGAAAAATGAACAGAGAAAATAAAAAGCGCAAATATGACAAGAAGTATTTCAGGACACATCCCTGTATGGATCCCTTTACGTGCAAGGTGTGCGGATGGCCGGTGGTGCCGGCGGGAGCAGGGAGCGGCCACAGGAACCACTGCCCCAACTGCCTGTACAGTCTGCATCTGGACCAGGAGCCGGGGGACAGGGCGTCGGACTGTCACGGACGCATGGAGCCCATCGGCGTGTGGGTGAGAAAGAACGGGGAGTGGGCCATCCTGCACCGGTGTCAGCGGTGCGGCAAGATCGGTTCAAACCGCATTGCGGCGGACGACAATCCTATGAAGCTCATGGCCCTGGCCATGCGCCCCTTTGGGAGCAGCGCCATCTCCAGGGAGGAGATCCGGGACATGACAGCCTCCATGGAGGGATAGGCGGAGGAGCGCAGGTGAAGGATCTGAGAAAGCAGGAACTGGGAAGGAGAACTGAGAAAGAGATATTGTCTATCCTCTGGATTGAGGGTATAATAAAAAAGATAAAATGAAAGGAGGCCGGGAATGTACGAGACCTGTATTTTTGACCTGTACGGCACGCTTGTGGACATACACACGGACGAAGAAAAGGAGGAGCTGTGGGAGAGACTGGCTCTGTTTTACGCCTTTTACGGCGCAGCCTACACGCCGGGGGAGCTTAGAGCGGCCTACCGGCGGCTGACAGAGGAGCAAAGCGCCGGCAAGAGAGGAGTCAGGAGGGACGCCCATGAGGCGTTTCCGGAGATACAGATCGAGGACGTCTTCCGGTCGCTTTTCCTGGAGGAGGGGGCAGAGGCGGACGAGCCTCTGGTGCGGCACGCGGGTCAGTTTTTCCGCATCCTCTCCATAGACTATCTGAGGCTCTACGAGGGGACGAAGGAGATGCTCCAGGCCCTGCGGGAGAAGGGGAAAAAGCTTTACCTTTTGTCCAATGCCCAGAAAATATTCACAGAGTATGAGATGAACGCTCTGGGGATCACTCCGTATTTTGACGGCATTTTCATCTCCTCGGAGCAGGGCTGCAAGAAGCCGGACCTGGCCTTTTACGAGTCCCTCCTCACAGCCTTTGCCATTCCCAGGAAGACGGCGGTCATGACGGGAAATGACGGGCTGTGCGACATCGAGGGAGCGAAGAGGGCCGGGCTTGCCACGGTCTACGTGCGGACAGAGATTTCGCCAGAGGAGCCATTCCCCGCGGCGGATCACGTCCTGGAGAGGATGGACATGAAAAAGCTCAGGGATATCCTCCTTGGATAGAAGAGATACCAGAAAAAAAGAACAGAAGAGGAAAATGACATGAAAGAAAAATGGATGAGCAGCGTTATGGCCGGTGTGTTTATTTCCATGGGAGCCATGACCTATCTCGCAATCCCCAACACATTGGTGGGAAGCCTGTTTTTTGCGGTGGGAATTCTCCTTGTGCTCAACCTCCACAACATGCTTGTGACAAGGGTGTGCCCGCTGATGGTGTATGACAGAAGATATCACTGGAGCGATGTAGCGGTGGCCTGGGCGGGCAACGGCATAGGGACGCTGATCGCGGCGGCCGCTGTGCAGGGTACAAGATTTAAGGAGACGATCCGGGAGCCTCTGGCCAGGATCGGTGAGACGAAGCTTCAGGACGCTCCTTTGAGCCTCTTTATCCTGGCTGTGTTCTGCGGGTTCTTTGTGGCCTTTGCAGTGCTTATCGGCGCCAGGTATGAAAACGGCTCCTTTGCCCAGATCTTCTATGTGTGGCTCTTTATCACCGCCTTTGTGTTCTGCGGGTTTGAGCATATCGTGGCGGATATGTTTTACCTGTCCTGCTGCTGGCTCCAGTTCGGGATCAGCGCGCTGGAGGCTTTGAAGGTGCTGGCCTTTGTCTCGGCGGGCAATCTGGCCGGGGGCATGTTCATCGCCTGGGCTGTGCGCAGTCTGGATCAAAAGAAGAGCGCTACCGGTGCAGAGGGTAAATGAGCAGATAGCATAAGCGAACAGAAGCTATGGAAAACACAAAAAGTACAAATAGAAACGGAGGAAACAAAGCATGGACAAAGTGATTTTAGGGAAGACCGGGATCGAGGTCAACAAGAACGGATTTGGGGCCCTGCCCATCCAGCGCATCACGAAGAAGGAGGCTGTCTATCTCCTGCAGAAGGCATTTTACAACGGGATCAACTATTTTGATACCGCCAGGGCCTACTCGGACAGCGAGGAGAAGCTGGGCGCTGCCTTTGAGTACACAAGGGACAAAATCGTCATCAGCACGAAGACTGCTGCCCAGACGGCAGAGGATATGTGGAAGGATCTGGAGGAGAGCCTTACAAAGCTGAAGACAGACTACATAGACATCTACCAGTTCCACAACCCGGCCTTCTGCCCGAAGCCGGGAGATGAGTCCGGTCTCTACGATGCGGCTCTGGAGGCAAAAAAGCAGGGAAAGATCCGCCACATCGGCATCACAAACCACAGGATCGCTGTGGCGAAGGAGGCGATCCAGTCCGGTCTCTATGAGACATTGCAGTTCCCCTTCTCCTATCTGGCGTCAGATACAGACCTGGAGATCGTAGAGGAGTGTAAGGCGGCGGATATGGGATTTATCGCTATGAAAGGGCTGGCAGGGGGACTGATCCACAATTCAGCCTGCGCCTACGCCTTTATGGCCCAGCCGCAGTTCGCCCACGTGGCTCCTATCTGGGGCGTGCAGAGGGAGTCGGAGCTGGATGAATTTCTCTCCTATCAGGTCTGTCCGCCTGCGCTTGACGGGAACCTCCTCGCAGAGATCGAGAAGGACAAGAAGCAGCTCTCCGGTGATTTCTGCAGAGGCTGCGGCTACTGCATGCCCTGTCCCGCAGGCATTGAGATCAACAACTGTGCCAGGATGAGCCTGATGCTCCGCCGGGCGCCCCAGGAGGGATGGCTCTCCAAGGAGTGGCAGGAGAAGATGAAGAAGATTGAAAATTGTCTCCACTGCGGCCATTGCATGAGCAAATGTCCCTACGGCCTGAATACGCCGGATCTGCTGGCAAAGAATTACGAGGACTACAAGACCTTTCTGAAATAAAGAGGAGCCGGGAAGATGGATGACAGAGTGCTGCAGTTTTTTGAGCAGATGCCGGAGGCTTTGCCTCTGTATGTGAAGTTCGAGAAAGAGGTTCTCTCCCGGGTAGAGAACGTGCGCATCAAGGTGCAGAAGACTCAGATCACCTACACCAACAGACATGTCTTTGCCTGCGTCTCCTTCGCGAAGGTGAGAAAGGCGAAGGAGCGGCCGCCGGTCTATATTGTAATTACCTTTGGGCTGGCCTGTAAAAAGGAGTCGCCCCGCATCGACATCGCCACCGAGCCCTATCCCAACCGGTGGACCCACCATGTCCTTGTGTCCCGGGAGGAGGAGATTGATGAGGAGCTGCTCGGCTGGGTGGAGGAGGCGGCCGCCTTCTCAGCGGCGAAGTGACAGGAAAGATTTTTTGGACAGTGACAGGAAAGATTTTTTGGACGGAGTCTTGACAGATGGAAGAAAAACTATCATAATAGGCTCGTTGGGAAATGAATACGGAAATATGGCAAGGGAGCTGTGAGATGAGATCACAGCTCCCTTTTTGCTTCCGCATTTGTTTAGAATGGAACAGAGAAAGGATGGAGAGCTATCATGATGACAATATTCAGCCATTATCTCCCGGTCAATCTGATCTTCGGAGCCGGGAAGACCGAAGTACTGGGAGAGGAGGCCGCGAAATACGGGCGAAAGGCCATGATCGTGACGGGGAGAGGCAGCACAAAGAGATCCGGGCTCTTGGATCGGGCGAAAGCGCTGCTTGAAAAAGAGGGGATGGAGGTGACTGTCTTTGACGAGGCGGAGCCCAATCCCCTTGCATCTACCGCTATGCGAGGCGCCGCCATCGCCAGGGAGAAGGGCTGCGATGTGATCGTGGGTCTTGGAGGGGGAAGCATCATGGACTGCAGCAAGGCGGTGGCCTTTGCGGCCTGCAATGAGGGACCGATCTTCGACTATATCTATGGGGTGAAGAAAGGCGCCGGCGCGCTGCCTCTTGTCCTTGTGCCCACCACCTGCGGGACAGGCAGCGAGGGCAACTGCTTTGCCGTGCTCACAGAGGACGAGACAAGGGACAAAAAATCTTTGCGGGACAACGCGGTCATCGCCAGGGCGTCCATCGTTGACCCGGAGCTGATGACCACCATGCCGGCTCATGTCCTGGCGTCCGTTGGATTTGACGCCCTTTGCCACTGCATGGAGGCCTATATGAGTAAAATCTGTGACCCGATCACGGAGATCATGGCTCTGGAGGGCATCCGCCTCATCGGCGGAAATCTGGTGAAAATCTATGAGGAGAAGAAAAAAGGGCTCACAGACCCAGCTGCCATGGACATGGATGCCTGGAGCGCTGTCTGCCTGGCCAGCACATACGGCGGCATGGTCATTAACCAGGCCGGGGTGACTGCTCCCCACGGGCTGGAGCACCCGGCCAGCGGCATGCGCAACATCACCCACGGCAGGGGCCTGGCAGCCCTCACTCCGGTCATCTACAGGCGCACCGTAGAGGCGGCTCCGGAGACATTTGCCGTCATCTCAAAATGTCTGGGAGGCGCGGATGAGAAGGACTGCGTGGCTGTCATCGAGGCGCTCCTGGACAGCCTGGATCTGCGGACAACTCTCTCGGCGGAAGGCGTCCTTCCGGAGGACGTGGAGTGGATGACAAAGAACGCTTTCAAGGTCTCCGCGGCCGGACTCCAGAACCACCCCAAGGTGTTCACGGAGGAGGAAGTGGCCCAGATCTACCGGGAAGCGCTGTAAGGATAAAGCGGCCCGGAAAAGACAGCATAGATAAAGAAAGTATAGATAAGGCAGTATGGTTGAGTAATCCTCTCTGATGCAGTATAATACGGTGTCAGAGAGGAATTTTTTTGATTGCGGAAGGGGGGCAAGAGGAGAGGATGATCAGAAAATTTGAGGAGAGGGATCTGGAGACGGTCATGGGACTCTGGCTGGAGGGCAACCTGCAGGCCCACAGCTTTATTCCGGAGCGGTACTGGAAGGACAACCAGGAGCTTGTAAGAGACCTGCTGCCAGGCGCTGCCCTCTATGTGTACGAGGAGGAGGGAGCGGGCCGCCCGGACGGATTTATAGGTCTTAGCGGGGACTATATCGAGGGGATTTTTGTGCGGGACGAGAAGCGGTCAGCCGGTATCGGCGCCGCCCTCCTGGATTTCGCAAAGAAGAACCGCAGCGCTCTCACCCTCCGGGTATACCAGAAAAATGAGAGGGCCGTGAGGTTTTATCTGAGAAACGGGTTCCGCATCCGGCAGGAAGGGCTGGATGAGGGGACCGGAGAAAGAGAGTATGAGATGGAATGGAAAGGAGAGGGAAGATGATGAGAGATGTCCAAAAGACGATAGGAAATATGGCGGACAGGGCGGGAAACTGCTTTATAAGCTACATAGACAGTGAGGGATTTCCGGTGACAAAGGCCATGCTGAAGCCAAGGCAGAGGGAGGGCATCAGGATCTTCTGGTTTTCCACCAACACATCCTCCAACAAGGTGAAATGCTTCCGGGATAACCCGAAAGCCAGCATCTACTTTATGGACAGGCGCTATTTCAGGGGCGTCAGCCTGTCCGGCACAGTGGAGGTGCTGGAGGATCCGGAGGTGAAGGAGCGGCTCTGGCAGGAGGGAGACACGCTGTTCTACAAGGAGGGCGTGACAGACCCGGACTACTGCGTGCTTAAATTTACGGCGGAGAAGGGGCGCTATTACAGCAATATGAAGTCGGAGGATTTTGAGGTTTCAGATTGGCAAAGCAATACCGATTAGAATTTCTGGAAAGGAATCGTTGTAATGAGCGAATTTAAAGACTTTTTGAATGAAATTTTACAACAATTAAAAGAGGATGAATTTCGAAAAGAGTATGATGCATTACAGCCTGAATTTGACATTATTCGAGCGATTGTAGAAGCAAGAACATCACAAAATCTAACGCAAAAAGAATGAGCTGATGGCATGGGGATGGATTTAAAGCTTTCTTTTGTCACCAAAAAGCATATGTAAAAAGGGAAAAACAGCATTTACAAAAGATGAAAGGTTGTCCATCTGGTTGAGGACAACCTTTTTTGGCTCTCAAAACAGATCGCTGTGCGTGCCGATCCTTGAGAGTGTTAGGTATACCGGCAATTCGGAAAATGAATTATAAGTCTTATAACCAGCGGGATAAATCCTGCACAATATAAATGTAGAGTATAATATACATCTGGATACCAGCGGCGGCATCTGGTATAATAACATTTAAACTTACCAGACTACATGGAAGAAAGGCAGGCTAGAACAAATGAAGAGCAATCTGACAAGAGAGGAAGCGCTGGAGCTTCTGAGGACATATAACAAGGAACCCTTCCACATTCAGCACGGTCTGACAGTGGAGAAGGTGATGCGCTGGTACGCCCGGGAGCTGGGATACGGCGATGAGGAGGAGTACTGGGGGATCACAGGGCTTCTCCACGATATCGACTTTGAGCTCTACCCGGAGGAGCACTGCCAGAAGGCGCCGGAGCTTCTGCGAAAGGCCGGAGTGGGGGAGGATATGATCCACTCTGTGTGCTCCCACGGCTACGGCATCTGCTCGGACGAGGAGCCCTCCTGCGAGATGGAGAAGGTTCTCTTTGCGGCGGATGAGCTGACGGGACTGATCTGGGCGGCGGCCCTGATGCGCCCCTCAAAGAGTGTGTCGGACATGGAGGTGTCCAGCGTAAAAAAGAAGTTTAAAGACAAGCGGTTTGCTGCCGGCTGCTCCAGGGATATCATACGGAAAGGGGCGCAGATGCTCGGGTGGGAGCTGAATGAACTGTTTGAGAAGACGCTCCTGGCCATGAAGTCATGCGAGAAGGAGATACAGGAGGAGATGACAGCTATTAACGGAGAAGAGGAGTAATGAACAGAAACGAACAATACACAGAAGGCATTTCTTTTCTTGAGGAAGTTACGCAAAAGCTGAAAAACAGAATAGAGAAGCTGGATCAGTCCATTCTGGCCGGACAGAAAGATATTGAGAGTATGCACGACTACTACTGGGAAAACTACACGGAGATGGACCAGTATGGGTATGAGGACTATGATAACCAGCAGGCCCTCCTGAACCAGACCAACGCCAACAATGAGCTTCTCCTCAAGAGAAGACGGTTCCGGAGGATGCTGGACTCCCCCTTTTTCGGGAGAGTGGATTTTGTCTACGAGGGCGAGGACGAGGCGGAGATCTTCTACATTGGGATAGGAAACTTTGCCGAGGACACGGGCATGACCCCTCTCATCTACGACTGGAGGGCGCCGGTCAGCGGCCTTTTCTATGATTATGACAGGGGGCCTGCCTCCTACCAGGCGCCGGTCGGCGTCATGGAGGGCGAGATCACCGCGAAAAAGCAGTACAAGATCCGGAAGGGAAAGCTTATTTACGCCTTTGAGAGCGATACAAAGATAGACGACGAGATACTGAAGGCGGAGCTGGGAACAAACGGGGATGTGAGGCTGAAAAATATTGTCAGCACGATCCAGCGGGAGCAGAACGCTATTATCCGCAACACGGAGGATAAGATCCTGGCCATCCAGGGCGTGGCGGGGAGCGGCAAGACATCTGTGGCACTCCACCGGATCGCCTACCTTCTGTATCATGACAGGGACAATCTGAAATCATCGGACGTGCTGATCCTGTCGCCTAACAGCGTCTTTGCGGACTATATCTCCCACATCCTGCCGGAGCTGGGGGAGGAGCCGGTGCAGGAGATGAGCTTTGACCTGTTTGCCTACAAGGAGCTGAAGGGTACAGCCGCTGACTGCGAGGACCGGTGGCATCACCTGGAGCGGGTCATGAAGTTTCCGGATGAGGAGAGGGAGCGGATCTACAAAGAGAAGCAGTCGGAGGTGATGGCTGCCCAGATGGAGGGCTTTCTCGCCATTCTGGAGGACAGCCTGCTGGACTTTAAGGACATTGAGTTCAAGGGACTGAAGAAGACGGAAAATGAGCTCATCCAGCTGTTTTATTTTAAATTCCAGGACATTCCTCTCCTGAAGCGGATGGACGCAGTGATGGAATACTTTGTGGACGAGTTCGAGACCCTCAGGGACAGGGATCTCTCCGATGAGGAGAGGGAGTATGTCCAGGAAAAATTCGACCGCATGTATGTGACAAAGGACATCTACAGGATTTACAACTGGCTCATGGAGGACTGCGGCTATCCCCTCCTGGCGGACGTGCCCTGTGAAAAGAGAGTGCTGGAGTATGAGGACGTGTTCCCCATGCTGTATCTCAAATACAGGCTTCTTGGCAGAGGGGCCCACAGGCGGGTGAAGCATCTTGTCATAGACGAGATGCAGGACTATTCTTACATCCAGTACCTGATCCTGGCGGAGCTCTTCTCCTGCAGCATGACCATACTGGGGGACAAATTCCAGACTATGGACGACCATGTGCAGGATGTCCTTCCCTTTCTGCCGAAGGTGTTCGGGAGAAAGGTGAGGAAGATCGTCATGGACAAGAGCTACCGGAACACAGTGGAGATCGCCTCCTACGCGGCCCGGCTCAACGGAAGCCAGGTGCCCGGACTGCTGGAGAGACATGGAAAAGAGGTGGTGGAGGCATCCTTTGAGGATCTGGATCAGCTCCTCGCAGGTGTGGAGGACAATCTGCGCCTCCAGGGAGAGGACGGCTTTGAGACGGCCGCCGTGCTGGCCATGACTGAGGAGGAGGCATGGGAGATCAGCCAGCTTCTGAAAAAGAGGGGACTTTCCGTGTCCTACATTGACAGGGACAGCAGCTCCTTTAAGCCGGGGCTGACAGTGACTACCTTCTACCTGGCCAAGGGGCTGGAGTTTGATCAGGTGTTCACTGTGTGGGACAAAAAGAAGGAGAACCCTCTTCTTGGGCAGGCAAAGTATATCTGCGCCACCCGGGCTCTCCATGAACTCTATATGTTTGAAGAAGACAGCTCCTTTTGATAGATGCAGATGCCCACTGCCATGGTGACAAGCTCCGCGGCCGGGAAGGCCAGCCAGATGCCTGTGCTGCCCAGAAAGAGGGGCAGGATGTAGGCAAAGGCGATGACCAGGATGCACCCTCTCAGGAGGCAGAGGAGAAGGGAACGCCCTGCCTTTGCCACGGACTGGAAGTAGCAGATGAACACCATGTTGACTCCCAGAAACAGAAAGCCGGTAAAATAGATGCGCACGGCCGGGGCCGCCAGAGTCAGGATCTCCCGGCTCGGGTTCAGGAAAATGTAGGTGAAAAGGTTCGGCACGGCAAGCCCCAGGACCACAGGGATGGCGCAGATCACAAGGGAGGTGCGCAGGGACAGGGACTGTACCTTCTGTATACGCTCCACAAGGCCCGCCCCGTGGTTGATGGACAGGATGGGCTGGGCCGCCTGCTCGATGCCCTTGCACAGGCAGATCACTACCAGGGCTGTGTTGCTGATGATGCCGTATACCGTGACGCCTGTGTTGCCCAGATACCGGATGAGCTGCAGGTTGAAGAAGAAAATGGTGAACCCTGAGGCCGCCTCAATGACGAAGCTGGTAAAGCCGTTTGCAAAGATCCTGCCCATGAAGACCGGGCGAAAGCCCTTCAGGGTGAACCTGAGCTGATTTTTCTTTGTGAAAAAATGTGTGCACAGGATGAGCACCGTCAGCGTGGAGCCGGTGACAGTGGCCAGAGCGGCTCCCGCCATTCCCATATCCAGGGGAAAGACGAAGACAATGTCCAGGATAATGTTTGTCACGCCGCCTGCGATGACGCCGCACATGGCCAGCCTGGGCGCTCCGTCGTTCCGGATGAAGGTCTGGAGAAAGGCGGAGAAGAAGTAGGTGCCCATGCCCCAGATGATGTAGGGAATATAGTCCATGATGTAGGGCATAGTCTCCTCCGTGCCGCCCAGGAACAGGGCCAGGTCCTCCATAAAGGCCGTACACAGGACGAGGCAGACAAGGAACAGGACTATGTTCAGGAGCAGGGCAGCGGTAAAGCAGGCGTTCCCCTCCTCCCTTCGGCCCTTCCCGCGACAGATGGACATGAGGACAGACCCACCCACCCCGGACAGAAGGCCCAGGCCGAAAAATACATTGTAGATGGGGAGGGCGATGTTGAGGGCCGCGAGGGCTGTCTCCCCCAGCCGTTTTCCTATGATAATGGTGTCTGCCAGCACATAGATGGATGTGACCATGGTGCCGCAGATGGCCGGGACAAGGTAGTGAAAAAAGAGCTCCCGGACCGGTCTTGCTATAAATTCGTTTGTGTTCATGTTCAAATAACCTCTCTGTTTAAGAATGTCACCGAATAGTCTATCATATACATACTGAAATGGAAAGAACGGAGAAAAATTCCGAATATTACAGCAAAAACACACCGTTTATTGACAATATTTCCCTTCTGCTATAAGATGAATACAAATATCTTTATGAGGAGGAAGATTACGGGAAGACTCCTGTGCAGTCTGCTGGCCCTTGCGCTGGCCTTCTCCTCCGCGGGCTGCGGGGCCGGGGAAAAAGCCGACCGGGAGAGGGAGCAGGCCCGGGCGCAGGAGGAAAAGCGCCTGGAGGAGGAAGAGCGAAAGGCGGCCCGGGAGGCCGAAAGAGCGGCAGAGGAAGCGCAGGAGGCGGCAGAGCAGGAGCCCTATTATCTCTACGACAGCATGGAGGAGTATGTGGCCTCAGATCTGATGCAGAACATCCTGAACAGCACGCTTGAAGATATCAGGACGGATGAGATCGACTTTGCGCTCAAAGGCGAGGGCAACCGCCTGATCTACGAGTACACCTACACGACTCTGGCTATGACAGAGGAGATGAAGCCTCTGATGGAGCAGGCGATGGATCAGCAGGATGAGGCGTTTCAGTCTGTGGCGGACTCCCTGACGGATGTGGTGGGCGTGGAACAGCCCACAGTAGTGGTGCGGTATCTGGATATGAACGGGGCCCAGATCGCGGCACGGGAATACCCGGCCCGGCAGGACGCCCAGTGACAGCTGTGGAACCCGTTACAGGAAGACGCCCAGTGACAGCAGGCCGCGGCGCCCGGCGGCGATAAGACAAAATGACAAAAAGGAAGGATGACTGCCATGGATCAGGAACGAATAGAGAAGCAGTTCTCTTTTATCCGGGAGATAGACCGGGAAAAATTGATCGGGAGACAGACCTATCTGTCGGACGGAAAGAGAAAGGAGAATGACGCGGAGCACGCCTGGCACATGGCCGTCATGACAATCCTCCTCTCGGAGTACGCCAACGAGAGGATCGATGTGCTCAAAACAGTCACCATGCTTCTCATCCACGATATTGTGGAGATTGACGCGGGGGACACCTACGCCTACGATGAGGAGGCGAAAAAGACCCAGAAGGACAGGGAGCGGAAGGCCGCGGAGAGGATCTACGGGCTGCTGCCCTCTGACCAGGGGGAGAGGCTGAAGGCGCTGTGGGAGGAATTCGAGGCATGCGAGACGCCGGAGGCCAGGTTTGCCCGCTGTATGGACAACCTACAGCCCATGATGCTCAACGCCGCCACAGACGGAAAGGCCTGGGTGGAGCACCAGGTGGAGCTGTCTCAGATCCTGGGAAGGAACAGAAACACCCACGCCGGCTCGGAGGAGCTCTGGGAGTACGCAAGGAAAAACTGGATCGATCCCAATGTGGAAAAGGGACGCATACGGGAATAGTCATTTGCAAAAAATAAAAGATAGAACAGTAGTAGGAGGAAAAGGAAGATGGATATGACTGCAATGTTTAAACTGAGCTACGGGCTTTTTGTAGTGACCGCAAAGGAGGGGGAGAAGGACAACGGCTGCATCACCAACACAGCGGGGCAGGTAACAGACACGCCAAATCGGATCACGCTGACTGTGAACAAGGGAAACTACACTCATGATATGATCCTGCGCACCGGTGTGTTCAATGTGTCTATCCTGTCTGAGAAGGCGTCCTTTGACACCTTTAAGCATTTCGGCTTCCAGAGCGGAAGAGACGTGGACAAGTTCGCAGACTACGCTGCGGCAGAGCGCTCCGCCAACGGGCTGTACTACATCACAGAGGGGACCAACGCCTACCTTTCCGCAAAGGTGGTGGACACTATGGATCTGGGCACCCACACTCTGTTCCTGGCGGACGTGACAGACGGGGAGGTGCTGGATGGCGCGGCTTCAGCTACCTACGCTTACTACCACTCCAGTATCAAGCCCGCCCCTGCAAAGGAGAAGAAGACAGGCTGGAGATGTAAGATCTGCGGCTACATCTACGAGGGAGAGGAGCTGCCCGCTGACTTCATCTGTCCTGTCTGCAAGCACGGGGCAGCGGATTTTGAGAAGATCTGACCGGAGAGCGCATAGAGGAGAAATGCCCCGCATAGACTAGGTATAAAGCTATGTGGGGCATTTCGGCATGAAAAGAGAGCAAAAGGATGAGGATATGCTGCTTCGCAGCCGCATAGCGGATGCGGCGGGGGTGCCCAGGGAGCTGCTTTTGTCCCTTCCGGTCCTGACTGCCACGGGAAGGCAGGAGATTCGGGTGGAAAATTACCGGGGCATACAGGAGTACACCCAGGAGCTGATCCGTATCAACACGAGGAGCGGCCAGATCCGGCTGACCGGGAAGCGGCTGTCCATAGAGTATTACACGAACACAGAGATGAAGATCACCGGGCTGATCAGCAGTATTGAATATAAATGACAGATGGGAGGATGTGCAGTTGATCAGGTCCATGATCCGATATATAAAGGGATACCTTCTGATACGTGTGGAGGGATACTCGCCGGAGCGCTTCCTCAACGCCTGCAGCCATCGGGGGATCGCCCTGTGGGGCCTTCGGTCCGCCGGGGGAGCCTACGAGATGTACATGGCGCTGAAGGATTTCAGAAGAATTAAGGCGCTTGCGAGGAAGACAGGGACAAAGGTGAGGGTCAAGAGGCGGTATGGCCTTCCTTTTTTTTTACACAGATACCGCAAGCGGAAGCTCTTCTTCGCAGGCGCCTTTTTTGCGGCGGCTCTGGTGTACGTCCTCTCCCTCTTCATATGGGAGATCGATATCCGGGGCAATTCCAGGAGGACGGATGAAGCGCTCCTTGCGTTCCTGCGGGCTGAGGACATTCACTGCGGGATGACCGCGGGGAGCGTGGACTGCGAGGAGATCGCCCGCGACCTGCGGGCAGCCTACAGCGATATTGTGTGGGTCTCCGCCTCTGTGCAGGGGACAAAGCTGGTGATCCAGGTCAAGGAGAACAATCACCTGTCCGCAAAGACCCAGGGGAATCTGCAGGACGCGGGAGGGGCAGGGCAGGGGGAAGAGGGGACGGACCTGGCGGCGCAGGAGGACTGCACCATCCTGTCCATAGTCACCAGAAAGGGGACGCCCCTTGTCCATGAGGGGGATCAGGTGAAGAAGGGGGATATCCTCGTGAGCGGCAGGGTGGATCTGAAGGACGATGCGGGGGAGGTGACCGGGTACAGGTACTGTCAGGCCCAGGCGGACATTACAGGGGAATACCAGATGCCCTACGAGGACACTGTGGCAAGGGAGTACAAAGAGCGCACCTACGAGTACGACAAAGGGAATATCAGGATGCAGGAGGAGTATTTCCTTCAGGCCGGGAGCTGGACCTTTACCCTCGGATGGCTGAAAAACAGCTACCGGGAGTATGAGTACCATGTGGAGGAGAGACAGCTTATCCTGGGAGAAAATTTTTCCCTGCCCGTGTTCATTGGCAAGAGGACCGCAGTGCCCTGTCAGGTCGCCTCGGAGAGCTACACGGACAGCCAGCTTCAGCAGATCCTCAGCAGACGCTTTGAGCGGGCCTGCCGGGAGCTGAAAAAAAAGGGACTGGAAATTACAGAGAATGATGTTAAAATATACACAGAGCAAAATGCGGCCTGTGCCAGGGGTACACTGACTGTGAGGGGGCCTGTGGCGGGGGAAGTCCCCACCCGGATCCTGCCTGATCCCCAGGTGGCAGACCAGACAGAAAGGGAAGACCAGACGAATGGGAATGAATGAACTGACCATCGATATTCCGGCTGAATACCAGATGCATGTGTTCGGCCAGTTTGACAGCTTTGCAAAAAAGATAGAGCGCACTCTCCGGGTGACGCTGATCCCCCGGGGAGATACGGTGAAGATACTGGGAGAGGAGGGGCAGGCCAATAAGGCCAAAAGTGTTCTCATGCAGCTGACAGAGCTTGCAAGGAGGGGCAATGAGATCCGGGAACAGAACGTGGACTACACGCTCTCCCTCTCTATGGAGGACCAGGAGGACCGGGTGCTGGAGATTGACAAGGACATGATCTGCCACACCCTCCAGGGCAAGCCCATCAAGCCCAAGACCCTGGGCCAGAAAAAATATGTGGATGCCATCCGCCAGAAGATGATCGTCTTCGGGCTGGGGCCTGCGGGAACAGGAAAGACCTATCTGGCCATGGCCATGGCTATTACGGCATTTAAAAATAATGAGGTGGGCAGGATCATTCTGACCCGGCCGGCCATCGAGGCGGGAGAGAAGCTGGGCTTTCTGCCCGGTGACCTGCAGAGCAAGATCGACCCCTACCTGCGGCCGCTCTACGATGCCCTGTACCAGATCATGGGGGCGGAGAGCTTCCTGAAAAATTCAGAGAAGGGGCTCATCGAGGTGGCGCCTCTCGCCTACATGAGAGGACGGACCCTGGACAATGCCTTTATCATACTGGATGAGGCCCAGAACACCACGCCGGCCCAGATGAAGATGTTCCTGACCCGCATTGGCTTTGGCTCAAAGGTGGTCATCACCGGGGACGCCACTCAGAAGGATCTTCCCTCCGGACAGACGTCGGGGCTGGACGTGGCCGTCAATGTAGTGAAGAATATTGACGACATCAGCATCTGCCATCTGACCAGCAGGGACGTGGTGCGCCATCCCCTTGTACAGAGGATCGTCAAGGCCTACGAGGAGTATGAGTCAAAGGCGGAGTCAAAGAAAAACAGAGGAAGAGACAGAAGGAGAAAATAGATGTCACTGTATTTTGAGGAGGAGGGGGCACTGCAGCTGCCCCTTCCCTGTGAAGAACTGGCAAAGAGGGTTATCGATGCGGCCCTGGACTATGTGGGCTGCCCCTATGAGGCTCAGGTGAACCTGCTCCTTACCACAAATGAGCAGATCCATGAGATGAACCTGCAGTTCCGGGGGATTGACAGGCCCACGGACGTGCTCTCCTTCCCCATGGTGGAGTATGGGGAGCCGGGAAATTTTGATTTTCTGGAGGAGAGGGAGGACTGCTTTGACCCGGAGAGCGGGGAGCTTGTGCTGGGGGATATCGTGATCTCCAAAGACAAGGTGCTGGAGCAGGCGCAGGCCTACGGCCATTCGGCCGAAAGAGAATTTGCTTTCTTAATCGCCCATTCTGTGTTACACTTAACAGGATATGACCATATCGGGGAGGATGAGCGCCTCGTTATGGAAAAGAAGCAGAGGGAGATACTGGAACAACTCCAGATTTTACGATAAGAAAAGATATGGAGCAATATTATGTCTAAGAAAAAAGGAACCAATTTTCTGGCCCAGGGGACCATTCTGGCCGCCGCTGCCATGATCACAAAGGTGGTGGGGCTCGCCTACCGCATCCCCCTGACCAATATCATGGGCAGCGAGGGAAACGGCTACTACGGCGTCGTCTTCCAGGTGTACAGCCTGGCTCTGATGCTCACGTCCTACAGCCTTCCCATGGCGGTGTCCAAGCTGGTGTCAGCCAGGGTGGCTACAGGACAGTACAAGAACGCCTACCGGGTGTTCCAGGGGGCCATGGTGTTTGCCCTGGTGGCCGGGGGCGTGGTGACAGCCATCGTGTTCTTCGGCGCCGGCTTTATCTCCACAGATATACTGAAGATGGGCATGAGCGTCTACGCCCTGCGGGTGCTGGCGCCCTGTATCCTGATCGTAGCGTTCCTGGGAGTCCTGCGGGGGTTTTTCCAGGGCTACGGGACCATGATACCGACAGCGGTCTCCCAGGTCATTGAGCAGCTCATCAATGCCATTGTCAGCGTTGTGGGAGCCTACCTTCTGATGCAGACAGGGCGGGCCATGGCAAGCGGCGAGGACAAGGAGATGTACGGCGCTGCCTCTGCGGCTGCCGGCGGAACGCTGGGTACGGTCATCGGCGCGCTGACAGCGCTTCTCTTCCTGGTGTTTGTGTTTGCGGCCTACAAGACAAGGCTGAAAAGGCAGATGAGGCGGGACAGGACCAGACGGCTGGAGAGCCGGGGGCAGGTGTACAAGGTGCTGCTCTTTACCATCGCGCCTGTCATCCTGAGCGCCACAGTCTACAATATCAGCAACATTGTGGACCAGACCATGTTTTCCAATATCATGTCCGCTCAGGGGATGGCGGAGAGAGAGTACTCCTCCCTCCTGGGCATGCTGAACGGCCAGTATGACACTATGACCAACATCCCCCTAAGCGTGTCCAGCGCCCTGGCGTCATCCTTTATCCCCAGCCTGGTGGCCACCATCCAGACCGGGAACCGCAGGCAGATCCACAGCAAGATCAACATGGTGTCCCGATTCAACATGATGATCGCCATTCCCTGCGCAGCCGGTTTTATCGCTCTGGCAGGGCCCCTTCTGGATCTTTTGTACTTTACACAGGACAATGCCATCCCGGCTCTGATGCTGCGGATCGGCGGCATTTCCGTGGTATTCTTCTGTCTGTCCACAGTGACCAACGCGGCATTGCAGGGACTGGACGAGATGGGGAAGCCTGTGAAGAACGCGGCCATTTCCCTTGTGATCCACGTGGCTGCCCTGTTTATTATGCTTGTTGTCTTTAAGTGGGGGATCTACTCTATCCCGGTCAGCAAGATCATATTCGCGGCGTCCATCTGTATCCTGAACGCCCACGACCTGCGGGAGACCTGCGGGTACGTGCAGGAGCAGAAGCAGACCTTTGTGATCCCGGCCATCGCGGCTGTGATCATGAGTATCGTCTCTCTCCTTGTACACCTGCTCGGGGTGCTGTTCATCGGCGAGATGCCGGCCACAGTGCTGGCAGTGATCGCGGCTGTGGCCGTCTACGGCATCAGCCTGGTGGGGCTGGGAGGCATTACAGAGGAGGAGCTGCTTGCTGCCCCCAAGGGAGCCACCCTTGTCACCGTCTGCAGGAAGCTGCATCTGATCAGGGGCAGATACCGCTAGGCTGTGTATAAATTGTGGAAAATATGCCGATACTTTACTAAAAAAAGGAGTTGTCCTTATGAAGAAAAAGTTGAGTATCGGTTTTTTCACTGCCGCCCTGGCGGCCTTCATTGTGCTGGCCGCCGCTTATCATTTCACTTACGAGAGGGCGGTGGAGCGGGCCCGGGAAGAGGTGGCCCTCTCCGGGCAGGAGGAAGAGAAGACGGAGGAAGGGCAGAGCGGACAGGCCGTGACCACGGAGGGGGATGCGGTCAAGGGAGACGCTGCCACAGAGGACGCCTACTATCTGATGGAGGTCAACGGGTATGTGGTGGTATTCCTGAGCGACAAGAAGACAGCCTACGACTACACAAGCATTGAGGTGTCCTCCCTTCCCGCCACTTTGCAGAATGAGATCAAGAACGGAAAATACATCGAGAGCACGGAGCTCCTGTACAGCTTCCTTGAGAGCTACTCCAGCTAGGGACTATTCCCGCAGAAGAGCGGCTCCGGCTGAGAGCGATTTCGGTCAAAGGCTGCTTCAGACAGGGACGCGGGCCTTCGAATTCTAAGAACATACAGAGGAAGAAATCAGAGGAAAAAGAAATGGATGAAAAAAAGATAAAAAGAATCAACGAGCTCTACCACAAGTCCAAGGCGGAGGGGCTCACTGACGCGGAGAAGAAGGAGCAGCAGCTCCTGCGGCAGGAGTACATCGCGTCCGTGCGGGAGAACCTGCGGGGACAGCTCAACAATATTTCCATACAGGAAAAGGACGGTTCCATCACGGACCTGGGGAAAAAGTATGGACGGAAAAAAGGAAATTAGGCGGCGGCTCCTGGGACTGCGGGAGAAGCTGGATGGGCAGGAGTGGCAGGAGAGGACGCAGGCGGCCTTCCGGAGGGCCGTGTCCCATCCCTGGTTTCAGGCGGCGAAGACCATCTACTGCTATGTGGATTTCCGGGGAGAGACAGGGACGAGGGCTATTATGGAGAGGGCCTGGGAGCTGGGAAAGGCGGTGGCTGTCCCCAGGACCTGCGGGGAGGAGATGGACTTTTTCTACATCCGCTCCCTGGAGGAGACGGCCCCCGGTAATTTCGGCGTCAGGGAGCCGGACCCGGAGAGATGCAAGGTGGCGGATGGCCGGGACGGCCTGGTGATCCTTCCGGGCAGCGCCTTTGACCTGAGGGGTCACAGGATCGGCTATGGGAAGGGCTACTACGACAGGTATCTGGAGGCCCATCCGGGGCTTCTGACTATGGCCCTGGCCTTTGACTTTCAGGTGCTTGAGGAGATCCCCCACGAGCCGCACGACAGGCGGGCCCAGGTGATCGTCACCGACAGGCGGACTGTGGAGGTCAGATAAAAGAGGCGGGTAAGAGAGCGGACAGACTGTACAGAAATATGATTGTGAAAAAGGAGATGCAGGACAAATGATGAGGAAACTTCCGGGAGACCCGGTGCTGATGCTGGGCGTGGTGAACACAAAGCTGAGAGATTTCTACAGAGATCTGGATGACCTCTGCGATGACATGCAGGTGGACAAGGCGGAGATCACCAAAACCCTGAAGGGGATTGACTACGAATACGACAGAGCCAGAAATCAGTTTATATAGTTTATAAATAAGGATGTGATAGAAGGATGCCTGCGAGGCATCCTTTATTTCATGCTTTTGAAGCCGTCCAGGCACTCGTTGTATAGAAATTCTTTTAACTCTTCAGCTCTTGTGTCATCCTCATAGTAGGAGACGAGCAGGGTGAAGAACTTCTCCAGCCGATCCTGGGAGACGGACAATACGCCGCAGCCGTGCTGGATAAGGAGCTTGTTGGCCGCAAGCATGGCAATCCGCTTGTTGCCGTCATAGAAAAGCTGGCTTTTTGTCAGATACAGCATAAGGTCCAGCGCCCTCTCAGTCCACTCTCTGTCAGAGGACAGGATGCTGCTGATAGCTTCTTCTACCTTATTTTGGACAGGGACAGAAGATGTCCTCCCGATGATCAGGTGAAGCTTCTTTATAGAGTCCAGATCCAGCGGGGCGTCTATGGTGCCAAATACCATCTGCCAGCCATGCTTGAGCTGGACAATGCTGTTGATATCATCTATGCTTTTCCCCTGAACGCTGATGCCCTCGACAATTGTCTGTGTCTCAGGAAACGTCACGCCGATACCTTCCAGGTTAGCGGACTTCCAGATGTAATCAACGAGATTTCTCTTTGCCCAGAAGACGTTCTCTTCCTGGGTCATGGAATATTTCTTTTCGAACATATCCGTATTTCCTCCATAAAAAAATATACCGGATGCAGGGGGAGAAAGCAACTGCCAAATTCCCGGGTAGCACTTTTTTTCAAAAACATAGTACATATTTGTGTAAAATAAACAAAAACGGTTCGCTCCAGACGGATTTCCTGTTGCCTGCGAATGGGCGGCATGCTATAATTCTTAGGCGGTACAATGATTTTCATGAGGTGAACAGATAAATGATAGAAAAAGAAAAATGGGAGAGGACATTCAGGGAACCTCTGGATGAACCGCCTGCTCATGAGCCGGAGCGGCAGTACTACTTTATGGAGAAGGCCAGAAAGTACATACAGGAGGCGTCAGCCCGAGCAGGACGTCCCCTCACCTTCCACGTCACCACCTTTGGCTGTCAGATGAACGCCAGGGACTCGGAGAAGCTGGAGGGCATTTTGAAGAAGGTGGGCTACGTGGAGGAGCCGGAGGAGGAGAAGGCAGATTTTGTCATCTACAACACCTGCACTGTGCGGGAGAACGCCAACCAGAGGGTGTACGGACGCCTGGGACAGCTTGGACACGCGAAAAAGTCCAACCCTCACATGATGATCGCCCTTTGCGGCTGCATGATGCAGGAGCCCCAGGTGGTGGAAAAGCTGAAGAAAAGCTACCACTTTGTGGACATCATCTTCGGCACCCACAACATCTACAAGTTCGCGGAGCTGATCGCGGCCCGGATGGAGTCGGGCCGGATGATCATCGACATCTGGAAGGACACGGACAAGATCGTGGAGGATCTGCCTGTGGCCAGGAAATATCCCTTTAAGTCCGGCGTCAATATCATGTTCGGCTGCAACAACTTTTGCAGCTACTGCATCGTCCCTTATGTCCGGGGGCGGGAGAGGAGCCGTGACCCGAAAGCCATCATCCGGGAGGTGGAACGCCTGGCGGCGGACGGCGTGGTGGAGATCATGCTCCTTGGACAGAACGTGAACTCCTACGGGAAGACGCTGGAGCACCCTATGACCTTTGCTCAGCTCCTTGAGGAGGTGGAGAAGGTGGATGGCATCGAGAGGATCCGCTTTATGACCTCCCACCCGAAGGATCTCTCCGACGAGCTCATAGAGGTGATGGGAAGATCGAAGAAGATCTGCCGTCATCTCCATCTCCCGGTGCAGTCCGGGAGCAGCCGGATCCTGGAGAAGATGAACCGCCGGTACACGAAGGAGCAGTACCTGGCGCTGGTGGAGAAAATACGGGCCGCCGTTCCGGACATCTCCCTCACCACGGACATCATTGTGGGCTTCCCCGGGGAGACGGAGGAGGATTTCCAGGAGACGCTGGATGTGGTGAGAAGGGTGCGGTACGACAGCGCCTTTACCTTTATCTACTCAAAGCGGACAGGCACTCCCGCCGCGGCCATGGAGGACCAGGTTCCCCAGGAGGTGGTGAAGGACCGGTTTGACCGGCTTCTTAAGGAAGTGCAGGAGATCGCCGGTGAGGTGTGCGCCGTTCACCAGGGCACTGTCCAGGAGGTGCTGGTGGAGTCGGTGAACGACCATGACCCGTCCCTTATGACCGGACGGATGAGCAACAATCTCCTTGTCCATTTCCCGGGCGGGGAGGATCTCACAGGAAAGCTGGTGCAGGTGCGCCTGGACGAGTGCAGAGGATTTTACTATCTTGGCCATATGGTGTAAAATGCCAGCTGTGACCATTTATATTTTGCGGCAGAAACGCTCACACTATATAGGAGACTATACAGTGAGGGCGTTTTTTATGAGAGAATACAGAAAGAAAATTTGTGAATATCTGCTGCTGTGGTTCGTGGGAGGGTGTCTCTACTACGGCTTTGAGGTGGTGTTCCGGGGCTTCTCCCACTGGAGCATGTTTGTCCTGGGAGGCATCTGTATGTGCTTCTGCGCCTGGCAGGGGAGCGTGCGCCAGTGGCAGGATCCGCTGTGGGTGCAGCTTCTCCGGTGCATGGTCTTTATCACCTCCTGCGAATTTATCACCGGGATCATCGTCAACAAGTGGATGGGCTGGCATGTGTGGGACTACACGGGGATGCCCTTGCAGCTCTTCGGACAGATCTGCGTGCCCTTCATGCTCCTCTTTTCCTGCCTCAGCGTGGTGGGGATCTATCTGGGAGGGAACATCCTGTGGAAGGTATTTGGCGAGAAAAAACCGCATTTTTTCCTGATTTAATTTGACGGGAAAATGTGCTATACTTAACTATGTATGCCTGCGGGCGTGCACACAAAAGACAAGAACAGCAAAGGAGAACTTACATGGCTGAATTAACTCCGATGATGCAGCAGTATGTGGAGACGAAGAAGCAATATAGCGACTGCATCCTTTTCTATAGATTGGGAGATTTTTATGAGATGTTTTTCGATGACGCCCTCACCGCGTCCCGGGAGCTGGAGATCACTCTGACAGGGAAGAACTGCGGCCTGGAGGAGCGGGCGCCCATGTGCGGCGTGCCCTACCACGCGGTGGACAGCTACCTGAGCCGTCTGGTGGCCAAGGGCTACAAGGTGGCCATCTGCGAGCAGATGGAGGACCCGGCCACGGCCAAGGGACTGGTCAAAAGAGAGGTGGTGCGTATCGTCACCCCGGGGACCACGGTGGATCCCCAGGCCCTGGACGAGACGAAAAACAATTATATCATGTGTGTGGCCTATATTGGGGACACCTACGGCGTCTCCGTGGCGGACGTGACCACGGGAGAGTATTTTGTGACAGAGATCGGGGACAGCGGTATGCTCTTTGACGAGATCACCCACCTGATGCCCTCGGAGCTGATCTGCAATGAGGCCTTCTACATGAGCGGCATGGATCTGGACGACCTGAAGGGGCGTCTGGGGATTACTGTCTACGCCCTGGACGCCTGGTATTTTGACGATGCCATCTGCCGCCGGACCCTGGAGGAGCACTTTAAGGTGAGCTCTATGGAGAGCCTGGGCATCGGGGACTTTGACTGCGGCGTCATCGGCGCCGGAGCCCTCCTCGTCTACCTGAAGGAGACCCAGAAGACGGATCTTGTCCAGCTCTCCCATCTGACCCGGTACGTGACGGGAAAGTACATGGTGCTGGACAGCTCCACAAGGCGAAATCTGGAGCTTAGCGAGACGCTGCGGGAAAAGCAGAAGAGGGGCTCCCTTCTTTGGGTGCTGGACAAGACAAAGACCGCCATGGGAGCCAGGATGCTGCGCAAGCAGCTGGAACAGCCCCTCATAGACAAGAAGCAGATTGAGAGGCGGCTGGACGCGGTGGAGGAGCTCCTGGACAACGCCATCTGCCGGGAGGAGATGCGGGAGTACCTGACTCCTGTCTACGATTTGGAGCGGCTTTTGAGCAAGATCACCTACAAGTCCGCCAACCCAAGGGATCTGACTGCCTTTTACAGCTCCCTGTCCATGCTGCCCCACATCCGGTGCATCATGGAGGATCTGCGCTCTCCCCTTCTGAAGGAGATACTGGGGGAGATGGACGCTCTGGAGGACATCTGCGACCTGATCGGGAGGGCCATCTGTGAGGATCCTCCCCTTGCCATGAAGGAGGGCGGCATCATTCGCGAGGGCTACAGCGAGGAGGTGGACCGCCTGCGAAACGCCAAGACCGAGGGGAAGGACTGGCTGGCGAAGCTGGAGGAGGAAGAGCGGGAGAAGACAGGCATCAAGAACCTGCGGATTAAATACAACAAGGTCTTCGGCTACTATCTGGAGGTGACCAATTCCTTTAAAAATCTGGTGCCGGATTACTATACAAGAAAGCAGACGCTGGCCAACGCGGAGCGCTACATCACGCCCCGCCTCAAGGAGCTGGAGGACACCATCCTGGGGGCGGAGGACAAGCTGTACGCCCTGGAGTATGAGCTGTACTGCGAAGTCCGGGACACCATAGGAAAAGAAGTGGTGCGCATCCAGAACACGGCGAAGGCGGTGGCCCAGCTTGACATGCTGGCCTCCCTGGCCGTGGTGGCGGAGCGGAACCGGTATGTGAGGCCGAAGATCAATGAGAAGGGTGTCATCAACATCAAGGACGGACGCCACCCGGTGGTGGAGCAGATGATCCCAAACGACATGTTCATTGCCAACGATACATATCTGGATGACAAGAAGGACCGGATCTCCATCATCACCGGGCCCAACATGGCGGGAAAATCCACCTACATGCGCCAGACCGCCCTCATCGTGCTGATGGCCCAGGTGGGCTCCTTCGTGCCTGCGTCCAGCGTGGATATCGGTATCGTGGACAGGATCTTCACGAGGGTGGGAGCTTCTGACGACCTGGCATCCGGGCAGAGCACCTTTATGGTGGAGATGACGGAGGTGGCCAATATCCTGCGGAACGCCACCCGCCACAGCCTTCTCATTCTGGATGAGATCGGGCGGGGCACCAGTACCTTCGACGGCCTGAGCATCGCCTGGGCGGTGGTGGAGCATATCAGCAACACCAAGCTTTTGGGCGCCAAGACCCTCTTTGCCACCCATTATCACGAGCTGACAGAGCTGGAGGGCAAGATAGACAATGTCCACAACTACTGTATCGCGGTGAAGGAAAAGGGGGACGATATTGTGTTCCTGCGCAAGATCGTCAAAGGCGGCGCGGACCGCAGCTACGGTATCCAGGTGGCCAAGCTGGCCGGCGTGCCGGACCCAGTCATCGAGCGTGCCAAGGAGATCGCGGAGGAGCTGTCCTACGCGGACATCACCACAAGGGTGAAGGATATCGCGTCAGGCGGCAGAGAGACAAAGAAAAAGGCGAAGAAGTACGACGAGGTGGATATGGCCCAGATGTCCCTCTTCGACACGGTCAGGGACGACGATGTGCTGGAGGAGATCAAAAATCTGGACGTCAGCCATCTCACGCCCATTGACGCCTTGAACACGCTGTACCAGCTTCAGAATAAATTGAAAAACAGGTGGTAATATGAGCAGAATACAGGTTTTAGACCAGGTAACGATAGACAAGATAGCGGCCGGCGAGGTGATCGAACGCCCGGCCTCCATTGTGAAGGAGCTCCTGGAGAACGCCATAGACGCAGGAGCCACCTCCATCACGGTGGAGATTCGGGATGGAGGCATCTCCTTTATCCGGGTGACGGACAACGGCTGTGGCATTGAGATGGAGGACATTCCGGCGGCTTTTCTGCGCCACTCCACAAGCAAGATACGTTCCGCGGAGGATTTGTCCCACATCTCCTCCCTGGGCTTTAGGGGAGAGGCTCTCTCCAGTATCGCGGCCGTGGCTCAGGTTGAGCTGATCACAAAGACAAAGGACAGTACCTTCGGCGCCTCCTACAGGATCGAGGGAGGAAAGGGCGGACATCCGGAGGAGACGGGAGCGCCGGACGGCACTACCTTTCTTGTGCGCCAGCTCTTCTACAACACCCCCGCCAGGCGGAAATTCTTAAAGACGCCCATGACGGAGGCGAGCCATGTGGGAGATCTGGTCACCAGGCTGGCCCTGTCCCATCCGGAGATTTCCTTCCAGTTCCGCAACAACGGCCAGTCTAAGCTGCACACCTCCGGGAACGGCAGCCTGCGGGATGTGATCTATCACGTGTACGGGAGGGAGATCGCCTCCCACCTGCTGGAGGTGGACTTTGAGGGGAGGGGCATTCACATTTCGGGCTGCATCGGTGAACCTCTTGTCTCCAGAGGAAACCGGAACTTTGAGATTTACTTTATCAATGGAAGATATGTGAAGAGCAGCATTATCTCAAAGGCCATCGAGGACGCCTACAAGGATTTCCAGATGCAGCACAAATATCCCTTTACTGTGCTTCATATCCAGGTGGACACGGAGATCGTGGATGTGAACGTGCACCCCACCAAGATGGAGGTGCGCTTCCAGAACCAGCAGGAGATCTACAACAGCGTCTGCGAGGCTGTGTCCCGCTCCCTTCACCACGATGAGCTGATCCCTCAGATCGATCTGCCGGAGCCGCCGGGAGCGGCGCCGGAGAAGGAAAAGCACATACCGGCACAGGAGGCGGCTGCCCCGGAGAGGGAGAGAAGAGCGCTGTCGGCAGAAGAAACGATTGCCAGGAACACGGCAGGAAACATAGAAAAACAGAGTGTGCTCTATAAAAAACAGAGCGCATATGAAGTCCCGAACGAGCCGGAAGAGGAAAAACAGAGCGCGCTCTTTAAAAATGGGCCTGAAAACGCAGGACAGACGCCGCGTACTCAGGCTGGTCAGCCGGACCGGGAGCCGCGAAAGGATCTGGACTATTTCATGAAGAAAATGAGAGAGCGGGTTCTCTCCTATCATCAGCAGAGCGCCGCTGCGGAGGTGCAGGAGCAGGGGCAGATACACAGGCCCGAGGTGACTCGTGACCGGATCAGAGAGGCTGCGAACTACAGGGCGGAGTCTGAAAAAACAGAGCGTGCTCTGGAGAAAACGGAAGTTCCGGAGAAAAAAACAGAGCAAGCTCCAAAACAGCTCAATCTTTTTGAGGAGAAGCTTCTGAGTCCCCAGGCGGTTTCCCAGTACCGGATCATCGGGCAAGTCTTCGAGACCTACTGGCTGGTGGAATTTAAGGATAATCTCTATATTATAGACCAGCACGCCGCCCACGAGAGGGTGCTCTACGAGAAGACGCTGGCGGGGATGAAGACGAGAGATTTCACCTCCCAGATCATCAGTCCCCCCATCATCCTGAACCTGACCATGCAGGAGGCTCAGCTTCTCAATACATATATGGATCAGTTTACAAGGATTGGCTTTGAGATCGAGGAGTTCGGGCAGGATTCCTACGCTGTGCGTGCCGTGCCGGACAATCTTTTCAGTATTGCGAAGAGGGATCTTCTTATGGAGATGATTGACAGCTTATCTGATGAGCTTTATACTGGACTGGCACCGGATATCATTGACGAGAAGATCGCGTCCATGTCCTGCAAGGCGGCGGTGAAGGGAAACATGAGACTCTCCGCGAGAGAGGTGGAGACTCTCATCGGGGAGCTGCTAAAGCTTGAGAACCCCTACCACTGTCCCCACGGAAGACCGACGATTATCGCCATGAGCAGGCGCGAACTGGAAAAGAAATTCAAGAGGATCGTGTGATGAAACAGCCACTAATTGTGTTGACCGGCCCCACCGCAGTGGGGAAGACAAAAGCGTCCATCACCCTGGCAAAGCGGATCGGCGGCGAGATCATCTCCGCCGACTCCATGCAGGTGTACCGCCATATGGATATCGGTTCTGCCAAGATACGCCCCGGGGAGATGGAGGGAGTGCCCCACTACCTGGTGGATGTGCTGGAGCCTGATCAGGAGTTCAATGTGGTACGGTTCCAGTCCATGGCAAGGGAGGCTATGGAGAGGATCCGGGCAAACGGCCATATTCCTATCGTGGTGGGCGGAACAGGATTTTATATCCAGGCTCTCCTCTACGACATTGATTTTACGGAGGGCGGGGAGGACGACGGCCTGCGCGGGGAGCTGGAGGCCTTCGCCAGAGAGAAGGGACCGTCCGCGCTCCATGCCCGCTTAGCCCAGGTGGATGAGGAGTCCGCCAGGGCCATCCACCCGAACAATGTGAAGCGGGTGATACGGGCTCTGGAATTCTACCACCAGACAGGGGAGAAGATATCGGTTCACAACGAGCGGGAGAGGCAGCGCAGCTCCTCCTATAATTTCCGGTACTTTGTCCTGAATGACGAGCGGAGCAGGCTGTACCAGCGCATTGACAGGAGAGTGGACCAGATGATGGAGGAGGGCCTCGTAGAGGAGGTCCGCCGTCTGAGGGAGATGGGGATGCGCCCGGGCATGGTGTCCATGCAGGGGCTGGGCTACAAGGAGATACTGGATTACCTGGAGGGAAACTGCAGTCTTGGGGAGGCTGTCTACAGGATCAAGCGGGACACGAGGCATTTTGCCAAGCGCCAGATCACCTGGTTTAAGAGGGAGAAAGAGGTGATCTGGATCGACAAGCCCTCGTATGACTACGATGAGAAAAAAATAGTGGAGGCAATGCTTTCCTATATAGCGGAGGGAGTAGAAGGGATATGTTTAAAGGACTATTCGGGGGCTCCAGATTTTTAAAGAGGATGAACCCTCTTATGGAGCTCTATTCGTACAGCAAAAATTCGGAGAAGACATATAAGGAGCTGATGGCTCTTGAGCCCCTTGCGAAGACAAAGGGGGAGAAGGCCATGTTCAATCTGAACCGGGCAGGCCTTTTATATGATATGTATAAATACCGGGAGGCGGCGGACGTGATGAGGGAGATCCCGGCCATCAACCCGGAGTTTGACGCCCAGTGCGCCCAGATGAAGACACGCATCATGGCGGCCATGACAAGGGGCGAGCACAGGTAGACGCGGGGCAGGCAGACGCCGGCAGAGGCGGGTCGGACGGATAGCGGCGCGGGCGGATACAGACAGAAATGAAAAAGGAGTAAGACAATGCAGGATGAACAGATGACCCGGATGTATGAAAAGATGGGGATATCCGAAAAAGTATACAGGTTTGGAAGACAGATGGAGGAGAAGCTTAAGGAGCGGTTTGCGGCCATTGACAGGACTGCGGAGTACAACCAGATGAAGGTGATCCGGGCCATGCAGGAGAACCGGGTCAGCGAGGGATGCTTCCACTACACCAGCGGCTACGGCTACGACGATCTGGGAAGGGAGACACTGGAGAAGGTGTACGCCAGCGTGTTCCACACGGAGAGCGCCCTGGTGCGGCCTCAGATCGCCTGCGGGACCCACGCTCTCTGCGTGGCGCTGGCCGCCAATCTGCGGCCCGGGGATGAGCTCCTCTCGCCTGCGGGCAAGCCCTACGACACTCTGGAGGAGGTCATCGGCATCCGCCCCTCCCGCGGGTCACTGGCCGAGTACGGCGTGACCTACCGGCAGGTGGATCTGCTGGAGGACGGTACCTTTGACTACGAGAATATCAGGAAGGCCATCAATGAGAGGACAAAGCTGGTCACTATCCAGCGGTCCAAGGGGTATCAGACCCGGCCCAGCTTCTCTGTGGCCCAGATCGGGGAGCTGATCGCCTTTGTGAAGAAGATCCGCCCGGATCTCATCTGCATGGTGGACAACTGCTACGGAGAGTTTGTGGAGCTGACTGAGCCAAGCGATGTGGGGGCCGACATGGTGGTGGGCTCCCTCATCAAGAACCCAGGCGGCGGCCTGGCGCCCATCGGCGGGTACATTGCGGGACGGGAGGAACTCATCGAGAACTGTGCCTATCGGCTCACCTCCCCGGGCCTGGGACGTGAGGTGGGGGCTACCCTGGGTGTCATGCAGTCCTTTTACCAGGGACTTTTCCTGGCGCCCACCGTGGTGGCCAGCGCCCTGAAGGGCGCCATCCTGGCGGCCAATATCTATGAGTCCTGCGGCTTTCAGGTGGTGCCTGACGGAAAGGAGAGCCGTCACGACATTATCCAGGCAGTGGAGCTTGGCACGCCGGAGGGGGTCATCGCCTTCTGCCAGGGGATCCAGGCGGCGGCCCCGGTGGACTCCTATGTGACGCCGGAGCCCTGGGCCATGCCGGGGTACGACAGCGATGTGATCATGGCGGCGGGAGCCTTTGTGCCGGGATCCTCCATCGAGCTCTCAGCGGACGCTCCCATCAAGCCGCCCTACGCCGTCTACTTCCAGGGAGGTCTCACCTGGCCTCACGCAAAGCTGGGCATACTGATGTCACTGGAATACCTGGTGCGGAAAGGGCTGGTCACTCTATGAGAATACTGATCGCCGGAGGCGGGGCGGCCGGCATGACTGCCGCTATAGCGGCGGCCAGACAGGGCGCCCTGGTGACGATACTTGAGAAAAAGGAGATGCCCGGAAAGAAGATCCTCTCTACAGGGAACGGCCGGTGCAATCTCACGAATATGGACATGAAAGCAGTGTATTTCCGGGGCGGAGACCGGGGGACCATCGAGCAGGTCCTCTCGGCCTTCGGCCCGGAGGATACGCTGCGCTTTTTTGCAGAGCTGGGGCTTTTGACAAAGACAAGGGGCACCCTGGTCTATCCGGCCAGCGACCAGGCTGCCGCGGTGCGTGAGGCCCTGGCCATGGAGCTGAAGCGGCAGGGAGTGGAGGTCCGCACAGGGGTGACTGTGGAGAGGGCTGAGGTGAAAGAAGAGGGCTTTCGTCTCAGTCTTGCCGGCGCAGACGGAAAGCGCTCCTTCTGCACCGGGGATGCGCTCATCCTGGCAGCCGGGGGAAAGGCGGCGCCGGCCCTTGGAAGCGACGGCAGCGGATACGCTCTGGCAAAAGGGCTGGGACACTCGATGATCCGCCCGCTGCCCGCCCTGGTGCAGCTTCGGTCGGACGCCGGATTTACAGGGAAGCTGTCAGGCGTCCGGGCGGAGGCCCGGGTCAGCCTTTTTGTGGAGGGGAAAGAGGTCTCCTGCGACACCGGGGAGGTGCAGTTTACAGACTACGGAATCTCCGGCATCCCGGTCTTTCAGGTGAGCCGCTTTGCGTCCATGGCTCTGGACCGAAAGCAAGAGGTGTACGTTCTGCTTGATTTTCTGCCCGCCATGAGTGAGAGGGAGGCGTTTCATCTCCTGGAGGGGCGCAGAGGCGTGTTCGCGGGCAATACGGCGGAGGAGTTCCTCCACGGCCTGTTCCACAGAAAGCTGGCCCCTGTGCTGCTGACCGGGAGCCGCATCCGCTGGAAGGAAAAGATGGGGGACGTAGACAGAGAGGCTCTTGTGAGACTTGCGGGCACCTGTAAGCATCTGCGGATGAACATTACAGGCACCAACTCCTTTGACCAGGCTCAGGTGTGCGCCGGCGGCGTGCCCCTGGGGGAGATTTCCCCGGAGACCATGGAGTCCCGCCTTACTCCGGGGCTCTTCCTTGCGGGAGAGCTGCTGGATGTGGATGGCATGTGCGGCGGCTATAATCTGCAGTGGGCCTGGGCCTCCGGATGGCTGGCGGGAAGCGCGGCCGCGAAGACGGCGGATAAGAGGATAGATAAGAGGACAGGCAGGAAAGTGGGCCGGGAAAAGGACGGCAGAGAGAACAGCAGAAAGGACAGGAGAGGGCGATGATACGTATTCAACAGCTGAAGCTGCACACAGGACACACTCCGGAACAGCTCAGGGAGAAGATCGGGAAGGCGCTGCGGCTGAAGGGCGGTGAGGATTTCTCCTACAGGATCGTCAGGAGGTCCCTGGACGCCAGAAGGAAGCCGGAGCTCTTTTACGTGTACACGGTGGACGTCTCCGTAAAGGGGGAGAAGGCTCTTTTGCGCAAAAACCGGGACAAAAATATCCAGCAGGCAAAGGAGGCGGGGTATCGCTTCCCGGAGCAGGGGCCGGAGGAGCTGAAGCACAGGCCGGTGGTGGCGGGCTTTGGCCCGGCAGGTATCTTTGCCGCCTACATGCTGGCTCTCCACGGCTATCGCCCACTGGTAGTGGAGCGGGGCATGGAGGCACAGCAGAGGAAAAAGGACGTGGAGAAATTCTGGGAGACAGGTGTCCTGGACACCCGCTCCAATGTCCAGTTCGGAGAGGGCGGCGCCGGCACCTTCTCGGACGGAAAGCTGAACACCCTGGTGAAGGACAAATTTGGCCGGAACCGAAAGGTCCTGGAGATCCTGCGGGACCACGGGGCTCCTGAGGAGATCGCCTGGGATGCCAAGCCCCACATCGGCACTGACCTTCTGATCCGAGTGGTGACCCGGATGCGGGAGGATATCATCAGGCTGGGCGGACAGGTCTGCTTTCACACCCAGCTTGTGTCTCTGGAGCCGGTCCTGGGGGAGGAGGGGGTTCTCTCCCTGGAGCTTCAGGACACTCTGTCCGGGGAGACGATCATGGAGAGGACCCAGGCTCTTATCCTGGCAGTGGGACACAGCGCCCGGGACACATTTTCCATGCTGCACGAGAAGAAAATACCCATGGAGGCCAAGGCCTTTGCGGTGGGCGTCCGGGCGGAGCATCCCCAGGCCATGATCGACAGGGATCAGTATGGCATGGAGGAGGGGGAAAAGCGCCCCGGCGGTCTGCCCGCGGCGGCCTACAAGCTGACCTGCCAGCTGCCGGAGGGGCGAGGCGTCTACACCTTCTGCATGTGTCCCGGAGGGTATGTGGTGAACGCCTCCTCCGAGGAGGGGCGCCTGGCGGTGAACGGCATGAGCTACCATGACCGGGCCGGCCGGAACGCCAACAGCGCCGTCATCGTCACGGTGACTCCGCAGGACTTTGGCGGGGAGGGCCCCCTGGCGGGAGTGGAATTTCAGAGAAGGCTGGAGGAGCGTGCCTGGCAGGCGGGCCAGGGCAAGGTGCCCGTTCAGCTCTACGGCGATTTCTGCCGGGGAAGGGTGTCGGATCACATCGGGGAGGTGGAGCCCCAGATCAGAGGGGACTTCTGCTTCGGCGATGTGCGGGGGATTTTCCCGGAGGAGATCGGAGACGCCATCGCAAGGGGCATACGGGAGTTTGGGAAAAAGCTGCCCGGCTATGACCGGGAGGACGCGGTCCTCTCCGGCGTGGAGAGCCGCACCTCCTCCCCGGTGCGGATCCTCCGGGATGAGGGGCTGCAGAGCCAACTTCCGGGGCTCTATCCCTGCGGCGAGGGGGCGGGCTACGCGGGCGGCATTATGTCGGCTGCCATGGACGGCATGAAGGTGGCCGAGGCTGTCGCCAGAAAATACCGTCCCTTCGACAAAAGTGCGAATGATTAAGAAATTTTTAATGGAATGAGGCTATACACTTTTTTTGAAATATGGTAGAATATATTGAGTTTTTGAAAGAAAACTTAAGAATGATGTGAGGTGGAGTACATATGAGAGGAGCAGGCAGTAAAAATTCCTGGGCCTTATTTCTGCTTATTCTGGCAGGAATTGTCCTGGGAGGTTTTATCGGCATGCTGGCACAGGATACAGGGGCTTTTAGCTGGCTGAGCTACGGGCAGACCTTTGGGCTGGATGAACCGGTGGTGCTGAATTTGGGCATACTTGTCATCACCTTCGGGCTGTCGGTGAAGATCACCATAGCCAGCATTATCGGAATGGTTCTGGCAATCATAATCTATCGCTTCCTGTAACAGGGCCTCTTTGGGAGTGTTATAGGTGTCTGCAAAAGATGACTCAGAGAAACACAAGTAAAATGAAAGATCTCCTGGTGTCTGAGCGCCCGTACGAGAAGTGCGAGCGCCTGGGAGAGAAGAATTTAAGTGATGCGGAGCTTTTGGCTGTCCTTTTAAGGACCGGGACCAGAGGCGAGAATGTGCTGGATATATGCCGGCGCATCCTGACAGCCGGAGGCGGGAACTTAAGCGGGCTTCACAGCTTTACGAGAGAAAAATTTCAGAAGATCAGGGGAGTGGGCCGGGTGAAATCCATCCAGCTCCTCTGTCTTATGGAGCTGGCGAGAAGACTGGCCAAGGAGACGGCGGAAAAGGGACTGGACTTCTCCTCGCCCGCGTCGGTGGCCAGATATTACATGGAGGACATGCGTCATCTCAGGCAGGAGCATATGAAGCTGCTGATGCTGAATACGAAATCTGCGCTGATTGGGGAGAAGGATGTGTACAAGGGGACAGTGAACGCCTCCCTTGCCAACCCCAGGGAGATTTTCGTGGAGGCTCTCAGGATGGAGGCCGTGTCCGTCATCCTCCTGCACAATCATCCAAGCGGTGACCCGGCTCCCAGCGGGGCGGATATCGCCGCCACGGAGCGAATCCGGCAGGCGGGAGAATTAATCGGGATAGAATTGTTAGATCATATCATTATTGGGAATAATTGTTATATCAGCTTCCGGGAAGAGGGGCTGTTATACACGAAAGGATAAGGTCAAAAATGGCACGAAATATATACGGGCTTGATCTCGGCTCCTACGAGATCAAAGTATATGATAAAAAGAAGGATGCAATCTGGAAGGAGAAGGATGTCATAGCCATAGCAAACAAAAAGGAAGTGTTTGCCGTGGGGGACGAGGCTTTTGAGATGTATGAGAAGGCCCCGGCCAATATACAGGTGGTGTTTCCCATGAAGCATGGGGTTATCTCACGGTTTGACCACATGCAGTATCTCCTGCAGGGGCTGCTGAAAAAGGATAGGGGCTTTGCCAGGGGGGCGGAGTATGTGATCGCCGTCCCCACAGATGTGACGGAGGTGGAGAAGAAGGCTTTCTTTGACCTGGTGATCCACTCCACTGCCAGGGCCCGTGAGGTCAACATTGTGGAGCGGGGGATCGCCGACGCGGTGGGACTGAACCTGGACGTGCAGAACACAAAGGGGCTTTTCATCGTCAACCTGGGTGGGGAGACCACAGAGCTCTCCGTGCTGGCAGGGGGAGGTATCGTGCTGAACCGGCTTTTAAAGGTGGGGGGCATCACCCTGGACCATGCGGTGGCCCAGCTCGTCCGGTACAACCATGACTTCCTGATCGGCAGGGTCACGGCGGAGATCCTCCGCAAGAGGTTCGGCGTGTTCAGCGAGGACAACACAGCCTCCATGACTGTGGCGGGGCGGGATCTTATCACCGGCGTGCCCCAGCAGAGGGAGATCTCCATCAGCCTGGTGCGGGCCGCCGTGAAGGAGCCTTTAGAGGAGTGCGTCAGGGGGATCGAGTCCCTTCTGGACAGGACCCCGCCGGAGGTGCGCAAGGCCATCTACAAAAACGGCATCTTTCTCACCGGAGGGCTGGCCAATCTGCCTGGGCTTGAGGTTTACATGGAGGAGATGACAGGCATCCGCGTGCGGACAGCCATCGACCCGGACATCTGTGCCGTGACGGGACTGAAGCAGATCATTCAGTCCAAGGAACTGAAAAAACTGGCATATTCCATGCTGGATGAAAATTATAGGTGGATGAGATAGTATGAAGATCAAAAATCAAAATACCCTTCCAAGTAAATATGTGCTTCTGATACTTGTGATCGTGTGCGGCATTCTTCTCGGCGCGGAGCGTTTTATGGACGGAGGCGGTCCCTTGAGCTGGATCGCAAACTATACCATCATCCCCATGCAGAGGGGGATCAGCTACGTGGGGACATGGATGGGCGACCTGACGGACAATTTTGCCACCCTCAGCGATCTTCGCAAGGAAAACGAGCAGCTCCAGGAGAGAGTGGATCAGCTCACCATAGACAACACGAGACTGAACCAGGAGCAGTATGAACTGGAGCGGCTGCAGGAGCTCTACAAGCTGGACCAGAATTACGGCGACTATGAGAAGGTGGGCGCCCATGTGATTGCCAATAATGGTACCAACTGGTTCAGCTCCTTTACCATCGACAAGGGAAGCGAGGACGGGATCCGAAAGGATATGAATGTACTGGCCGGCAGCGGACTGGCCGGTATCGTGACAGAGGTGGGTCCCAACTACGCCCAGGTCCGCGCGGTCATCGACGATGAGAGCAACATCAGCGGGATGGTCCTGTCCACCTCGGATCTGTGTATTGTGCGGGGCGATCTGACTCTGATGGAGGATGGGCGGATCCGCTTTGAAAATCTGCCAAACAACGACAACGAGATCCAGGTGGGAGAGCAGGTGGTGACGTCCCATATCAGCTCCACCTATCTCCAGGGCCTGTTCATCGGATATATATCAGAGATCAATGTGGATGCAAACAATCTGACCCGTTCAGGCTACATCACCCCCGCGGTGGATTTCAGCAATCTCCAGGAGGTGCTTGTCATCACCACCACAAAGGCGGATCTGACGGAGACAGACGGGTCGGGGGACAAAGGAGAGTAGACTATGAAGAGAAAGATCATCACAGCCTGCTTTATCATCGTGTGTTTCCTTCTGCAGGCCACAGTTTTTTCCAGGCTTCAGTTCGCATCCATACGGCCCAATCTGATGATCGTCCTGACCTCTGCCTTCGGGTTTATGCGGGGCAGGAAGACGGGGATGGCGGTAGGGTTCTCCTGCGGCCTTCTGATGGATGTGTGCTGGGGAGGCGTGCTGGGATTTTACACGCTGATCTTTACCGTGATTGGGTATCTCAACGGCAGCTTTAAGCGGCTGTTCTTTGACGAGGATATCAAGCTGCCTCTGGGACTGATCGCCGGGAGCGAGCTGGCTTACGGCCTGATCGTCTATGTCTGCTTCTTTATGATGCAGGGGGACTTCCGTTTTGGATATTATCTGACACATGTGATCCTGCCGGAGCTGGTCTACACCATTCTGGTGACGATTCTTCTGTATCAGATCATACTACACGTGAACCGTAAACTAGAGGCCGAAGAACAAAGGAGTGCAAGCAGGTTTGTATAGTATTTGGGAACGCATTAAATCAGGAATTTACGAACTGTTCCAGAGAAGGGCAGTCGTGACCATCATCGTCTTCTGCATCATGTTTTCCATTCTGGTGGGGCGGCTTTTTCAGCTTCAGATCGTGAATGGCCAGTCCTACCTGGATGACTATATCCTTCAGATCCAGAAGACGAGGACCATACAGGGAACCAGAGGAAACATCTATGACAGAAACGGCAAGCTTCTGGCCTACAACGAGCTGGCCTACTCGGTCACCATCGAGGACAATGGGGTGTATGACACTACAGCCGAGAAGAACAAGGCTCTCAACGAGGAGATCACCCGCATCATAGAGATTGTGGAGGGGCACGGGGACTCGGTGATCAGTGACTTCAGCATTGTGCTGGATGCCAATAATGAGTATCAGTTCTCCATGACAGACGAGACCCAGCGGCTCCGGTTTGTGGCCGACGTGTTCGGGGAGAGCTATATCGACAGTCTGGACGAGGAGCAAAAGAATATGTCCGCCGCCCAGATCATCGACTACCTCTGCACGGACAAGACTTACGGCTACGGCATCGACCAGGATGAGCTGGAGCGCTCTCAGGTGCTCAAGATGGTGAACATCCGCTATGCCATCGGGCTCAACAGCTTCCAGAAATATATCCCCACCACCGTGGCGGAGGATGTGAGCGACGAGACGGTAGCGGAAATCATGGAGCACATGGACGAGCTCCAGGGCGTGGACATCGCGGAGGAGTCTCTGAGACGGTACACGGACAGCAAGTACTTTGCCAATCTCATCGGCTACACAGGCCAGATCTCCCAGGAGGAGTACAATGCCCTCAGCAAGGACGAGCAGGAGCAGTATGACCTGACAGACACGGTGGGCAAATCCGGTCTGGAGCAGGTGCTGGACAACACGCTCCAGGGGGATAAAGGCGAGGTCAAGCTTTACGTGAACAGCGTGGGACGGGTCATTGACACAGTGGGAGAGACAGAGCCAAAGGCCGGGAACGACGTGTACCTGACCATTGATGCCGATCTCCAGAAGGCGGCCTACGACATCCTGGAGCAGGAGCTGGCAGGTATCCTCCTGTCCCGCATGCAGGACATCCTGGACTACGACAGGACAAAGTCGGAGGACGCGGCGGACGTCATCGTGGCAAGCGGCGACGCCTACAACGCGTTTATAGACAACAACATTGTGGACATGAGCCATTTTTCGGCGGCGGACGCTGGGGGCGCGGAGCAGTCTGTGTACGGTAAATTCGCCCCCTACAAGGAGCAGGTCCTCTCCCAGCTGGCCTCTATCATGCAGGATGGCAATGCTTCCGCCTACAGGGATATGACCCGGGAGTGGCAGGCCTATCTGTCCCACGTGGTGAATGAGGTGTTGACCGGAGAGAACGGAGTCATCATGAGCGACTCCATCGACACAAGCGATGAGACCTACCAGCAGTGGAAAAACGAGGAGACTATCAACATATACACCTACCTCAACTACGCAATCTCCCAGAACTGGGTGGATGCCTCCAAGCTGCAGGACTATCTCTCCTCGGAGGGAAACTACTCAGACTCCGCGGAGGTGTACAGCGCCATGGTCTCCTATGTGACGGACAGGCTCCAAAACAGCACGGACTTTGACAAGCTGATATACCAGTATATGATCAAGGCGGGAACTGTGACGGGAAGAGAGCTGTGCATGATCCTGTATGAGCAGGGCGTGCTCCCCATGGATGAGACCCAGTACAACAATCTGGCGTCAGGTGCCACAGGGGCCTACGACTTCCTCAGAGGGAAGCTCCAGACGCTGGAGATCACCCCGGGACAGCTGGGACTGGAGCCATGCCGCGGATCTGTGGTGATCACGGACACGGACAGCGGGGATGTGCTGGCCTGTGTCTCCTACCCGGGATACGACAACAACCGGCTGGCCAACACCATGGACAGCGATTACTATAACGAACTGAACACCAGCACCTCCAGGCCCTTCTACAACAGCGCCACGCAGGAGACTACGGCTCCCGGATCCACGTACAAGCCCCTTGTGGCTGTGGCTGGCCTGACAGAGGGTGTCATCGATACAGGCACTACCGTATACTGTGACGGTAACTTCGACGTGATCAGCCCGGAGGTTCACTGCTGGGTATACCCGGCAGGGCACGGAACCATGAACGTGGTCAGCGGCATCACAAACTCCTGTAACGAGTTTTTCAACAACATCGGCTACCAGCTGGGTATGCAGGACGGCAGCTACTCCAGCGAGTACGGCCTGGAGCGGCTGAGAAAATACGCGGAGATGTTCGGCCTCGGCGAGACGAGCGGTCTGGAGATACCGGAGATGGATCCGAAGATCTCCGACGAGGACTCTGTCCGCTCCGCCATGGGACAGGGCACAAACAACTACACCACCAGTCAGCTGGCCCGGTACATCACAGCCGTGGCTAACGAGGGCACTCTCTACGAGCTGACCCTTCTGGACCGGGTGGAGAATGTGGACGGTGAAGTGGTGGAGGAGTACCAGAACGGGGAGGCCCGGACCATCGACGGCGTCTCTTCGTCCACCTGGGACGCGGTCCACGCCGGCATGGCGGGCGTGGTGAAGAATAGTTCCGTGTTTACAGCTATCAACGCCAGCTCTCTGAGTGTGTCCGGAAAGACCGGTACCGCCCAGCAGAGCACCACCCACGCGGATCACGGACTGTTTGTGGGCTTTGCCCCCAGCGACAATCCTGAGATAGCCATGGCGGTCCGCATCGCCAACGGCTACAGCTCCAGCTACGCTTCGGAGGTGGGCAGCAATATATTCCAGTACTACTATCAGATAACAGACAGCGCGCAGCTCATCACAGGGCAGGCCGCTGAGATCACAGTCCATACCTCCGGGGACTAAAAACCGAGGATCAATAACCAGGTTGGGAGATGATAGTACGTTTTGAAAGACCATGTCATGATCAAGGGAAGCAAATACGGTCTGGCAGTCTATCTGGACGACAGAGTTCCCTTTGAGGAGCTGCTGGAGGAGACAGAGAGTAAATTTAGGGCGGCCGCCCATTTCTTCGCGGGAGCTGAGATGGCGGTCAGCCTGGAAAACCGTATTCTTACAAAAGACCAGGAGCGGCAGATAGTGGAAGCGATCTCCGGCTCCGCGGGAATACAGATCTTGTGTATACTGGATCATGACGAGAAGAACGAGAAAATATACAGAAGCGCCGTAGAACAGACGCAGGCCGAAATGCCCAGGCAGGACGGCCGTTTCTACAGGGGGACACTGAAGAGAAATCAGGTGCTTGAGTCGGAGACCAGCATCGTGATCGTGGGAGATGTAGAGGAGGGAGCTACCGTTGTCTCCAAGGGGAGCATCGTGGTGGTCGGCGGTCTGTACGGAAGCGCCCAGGCCGGCGCGTCCGGAAGGACAGATGTCTTTGTGGCAGCCCTTTGCATGGAACCGGAAAAACTCCGCATAGGCGGCAGAAAAGTGAAACCAGTAATAGGAGGAAGTTATTCATGGGCGAAGTTATCGTAATCACATCGGGAAAAGGCGGTGTCGGGAAGACGACCACCACCGCAAATATCGGAGCAGGTCTTTCAATGCAAGGCAAAAAGGTCATCATCATTGACACGGATCTGGGTCTTCGGAACCTGGACGTTGTCATGGGCCTGGAAAATTTTATTGTGTACAATCTTGTGGATGTTATAGAGGGAAAGTGCAGACTGAAGCAGGCGCTGATCCGGGACAAGCGGTATGAAAATCTCTATCTGCTCCCGTCAGCCCAGACAAAGGACAAGACGGCCGTGTCCCCGGGACAGATGAAAAAGCTCACCTCAGAGCTTAAGGAGACCTACGACTATATCCTTCTGGACTGTCCGGCAGGGATCGAGCAGGGCTTTCAGAACGCCATAGCCGGCGCGGACAGGGCGGTGGTAGTGACCACGCCGGAGGTGTCGGCCATCCGGGACGCGGACCGCATCGTGGGCCTGCTGGAGGCGGAGAAGATCAGCAGGATCGACCTCATCATCAACCGGATCCGGATGGATATGGTGAGGAGAGGAGACATGATGTCAGTGGACGATGTGACGGAGATTTTGTCCATCCCCCTCATCGGCGCCATACCGGACGACGAGCAGGTAGTCATCGGCACCAACCAGGGCGAGCCTGTCATCTCCATGGAGTCGAGAGCCGGGGAGGCCTACAGGAATATATGCAGGCGGATCGCAGGCGAGGAGGTCCCTTTTCTGGATCTGGAGGCCGGGAACGGAATCTGGTCCAGACTGACTCATATATTTCATAAAAATTAAGGAGGCATCGGGAGTATGGGAAGACGTTCTTCTGTGCGGATCGCAAAGGACAGGCTGAAGGTCCTGGTCGTGTCGGACCGCATGAAATGTCAGCCGGAGGCCTGCGAGAGGATCAGCCATGAGCTCTACCAGGTCCTTTCCAAATATATGGAAATTACACCCGAGGAATTCGACGTCTCCTACAGCAGGACGCACGTACATATCAGACTTACAGGAGAAAAGCAGTGAAATTTTTAAAAATAACAAAACCTTATCGCTTAAAAGATTATAAATTCAGTCTTATTGTCCTTGTGCTGGCCACCTCCTGCCTGGGCGTTCTCGTCATAGGCAGCGCCAACGAGGCCTACCAGGGACGGCAGCTTATCGGGCTTGCCGGGTCTATTCTGCTCATGGTGGTCGTCTCTCTGATTGACTATGTGTGGATCGCCAATTTCTATTGGCTCTTCTACTTTCTGTCGGTTGGGATGCTGGCGATCGTGCTGATACCCGGTGTGGGAGAGGTGGTAAACGGGGCCAGGAGATGGATCAATCTTGGATTTACCAATTTCCAGCCATCGGAGCTGGCAAAGATATTCCTTATTGTCTTCTTTGCCAGATTTATCATGAAGCATGAGGAGGATTTAAGCAGCAGGCGGACCATCCTGAAGGCGGTGGCGCTCATCCTTGTCCCGCTGGCCCTCATCTTTGAGGAGCCGAACCTTTCCACCACCATCTGTACGGCGACTCTCTTCTGCGTGCTCATGTATGTGGGCGGCCTGTCCTACAAATTTATCGGCATGGTGCTCCTGATCACAGTGCCGGTGGCCGTTATTTTCCTGAGCATTGTCGTGCAGCCGGATCAGAAGATCCTGGACGACTACCAGCAGAAGCGTATCCTGGCCTGGCTGAATCCGGAGGAGTACGCGAGCGATGAGGCCTATCAGCAGAACAACTCGGTCATAGCTATCGGTTCGGGGCAGCTCACCGGGAAGGGACTTAACAACAACACCACCACTTCGGTGAAGAACGGAAACTTTATCCTGGAGCCCCAGACGGACTTTATCTTTGCCATTGTGGGAGAGGAATTAGGCTTTGTGGGATGTTGTATTTTTATTGCATTGCTCCTCCTTATAGTGATACAATGTATACTGATAGGGATAAGAGCGCAGGATGTGACGGGAAAGATCATATGCTGTGGGGTCGGAGCCCTCATAGGGATCCAGACATTTATCAATATAGCGGTTGCCACCCAGATCATCCCCAATACGGGCATACCGCTGCCGTTTGTCAGCTACGGCCTTACGTCTCTCGGAAGCATGTATCTCGGGATCGGATTTGTGCTCAATGTGGGACTGCAGCCGAAGAAATATCAGGATAAACTAACTACACTTTAATGAGGAGGATGCATTGTATGAATATTGGCCTGATCGCACACGACTCCAAGAAGACTCTGATGCAGAACTTCTGCATCGCCTACCGGGGGATTTTGAGCAAACACAATCTGTTCGCCACCGGGACCACGGGCCGTCTCATCGAGGAGGTAACCAACCTTTCGGTCCATAAATACCTGGCAGGACCGCTTGGTGGAAAACAGCAGCTGGGAGCGCAGATCGCGCAGAACGACATTGACGCTCTCATTTTTCTCCGGGATCCGCAGAGTCCCAAGCCTCACGAGCCTGAGGTTAACGACGTGATCCGGCTGTGTGATATGCACAATATCCCCATGGCGACTAATCTCGCCACGGCCGAGATTATAGTTCTTGCAATTGACAGAGGAGATTTGGATTGGCGTGAAATGTACAGGTAAGAAACTCATACTGGCAGGAGGGCTTTCCGGCGTCCTGCTGGGTCTGACAGGGTGCGGCGCAAGCGACGCGGTCCTGTCCTACGAGAAGGAAAACTACAACAAAAATATGTACCAGGCCGAGCTCTTTGCCGAGGATCTGTGCGTCGCCGGCGGGGATGTCTCCCTGGATGGCTTTGAGGGCGACAGCTCTCTCCACGCGGAGGGGCTTTTTAATGTCACCGACGGGGAAGTGATCTACGGCCAGGATCTGTTTACCAGGCTCTATCCGGCCAGCACTACAAAGATACTGACGGCGCTGGTGGCCATCAAGAACAGCAACCTGGACGATATCGTCACAGTCGGCAGCGCAGGCGCGGCCTCCAGCTTTTCCTGGGACGCCTCTGTTGCCGGACTGCAGACCGGGGATCAGCTCACCATGCGGGATCTTCTGTACGGGCTGATGCTCCCCTCCGGAAATGACAGCGCTGTGGCCATTGCAGAGTATGTGGCGGGCACGGAGGAAGAGTTCATGGAGATGGTCAACGAGGAGGCCCAGAGCCTGATGGCCACTGGGACTCATTTTGTGACGCCCAACGGTCTTCACGATGAGAACCACTACACCACAGCCTATGATCTGTACCTCATCTTCAATGAGAGCATCAAGTACGAAGAGTTTGTGGACATTATCAGCGCAGACTCCTACACTGCGCAGATCACCGGCGCCGACGGCACCGTGCGGTCCGTCACCTGGGAGCCCACCAACTTCTACGCAAGAGGTGAGGCTGCTCTTCCCACGGGCGCTACGGTCATCGGCGGAAAGACCGGCTACACAGGGGAGGCCGGAAACTGCCTTGTCCTTCTGGATCAGGCGCCGGACGGGGACTACTATATCTCCATCGTCATGGGAGCGGAGGACAAGCCTCTCCTCTATGAGGACATGACGGCTATGATCGATCAGATTCCCACCCTGGGAGGAGCGGACAGCGGCTCGTCAGAATAAAAAGAAAGCGCCTGTGCGCATAATAAGGAGGGGCATCCGGTATGGTATACCAGGATACCCCTCCTGCCTTGTGTAAATGCGGCCGCAGCCGTGCATTTGATCTATCAGACTCCTGAGTCGGACGCGTTTCTGATCCTTCCGAAAAAACTGATGGCGTACAGACCGCAGAGCCCAACCAGGGTATAGACGATCCTTGAAAGCCATGTCAGATTTCCGAAGAGAAAGGCGACAAGATCAAAGCGGAAAATACCTACCAGAAGCCAGTTGACAGCACCGATGATAACGAGTGCCAGTGAAATATTGTCAAGCCATTTCATGAAAGTCCCTCCTTTATTCATCAGATAGTGCTAGTATGCCCTGAAAGGATTTTTGAAATTCATGCCAGAGAAAAAATTATACTTTCCCTATTCTGAATATTTGAAAAAAATATATGGCGAAAAGGTGTACAAGCTGCCTGTCAACCTTCCTGTCACCTGCCCTAACCGCGTGGACGGCCATGGGGGCTGTACCTTCTGCGCGGCGTCCGGCACCGGATTTGAGGCCCTCTCTCCGGATCTGACAGTGGGAGAGCAGCTTAGGAGGACGCGGGAGAAGATCGAGCGAAGATACAAGGCCCATAAGTTTATCGCCTACTTCCAGAACTATACCAACACCTATCTTCCTCTGGAGGATTTCAGGGCCTATACGGAGGAGGCGGCAGGGGAGAGAGATATTGTGGAGATCGACATATCCACAAGGCCGGACTGTGTGTCCCCTTCCTATCTGGAGGTGCTGGGCGATCTGCGAAGAAGGCGGGGGACAGAAATCTGCCTGGAGCTGGGACTGCAGACGGTCAATTACCGCACCCTTAAGAGGATGAACCGGGGACACGGTCTGGCGGAGTTCATAGACGCGGTGCTGCAGATACGGAACTATGGCTTTCAGATCTGTGCCCACGTGATCCTGAATTATCCGGGAGACGAGCTGGAGGACGCAGTGGAGACAGCCAGGGTGCTGTCGGCCCTCCAGGTAGACACAGTCAAGATCCATTCCCTCTACATCCCCAAAAACACGGTGTTGTGCGAAGCCTACGAAAATGGTACAATATCCGTATGTTCTAAAGAGGAGTATATGGATCGCCTCATCGCTTTCCTGTCCTATCTCAGCCCGGATATCGCCGTGGAGCGGCTCTTCGGACGCATCCCCAGGGAGGAGGCTGTCTTCTGCAACTGGGGAACCAGCTGGTGGAAGCTGCGGGACGAGGCAGAGAAGAGGATGAGGGAGAGGGACGCCTGGCAGGGGAAATATTTTCACTATCTCGGCGGATCGGCATTAAGGAAATGACACAGGAGGCAACAGTTTGTCTGGAAAAGCACAGGGAAATATTCAGGTTTACCGGAAAAAATGGAATTTTAATATAGGGATTGTAATTTTTGGAGTTATCCTCGTCTATCTGATCGTGACAGTCCTCACCTACGCCACGGCGAAGCACATCACAGCCTATGAGGTCCGAGAGGGATCCATCTTCAGGGACAACGCCTACACCGGCCTTGTCCTGCGCCATGAGACGGTGGTGAACGCGGAGACGGAGGGCTATATCAACTACTTTGTCCCGGAGGGGAGCAAGGTGGGGAAAAAGACAAATGTGTACAGCATTTCTCCGGAGAAGCTGGACTTTTCCTCCTCCGGGCAGGCGGACGCCCAGGAGGAGCAGGCTGTCTCGTCGGAGGAGCAGCAGATGATCCTCCAGCAGACCCAGAGCTTCAGCGGGAATTTTCAGGACAACCGGTTTGAGGAGGTCTACACCTTCAAGGATACAGTGGAGAATATTCTCACCAGCAGCTCCTCCCAGAGCAAACAGTCCCAGCTAGCGGCCCTGATCCAGGGCGGAGCGGAAGGCGTCACCGCCTACCAGGCGGCTGATGACGGCGTCATCGTCTACTCTGTGGACGGATACGAGGGACTCACGGCGGATCAGGTGACGGCGGATATGCTGTCCAGAGCGAATTACAAGAGCACGGAGCTGACAGACAACGCAAAGGTGAAGGCGGGGGACGCGGCGTACAAGCTGGTGACAGAGGAGGAGTGGTCCGTGGTCATCATCCTGAACGAGGACATGGCCCAGGAGCTTGCCGATACATCCACCGTGCAGGTGCGCTTTTCCAAGGACAACGAGACCGCCAGGGGCAGCCTTTCCATCTACAATACAGAGGACAAGGATGTCAATCTTGGCTTCATCACCTTCAATGAGTCCATGGTGCGGTATGTGGGCGAGAGGTTCCTGGATATTCAGCTTGTGCTGGAGGACGAGTCGGGGCTGAAGATCCCCAAATCCTCTGTGGTGGAGAAGGAATTTTACACGGTTCCCCAGGACTACATCACTCAGGGCGGGGACACAAGCCAGGATGGCGTGCTCGTGCAGACGGACGAGAATACCACCACATTTGAGAGGGCGGAGGTCTACTACCGGGACAATGAGACGGGAATGGTCTATCTGGATGAGGACGCCTTTAAGGCGGGGACGGTTCTTGTGAAGCCGGACTCCAGCGAGACCTGTACTCTCAGCGAGAAGGGGACGCTGCGGGGAGTCTTCAACATAAACAAAGGGTATGCGGAATTCACCCAGGTGGAGATCCTGTGTGAGAACGAAGAATACTATATCGTGCAGTCCGGAAACGACTACGGACTGACCAACTACGACCATATAGCGCTGGACGGCAGCGACATTCATGAGAACGAGATCATATTTTAAAGGAGTGATGCGGTAATGCTGCAGGAAAATTTCAGACAGGTGGAAGAGAACATCCGAAAGGCCTGTGAGCGGGCAGGGCGGGATCCGAAGGAGGTGACCCTGATCGCCGTGAGCAAGACAAAGCCTGTGGAGATGCTGCGGGAGGCCTACGATTTCGGCACAAGAGTTTTCGGTGAGAATAAGGTGCAGGAGATCGTGGAGAAATACGAAGCCCTTCCAAAGGACATCCACTGGCATATGATCGGACATCTTCAGCGAAACAAGGTCAAGTACATCATAGACAAGGTGGATCTGATCCACTCCGTGGACTCTGTGCGCCTCGCCGAGACCATAGAGAAGGAGGCAGCCAAGCATGGACTGACAGCTAACATTCTGTTGGAGGTCAATGTGGCCGAGGAGGAGAGCAAGTTCGGTCTGAAGGTGAATGAAGTGGAGCAGGTGGTGGATGAAATCGCCAAATTTTCCCACATAAAAGTGTGCGGATTGATGACAATAGCTCCTTTTGTGGAAAATCCGGAAGAAAATCGTCCATATTTTCGCTGTTTGCGCAACTTATCTGTTGACATAGGGGCAAAAAAAGTTGATAATGTTACTATGAGTATTCTCTCGATGGGCATGACCAATGATTATGAGGTGGCGGTCGAAGAGGGCGCGACGATGGTGCGGGTCGGGACAGGCCTGTTTGGCGCGCGCAATTATGCTCTGAGTTAAAGATAAACGTAAGATAGGAGAATTTGAAAAATGGGAGTATTAGATAAGTTTCTTGACATTATGAAATTGAGCGATGACGATGACGATTACGAGAACGATGATTTCTTCGATGACGATGACTACGAGGATGACGACTACGAGGACAGATCGTCAAAGAAGGGCGGGCTTCTCTCCAAGTTCAATAAAGGAAAAGATAACAGCCGTGACCGCGACGACGATTACGATGACTATGATGATGATTACGAGGAGAGACCTGCAAGGCAGTCTTCTTCAAGAAGCTCCCACTCCTCCCATCAGTCAGGCGGAAGCAGCAAGGTCACACCTATGCGCCAGCCTTCTTCCAGAAGACAGGCTCCCAATATGGAGGTCTGCGTAATCAAGCCATCCTCTGTCGAGGACGCGAGAGAAATCACAGAGACGCTCCTGAGCGGCCGCACCGTGATCCTGAACCTGGAGGGACTGGATCTGGAGGTGGCACAGAGGATTATCGACTTTACTTCCGGCGCGACCTTTGCCATCAACGGTAATCTGCAGAAAATTTCCAATTACATATTCCTTGTGACGCCGACAAATGTAGATATTTCCGGAGACCTGCAGGATCTGCTGGGAACCTCCTTTGACGCGTCATCCATGCGCACAAGATTTTAGAGGACGTCTGACGGGACATGAACAAAGAGGAACTGATGCTTCAGAAGCGTCTGATCGAACTGTCTAATCTTTCATACAAAAGGGATATAGTCACTTTTTCAGATTTTCTGAATTTGAATGAACTGAATATACTGCACACAACCCCCAGAGATCTCTTTCCTTCCAGGTATGAGACGTATGGGGGTTATGAGCCTGCGGAGCGTCAGATGGTTGCTTTTCTGCCTGATGCTCTTTATTATGACTATCGTTACCCCATATCTGTGCTCAGGATCAGCCCGGCCAACCGGAAATTTGCCGAGGATCTCTCTCACAGGGATTTCCTGGGCGGGATCCTGAACCTGGGGATCGAGAGAAGCTGCCTGGGGGATCTGCTTGTGGAGGACAGCGTCTGCCACGTCTTTGTGACGGATGCTATGGCGGATTTTATCTGCGATCAGCTCACCAGGATACGCCACACCGTAGTGAGGACGGAAAAGATAGACGAGACCGCCTTCTCCTTTGCGCCCCGCCTGGAGACGATCAAGGGGACGGTTGCATCGGTGCGGCTGGACACAGTGCTGTCCGTTGCCTTCCCCATGTCCAGGAGCCGGCTCACAGGTCTCATTGAGGGCGGCAAGGTGTTTGTCAACGGAAAGCTGATCACCTCCAACGGATACCGCCTGAAGGAGGAGGACATTATCTCTGTCAGGGGCATGGGCAAGCTGGTGTACCAGGGCATCCTCTCGGAGACAAAGAAGGGGCGCCAGTATATCCAGGTTGGAAAATATATTTAGAAAAGCGGAGGCTTGCGGAGAAATGGCAACAATGCCTGAAAAGACAACAGCATATAAAAAAACAGCGGGAAATTATATAGCGGCTCTCCTCATCATCGCGGCCGGGGTGATCCTGGATCAGTGGAGCAAGCATATGGCTGTCCTGCACCTGCGGGGAACCGGCGGAACAGATCTGATCCCCGGCGTCTTCCGGCTGACCTATCTGGAGAACCGGGGAGCTGCCTTTGGCGTGCTGCAGGGCCAGCAGTGGTTTTTCTACATCATCACAGCGGTCATACTTGTGGCCGTACTCCTTGTCTACACGCGCATTCCGGCGGGAAGGAAATTTGTTCCTCTGCGGGTCTGCGCGGTGTTCATCGTCTCCGGGGCGCTGGGCAATCTGATCGATCGGGTGCGGCTCGGATACGTGGTGGACTTCTTTTATTTTGAGCTGATCGATTTCCCGGTCTTTAATGTGGCGGATATATTCGTGACTCTGTCCGCCGTACTTCTGGCAGTGCTTCTGCTGCTGTACTATAAGGAGGAGGATCTTGAATACATTTTTCACAGTCGAAAATGATGAGGGGGAGAGGATCGACAAGTATCTCTCGCTGGAGATGCCGGAGCTGTCCCGCTCCCACATCCAGAAGCTGATCAAAGACAATCTCATAGAAGTCAATGGAAAGCCTGTAAAAGCAAATTACAGGCTTTGTTTTGATGACAGCATAAAAGTAACTGTTCCCGAGCTGAAAGAGCCGGAAATCGCCGCTGAGGACCTTCCGCTGGACATTCTGTACGAGGATGAGGACATTATCATCGTGAACAAGCCGAAGGGCATGGTAGTCCACCCGGCTCCCGGACACTACAGCGGCACTCTGGTCAATGCCCTCATGTTCCACTGCGGCGATAACCTGTCGGGCATCAACGGCGTAGTCCGGCCGGGCATCGTCCACCGGATCGACATGGACACAACCGGCTCCCTGGTAGTGTGCAAGAACGACAGCGCCCATCAGAGCCTGTCCGCACAGCTGAAGGACCACTCCATCCGGCGGATCTACGAGGCCATTGTCCACGGCAATATAAAGGAGGAGGAGGGGATGGTGGACGCCCCCATCGGCAGACATCCTACGGACCGGAAAAAGATGAGCACAAGGGCGAAGAACGCAAGGAGAGCTGTGACCCACTACAGAGTCCTGGAGCGCTTCGGGGATTATACCTACATCCAGTGCCAGCTGGAGACAGGACGGACCCACCAGATCCGTGTCCACATGGCCTCCATCGGGCATCCCCTGCTGGGAGACGCGGTCTACGGCCCGGCCAAATGTCCCTTCAAGGGGCTCCAGGGCCAGACACTGCACGCCCGGACGCTTGGCATCGTCCATCCCCGCACAGGCGAGTACCTGGAGGTGGAGGCTCCTCTCCCGGCGTATTTTGTCCAATTATTAGATCGACTTAGAAAAAATAGACAATAATTTTCATATAATTCTATACATTTTCACTAAATTGTTGTATAATGCTTAATAAATAAAAAAGCATCCATACATTAATACTTATTTCAGAGTATGTATTGACAGGATCAACAAGAAGGAGTGTGGGTAGTATGGAAAAGACAAGTACGATTATTACCATAGGAAGAGAATTTGGAAGCGCGGGCCGTGAGATCGGATATAAGATCGCTGATGATTTCGGCATCAAGCTGTATGACAAGGAGATGCTGAACCGGGCGGCAAAGGAGAGCGGCATCTGCGAGGAGCTGTTCGAGGCCCACGACGAGAAGCCCACCAACAGCTTTCTGTATTCCCTTGTCATGGACACATATTCCCTTGGATATTCTTCAGGAAGCTATACGGATATGCCGATCAACCACAAGGTCTTTCTGGCACAGTTTGACGCCATCAAGAAGATTGCCAGTGAGGGCCCCTGTATTCTGGTAGGCCGCTGCGCGGACTATGCCCTGGAGGAGTTTGACAATGTGCTGACCGTGTTCATACACGCGAAGATGGAGGCAAGGATCCGCAGGATCGCCAGGATTTACAATCTGACAGACGCCAAGGCAAAAGAGATGATCCAGAAGACAGACAAGCAGCGCTCCAGCTACTACAATTACTATACGAACAAAAAGTGGTCGGACGCAGAGAGCTATGATGTATGTCTGGACAGCTCTGTGCTCGGCATTGAGGGAACGGCGGAGGCTATCAAGCAGCTCGTGGCCATCAAGGAGAGCGACCGGGAGAAGAAGCTGTAGGAGCCTTGGGCTGAAAAACAGCGGGCTATCAAGTAAAGAATATTCATTGAAAAAAAACTCTATGTGGAGAGGAGCAATCCCCTTCCCATAGAGTTTTTTGCGCATCCCGTTTTCCATACACAGCTATTCCGGAGGCTAACGCGTGTGGATGACGCGCTCCGGCCAGCCCTTGATATTCCCGTTCAGGATGGCTGTGAACATTCTCTGCTTTGCGCCGGGATGCTCCTGGTTCAGCTGGCGCACCAGCTCCTTGGCATACTGGCGCTTCGTGTATCCGTCGATGGGACAGCGGCTCTTCACCACTGGCAGATTATATTTATTTTTAAAGCCGATCACATCCGCCTCGTCCACGAACATGATGGGGCGGATCACTGTCAGATCCATCCGGTCCAGGTAGGTCCGGGGGGAGAAGGAGTAGAAGCGTCCCTCGAAGATCAGTGAGAGGAGCATGGTCTCAATGATGTCATCCCTGTGGTGAGCGTAGGCCACCTTGTTGCAGCCCATTTCCTTTACGGCCTGGTTGAGGGCTCCCTTCCGCATCTTGGCGCACAGGGAACAGGGATTGCTCTCCTTGCGTTCCTCGAAAAGAATGTGGGCAATGTCGGTCTTCACAATGCGGTAGGGAACATCCAGCTCCTGACAGAGCTCCTTTACCGGTGTGAAATCGCATTTCTCATAGCCCAGGTCTACGGTGACGGCGCTGAGCTCAAAATGGTTGGGATAGAACCTCTTAAGGCCGTGGAGAGCGTAGAGAAGGGTGAGGCTGTCCTTCCCGCCGGAGATGCCCACGGCAATGTGATCTCCCTCGTTGATCATCTGATATTCGTCTACTGCCTTTCTCGTGTAGCTCAAAAGCTGCTGTAATTTCATAATGGTAAGTAATTCCTTTCTTATCTCTGAATTTTTTCGAATAATCCGCACAGGGTTTCCGTAAAAAAATTATGAATACTGATTATTTTTCCCGCAGGTGAACCGCGGAGGCCGCCTGGCGGCGTCTGTTCTCATCAATGGCCGCATAGTGTTTCTTTGTCGTGTTCACGTCCTTGTGCCCCAACACATCGGCCACCAGATAGATGTCCCCGGTCTCCTTATAGAGAGAGGTGCCGTAGGTGCTGCGCAACTTGTGGGGCGTGATCTTTTTGTTCGGCGTTACCTGGCGTGCATATTTCTTCACCATGTTCTCCACAGCCTGAACACCCATGCGTCGCCTCTGAGTGGAGAGGAAGAGGGCGTTCTCGTGGCCGGGGAGAGGAGTGGCAGCCTTGCGGCTCCCCTCCATGTAAATTCTGAGAGCCTTTTCTACCTCGGATCCGAAGTAGACAACCATCTGGTTGCCTCCCTTTCTGGTGATAGTGATGCCGTCATTTTTGAAGTCCACATCCTGCAGGTCAAGGCCCACACACTCGGAGACACGGATGCCGGTTCCCAGAAGGAGAGTCAGGATCGCCAGATCTCTTTCCCTTGTCTTTTCGTAGTATACCTTTGCCTGTCCGGTCAGTCGGCTTCCGCATGACTCGACATAATCAAGCAGGAGAGCAACCTCGTCAGGATCCAGGCGGATGATGGCCTTTTCATGCTGCTTTGGCATGTCTACAAGCAGTGTCGGGTTACTGCTGATATATTGGTGCTTGTGGTAATAGGCGTAAAAGCTCCGCAGGGCGGACATCTTCCTTGCAAGCCCTTTTTCCCCGTTGGTCATCAGTTCATCATCGTCACGCCTGTATACCTTCAGATATTCCATATATTCCTCAATATCCACCGGCTCCAGCTTTTCCAGGTCAGAGACCTTGAACTGATCTATTGTGTAATTTTTGTAGACTGGATTGTTTTCCATCAGAAAATGAAAAAAGACACGGATATCATACGCATAGTTCATCCGTGTGCGGATGGATGAATGAGGCTCGATGGCCCGGAAGAAATCCTTTGCAAACGGAGGCAGGGTTTTCAGTATTTCCCTGAGGCGCAGCGTGTAGTCGATCACCGTCTGCTCATGATAGCTCTTTGTATCCTTCATAATTGTATTGACCCCTTTGCTTGAAATAACATTTATAATCCCACATGGAAATTATACTGGAAACACCGGATTTTGTCCACATCTTTTGGAAAAATCGGTATTTTACGTATAGATCTGTTTTGGTATATTACAGTATATATAATATATAAATAGACGGTATCCGTCTGCTTCTCCTTTCGGTATGGAAGGAAGCGCCTCTGAGATACCGTCCCTGGGTGAGTGTATAATTATATATAAAGCTTTAGAAAGCCTATATATCGATTGGAATGTATAATCTATATTTTAGCTATATTATATTATCTGTACGCATTGTCACAGTATACAATGGTGAGATGCTGATCTTCATGGATCAGATCGCCCCTGAGACCATTGATCGCCTTCAGTTCCTGTACATACTCCGGCACAGAGAGACTGCACGCATCGGCGTATGTCTCGGCAATGTCCCACAGTGTGTCGCCGGCCTTAAGCTCAATGCTCTTGTAGTACCTGTAGGCGCTTTCTGCGTCAGAGCTGTCCTTCGCCTGTACAAAGCGCATGCCTCTGACTGCGAATATACTGCAGAGGACTGCGATGAGAACGGCCGCAGTGACCAGAATAAACTTTTCCCTGTATACTTCTCTTCTTCTCTTGCTTGCTGCATGTAATCTGTGTGCGTTCATCTCATATTCCCCTCTTCTTAACTGGATAAAATACATCCCTCGTTGCTGTGCTTCATATAAAAATCATGATTTTCTTCTATCGAACGAACGTTCTTTCTATGCTTCTGATTATAGTATGCGAACATTTGTTTGTCAATAGTCTGAAGTGAAAAAATCGAACATATTTTCTAAACATTTGTTTGCCTTTTACATGGGCATATGTTAGAATGTTATTAGTTAATTTTTGATTGTACATATTACAAGGGGGAAAGCTACATGTCGCAGGGAAAGATCAGCCCAAAGCAGAAAGAAATATTAGAGTTTATCAAGGATCAGATCCTGACGCGGGGATTTCCGCCCTCTGTCCGGGATATATGTGAGGCGGTTCATCTGAAGTCCACCTCCTCTGTCCACGCCCATCTGGAGACACTGGAAAAGAACGGATATATCAGAAGAGACCCCACCAAGCCGAGGGCCATTGAGATTTTGGATGACACCTTCAATCTCACCAGACGGGAGGTGACCAATGTGCCCCTCCTAGGACGAGTGGCGGCCGGAGAGCCGATCCTGGCCCAGGAAAACATTGAGAACTACTTCCCCATTCCGGTGGAGATGCTGCCAAACAATCATACCTTCATGCTGACTGTCAAGGGAGAAAGCATGATCAACGCCGGAATTCTAGACGGCGACTATGTGCTGGTCGAGGAGTGCCATACGGCGTCCAACGGGGATATGGTTGTCGCTCTGATTGAGGACGGGGCGACAGTCAAGACGTTCTACAGGGAGGAAGGTGTCATCCGCCTGCAGCCGGAGAACGATTTCATGGATCCCATTATCGTGACCGACGTTCAGATTTTAGGAAAGGTGATCGGCGTGTTCCGGTTTTTCAGATGATTTTTCTTTATTTCCTATAAAGCAGGGAGCGAAGTCTGTTGTCATTGGCTTCGCTCCCTGCTTTTCTTTCTGACTTTATTTCCCTGACTGGTGAAGATAGCGCCGCAGAAACGGGGCCGCAAGCATCAGCGCCTTGCCCACATTGTCGGCGATCATGCAGCACCACACTGCCCGAAGGACCAGCCCCCAGACATTTACGCACAGGAAGGTCAGAAAAATCCGTATCCCCCACATGCCAATGGTCTCCACCAGAAACGGGTACCGCGTGCGCCCCATCCCGTAGAAGATCCCCTCCAGCACGACCATCAGACCGAAAAAGGGCTCTGACAGGGCCACTAACCGCAGCATCTCTGCTCCCAGAGTCACCACCGCAGCGCTGGGTGAGAAAAGCCGCATCAGAGGCACGGAGCCGATATAGAGGATCAGTCCGCTCACGCACATCATGCAGACAGTGACCAGCACGCTGATCCAGGCAGTCCGCCGCATTTTATCCGTATCCTGCTCCCCGCAGGCAGAGCCCAGCAGCGTGGACGCAGCTGTGCGAAGGCCGTAGCCCGGCACGTTCCGCTTGTACCCAGCACAGGCAGGCCCACAGCCGCACATTTATTTATATATTATATCTTTCGATAGCTGAAAGCTATTCTAAAAGCGAAACCATGAAGTCACAGCTGTAACTCCATGGTTTCCTGTTGTATGATCCGCTGTTCAATTCAAAATTCACCCGGGATCTTATTTTTCTTCCTTTCTGAGCAGCGTGTCCCGCAGTATTCTCCCGTCCTCCATGTACAGAACCCGGTCGCACTGCTTTGCCAGCGCCTCGTCGTGGGTCACCATGATAATGGTGGTATGCTGCCTGGTGTTCAGCCGCCGGAAGAGCCCCATGATGGCGTCCCGGTTTCTGCTGTCCAGATTTCCGGTGGGCTCATCTGCCAGGATGACTGCCGGGGAAGGGGCCGCAGCCCTCGCAATGGCCGTTCTCTGCTGCTGTCCTCCAGAGAGATGGCAGGGAAGAGCCTCCCTCTTTTTTGTGAGTCCGGTGACGGCGAGAAGCTCCTGCAGCCGCTGGGCAGAGAGCGGTTTTCCATCCAGGAGAAGAGGCAGAGCTATGTTCTCCTCTACGTTCAGGCTGGGGAGAAGGTAGATGGACTGATAGACCATGCCGATCTGCCGCCTGCGGAAGATCGACCGCTCCCCTTTTTTCATGCGGTAGAGCTCCCTGCCGTCCACCCACACTCTCCCGCTGTCAGGCTCATCGATGCCGCCCAGCACATGGAGAAGGGTGGATTTCCCGCAGCCTGAGGGGCCCAGGATGGCGGTGAACTGTCCCCTTTTGATCCGGAGAGACGTTTCCCTCAGCGCGCGGACGGCTGTGTCCCCGCTCCCATAGGTCTTCCGGATCTGTTCCGCTTCGATACTCCAGCTTTTATCCATATTACGCTTCCTCCTTCCGTATGACATCGATCATATCCATTCTTCTCAGCTCTCTCACCGTATACAGGAAGGGAACCAGCACAACGCACGCCGTCAGGATGAGCTGCAGGCCCACAAGCCGTACCGGCACATCCAGGGGGAAGCGCATCTGGGGCGCGCCACCATCCCGGTACAGTCCCGCGGAAAGAATAAAGACGCTCAGGGGGATGCCAACCAGTATCCCCGCGAGGGCTAAGGTGAGATGCTCCAGGAAGATCATTTTGACGATGCGACCTGTGGGCATGCCGATGGACTGAAGGAGGGCAAATTCCTTCTTTCTCCTCCGGATGCAGGCTGCATCTCTTAGCAGGGTGATCAGAATGGCGGCGATCCAGACTGTGCTCACCAGGGCAGCGACGAGGAGGACGTGAGCGCCCTTCCCTCCGACGAAAAAGGACTCCTGGTACTCTTCGGCAAAGCTGTAAAAGGCAAGGTCTTCCAATTCTGTCCCCTCCAGATGCCGCCTGATACTGCTGATGAGCCGGCTGTCCTCCTTCATCCTGCCGGCCGCATTGTCCGGATATAGGATCTCTGTCAGGTCTCTTCCTGCTCCTCTGTCCCGGGACAGGATGATCTCCAGGGAGAGGGAGGTGTCCTGATAACCTGCCATCAGTTCGTCAAAGGTCTGGAGGGGAAGGTACAGGATGACGTCGCCGTCAGTGAAGGACAGGGGCGTATCTTCCAGGCTCTCGGCCTTGGAGAGCTGCTCCGGAAAAAGGACCGGACGCTCTGCTTTGGTGATCATGCGAAGGATCGGAATGTCTCTTATCTCTCCCTGGATGAACAGGGGAAACCCTCTTCCATCGTTCTCTTTCATGCTCCAGTCGCTGCTTTCCAGTACAGCTCCCTCATTTTCTGGGAAAGAGCTGTTCTTGGGCCCGGCCTCTTCTCCTCCCAGAAGACGCCGGAAGGTACGGTCGTCTACGCCGATGACCCGGACCACTCTGCGCAGCCATCCGTCCTTCAGCATATTTTCCAGTGGCTCTCCAAACTCTTCATAGCTCTGAATACGTAAGAGGGCGTTCGTAGCGTGGATTTCTGACAGATAGTCCTCAATCCCCCATATGTCCATCCCCTCAAGGGCAGAGTACTCTTCCGCTTCCTTTACGACGGCGACCGTATCAATGCACTCTATCTCCTCCAGAGCTTCAGCGGCCTCCTGGAAGGCAGCTCCATCCCCGCCCTTTGCCGAGGCCCAGAGAGACACCGGGGGCAGCGACTGGCCGGCTGTGGCAGGAGGGGAGGTCAGGCCCTCCACATACATGGTCCCATTGAGGAGCACGCACAGCGCGATCACAAGGAGGACGGAGGAGACACAGTAATTTTTATGGTACATGATGACATTTTTGACGGCAAGGAGCGTCTCAGCTTTGAAGAAATGCCGCCTGGCCCCAAGGAGAACCGTAGTCCGGTTGATTTCCTCCTCCTCGTCGTAGCCGGAGATCAGGTTGAGGACAGACTCCTTTCTGAGCCGGTCATAGAGCCCCTGTGCGGAGGACAGAGCGAGCAGGAACGTCCCCGCAAGAACCGCCACAAGCAGCAGCGGATTTACAGAGATTTCCATATCTTCTACAGGGAAAAGCCTCTCCCCCAGCCAGCGTATGGAGAGGGCCAGGGCTACTATGCCAAGGAGGATGCCGGCAGGGATGGCCACGCATCCGGCCAGCAGGTTTTCTCCGAATGCAAAGCACAGCCTCTGACCTTCCGATATGCCGATGCCGTCCAGAAGTCCGGTGATCTTCAGCTTTTCCTCCATGCCTGAGAGGGATACGTAGTACAGGAGAGCAGCGCCGAAAAGCGCGATGACAAAGTCCAGAAGGAGGATAGCCCAGGCGGAGCCGGCAGCCGTTCCGGAGGCGTTGACACCATAGTAGCCCAGGAGTTTATCGCTGAAGGTGATATCATAGGCAGATGTGACCGTTTGATTTGTGCGGGCATAGAGGACAGGCTGCTCCTCCAGCGGCAGGGGATCCATCCCAATCTCCTCTCCCACCTTCTGGGAATTTTTGAAGATGGCAAGGGAAATATGCCTGAAGGAGACGCCACAGCACACGCGCCCCTGGTCAGAGCTCTCTATAGGACACCTGTCCAGTATCCAGACCTGCCGGATGTAGGAGCTGTCAGAAAGAGCGCAGGCCTGCTCTTCTGTCAGATTGTGAAAGATGGACTCGTAGGGGCCGTTCTCTCTTTTCTCCTGCCGGATCATCGCCTGGAGACAGGATGTGGAGAAGACGGTCGTGGCTGTGATGAGGAAGACGGCCATTGTCATGCCCGCCGCGAGGACGAGGAACCGTCCTGGCTTCTGCCGGATTTCTTTTGTCAGAACTTTCCATATGATCTTCATATCGCACACCTAAAGAAAATGGATGACGCCATCCCTGATTTCCAGCTCTCTGTCACATATCTGAGCCAGATCCAGGTTGTGGGTGGCCATAAGGACGGTGCTGTGCCAGGTGTGGGCGCACTCCTTCAGAGCACCCATGAGCTCCAGTGACTGCCTCGTGTCCAGCCTGGCGGCAGGCTCGTCCGCAAGGATCAGCTCCGCGTCAGAAAAGAGGGCTCTGGCAAAGACGCACCGCTGCCTCTCGCCGCCGGACAGCTCTGCCGGGTATCTCCCCAGCTTCCCGGACAGGGAAAAGGACTCCAGGATCCCGGTGAGCCGGTCCTGGTCCAGAAGTCTCCCTGTGTCCATGACAAGGGGAAGGACGATATTCTCCTCCACTGTAAGGGAGGGAATGAGGGCCGCTTCCTGAAAAACCATGCTGACATGCCTTCGGCGGAAGATGGAGGCCTCCTTTGGAGACATGTCCTGGAGGTGTCTGCCAAGGAGACAGATGGTCCCGCTGTCCGCCTTTAAATAGCCCGCAAGCAGATGGAGAAGGGTAGTCTTTCCGGACCCCGAGCATCCGGTCAGGGCGGTAAACGACCCCTCTTCCAGCGAAAAAGACACTCCTTTTAGCACCTCTTCCGGCCCGAGGGGCCCGGGAAAGGCTTTTTTCAAACATGTCACCTTTACCGCTTCCATTTTCTTATCCTTTCTGGCTCTCATTATAGCAGCCTCTCCTTACAGATATCTTACAGGCGGCGGAGAAAATTCTTACACCTCTGTCATAAGCGGCAGAAATACAGAAAAGGTACTGCCCTTCCCCGGCTCGGAGGAGACGGTGATATACCCGTGCTCCCTTTCCACGAGGAGCCTGGCCAGATAGAGGCCGATGCCCCAGCCCTCCTTCCCGGACGAGGAGCTGCCCCGGTAGAATTTCTGGAAGATTTTTGTGTACTCTTCCTTGGGAATACCCGGTCCCTTATCCTGGACGCGGACAGCCCCGTAGGTCTCGAAGCACTCCATGGACAGGGTGACGTCAGAGCCCTCCGGCGCATATTTTACAGCGTTTTCCAGGATGTTGGCAAAAACCTCCTCTGTCCAGGCGGGATCGTGGAGGAGTGGCGCATCCGGGAAAGGCTCCATCCGGATGCGGATATGCTTCTGATCCGCCCTTGGGAGGACGGACTCCACCGCCCTCCTGACAGCGGAAAGGACAGGGATATTTGCAGGGCTCGGGGCAGCCGCGCCCCTCTCCAGATCCATCATTTTGAAGAGGGCAGTAAGAAGCCGGTCCAGCCGGTCTGTCTGCTCCTCCAGGCGGTTCTCCAGACACTGCCTTCTGCCAGGCGGAAGCTCCGGGGATTTCAGCAGCTCCTGATAGAGGCGGATATTGGCAAGAGGGGTTTTAAGCTGGTGGGAGAGATTGGATGTCAGTTCCCTGACCGCGTCTCTGTCCTCCCTCGCCTCCTGTCTCTCCCGCCGGAATTTTTTCATAATGCGGGCAAAATCATCCCGGACCGCGGACGGCGCGCCCTCCTGACAGGAGCCCTCCGGCAGGGGCTGGTCCGCAAGAAGTGCCCTCTGGCAGAGCTGAACCTCCCGATACAGACGAAAGTACTGCCTCCGGAAGCGGAGCATTCCGAGAAGGGTCGCCAGGGCTGCGGCCAGAAGCAGAAGGCACAGAGCCAGCAGTGTCTGTTCTCTTGTCATACCGCTCACTCCTTCCATATGTACCCCATGCCGTGGATGGTTCGGATCCTTTGCGGGGATGAGGGGTGCTCTTCTATTTTGAGGCGGAGTCTGCGGACTGTGACCGCCAGGGTATTTTCATCCACATACTTTTCCTGTCTGTCCCACACGGATTCCAGGATCTGCTCCCTGGAGAGTATCTGTCCGCTGTGCTCCATGAGAAGGATGAGAAGCCGCGTCTCCAGGGCGCTCAGGGAAAGCAGCTCCCCTCCTTTGCGCACCTCTTTGCTCCTCATATCTACTGTGATGTCCCCGGAGGACAGGAGGGAGGGTGTCTCCCTTCTGCGGAGGATCCTGCGTGCGCGGGCCTTCAGAACAGCAAGGGAGAAGGGCTTTCTCATGAAATCCTCCACCCCAAGCTCCAGGGCCTGCAGCTCATCGATCTCTCCGCTCCTCGCGGTCAGCATGAGCACAGGAGGCGCTTTCCTTTCCCGCAGTCCCCGCAGCATCTCAAAGCCGCTTCCGTCCGGGAGATTACAGTCCAGTATGACAAGGTCGCAGCCGCCTCCCTCTGTGAGCCGTCTCCCCTCTTTCGCAGTGGCGGCGCAGACGACCTCCCACCCATCCAGCTCAAAGGCCAGCTTCAGCCCCTCCCGCAGAGCCTGGTCATCTTCAATGATACCGATCCTGACAGCCATTGTGTATCTCCTCCCCGTCTCCTTTTGTCTCTGTATTCAGTATATCGGCATTGGGAACGTTTTACAAGAACAGAAAAGGAGTCCCGCTTTCGCGGGACTCCTCAGACTGTAGACAAAGTCCCCGGTTTACCCCGGGGCTTTTCTATTGTAGTTATCAACATTTCAATGATCCTTCCGGTTTTTATCAAG
>NZ_JPJE01000061.1 GCF_000765215.1 Eubacterium sp. ER2
TTCTTGATAAAAACCGGAAGGATCATTGAAATGTTGATAACTACAATAGAAAAGCCCCGGGGTAAACCGGGGACTTTGTCTACAGTCTGAAAGGGGCTTTTTACAGCCCCTTTTTATTATGATCCGTTACTCTGTATTTCCGTCTGCACAACCGATTTTCTTCTCATCTGCATGTTGACATTTAAAACAATAATAGAAAATACAACTGCAAGAATACCCAAAATGATATGTACGGTAAGTTTTTCATGGAAAAATATATTCCCGAACAGAGTAGCTGCTATAGCCTCTGTCGAAGCCATAATGGACGCCTTCCCTGCTTCCATATATTTTAGTCCTACCGTATACAGGAAATATGGTACCACCGCGCTTATCAGTATAAACCCTGTCTCCAGCAGCATCAGTCCTCCGTCTTTCCCGGATACGGCTACAATCTCCGCCGGTCTGCACAGAAAGAGGATGCCGGCCCCGCCTATCAGAAATGTATAGGTCATAACAGTCACCGGATGATATCCTTTTTTCAAGCCTATCGAACTGAAGACAGAGTATAGCGCATAGGCTACACCTGCTCCGACTCCGGTGATAACACCTTGAAAAGTAACTGTATTCTCTCCTCCCAGCACTCCGGATACAAAAAAGCATCCCGCAAACGCACTGATCAGCGCTATCAGCTTCCTCAGAGTCATTTTTTCCCTGAAAAGGATCCCGGACAGGACAGAAACGACTGCCGGAGAAATGTACAACAGAACTGCTGCTACTGACATGGAAGTCAGACGTATCGTCATATAGTAGAGGCAGTTGAAGCCTATGATACTCAAAAGTCCGCTTCCGGCGAAAATCCATATATCTCTCACCTGTATTCTCAGAAGCTCCCGCTTTACGGCCAGGATCACAAAGAAAATTATAATGCCCGTTCCCGCTACCCGAATGGCAGCGATATCCATGGCGGAAAATCCGGTTTCCCCAAGCTTGTTTACAAAAATTCCCTGAGTTCCCCAGAAAATTCCCGCCATTATGACTAACACACAACAAAATTTCTTCATTTTACCGCGCCCCGGCCTGCCTTTAATATTTCTCCGGGAAGAAAATCCGTCCCGTTCTGTCATCGATCGGTTTTCCGAATTTGTTTCCAATAACAAAGCAGATCAGCGCTATTCCTAATCCAATAACAATATTGTGGAAGGATCCTATTTTGATGTCCAGTGCCATCGTAATACAGTAAGAGCTCAGTCCGCCGATCACGCTGGCAAGCGCACCGATTTTATTGGCTGTCTTCCAGAACATTCCAAACAGCATAGTCCAGAAGAACACGGTCTGGAGACCACCAAACGCAAACATATTAATCCATACGATCAGATCCGGCGGATTGATCGCGATAATAATAGAAACAAGCCCCATAATAGCTGTAACAATAAATGATATTTTTGCCACAAGCTTCTGATCCGGTTCCTCTTTTTTCTGCTCTTTATAATGAAGATACATGTCCTTTACAATTGCTGAAGATCCGGCGATCAGAAGAGAAGACACCGTGGACATAGCTGCTGCCAGCGGGCCTATGATTGCCACTCCTCCTAATACAGGAAGCATATAATTTACGATAACCACTGGGATAACAGTATCTGTTGAACCGTCAATTGTCGTGAACAGACCTCTTGACCATGTTCCGATCAGATGGATACCTATCATCATGATACCTACCACAATTGTCCCGTAAAGCATCGCTTTATGAACGGATTGAGTATCTTTATAGCCAAGGCAGCGCACCTGTGACTGGGGAAGGCCCACTGTAGTCACACCACAGAGAAGCCATTGGGATAAGAAAAGCTGGAAGGGAATCTGCCCGCTGGCGCGTGGATCCAAAAGATCCGTTCCCTGACCGGTGGCCACTGCACGGGCTGACTCAGCTGTAATGTTAGCCATAATATTGTCCAGTCCGCCGCCTCTCTGTATAACGGCAACACCCAACAGAATTGTTCCGACTACCATAACGATCGCGCAGGCTGTATCTGTGATGGCAACAGCCGTAAATCCACCTATCATAGTATATATAACAACGACTGCCGCAAAGATAAACAGACCGATCGTGTAGTCAAAACCAGTACACGCCGCAAAAAGCTGGGCGCCACCTATAAACTGACTTACCATCTGAGTAGTAAAAAAGACCACGATAACAATAGCGCAGATATTAGACAGAAGGTCTGATTTATATCTGGCTCTTAACACATCAATAACCGTAACGGAGTTTGTCTTTCTTCCTACAACGGCCATTTTCTTTCCAAGCACGCCCAGAATAAGAAACGCTGCGACAACATTGGAGGTAGCATAATATACCCAGCCAAATCCTGTCTCCCATGCCTTTCCCGCTCCGCTTAAGAAGGAGCTCACTGATCCATAGGTTGCCACCAGCGTCATGGCAAGCACGAATCCGCCCAGGCTGCGGCCTCCGATAAAATATTCCTTAGAAAAGTTCTTTGCCTTCGCATCGGCTGATTTTTTCTGTACATATACGCCAATTCCCATCAGAAGCACAAAGAAAACCACAACAGGAATTATCCTCAATACTGAATCACTCATTGCTATCCTCCTCATCATGTCCCAGATCAAAATCTTTGAATACAAATTTTAACAGATACACTACACCGATAATTCCTACGAACCAACATCCAAAGCTTCCAATGACAAACCAGGCCGGCATCCCCAATATCGTCCAGCTGTTGCCCACCAGCAGATAAATGCCAAAGCCCCCCGCAAGCCAGACGATAAATGAAATTGCCGCTACAATCCATGTCGCCTTAGCCTCTTTGTTCATTTGTATAAATTTTTCCTTATAGCTCATTTCCTCTTTTTTGTTCTCATTTTCCATTATCTGTCACCTCGTCTATAACAAATCTCTCCGTCAATAATGGTATAGTCAATCTTAACATTGATAATATCCACAGGATCTATCGCCAGAATATCATCTGAAAAGATTGTAAAATCCGCCAATTTTCCGACTTCAATACTTCCCTTGATATCATCCTCAAAGCTGGCATAGGCTCCGTTTATTGTATAGCATCGTATTGCATCCATCATGGAAATTCTCTGACATGGGCCGCATACCTCGCCAGTATTTCGATCGATCCTGTTCACCGCTCCGTCCAGCCCAGCGATAGCATTGCATGCGGCAGTGGGAGCATCGCATCCGATGGCTGGTCTCAGTCCGGCATCAATGAAGCTTTTCAGCGCGAACAGATAATTAATTCTCTCTCCAAAATATCGATGATAATCGCTTCCGTTTAAAGGAATGAAATGTGTGTTTGCAATAGGAATAATTCCCATCGCCTTCATCCGGCTGATCAGATCATCATCCACAATGACACAGTGTTCTATCCTGTGCCTGTGTTCCTCAGGCTTCCTGTAATGGTTTTTCAGCGCTTTCTCGTAGCCCTCTACCATAAATTCCACCGCCAGATCTCCCTCTGCATGTGCTGTCGCCTGACAGTCATGCTGATTGATATAGTCGATGTAATCCGCCACCTCCTCCCTGTCCCAGGAAAGGATTCTGGGAAGAGTCGGATCATGGGAGTAGGGTTCACGTGTTGCCATTGTCGGTCCACTGCTGCCCCCGTCTACCATAAATTTGCAGCTTCCGATCCTAAAATGTTCGTCCCCGAGACCTGTGTGAAATCCAAGCTTCAGAAAATGTTCATTGTCTTCCTTAGAGAAAGGCTTCCCAAAAATACTGTGCAGCATCATAAACTGCCGCGGTTTAAACCAGCCCCTTTTCGCAGCTTTATACATCATACTGTAGGCGGGTGCATCACACTCTCCGCAATCATGAATAGAGGTAATACCGCCCTCCAGGCAGGTTCTGTTTGCCCTGTCAATCGCCTCCCGCAGTTCGGCCTCTGTATACTTCACCTTGCTCCACAAATAGAAAGCACTTAAGTCCCTTGTCAGACCGGTAAATTTCCCGTCCTTCACTTCAATTTCGCCCTCGCCAAAACGCTTTATATCCTCTGGTGTTCTGATATCACCGGCAGCCAGGCCCAATGTATTATAGATACATACATGTCCGCATGTGCGCATGCACTGTACGGGATGTTCCGGCGCCGCCTCATCCAGGTCTTCAAGAGTCACATGTCTCTTTTCAATCAGCTTGTTATTGTCGTATCCCCACAGCTTGATCCAGTCGCCCTTGGGTGTAATCCTGGCCCGTTCTCTTACAAGCTCCTTGATATCCTCAATACTTTTACATTTTGGGTATGTCGCGTCTATGATCGCTCCGTTCATAAAGCCTGATAAAATAGGATGATAATGGCTGTCGATAAATCCCGGCGTCATAGTCCGGCCCTGCAGATCTATAATCTCTGTATTTTCATCTACAATTTTTCTGATATCCTCATTCGATCCGACAAATACAATTTTATTCCCTTTGATGCCGACCGCTTCGCAGATATCGTCATTCTCGTTTACTGTAACAACTTTTCCATTAATAAATGCCTTGTCTATATACGAATAATCAAAATTCATATGCTCCTCCTGTCTACGATCTTTTGTATACTGATCCTTTCCTTATGTTATCATTCTCTATCCTCCTTACATTTACCGCCACGACTTTTGTACATAATTAAACATCCGATGTTTAATGTATATCATATATTGTTATTTTTGTCAATATTACTCCTGTTATTGTTTCATTTCTTGTGTATTTTCCCCCGAATATAACAAGGATTTTTTCATATTTTTTGAAAAAAATAGCCAAAAGATGCTAAAATAGTCTCTGAAAGGAGATGATTTATCTGGAAACTGAACAGTTAAAATGTGTATCTGCTGTTGCAAAATGTGGAAGCTTCACCGAGGCCTCCTATTATTTGTCGCGTTCGCAGTCCTCCATCTCCAAGAACATCCTCAAGCTGGAGGCAGAGCTTGGCATCAAAATCTTTTCCCGGACTACGCGCAGTATCACACTTACGGATGCCGGTCGAGAACTGCTCCCTCTCATTGATGAGATGCTTTCCGTATCCTCCAAAATAGAGGCTGCCGCAAGATCCTACTCCATCCCGGCGGGGCATCACCTAACTGTGGGAACCATTTATCTGGGAAGCCATAATCATATTGAGTCCGTTGTTGCGGAGTATTCTATAAAACATCCATCTGTAGAGATCGAATTCCTGGAGAGCACAACCTCTGCACTTATTCCTGCCCTGCTCGCAAAAACTGTAGATGTGGCCTTTGTATCCAGCATGTACCTTATTCATCAGGAAGTAAACTTTCAGACGGATCCGAGATTTATATCTCATACAGTTCTAAAGGATCCCTATTATCTGGTCACCAGCCACGGCCATCCCCTGGCAGCCAAAGCGAAGATTGATTACAGTGATCTGAAAGATCAGGTCTTTATTACAACTGATAAAAAAATGCAGGTGTACCATGATGCTGTGTTTAAGGTACTACACGACCACGGTATCTCTCCAAAGGTTGCCCTGCAGTGCTCTTCTGTCCGGTCAGTTTTGAAAATGGTGGCAGAAAATGCCGGCGTTGCCATCCTCTCCAGTCTTGCAATTGACGCAAATGATAAGCTGGCGATCATCCCCTTCTACACGCCGCTGATCCGGGACACCCAGATTATTATGCTCAATCGCCCTAAAATTCCCGTTTATATACAAAGCTTCTATGACTACCTTTCAAGGAATATAAAAATGCAGCCTCCTCTCTGACAGAGAAAGGCTGCACCTTTATTGTCTTTTTTATCTGTTATATATCTGCCGACTGACAGCCACACCGTTGACCTGACTGACAGGAACCTGACGCTTCACGCTCTCTGCAGCTCCGATTCCGGCCGCTTCTCCTGTCCTCATGCAGGTGATCATAACTCTTATGCAGGCGTGAGCCTCATAGTCTGCCGAAATACACCGTCCTGCCAGAATCAGGTTTTCCACTTCCTCTGTCACAAGGCTTCTGAACGGCACCTGGAAGTATCCTTTTTCAGGCTTTATGATCGTGCTGGATGTGCCGCGTGTATCGTGGATATCAATAGGATAGGAACTTTCCGCAACTGCATCTGAAAACTCTTTTCCCGTCAGCACGTCTGCACCCGTGAGAACATATTTCCCCAGTATTCTTCTGGAGTCGCGCAGACCGGTAAAGGCCCCCGTCTCGCACAGCACTGCATCCTGGAAGCCAGGAACGTTTTGAACAAAAAAGTTACTTATATCACGCACCTGCTCTCTGGCTTTCATTTCTGCCTCTGTCCACTTCCGAATGTCAAAGGGATCCACTTGTATCCTGCTCATATTGGAATACATGGTTCCGTCTGGGAGAGGTCTGGCCAGCAGATTATTAACATACAGACTGCCCTCCCGGATTCCTCTTGCGGCAATCGCCTCTTTTTCCTCCTGAGATACCTGGGCGTAGGCCGTCTGGTCCACGTCCGCCATTCTGTACATCAGACTGCCTGGTTGCAAGACTCCGTCCGGATCGCCGGCTTCATATCCGCACCCGGCCTCAAAAGCCACACTTCCATGGAAAGAAGCGTCTACAATGACATCCGCCTCTATTGTCTGTATCCCGTTTACATTGTGAACCAGCAGTCGAGTGATCCTCTTCCCTCCATCCATGATCACCTGTATCATGCTGGTGTGGAGCATCACCTCCACACGATGACTTCTGACCATCTGATGAAGAATCCGTTTCAGCGGTTCCGCTTCATAGGGCACAACAGGTACCGCCAACTCTTTCTTTCCGCACAGGTAAATTGTATTCATACCCTGGGTTGCATTTTCCGCTTTCAACCTGCCAAGCAGTTCCCCTACAAATCCGGACTGTGTCTCCCAGGACTCTCTGTCTGAAAATCCCATGAACATGCTGATAAGTCCACCTGTCGCCGTTCCTCCAAGATAGGCCGCCTCCTCTATGATCAGCGTCTTCATCCCGCGGTCAGCAGCGCTGACCGCAGCGGCGCAGCCGGAAGTGCCGCCTCCTACTACAATGACGTCATAGTGTCCCAGATCACCATATACTTTTACAGTTTCTGTCATATTTGTATCCTCCTGTTACATCAGCCACGCCGCAATCGGATAACCAACAAACGCCAGCACAACTGCTGCGATCACGGACATGATCATTCCATATTTAAACATAATGTCTGTTTTCAGCCACCCGGTTCCCACAGCAATCGCCGCATGTGCTGTAGACGGCGGTGTAGCCATTGCAATGGCCGCACCTGCTCCAATAATACAGGTAAGCGCCGCGGGATCCACCCCGCCGATTGCACCCGAGTACACCAACGGAAGAGCCACACTGTACACAAGAGTAACAGTCACAGTGTTGGACGCAAAGTTTGTCTGGATGACGGTCCACAGAGATACGATCAACACGAAAATCATTGGGGACAGATTTCCGATCAGCGGAGAGATAGCCGACACGACCGCATCTGTGATCCCGGCCTCTTCATTTGTAAGAGCGCTGCCAAGCACCATAGTTCCGGCCACCATGATAACTGCTCCCCATGGTACTCCCTCCTTCATGGCCTTTCCAAACTCCATGAGGGGCTTCCCGTTCACCCGCATCATACATAACAGGATTACGCCTATAATAGCAGGGGTAGGTGTACCAAGCCCTGATATAAAAGCCGAAACCCCCGGGAGTACCGGACTGATAATTCCGGGAATCATCCAGAGAAATACTACTCCGGCAAAGACTGCCAGTGTATATTTTTCCTCTCTGCTCATAGGCTCCGCATCCTTCAGCAGCACTTCGGTATCCAAGTTCCTCAGCTTGCTGGTGTCCGGCTTAAAAATATATTTCAGCATCAGCATGATGAGAATAAAGATAACTGCGGCTGAAATAATTCCAAAGACTGTATATTTAACAAAGTCAATGGCCGTACCGGTATCCTCCTGATACAGTGACATTCCCAGTATGGGAACCGTGTGGGCGATCGGTGTCGTTATCGTGGACAGGGAGGAGAAGCAAAGGAGGGACAGCATGATCATCTGCGGGAATCTCTCCTCCGGCTGATAGCCGAGCTCCTTAAATATCTGTTCTGCAATGGGAACAAACACAATAAACGTGGGGACAGGTGACATAAAAGATCCGATCACAAGCGGTGCCAGAAAGAAAAGTCCCAAAAACAGCCACTGATTTTTCTTTGCAATCGGCCGTGTGATAAACCAGACCGCACACCGTCTTAAAAATCCGGTCTGTCCCAGGCAATACGTTACCATAGAGCTGAACATAACAAAGGATGTAACCCAGCTTCCCATCGACCCCTGAAGGACACTCTCATAGGTAAACAGAGGGGTCAGCATCAGGGCAAAAATACAAACAACACTCGGCCATGTCACCGACACGAACAGCCACAATATAATCGTACCGATAAAAATGCCTAAAATCTGCATGCCAAGCTCCGAAAGCCCGAGAACAGGCGGAAGAAATCGAAAGCCAAAAATGCAGAGTAATCCGATAACCGTCATCGCTATCTGCCTTTTATTTTTCATAGTCTCATTCTCCTTACAAGTTATACTTTATTCAATTTCTTTCCGCGGAAATAATTCTATTTTGAGTATAGCACGGGATTCTTTTATGACCAATTCGATATTTTATGAATTTATTCCATAACAGAATAAATCAACCTAATCTAAAGTCACAAAAAGCCGCCATACCTTCCGTACAGCAGCTTTCTCTGTCTCCATTTATATTCCTGCCTGACTCAAACCCCCTGCTTCTTGCAGATATCCTCCAGACAGCACTTGTCACAGTGGGGCTTTGTCCTTGCCGTACACACATCCCGGCCGTGATACACCAGTCTATGGCACAGGTCGCTCCCCTCCTCCGGGGGAATGATCTTCCAGAGAGCCATCTCCACCTTCTTTGGCTCCTTGATGCCATCCACCAGCCCGATCCGGTTGACGAGACGGATGCAGTGGGTGTCTGTCACAATGGCGGGCTTGCCAAACACGTCGCCCATGATCAGATTGGCGCTCTTTCTTCCCACACCGGGCAGCTTAAGAAGAGCGTCAAAGTCATCCGGCACCTTCCCGCCGTACTCCTCCTTCAGGATCTTCATACAGGCGCTGATATCCCTCGCCTTGCTCTTTCCCAGGCCGCAGGGGCGCACGATCTCCTCGATGTCCACCACATCCGCATCGGCCAGGGCGTCCACTGTAGGGTACTTATCGTACAGCACTTCCACAATCTTATTGACTCTCTCGTCTGTACACTGGGCCGCCAGGCGCACGCTCACAAGAAGCTTCCACGCCTGGTCATAGTCCAAGGTGCAGCCTGCGTCTGGATACTCTTTTTTCAGCCTCTCGATCACTTCCAGAGCTCTCTGCTTTTTTGTCATCTGTCCTTCTCCTTTTCGATTTATCTTCCGACTTTTTCTCCTACTATTAGTATTGTCATAGTCATTCTTTACCTTTTCTACAGGTTAGACTATGCTATTTTAAGATACTGTGGATTGGTTTCTTTC
>NZ_JPJE01000062.1 GCF_000765215.1 Eubacterium sp. ER2
TCTGGAGTCAGCCGGCATCACCGAGGCTCAGCTGAACGCAGTGGGCATCACGGTGGAGGATATTGTAAATGGAAATGTCACCAGTGATGAACTGGCTCAGTATGGTATATCCAGCAGCCTTCTGGACGGACTGCAGGGAGGCGGCGAGGAAGCCCAGAGCATACTGGAGGACGTGGAAATTCCCAGGGATACGCAGATCGCGGCCATCGAGGGGGCTGATATCCCGGGTGTATTCAAGGCGCTTCTCCTCAATAACAATAACAGTGAGATGTATGATGAGCTGGGAGTGGACAATTTTATCCAGTATATCTCAGCCTATGCCGCCAGACTGATCATCAACATCCTTTCCTTTATTCTGACGTTTGTGATCATCACAGTTGTGATGCGGGCTATCATCTTCGCCCTGGATATCGTGGCAAACCTTCCTGTGCTGGGATTTTTCAACCGGCTCGGCGGGGCGCTTCTCGGCGCGGCCGGGGGGCTCATCATTGTGTGGATCCTTTTTATGATCATTACCATGCTGTATACCACCTCTTTTGGAAGGGAGGCTTACGACACGATCCAGGGAAATGATATTCTGCGGGTAATCTATGAATACAATCCGGTATTGAAGATGGCAGTGTCATTCAAATAAAAAGTAAAAAAATGAGTAAAAAATGAAAAAAAGCATTGACACCACAGGATTATGATGATATTATAAAAATCCACCACGCAAGAGGGTGGATTTTTTGCCGGATAAGGACAGTGTGATAACGGCGCGGGAGCGCAGGTTCGCTGGTATCCGCAGAAGACTTCCGAAAAGGAAGAAGAAAAAAGTTGAAAAAAGTTGTTGACAAACACGAAGCGACATGATATGATATAGAAGTTGTCGCTGAGATGCGAAAGACAACAAAACAAAGAACCTTGATAACTGAACAATAGACAACGACCCTGAAAATTTCTAAGAGAAATATTCAGAACGGAAATCAGGCTGAGCGAAAGCAGAGGTCTGATGCCAACAGTAAATAACGGGATAGGAAAGCTAGTAGTTTTCCTGACCGAGAGAGAACTTTTTTACGAGAGTTTGATCCTGGCTC
>NZ_JPJE01000063.1 GCF_000765215.1 Eubacterium sp. ER2
GCCAGGATCAAACTCTCGTAAAAAAGTTCTCTCTCGGTCAGGAAAACTACTAGCTTTCCTATCCCGTTATTTACTGTTGGCATCAGACCTTCGCTTTTGCTCGGTCTGATTTCCGTTCTGAATATTTCTCTTAGAAATTTTCAGGGTCGTTGTCTATTGTTCAGTTATCAAGGTTCTTTTTGTCTTTTGCTGTCTCTCGCGAGTCAGCTTAAATATAATACCATCTCTTTTCTTCTGTGTCAATACTTTTTTTGAAGTTTTTTTATTTTTTCTCAACACTCAATCGATAGTATATTTACAATAGAAGAAACACAATATATTCCATTGTTTTCCTTCTTCAATAAGGCAAACAAAAAACCACTGAGCTTCTCAGCAGTTTTTGCCTAACGGAGAAAGAGGGATTCGAACCCTCGCGCCGGTTGCCCGACCTACACCCTTAGCAGGGGCGCCTCTTCGGCCTCTTGAGTATTTCTCCAGCAGAAGTTATTATACTAAACCCCCGCATGATTGTCAACGTATTTTTTTCTTATTCTCCAAAAACGCTTTTCTACTGTAATATAGGATAAAAGCAAGCGCTGTCAGTATCCAAGTTACCGGATAGCTGAATATAATGGCATTGATAGTAGGCGCTATTTCCATGGCTCCCACAAGCCAGGCAATCCGGAGAAGGCAAATTCCAACCAGCGTGATGATCATAGGTACGAGAACGTCTCCCACGCCCCTCATAGCACCCGCCAACACTTCGATGAACACGTAGACCACATACCACGGGGTGATGAGAAGCACCATCCGACTCCCAATCTCTATGACATTCTGATCGGACGTGAACATACGGAAAAGAGGAGTCCTCATTGCCACCAGCAGGATCACAATGACAGTGGACACAGCAAAATCCATGAGAAGGCAGATCTTTGTGCTCTTTTTTACTCTGTCCTTCTTTCCTGCGCCGTGGTTCTGTCCCACAAAGGAGGTGATGGCTATGCCGAAGGAGGTGCTGACCATCCAGAACACAGCATCCATCTTTCCAAAGGCGGACCAGGCTGCTGCCGTGTCTGTTCCAAAGGTATTCAGCGCCGCCTGGATGGCTATATTTGTAATGGCAAACAGGATAGACTCCACTGCTGTCGGTATCCCAAGCTGAAGCTGTGAGAAGAGAATAGACCATGTAAAGCGCATCCTCTTCAGTGTGATCCGCAGCGCCCCTCTGTCCCTGGCCAGCCGGATCGTAATGAGAACCGCGCTGAGCGCCTGGGAGAGAAATGTAGCTGCGGCAGCTCCCGCCACGCCCATCTCAAGTCCAGCCACAAACACAATGTCCAGCACAATATTTGCAAAGCAGCAGATAATCAGATAGTAGAGGGGCGTACGTGAATTTCCCGCCGCCCTCAGTATACTGGAGCCCATATTATATATGAAGGTAAAGGTGAGAGCCCCAAAATAAATGCGCAGATAGAGGATCGCATCCCCCATGATCTCCCCAGGTGTATTCATCCATTCCAGCATGGATGGAGTCAGGAAAATGCCTGCTGCCGTCAAGACAATTCCTCCTGCCACGGCCAGTACATACGCATTGTGTACAGCCCTGCTGACAGATCTTCTGTCTCTCGCACCGAAAAAGTGAGCAATAATGACGGATGCCCCTGAGGAGAGGCCTGTGAAAAAACCCACCACAAGACTGGCTATCTGAGCGGAGGAGCCGCCTACCGCAGCCAGCGCCTCTTTCCCCACAAATTGCCCTACTACCACTGTATCTACTGTATTATAAAGCTGCTGAAAAAAACTCCCCAGCATGATCGGGAAGAAGAAAATAAGAAGCTGCTTCCATATAACTCCCTCCGTGATCTGCCGGGAAGCATCTGTTTTTACAGACATATTAATCCCCTTTTATTTCGCATACTGACTGATAACCGCCTCGATCCGCTTCTTCACCTCCGCCGCTATCTCTGTGGTCTTCATATCCTTGTACTCCTCATAGTACATGGGCTCCAGGAAATGTACCTGGACTGTGACCGGGCTAATGGTATTAGCGTCAAAGGGCTTGAAGGAATCGATAAGGGCCACCGGGACAATAGGGCATTTGGCCTTTGTGGCAGATTTGAAGCTGCCTCCCTTGAACTCCCCGGGATGGTTGCCGTTCTTTGACCGTGTTCCCTCCGCAAAAATCAGATAGTTGCGTCCTTTTTTCACTTCCTCTGTCACGTGGATGATGACCTGCATGGCCTGGCGCACATCCTCTCTGTCCAGCATATAGGCCTTCATACAGGCAAAAACCTGCTTTAAAAACTGGATGTTTCCAATTTCTTTTTTCGCCACCACGGCAAAGGGTCTGGGGCAGGCCTCAATGATGGCCAGCACATCGTAAAGTCCCTGGTGATTAGGGAAAAACATAAATCCGTTCTCTTTCGGAAGATTTTCCACTCCAAAGGAGGCGATCTTTACATTGCCGCCCCGGTTTGCCCGTAGGGTGATATATTTCAGAAGGGCGTACTGCTCCTCATCCGTATATTTTTCTGTGTGTGCCGCGTGATAGCAGAGCTTGCACCACGCGTACGGAACGAGGAGGATGTTCCGGAAGATCATTAGTAATATCCTTTTCATTATCGTTAGCTCCTTCTATTTTATTTCCTGTATTCTCTGATGGCCGTCTCGTAAAGATTATTTCCCTGGCTGTCAATGACGACGATGACCGGGAAATTCTCCACCTCCAGGCGGCGTATGGCCTCTGTTCCCAGATCATCGTAGGCGATCACCTCTGATTTTTTGATACATTTCGACAGAAGGGCGCCTGCTCCGCCCACCGCCGCAAAATAGACACAGCCGTTGCGCACGATGGCATCCATCACATCCTGGGTCCTCTTTCCTTTTCCGATCATGGCTCCAAGTCCCAGATCAAGAAGCCTGGGAGTGTACCTGTCCATCCGGCTGGCCGTTGTAGGGCCTGCTGACCCGATGGGACGGCCTTCCCTTGCCGGGGAAGGGCCCATGTAATAGATAACCTGATCCTTTATATCAAGAGGAAGCTTTTCCCCTCTGTCCAGGGTCTCGTCCATCCTCTTGTGTGCTGCATCCCGGGCCGTGTATATGGTACCTGTAAGATACACATAGTCCCCGGATTTAAGCCCTGCTGCCTCTTCCTTTGTCATTGGCACATTCATATGTTTTTCCATATTTTCCGCTCTCCTGTTTCTTTGTATATGACCAGCTTTTATATTCCGTCTCCTATATTTCTCTCACTACATGCCGGTTTACATGACAGCAGATGTTCACAGCCACCGGCAGACCCGCAATGTGGGTGGGATAGGTGTTCACATTGACCGCAAAGGCTGTCGTGCTTCCTCCCAGTCCTCCCGGCCCGATGCCGAGACAGTTGATTTTCTCCAGCATCTCCTCCTCCAACTCTTTCACCCACGGAATGGAAGAGTGAGAGCCTGCGTCCCTTGTCAGCGCCTCCTTTGCCATGAGGGCACATTTCTCAAAGGTGCCTCCCACGCCAACGCCCACAACCATGGGCGGACAGGCGTTGGGGCCCGCATCTTTGACAGCCGTCAGAATGGCGTTTTTCACTCCCTCCAGACCGTCCGCAGGCTTAAGCATGAAAACCCGGCTCATATTTTCGCTTCCAAATCCTTTGGGTGCCACCTTGATCTTTACTTTATCCCCTGCCACGATCCTTGTATGGATGACAGCGGGTGTATTGTCCTTTGTATTTTCTCTGAGGATAGGATCTCCCACAACAGATTTCCGCAGATACCCTTCTGTGTATCCCTGGCAGACACCCTCATTTACGGCATCCTCCAGAAGTCCTCCCTCCAGGTGCACATCCTGGCCGATCTCCAGAAAGACGACCGCCATGCCCGTGTCCTGACAGATGGGAATCATATCCTTGGCCGCAATCTCCAGATTTTCCCTGAGCTGTGCTAATATCTGTCTCCCCAGGGGCGCCGCCTCTGTCTTTGCCGCGCGATTCATAACAGCCTCCATATCCTCTGACAGATAATGGTTGGCCTCTATACACATTTCTTTAATGTTTTCTGTTATCTCACTTACCTGGACTGTCCGCATTGATTTCCTCCCAATGTAAATAGTGTAAGGGCGCCTCCGCCCGTATATTCCCTAACTAGTATACTGTCTTTATCCATATATTTCAATTCCAGTATTGACATTTTCCTACCCTCATGCTTTAATACATATATAGTTAATTACTCAACTAATTAACCACAACACCAATTAAGGAGGTGTCTATGGAGTGAATATCAATCCAGGCCAGGATAAGCCTATTTTTATCCAGATAGCGGAGGGAATTGAGGACGGCATCCTCACGGGGGCCTTTCCGGAGGAGTCGCAGATTCCGTCCATTACGGAATTCTCCGTGAATTATAAGATCAATCCGGCTACAGCCCTCAAGGGCATCAATCTTCTTGTGGACGACAACATTATTTATAAGAAAAGGGGAGTTGGCATGTTTGTGGCAGAGGGAGCTGTACAGAAGCTCAGAAAAAAGAGGCAGGACCATTTTTACGCGAACTATATAAGCAGCCTTGTGGACGAGGCAAAGAGGCTTGGCATCACAAGCGAGGATGTCATTGCCATGATCGAGAGGGGGTTTTCTAAATGAGAGGAATCGAAGTAAAAAACGTATCCAAGTCCTTTAAGGACACACAGGCTCTGCGAAATGTGAGCCTCACCTTTGAGGAGGGAAAAATCTACGGACTGCTGGGGCGAAATGGAGCCGGCAAATCCACTCTCCTCAATATCATCAGCAACCGGAAATATCCGAACGAGGGGTATGTGTCAGTGGACGGTGTTCCCGCGGCGGAAAACGACGAGGCTCTTAGGAAAATGTTCCTCATCAATGAGATGAACCTTTACCCGGAGAGCATGAGGGTAAGGGACGCCTTCAAGGTGACAAAGACCTTTTACCCTTCCTTTGACGAGGAGTATGCGCTGAAGCTTTCGGAAATGTTTGAATTGAATATAAAAAAGAAGATCAAAAGCCTGTCCACCGGTTACCAGTCCATCTTCCGAAATGTGCTGGCCCTGTCCGTGAATGTGCCCTACGTCTTTTTCGACGAGCCGGTTTTGGGACTGGATGCCTACCACAGGGATCTCTTTTACAGACTTTTGATTGAAAAGTACAGCGAGGAGCCGTTTACGGCGGTGATCTCCACCCACCTCATCGAAGAGG
>NZ_JPJE01000009.1 GCF_000765215.1 Eubacterium sp. ER2
GCTCGAACTTCCTCAAGTGAGTGCAGCGCACGGTTCGGGAAGAAAGATGGAAGATAGATAAGATTTCTTGTATGTGGTTTTGAAGGTACATGTACCTCAATTAAATATTCCTCCTTAGCTCAGTCGGTAGAGCACTCGGCTGTTAACCGAGTTGTCGTTGGTTCGAGTCCAACAGGGGGAGCTGACAGAGTCTTATATTACTGAGGTGATATGAGACTCTTTTTTACTATTGGCGCAAGGAAAGAAGCAAGGGACGTGAACTGATGAAAGTGAGAGAAAAGATAAACTGGGGAAGACCTATGACCGTGACAGCTATACTGATTGCCTTGATCATATCGGTTTCCTGCGGCGTAAGTGCCTGGATCAATCACAGGGAGGAGGAGCGGAGCTTTGAACGTCTCTATGAAGAAGCCGGCGGTATTGCGGACGAGATTGAGTACAATATGAAGAACGACAGGGAAGAGCTGGAAATGATCGCGGCAGTTGTAGCCAGCTATAACGATCTGGGCTCAAAGGAGCTATGGAGCCTTCTGGATTCGTATACAACAATTGGGATGATGTCCAGAGTGGAAATGCTGCTTCCGGACAACACGGTCATAACAAAGGGAGGGCAACGGATAGACGCGGAGGGAAGGCTTTCCTTTTCAGAGGAGGCTTCCCTTGGAGAGCATATTTCAGACCGGGAGACGGATCTGACTGGAGACGAGGAGTATATTGTCAGGCATTATGTGCCAGTAAAGAAGGACAATGAAACGATTGCTATGCTCTATGGTGTGATAGAGCTGGGTACGCTGCCGGACAGTATTGCGAACAAGCCTTATGACGGAGATGCGGCTATTTATGTTATTGATGGAGAGACGGGGGATTTCCTGGTCGATACATGGCATCCCGGCGAGACGGGAAATATATGGGCTCTGGGCGAGCGTAAAATGGCGCCGGGATATGACCAGAAACAGCTGGAGCAGGGACTGATTGATGGAAAAGACGGGTATGTGGTCTTTGTTTCTGCGTCTATTGGGGAGTATCTGTATTTCTGCTACAAACCTATGAATATCAATCAGTGGCGGATTGCGCTGTCCGTGCCAGAAGATGTTGTGTTTCAGAATGCGGACGAGATCAAAGGCGCGCTGAATTATGCCTTTATATTTGAAATTATTTGCTTTATCCTCTATTTCCTCTGGATCAGCCGGTATTTCCGCAGTGTGACAGATGAGAAGCAGCGAAAGCTGGAGACGATCAACTACATGTATGATGTAGAAAACCTGCTTTTTAATGCTCATGAAAAGCAGGAGAATATTGCCACGACCCTGGAAAAGATCGCTCATATCCTGTCGGCAGAGAGAGTATGCTTTTGGATGGTTGGAAGATCCCGGGAGGAAAAGCGGTTTATCTGGCAAAGAGATGAAGGGGCGGCAGACCAGGATTTGAGTACCAGAAAGGAAAAAATTTACAGACTGCTGGAATATTTTGGACAGGGAAACAATGAGTTTGCCGCGTACAGCCCGGAGGAGATTGAAAGGAAGCTGCCTGGCAACAGCCAGGGTATGATGGAAAACATCATCGCTGTTCCAGTGAAGGATCTGGAAGGGCGGATCTGCGGTATCCTGATAGGCTGTAATATGGACAGAAACAAGGCAGATACCGCGTTCCTGGAGAGTGTAAAATTCAGCTTCAGTATGTTCTGTCAAAATCTGGATACGCTTAACGCTGTCAGGGAGTATGGAGAAAGGGATGCGCTGACAGGACTGTACAACAGGAACAAATATGAGGAAGACCTGCCCAAAGTACAGGGGTGCTATGAACATTCTCTGGCATGCGTCTATATTGATGTCAATGGACTGCATGAGCTGAACAACACAAAAGGACATGAGGCTGGCGACATGATGCTTAAGACTGTATCCCGGAAAATAAGAGACAGGTTTGGCGAGGAGTATGCCTACAGGATAGGGGGAGATGAGTTTGTCGTATTTGTGCCTGACCAACCGGAGGAGGTCTCCGGCAGGCTCGCTGAAGAGCTCATCGGATTTCTGAAAGAGGATGGGTACTATATCTCTGTGGGAATCGCATGGGAGGAGAACGGAGCTGTAGACGGCCTGATCAAGACGGCGGAAAGGAAAATGTATATAGAGAAAAAGAAATTCTATGAGCAAGCGGTAAATGACAGAAGGGGCAAGAGTCGCCTGTAGGCAGCTGACTGCGTTTCTTGTTTCAAAATGAAATATATGATAGACTAACTGTTATATTTGTAGCTTGTGGGACAAAAGAGTGGAGTGGTAGAGTGGAAAAGAATTTTGGAGATAGCCTGAAAAAATATCTGAAGCGTTCAGGACTGAAGGAAAAGGACCTTGCTGCTTTTATTAACTATGATATTACATCCATAAGTAAATGGATCAATGGGGCGAAGCTGCCTTCCAGCAGAAACGGCGAAGACATTATCCGGAAGATGGCTAAATGCTTTGCCGATGGGGAAGGGGCTGATCTGTCCGAGGAGGAAGTCGCGGACAGTCTGCGCTCAGCCTGGGAGAAGGATCTTGCCTATCAGGATATGAATGTGCCAGGACTATCCGGGAGTCTGGCTTTTGTAGACGACAGAAGAGCTTTTTTTGATCTGATGAGGAAGATTTTCAGGCAGACAGGCGTGGTCAGAGAAAAGTCTATTGAAATCTGTGCGACCTTTGATGTTCTGAAGCTTCTTGGACATAGATTTTATGAGCTGATCCGCGAGCTCCCATCTCTGGGGATACATTTCATTTCTCTTCAAATGTGTATGGACATGGATGAGGCAGTGGGGGACTATCACTTTTACTGCGAGACTCTACTGAACATGGTGGCCGGATTTGAACGGGCCGAGATTACGATCATACAGAGCGAGAGGGACATGCCAAGGATGCTCATGGTGGGAGACCTGTTCTATGTCCAGATACTCCACATGTCCGGGGATGAGTTTGCTGCCTGCTACAGCGCGGCCAGGGAGATTACGGAAAAATTTGCAAAGATATGCGCGGAAATACTGGAGAGGCCTGATAAGCTTCTGACCTATGCGTCTCCTGAAAATCTGAGAAAGACAAATATTCAGCTGGATTCCTATTCTTCTGAGAGGCAGAGGCTGTTTTTCAACGAGGCACCCGCTATGCTTCTGCCGGACTCTGTCATGGATGAGCTGATCCATGGGACAGAAAACAGAAGCTATCAGGAATATCTCCGGAAATTAAAGCGTGTGTTTCAAAAATACACCTGTAAGGCTCACGTGGATCTGATCCTGTACTCTTCCGTGATCAGCGACTATATCATGACCGGTGAACTGAGCCTTGGCAATGTAGCCCATCAGATGGAGCCGGAGCAGGTGAAAGCACATATCAACTACCTGGCAAGGTGTCTGGAGGAAAATGAGAATTTTCGGCTGTTTGTCTTGAAAGATACCTCCAACATGAGGACGAATTTTCCAAAACCGCCCTCCATTTTTATTGATACAAATGCGGTCACGATTGAGAATTCCCAGAGAAAGCCTAATGAGAACTATCATATCTCTATGTATCCGCAGATGATAGAAATGTTTGCGAATTATTTTGACGATATAAAACAGAAGCCTAACTGTGTGGAGCTGACAGCGGAAGAGCTGCGCAGGTACCTGTAAAAGGATGCTGAGAAAGAGGTTGAACCATTTGAATTCAACCTCTTATTTTTTGCGCAAATTTGACGGTAAATGATGAAAATAAGGTTCAATTGAATGATAATTTCCTGAAGTGTATAGTGAAATTACAAGGACGGAAATAAAATGAAAAAGGAGGTTTCTCATGGAAGGCAACAAAATCAGTATTCCCCAGATTATTGCCATAGGCGGAGCTTTTATGGGATTCGTGATCGGCTCCAGCTTTGCGTCTGGACAGGAATGTATGCAGTATTTCACGGGCCACGGGGTCCTGGGCAGTATTGGTGTTGGCATCATCGCAATGATCCTGTATATCTGGTTTGTCACAGTGATCGTAGAAGACGGAAGACAGCTGAAGCTTCAGAATTCCGGAAAGATGTTTAACTTCTATCTCGGAAAATACCTGGGCTATGTCATGGAGTGGTTTACGCCCATCATGCTTTTCTTCGTGTACTCTACCATGATATCAGGAGCGGGATCGACCTTTGAGGAGTATTACGGGGTAAACGGAAATATAGGGAGGGCGTTTATGATCATCGCCTCACTGGCCACAGTGCTTCTGGGGCTGAACAAGCTCGTCAAGATCGTCGGATACATAGCCCCTGTGCTTCTTGTGGTGACTATGGTGATCGGAGTGATTTCAATTATCAACAACCCGGCAGGTATTGCGGAGGCGGACGAGGTTCTGAAGCATGTGGAGGTCAAAAACACATTTAACAACTGGGCAGTATCCGGTTTTATGTACGGGGCTTACACGGTTACAGGGGTGGTGCCGTACCTGGCGGATATAGGAAAGTCTACGGCGACAAACAAGAAAAATGCTCTTCTGGGAGGATTTTTCGGGGGCGGCGCTTTTCTGATCGCGGTGATGATCCTGAACTTCGGGCTGCTGGCCAATCTGGCAGATGTGTACAATCTGGAGATTCCGTCGCTTTTTGTGGCGGCATCCATCCATCCGGTGTTTGGCACTATCTTTTCTGTCCTGCTGATCGGAGCCATTTACACAACTGCAGTGCCGATGCTTTATACTGTATGTAACAGGGTCTCATCGGATTCAAAGAGTACACCGTACCGGGTGGCGGCGATCGTGACGGCTATTGTCAGTATCTTTGGCGGACAGCTTTCGTTTTCCACTATGATCGGAATTATTTACCCGATTTCCGGGTATGCGGGAATTGTCATTTTTGCGGGAATGATCTACACAAAATATATTAAGAAGAAAAAATATGAAGATTTTGATGAAAATGATGTCATAGGAAAAAGGAGGGCATAAGTATGAGAACGTATGAAGATGGAAGAGAGTTTGCGCAGAAGAAGGATGCGGCGGACGGATTGAAGAAATTTCAGGAGCGCTTCTACAAACAGGAAGGGATTATCTATATGGACGGCAATTCCCTCGGACTTTGCAGCAAGGATGCGGAGGCGAGCCTGATGGAGGCGCTGGATGCGTGGAAGAAGGCAGGAATCGATATCTGGAGCCAGTATGGATATTTTCTCTATCAGGATAAGTTGGGAGAGCTGTGCGCGCCACTTGTGAACGCTGATCCGGACGAGGTGACGATCTGCATGAGCACAACAATGAACGTGCATCAGGCCATTGCCACTTTCTATCATCCCACACCGGAGAGAAATAAGATTATCATGGATGATCTGAACTTTCCTACAGACCGCTATGCGGTGTACAGTAATATACGGGTGCATGGCTATGACCCTGAGGAGTGCCTGAAGGTGGTCAAGAGCCGCGATGGTGAGTATATCTATGAGGACGATGTGATCGAGGCCATGACAGATGATGTGTGTCTTGTGCTTCTCCCCTCTGCCCTCTACAGGAGCGCGCAGCTGATTGATATGAAGAAGATTGCGGATGCGGCTCACGAGAGAGGGATCTATGTAGGATTTGACCTGTGCCACTCCATAGGAGCTGTGCCCCATGACTTCAAGGAGATCCAGCCGGACTTTGCGCTCTGGTGCACCTACAAATACTTAAATGGCGGGCCGGGAGCGATCGCGGGACTGTATATCAACAGGAAGCATTTTGGCATGGAGCCGGGACTTGCGGGCTGGCACGGCAACAAAAAGGATACCCAGTTCAATCTGGAGCAGTATTTTGACCATGCGGAGTATGCCGGAGGCTGGCAGACGGGAACACAGCCTGTTCTGTCCATGGCGCCCCTGGAGGGCAGCCTGAAGATGATCCAGGAGGCGGGGCTTCAGAATTTGAGAGAGAAATCCCTCGACATCACAGAGTATCTGATGTATCTGATCGACACCAAGCTGGCAAAATACGGATTTTCTGTAGGAAATTACAGGGAGGACTACAGGCGCACCGGACATGTGGCTCTGGTACATGAGGATGCCATCCGCATTAATGCGGCTATGAAGGCCCGGGGAGTGATCCCGGATTTCCGGTTCCCGGATGTGATCAGACTTGCACCGGTTCCTCTTTACATATCCTACACAGAGGTTTATGACATGGTGGATATTATCGTGGACATCATGGAGAAGAAAGAATACGAAAATTTTGAAAATAAGCGTGGAACAGTAGCATAAAACGAGGACCAGGTCCTCCGGCTTACAGAAGCCGGAAGACCTGGTTTATTGTCTGTCTGATATTTTCTTTTGCGTTCTCTGGTTTCATAGCTTCTTCCAGTGTGGTGACGCCCCGGACAACGGGGAAGAAGGCGTCGATGCCGGCGTCGTTGCAGGCGGTGGCCTCTCTTGTGACGCTGCCTGCAATGGCAATCACCTTTGCGCCGTGCTTGTGGGCCAGCTTTGCCACGCCAACCGGGGCCTTGCCCATGGCTGTCTGGTGATCCAGACGGCCCTCTCCGGTGATGACCACGTCCGCGCCCTCCAGCTCGTCCTCCAGTCCCACAGCGTTCAGGATCAGGTCAATGCCCGGCGAGAGCTCCGCGCCCAGGAAGGAGAGGAAAGCAAAGCCGAGTCCGCCGGCAGCTCCCGCGCCCGGATACTCCGCGTAGTCGCATCCCAGATCCCGGGAGACTGCCTTTGCATAGTGAGCCATACCCTGATCCAGGGATTCCTTCATCTCATCGGTGACACCCTTCTGGGGGCCGTAGATGTAGGTGGCGCCGTTCTCGCCGCAGAGGGGGTTGTTCACATCGCAGGCGATCCGGAAGTGACATTCCTTCAGGAGGGGATTTTGCCCTTCTGTTTTGACTGAGGCTACCTTTGCCAGGGCCTGTCCGCCCTCGCCGGGGTCATTGCCGTCCGCGTCTGCAAAGGAGAAGCCCAGAGCCTTGAGCATGCCGATCCCTCCATCGTTGGTGGCGCTCCCGCCGATGCCAATGATAAAATTTCGGCAGCCTTTCTCCACCGCGTTCAGGATCATCTCCCCCACGCCGTAGGTGGAAGCGCGCAGAGGGTCTTTCTCCGCATCGGTTACAAGGGTGATGCCGGCCGCGGCTGCCATCTCGATGATGGCGGTCTGGCTGTCAGGCAGGTAGCCGTAGTAGCAGTCCACAGGCTTGCCAAGGGGACCGGTGGCAGTCATTTCCACCTTTTCTCCGTTCATTCCCTCGATGAGGGCGTCTGTGGTTCCTTCACCTCCGTCCGCCAGCGGCTTTACGGCGATCTGCGTGTCCGGCTTTGCCAGGAGTATGCCTTCTTTGGCCGCGTTCCCGGCCTCCATGGAAGAGAGGCTTCCCTTGAACGAGTCTATTGCAGCAACAACTTTCATTAGAAATTCCTCCTTATTCTGATCTGTTATTCTTAGTCTATCATCTTTCCTTTGTTATAGAAATAGAATTTATGACAAAAAAGAGAAAAAATATGTTATGTATAACAATAATTGGCCTTTAAGGCCAGATAGAGAACAGCGGCGTCCCGGAACCTGCGGGGATTGAGGCCGCAGAGCCGGTGGATTCGGTTCAGCCGGTATTGGACCGTATTTTTGTGGAGAAAGAGAGCCTGGCAGGTGTCCGCAAGGGACTGATCCTTCTCAAAATAGGTTTCCAGGAGCCGCAGGTCGTCGCCGGAGAGGGCGGACAGAACCTTTTCCAGAAAGAGCTTCAGGTTTTCCCGACTGATACCGGACAGCAGGACTTCCAGTGTCAGGTCATCAAAGAGAGAAAAGGACTCCCCGCTTCCAAGCGCCTCCAGCGCGATGCGGGCTGTGGCCAGGGAGCGGGGCAGATCCTCAAGGGGGACAGAGGAGCCGGCTCCCGCCAGGAGAGCAGAAGAGTGGGCTGCGTGGAACTGCTTCAGTTTTTCACGGAACAGCTCCAGATCCCTGTCATTGATAAGGACACGGAAGAAGGAGGGATACTGATAGCCATAGAGACAGCCGGGCATCTCGTCCAGCAGCCGGGCTACATTGCTTTCCAGGCCGGATAGGCTCTCCTTTTCCGGATACCGCAGCCTGAGCAGCAGCATCCGCTTGGAGGAGGACGGGTCTATATGGAACTGCTTCAGCTCCTCAAGAAGCTCGGGAAGGCCATCGGAAAAGCGCTGTCTGTCCTCCTCCAAAAGAAGGTCCAGGAGATAATTTTTCTTCTCGGCCAGGGAGCGGGCTCTGGCGCCGATCTCCTGCTCCCGGAGGATGAGGAGAGTGATCCGCTCCGCCAGGTGGGCGAAGGCGCGTACCTTCTCCGGATCCCCGCTGATGCCGATGACCGCGGCCAGAACACCGCCTCGAAAGACGGGAATGTTCACACCCTTCTTCGTGCCGGGAAGGAGATCGTCCTGCTCCACCTCCAGAGTCTCTCCACGGGCGATGACCTGCCTCCCGCCCTCGTGGACAGTGCCGATCCGCGCCGGATCCGTGCTGGCGATGACAAGGCCTCTGTCATTGATAAAATTGATGTCGTAGCCGCAGACCTCCTTGACGGTGTCCGCAATCTGCTGCGCAGTCTTCTTGTGGATCATATGGTGTACTCCTTTTTTGCTCCGCGTTTTACTTCTATATCTTACCGTGAAATATGAAATGCCGGCTCACAGGCTCTAACCGGCATTTTCCGGGAAGAGGGGTTTGCTTAATGGCATGTAGGTGAAAATACCCTGGGCCAGCAGGCTGTCCTGGTCATCATATACGGTGACCTCGTAGACGAGGAGACGCTTTCCTCTCTTGATGGCCCGGGCCCTTCCGGTTAGACGTGAGGTCTGAAGACCGGCCCGCAGAAAGTGAAAGCTGCTGTCCACCGTGGCGATATGCATGCCGCAGGAGCTGGCCGCGGCGCCGCCCACGGCATCAGCCAGAGTATAGAGGCATCCGCCGTGAACCGAGCCGCCCGGGTTCAGGTAGTCGGATGTGACAGGAAGCTCTGCCTCCGCCTCACCGTCCCGTATGGCTGTGATGGTCAGCCCCAAGTGGCGGGCAAAGGGGTTGGTGCTGTTCCGCAGCTCTCTGAGTCTCTCATAATCCATGGTCATCTCTCCTTTGGAATTGAAAAATTTATATTTTTTAATCTAAATTAGTTATAACCGCAATACAGGGGAATGTCAACGCGGGATTTGTGGGGGTTCTAGCCAACGACGCATATCCCAATGAGGCCGGAAGGCAGATCGCAGAGTACGTGGACAAGGAGGAACTCTTTGCCAGGTCGGATGTGATCGCGCTCCACTGTCCTCTCTTCCCTGAGACGGAGGGGATCGTCTGCAAAGAAAATATTGAGAAGATGAAGGACGGCGTCATCATTCTGAACAACTCCAGAGGGCCCCTTGTGAAGGAGCAGGATCTGGCGGACACGCTGAACAGCGGGAAGGTCTATGCGGCCGGGCTGGACGTGGTTTCCACAGAGCCCATCCGGGGAGATAATCCGCTTCTTCAGGCAAAGAACTGTATCATAACGCCCCATATGTCCTGGGGAGCGAAGGAGAGCCGCCAGCGTCTGATGGATATAGCAGTCTCCAACCTGAAAGCATTTCTGGAGGGACAGCCTCAGAATGTGGTAAATGGCTAGATGAAAAAAGAGACGAAAAATTAAAAAAAATCTTGCAAATAGCAGGATGGTATGCTATCATATAAAACGGTCACTTGAGGAATTGCTGTGCGCATTTTTGACAAGTGACTGTTTACGGCTCCGTGGTCAAGAGGTTAAGACATCGCCCTTTCACGGCGGTAACACGGGTTCGATTCCCGTCGGAGTCATTAGCGCGTCAACTGTAAGGTTTGCGTTAAGTGCGCCGATGTGGCTCAATTGGCAGAGCAGCTGATTTGTAATCAGCAGGTTATCGGTTCGAGTCCGATCATCGGCTTTAGTCCTTTAAGGGACTGATAATTTTGGACCTTTAGCTCAGTTGGTTAGAGCAACCGGCTCATAACCGGTCGGTCCTGGGTTCGAGTCCCCGAAGGTCCATCGAGTACAGAAGTGCCTGGGATAAGGGCACTGAGTGCTCAGAATATATTACAATAGAATTTGGCCCAGTGGCTCAGTTGGTTAGAGCGCCGCCCTGTCACGGCGGAGGTCGAGAGTTCGAGTCTCTTCTGGGTCGTTAGCTTAGGCACTTGCCGAGGCCTTTTCGAGGCTGGTGTTAAGCTGCAACCTGCTGGCTTAGCGAGGTTTTTCACGAACTTAGCAGCGCGGTTGTTTCATCTGGGATCTTAGCTCAGCTGGGAGAGCATCTGCCTTACAAGCAGAGGGTCATAGGTTCGAGCCCTATAGGTCCCACTTATCTCATACATATGAGATATGCCGCAGTGGCGGAACTGGCAGACGCACAGGACTTAAAATCCTGCGGGACTAACCTCCCGTACCGGTTCGATTCCGGTCTGCGGCATTAAAAAACCCTTGATTTTTCAAGGGTTTTATTTTTTTATGTTGTATTTCGTGTTGCATATACTTTCAAAATGTGAGTTTGTCAGAGCTGACATTTCTTTTGATTTTTCTTCCATTGCGTGTCTGTATACTGCTTTCAGTACACCGTCATTTCCCCATCCACCCCGCTGCATTATATAGGCATCCGGAACTCCGATGGCATGCTGGATACTTGCTGAGTAATGTCTTAGATCGTGGAAGCGGAAGTGGGGCAGGCCGGCTCTTTTGAGGATGTACTTAAATCTGTCTGTGATCTGGTTCGGAGTAAGTTCTACAATGCGGCCTTTCTTTCCCCTAAATCTATTTGTGACGAAATCAGGAAAATCTATATATCGGTTTCCGGCATATGATTTTGGTTCCTTCTCAATCCAGGTATTGTCGGTTGTCCGAACCATATTCCGTTGGACATGGACCAGAGAGCCTTGGATATCTTCTGCACGCAATGCACAAATCTCTCCTCTGCGCATAGGCCCGAATGCTGCGAGAAGGATTGGAAGCTCCATTTCTGTTCCGGCAACGGTGTCGAGCAGTTTTTTGACATCCTGGTCTGAAGGAATGTACAATTCCACTTTTTTCTTCTTGGGGAGAGAGGTGTTAAGCGCAAACTCTGGCCGGTATGCCCTCAGAACGGCGGAAATCAGCCCGTGAATGTTTCGGATTGTCTTAGGTGATAAATGTACCGCCTCAAGGTTTACCGCCCTTTGTACGTCCTCCTGCGTGATCCTGTCGATGGGTATGGGCATGAGAGACTGGATATAGTTCTTCCGTGTGCATTTGTAGTCCATGATCGTCCTGGGGGATAGGACATTCTCCCTGGAATAGATATATTCATCCAGTGCTGTCCCGAACGAGACAGAACATTTCGAAGATGTTTCTTTGTCTGCCGCCCAGGAAGCGGCCATCTGCTCGCATTTCCGTTTCCCTGCAGGCCCAGGGGTAGAACATGTGAATGATCGGTATATTCGCTTCTTTTTGATAGTTCCGTCCTTCTGTGGTATCTCCTCCGTGTGGGAGTATACTTGACATCTCCATGATCCAGACGGTAGTTTCTTTGCTGTTGCCATATCATCATCTCCTTTTGGGGTACAAAAATAACAGCCAGCATGAAACATCTGTTCCGCTTGCGCTGTTTCCAGGAAGATGATAGAATGATTTTTGAGGGAGCCGTATTAATTACGGCTGCGAGGCTCTTCCTGGAGTCTTGCATATAGCCGCTCGGTATTGGTAGTACCGGGCGGTTTTCTTATTTCAGTTCTTCTTGTTTTTTTCTGTATAACGTAGGAGTACGTATACCATCTATATGTTCGAAGAGATCATCTTTAATAGTCGATCGCATTGGATCAAGTATGAAATCAATTCCTTCTCGACGAGCCTGCTTTGCGGCTGGAACAAAATCGCTATCTCCGGATATCAAAATAATTTGGGTTACTTGGTGCTTAAAAACAAGAGAAGATATATCAACGCCTATTCTCATATCAACACCTTTTTGCTCTATATTGAGTTGGAGATCACTAAGAGTTATATCTGTTAAATTAATATCTCCTCTCAAAAGTTTTTTTGTGGGATCAGGTTTTAGAGAGTATTGTACTTGAGTGTCATTGATACGCCCCATCCGGAGAGCAAATTTTCGGTGATGTTTCAATTCTTTTAAAAATTCTGTCATCCAAGAATATTCAGGTGTCGCTTCAAGAGAGGTTGTTTTTTGTGTTATTGGGTTATAAATGTTTTTACCTATTGGGGGACAATCATAATAAAAAACCCTATATAAATATCGATTCTCATATTTGTCTTGCAGATGTTTATAGCAATAGTCATTAAGCTCATTAGCCCGTTCTGCAGGAGTTTTATTTCCCCATAAAGCTTTTGCACGTTTGCGATAAAACCCACCGTCTACTAATATTGCCGTGCGAATTTGGTGCCTTTCAAATTTTCTTTTGTTTTCATTATCCATATTTTTCTCCTTAAATAAAAATACCCCAAGTTTCGTCGATTCCCTTATGGTGGGAGGACTACAGCTAGGGGTATGTTAATGCTTTGTAACTATCTGTTACATCTTTATATTATTCCCCTTGCAAGAAAAAATCAACACTTTTTAAAAAATAATTTGATTAATTTTTTGTAAAGTTGTATAATAAAAAAGCTGTTTATATAGCATTCCGTCCCGGTGTTGGCGCACCGGGGCGGTTTTTATTTATTATTCGCCAACTGGTACAAGTTGTATGGATGTACCAGATATGCTCAATGTTTCGCCTTCTGGTAAAACGGCATTATTAAACTGAGTAATTCCAAATCCATCATTTCCCATTACTTCATTGAGACCGCCTTCAAACATATTAGATGACGATACATTCCCAGAACCTCCAGTTGCTACGATAGTATAGGTTCCAGCAGGAAAATCTGTCCCAGAAGTATAGTTACCAGCTTGAAGATCTACGGGTGTTCCAGAAGCTTCTCCACGAGCTGTAACATTGCCTGTCTGAGCATCTTCAGCTACGAGATGGATTACAACATTCCCTCCAACGCTTAAAGTGACATTTTCATCCATTGCCAATCCGTTAAAAGATTGCTGGGAAATACCATCATTTTCAGCTCCCATCACTTCGTTTAACCCGCCATTATACATATTGCTAGATGAAACATTTCCTGATCCGGATGTAGCAGTAATATTATATGTTCCAACTGGAACATCTTTCCCTGCTATGTAATTTCCAGCAGACAGATCAATCTCGTAATGTTCTTTCACGGGTTCTTGTGACTCTGCCGACGCATCTTGCGTTGCACCATCACCAGATGTATCTGTGGTATCAGAAGAACCACCGCATGCGGTAACGGATGTGGCAAGCATGCCAACAAGTAATAAAGTTACAATTTTCTTTCTCATAAAAACCTCTCTTTCATCCTTGGTATTGAGAAGCCGTCTATTATATAAACGCCAGAGCGGTTATATCAAATATCATATAGCCATGATTGCTCCATAGCCCGAAGGCGCCGCCCGTCTTCCGGGAAGTCCCTGAAATAATCTATATGCCCTAATTTCCGTGCAGGGCTCCGGTCAGCAAATGGAATTTCGCACATGTGACAGTGGCTATCGCGGGAATTGTACAAAATCCTTCCGCAGAAGTCACATTTCTTTTTGCTCCACACGAAACACTTCTGATCTGGGTTATAGAACTGCGCATACATGGCCTTGTCAAGAATAGTCATTTTATGAGTAACAACTTTTCGGTGCCATTTCCGATAATCAATATAGGCGTTGTCAGCTGCCTCAAAAGACATCCCAAATAGCTTTGCTACATCATTCGCATTTTTGCACTGGGCATAGTGTATAGCCATTCTCGGAGCGAGAATGTAACTGGCAAACGCATTGGCTGCCTTTTCATTCTGGTCAGACGGATATGTATGCCCTAAAACATGGTGTCCAAGCTCGTGCATCAGTGAAAATCTTATACGTCCCTCCGGTCTATCCGTGTTATAGGCTACAACCTTTGAAATCCCAGAGCGAAAGGCATCCTCGGAATAATCCAGACAAAGAACGTATAGTTCTGGGTTCTTTTGCTGAAGTTCCTTATAAGTGAAGAGACGATATCCATAGTGGATAAGTAGCTCTTCGCAATCGATAGGAAATGAATGCACATTACACTCATGAAACACTTCAATGGTAGCTGAGACTATTCTGTTGTTATCCAAAAAATCAGTCCTTCACTAATCTATTTCGGACAAAAGTTTGATCAAGCGCATTTTCTGTTCAGTAGAAAATTCTTTTCCATTACGGGCGAGGAGCTGCTCTACTTCCTCATAGGATGGCTCTTGAGATTTTTGCTGAGGAATATCGTCAAAATCATCTAAGCTACATCCTAAAACCCGTGCAATGGCTTTTAAGGTTTCCAATTTAGGATCCTTTGTTACTCCAGATAAAATTTTATCAAGAGTTCCCTTGGGAACACCGGATTTTTCGGCCAATTCCGCCGTTGTCATACCAAGTTTCCTTTTATATTCCTCGATTATTTCAAGTCCCATCCGTTCTCCCTCCTTTATAAGTAGAATATAGCACCGTTGACGGATATAGTCAAGAAATATATTTCCGTCAAAAGCTACAAAATAATAATTAACGGAAAAAAAGTGCGTAAAATCCATTGACAATAGTAATTAACGGATATATAATGCAAGCACAATAACCATTAACGGAAAGGAAGGAGTGGTTTAATGTACAGGGTACTAAAGGGAGAAATGGTAAAAGCAGATATCAGCATCCATGACTTGGCTATGAAAATCGGCATTACTGAAAGAAGTCTGAGGAACAAAATCAACGGAGTTACTGCTTTTACTTGGACGGAGGTACTTAAAATTAGGTCAATTGTTTCTCCCGATATGTCATTGGAAGACCTGTTTGAAGTTGCCTAACACAAACAAATGTTCGATAAATTTACTATAGCATTTCCATATACGGAAATCAACTGGTAATTATCGTAATGCAGATGAGGTGTCCTATAAAAAGGACAAGGAGGTGAGGAAGATGGTAAGACCAAGAGGGACTGACTCGGCAAAGGTCATTCAAGTTATTCAAACAAAGTCCCTACGTGGAGAAGGGACGCAGCAGGATTTATGCAGGATTGTTACTCAATACTGGGATTTCGATGGAAATTTACTTGCTGAGAATGATCCGTGTGCAAAAGAAAAAGAGTAGTTTCCTACCCTTTATCCTTTTGAGATTGCATGTCTTGATCAAGTTCAAGAACATCTTTATACAGTTGTTCCTGCTCATGACGTTCGATGTACCATTGGCGAATTAGAAGTTCAATAATGGAAATTAATTTTTGTGCATCTTCTGGTTCGATATCAATGATCAAATTTACATCAGCTTCAGGGTGAGCGCCAATGTTACCTATGCGTCGAATGCTATTAAGAATTTTCCATTGTGATGCTGGTACTTTATCTTGCAGAGCATCTATTTCATCTACCAAACGCTTTTTGTCAGTGATCTTCCAAAAATCACGGATCATACCTTGGAGGCATCTTCGTGAAAGTGTGGCAGAAGCTTTGGGGCTAAGAGATACTATTGCACAGGCTTCCTCGTAATCTTGACGGATAGATTCTGGAATATAAGACGGGAATTGTATAGCAAGAGAAGATGGGCGAACATGTATGTTTTTAACATCTTCGACAGAACTCCCGACTCCGTTAAGTATGATTGAATATTGTTTGCAATTAGGACATTCGTAAAAATCAATTTTTAAGCAGGATTTGTTGTAACAGATTTTATAATCGGCATTTCGATAAACGCCATGTTGACTGTCAAACGAAGGATATAAAGTTTTGTTGGTATCTTGTGAGATTGGCATTACCATTGAGCAATACGGACATTTAAAGCCAGGCATATTATCATTCCTTTCATCATTTGATAGGAAGATTATACCAGATACCGGCAACCCGGACAATCCGGAAAGCTATGAAGGAGGTGAGGTAGATGCCAAAAGTTAATCTCGGCACACAGGTGTTGGATGACCGGTACAGGCGCACTATGAGTCATGTATTGGTTGATACGCCAACCAAGAAGTTGTGTAAGGTTCTGGGAATAAGTGAGAGTTGTCTGTATGACAGGAAGAGGCGGCCGGAATTTGCGACACTGAGAGAGCTGAGGATACTGCGACAGACAGGACGGGTTACAGATGAACAGATACTTGATTTTATTAGGGAGGGCCCGGACAGATGAGGAAGGGAAAGATCAAGCGGCACCGCCGCAGGGCGAAGATAAGAGCTGCCGCCTGGAGACTGGCTGCCGGGGCCTATGACCTGGCCGTGGATGCCTGGTGGCTGTATATAGGCATGGCACCGATTACTGTTCCGCTGACCATGTTGCTGATCGGCGGGGCGCTGTATAAGCTGCTGGGATGGTGAAGGAGGTGAGGACGATGAAAGTTATCATGGACGACAAAGAGTTCAAGGAATATCTCGAACATCAGCGTTCCAACATGGAAATTGTTGAATTTATGGGACATGACGTGAAGGAGCGTATCGGCATCCTGTTTGACATGCTGACAATTACAGCGGGGATGAGCCGAGAATTTGCGTTCACGGCCAGCCAACTGGAGCAGTTGCTTGAAATGGCAAAAGAAGAGCGCCCACATATGCCCGGTAAGGCGTAGGCGCTTAGAAAATTAACCACTTACATTTTAGCAGAAAGGAAAAGAAAAGTGAAGAAGTTTGAGTTAACAAGTGAGTTTGTCACAAATATTTTTGGAATAAAATTGTTCCGCATCAAGGCTTTGGTGGAGTTTGGGGGCGTTGAAGTCGGAGAACTTGGCGGATACATAGAGAAAGAAGAGAACCTTGACCATGATGGTACTGCGTGGGTCTACGGCGATGCGAGGGTCTACGGCAATGCGGAGGTCTACGGCGATGCGAGGGTCTGCGGCAATGCGGAGGTCTACGGCGATGCGAGGGTCTGCGGCAATGCGAGGGTCTGCGGCGATGCGTGGGTCTCCGGCAATGCGTGGGTCTCCGGCAATGCGGAGGTCTGCGGCAATGCGTGGGTCTACGGCGATGCGAGGGTCTACGGCGATGCGAGGGTCTGCGGCAATGCGAGGGTCTGCGGCGATGCGTGGGTCTCCGGCAATGCGGAGGTCTGCGGCAATGCGTGGGTCTACGGCGATGCGAGGGTCTACGGCGATGCGAGGGTCTACGGCGATGCGGAGGTCTACGGCGATGCGTGGGTCTGCGGCGATGCGGATTACGTCTATGCACACGGTTTCGGTTCCGTTAATCGTACAACTACTTTCTTCCGGCTCAAGGACGGCGGAGTAGGAGTAAGATGTGGATGCTTTTATGGGACGCTGGGCCAGTTTCGGGAAAAAGTGCAGGAGACGCACGGAGATGGAAAACTGGCGCAGGAGTACCTGATGCTGGCGGATCTGATGGAATTAAGATTTACGAAGGAGGAAGGATAGGATGCGATTATACGAACTTGCAGAACAGTGGGATGCTGTTTTTAACATGATGGAGGACGGAGAGACAGATGAGCAGGTGATCCTTGACACTCTGGAGAGTATCGAAGGGGAGATTGAGGACAAGGCTGACAACTATGCCAAGATAATCCGTAACCTGCAGGCCAGCGTTGATGCGCTGAAAGCGGAAGAGGAGCGGCTGTATCAGCGGCGCAAGTCTACCGAGAACCATATCCAAAGGCTGAAGGACAACCTGCAGGCCAATTTGGAGTTCATCGGGAAGACCAAGTTTAAGACGGACCTATTCAGCTTTTCCGTGTCCAAGAATGGCGGGAAACAGCCGCTTTCTATTACGGACAACCTGGATGAAATCCCGGGCAAGTACCTGATACCCCAGCCGCCCAAGGTGAATAATGACGCTGTCCGGGAGCTCCTCAAAGAGAAGACCGTTGACTGGGCGCACCTGGAGCCCTATGGCCGGCACTTAAATATCCGGTAACCGCCTATGGATGAGAAGAAAGCGCAGGGGATCGCGCCGTACCGGATGGGACAGCTTGTCAAGGCTGCCGGCAGCATAGCCGAGTAATTGACAAACGGGAAGTATATTTACAGCCCTACATACCATGAGTGTGAGATCTGTCTGGAGCTGGTATTGGAAGCGGTCAAGAAATGTAAGAACGAGTACAGGAGGAAATAGGATGTTTTTGAATAAGACCATGTTTAAGAAGTGGGTCAAATCGGCCTATCAGCATAACGGATTAGTAGTAGGCCGAGTTTACGGTGGACTGGTGCTGTCCGGTGCAAACTGGGTAACCTGGACACAGGATGGATACGTGCCTAACTGGCTGAAGGCGGCCATCATGGAGCATGTCGGAGAACTGCCGGGAGCCGGGAAGGTGTTCCGGGCGAAAAAGGATGAGGTGAGCCAGTACGAAGTGTCTGACAATCCTTATCTGAACCTGCCGGAGAGATGGAAGGAGGCAAAGGTGCCGTTTGTGGTCACACCGATCATCTATGATACCAGGTGGAAACACTATAGGTTACTCCAGTGCAGGGATACAGGCGGGATCGTCCCTGTCCCAAGTGGCTGCTATGACATCATTGATGTTCGAGAGCTGGAAACAGACGGTCGTCCAATGGGACCGTCCGCACGGACAGACAGAGGAGATGTCCTGATCTGGAAGAACGAAAACGCTGCGTTGGCGGTATGTCGGGTCGATGTATCAGAGGCCGGGCTGCCCGTCCTGGAGGTCCTTGCAGGCCTGGAGTACGAGGAGGTGCCGATGTAATGGGAGTACCAGTACTTATCATCGGGAAATCCGGGTCCGGGAAGAGCCGGAGCATGAAGTCCTGCGTGGGAAAGGATTTTGGTGTGATCCGGGTTCTAAATAAGCCGCTTCCCTTCCGGGGGAAGCTCCCGGGAAATGTCTGCAGTGACTACGGAAAGATCAAGGCAGCCATCAAGAGTAAGCAGTGGCCGAAGTCTATCGTGATCGATGACGCAGGCTACCTGATCACGGGGCAGTTCATGGACGGCCACAGTACTACTGGGAAAGGAAATGCGGTCTTTGGGCTGTATAACCAGCTGGCAGATGACTTCTACCGTCTGGTCCAGTCTGTTGCCGAAGCGCCGGAGGACAGGATCGTCTACATTATGATGCATGAGGATACCAATGAGTTTGGAGACATCAAACCCAAGACCATAGGGAAACTCCTGGACGAAAAGGTCTGCCTGGAGGGAATGTTTACGGTTGTACTCCGGGCGGTAAAAGGAGAGCGGTATGTATTTGTTACCCAGTCCAGGGACGGGGCGGTGAGCAAGTCGCCGGATGACATGTTTCCGGAAATTGAAATTGACAATGATCTCCTGTACGTGGACAACACGATCCGGGAGTATTACGGGATTGAAAACCCGAAAAACAAAGAAAGCGAGGAAAAAGTAAATGATAACAAAACCACAGGGATATGATGAGGCACCGGCCTATACCGGTGAATTTATGCAGCTGCCGGCAGGACTCTATGTATGTGAGATCCTGGGGGTAAAGCAGGAAGAGTATAACGGCCATGACCGTTTTGTCATGCAGTTTGACATTGCGGACGGAGAGCACAAAGGATTTTACCAGAAACAGTATAATGCGGAAAAGGCGACCAACCAGAACGCCAAGTATAAGGGCGTTCACAGGCAGTACATGGACAGCAACAGCCTTCCATTCTTTAAGGGGCTGATGACCAGCGTGGAGCGTTCCAATCAGGGCTTTCACTTCCCGTGGGGAACCCAGGGGAATGAGAAGACACTTGTGGGAAAGAAATTCGGAGCCGTTATGGGCCGTGAGGAATTTCTGACCGCGGACGGAGAGAAGCGCATGGCTACAAAGATCGTGCAGATCCGCAGCATTGACGGCCTGAAGGATGCCAAAGTACCAGAGGACAAGCTGCTGGATGATGTACCTGCAGCAAGCGCACCAGCACCACAGCAGGGCGCGGCAAGCGAGGACGGATTTATGAATATTCCGGACGGTATCGATGAAGAGCTACCATTTATGTAAGGAAGACTATGAGGAAGTAAAGCAGAGACTGAGCATGAGGCAGGTGGCGGAACACTATGGCCGCAAAGTCAAGCGGGATGGGACCTGCCTCTGCCCCTTCCATAACGACACACATCCAAGCATGAAGATTTATCCGGATGACAAAGGATTCTATTGCTGGGTGTGTCAGAAGGGAGGGGATGTGATCAAGTTTGTGGCTCTTCTGTATGGGCTGAAAAACGAGGAAGCCTGTAAGCGTCTGATTGACGATTTTTCGCTTCCTATCCATATTAGTGACCTTACCTATAAGGAAAAGCGGGAGCGGCAGAAGCAGCGGGAACGTGAAAAGGAGCTGAGAAGGTTCCGGGAGGATGCCTACTCTGTCCTGAAAGGATACTGGCTCCTGCTGACAGAAGCGACGCTTGATTGCATGGACTGGCATTTTGAGGAGGCCCTGCAGGAGCTTCCTGTTGTAGAGTACCGTCTGCAGTGCTTACGGGAATGTCCCGAGGAATATTTTGCAGACAGAGAGGCGGTGAGACGGCTTGGAGAAATCCAGAGACGAATTGCTGGATGGTATGACAGACCTTAGCCTGGCGGAGCCATTCCCGGATGAGGTCTTTTATAAAATATTTGAGATTGAGGATCACGTGGAGCGCACGCAGTTTGTGGAGGCGCTGAAAAATAAGGCCAGAGAGATGGGCCGGGCGAAAGAGTTTACCAACGTGCTGAAATCCTTTTTTGTAGATTACCAGCAGCGGATGATGGAGCATGGAAATACAACTCAGTTCACAGGGCAGCCAGAAGAGCTCCAGTGTGGGGCCTGGCGTGCCACGGATCTGGGCGTGACTATGCAGAAGTTTGATGGACGTGGGATGCCCGTGCAGATTACAGCCTGTATGCACCCGATCCTTCCCATTGAGATCCTCAAAAACGTGGATACGGGAGAGGAAAGGGTAAAGATTGCCTATTTTAAATACGGCGCCTGGAACCAGGTAACGGTCAACCGGGAAGTGTGTGCGGATCACACCAGCATCGTGAAGGTACTGAGTAAGATCGGCATTGATGTGACCAGTGAGAATGCAAAATTCCTGGTGCGGTACATAAATGACTGCATCGGCATGAACCCGGCCAAGCTGGAACCGAAGCGTTCCATCAACCGGCTGGGCTGGTGCGGGGCAGAGTTTATGCCCTATGCGGACGATATCGTCTATGACGGGGACAAGGAGTATGATCCCATCTTCCGAAATATCCGTGAGAGCGGGAGTTTTGCCGTCTGGAAGGAGCACTGTGCCGGCCTGCGGAAAAACAAGATCAACCGGCTGGCCTTTGCCGCCAGCTTTGGCAGCGCACTGATCGAACCACTTCGAATTCTGCCATTTGTGTTCCATGTATGGAGCGGAGAGTCCGGGACAGGAAAGACAGTGGCCATCATGGCAGCTATGTCTATCTGGGGCAATCCGAAGATGGGCGGGCTGGTGAAGACTATGAACACTACCAAGGTGGGGATCATGCGCACGTCTGCCTTCCTTTATTCATTGCCCTACGCGGGAGACGAGCTGCAGACCATGAAGGATAAATGGACCACCAATTTTGACCAGCTGATCTACCAGATCACAGAAGGAATTGACCGGGGCCGGGGCCGGGCATCCGGCGGCGTGGAGGAGACAAAGACCTGGCATAACAGCTACTTGTTTACCGGGGAGGAACCTATCACAAAGTCCAACAGCCGGGCTGGTTCCAAGAACCGTGTCATAGAGATTGAGGTGGAGGAGAAACTCATTGAGGATGGTAATTATACCGTTTCCCTGCTGACAGAGAATTACGGACATGTCGGGAAGAAACTGGTGACGTATCTGCAGGGGGCGGATGAGGGACAACTTAGAGAAGAGTATAAGAAATACTTTGATGCCATGTGTAAGCTGGATACCACGGAAAAACAGGCAATGGCCATGTCCTGCATCATGGTGGCGGACCATATACTTGTGGATCAGATCTTTACGGATGAGGAACCTCTCCAGGTGAATGATGTGAAAGGATATCTGCGCAGCGCAAAAGAGGTGGATGTCTCGGAACGATCCTACCAGATGGTATTGAACTGGATTGCAAAGAACCCGATCCGCTTCCAGAACCCGAATGGTGATGACCAGATCAACAAGGGAGAGGTATGGGGCCGGATCGATGCCGATGATGACCACCCGGAAATCCCTCCGGTGGCCGTGATCAATAAAGATGTGCTGTGTGACTTCCTGGAAAAGAGCGGATACGATTATGCGGCGGTGAGCAAGAAGTGGGCGGCCAAGGACCGCCTGGTGAAAAACTCACAAGGGAAATTTGTCCACCAGACCAGGGTATACGGTATGAAGGCAAGCTATATCAAGCTGCGGATGGAGCCGGAGACAGACGGGGAAGGCTTCATGGACCTGGAAGATACGGAAGTGAAACTTCCATTTGAGTAAATGTCTTACCTCTCAAAAAATGGTAAGACAAAAGGTAAGACAAAGAAATGGCTTAAAATGGGGCTTTATTATATATTGTCTTACCATCTTACCTGTCTTACCAGTAAACATACATATATAGATTGCAACATATTTGCTGAAAAATATGTTAACTATTAAAAATGTTACTAAAATATTTGATTGTTTGGACGGTTTTTTGGTAAGAAGGTAAGACACCGCATATTTACTGGCTTTGCAGGCATTTTTCTGGTAAGAACCGGGTAAGCCAAAACGGGAAAATGGTAAGACATATGAAAGTGAGGAAAAAAAGTGAGTAATAAAAGTAATGGCACCGCCTTTGAGCGGGAATGGGCGCAGATGCTTGCGGATCACGGTTTCTGGGCTCACTGCCTGAAGGATAACGCAAACGGGCAGCCTTTTGATGTGATTGCAGCCAGAAACGGAATAGCCTATGTATTCGACTGTAAGGAGTGTGCCAGTGGTCGCTTCCAGCTCAGCCGGATCGAGGAAAATCAGAAGAACGCAATGACGCTCTGGAGCGAGACAGGGAACACGATGGGCATGTTTGTACTGAAGTTTGAGGAATTGATTGTCCTGGTTCCATGCAGGATGATGCAGATCCTGCAGAAGGACGGAAAGTCCAGCATCAATAAGGTGGAGGCCTACCGGATCGGACGGACAGCAGCGCACTGGTTTGAGTGTCGGGACCGGCTGGATAAGAGGTGAGAGGATGCAGGTCACGATAAGTAATGAGATATATGTGCAGGACCCGGTGCCGGAGCTGGTGCGATGGGCCAGGGAGAACCTGGTGATCCCTAATCCGGAATACAGCAAGAAGCAGCGGATGGGTCTGTGGACAGGAAACACTGAGGAAGTCCTGTATCTCTACTATGTGGATGGTAATGTGCTGGCGCTCCCCTGCGGGACCGGGAAACAGATACGGGAGTATATCCTGCGGGAGGATACGAAGATCCGGCAGGACCTGGCTGACAACGGGAAGATTTCCCTTCCTGGGATCGTTCCTCTGTATGATTATCAGACCCTTGCTGTAAATGCAATGCAAAAGGCCGGCTGTGGCATCCTCCAGAGTCCCTGTGGCTCCGGGAAGACGCAGATGGGGATTGCTCTGGCGGCCAGGCTGCATAGGAAGACACTCTGGCTGACCCACACAGCGGACCTTTTAAATCAGTCCTATGACAGGGCAAAGCAGTATTACCCCGAGGAGATCCTGGGAAAGATTACGGCGGGGAAGGTGCAGATTGGCAGCCACATGACATTTGCCACGGTCCAGACACTCTCAAAGCTGGATCTGCAGAAATACAAATATACCTGGGATGTGGTGATCGTGGATGAGTGCCACCGGGTATCCGGGACGCCGGCCAGCATGAAGATGTTTTACAGGACTGTGAGTAGCTTGGCCGCTAGGTACAAGTATGGGCTGTCCGCTACAGTTCACCGTTCTGATGGGCTTATCCGGAGCACGTTTGCGGTGCTGGGTGATGTCCAGTATCAGGTGCCGGATGAGGCGGTGGCAGAGAAGACAATGAAAGTGAAGGTACTGGAGCGCCGGACTGGCGTAAAGATCAGCCGGGCCTGTCTGGATACGGACGGGACACTGGTCTATAGCAAACTGATGGAGCATCTGACGTGGAACACGGCAAGGGATGATGTAATACTGGAAGATCTGGTAAAAAACCAGGACCATTGCAATCTGATCCTTTCCGACCGTCTCCTGCATCTGCAGCGACTCATGGCTGTTATGCCGGTGGAAATCCGAAAATATGCAGTGATGATTGACGGAAAAATGACATCTAAAAAGGGAAAAGCGGAGAGGGTGCAGGCTATTGAGGATATGAAGTCCGGAAAGAAGAGATACCTTTTCGCATCTTTCAATCTGGCGAAAGAGGGATTGGACATTCCCCGGCTGGACCGCCTATATCTGACTACACCAAAAAAGGATTATGCGGTAGTGACGCAGAGTATTGGCCGCATTGCCCGTGTGGCGCAGGGAAAGACTGACGCTATCTGCTATGACTATGTGGATGATATCCAGTTTTGTGAGAACCAGTGGAAGCGGAGGAAGACCAGTTACCGGAAAGCGGGGTGCAGGATCGTTGAATGGGACGGAGATTGACCGGCAGGTGACAGCGGTCTATAACGACTGTTGGAAGATCTATCGGGAATATACAAAGACACATGACATGAGTCAGTACAATCGAAGGATTGTAGAGCTGAAAGCAAAGTACCCGCAAATGCAGCGGTTTGTGATTGATATCCTCTGGGCATTCGTCCCAGTGGTCAATTCGCTTCATGCGGAGTACATGATGCAGAAAGGAGGAGAAGGAGTACGAAAACAATAGAGATAGATTACCAGAAACTGTGCGATGAGCTGAAGCATCAGGGAAAAACGCAGAGCGGTTTCGGGCAGGAGCTGGGACATGACAAGAGTTACATCGGGAAACTAAAGAATAATCCCAGCATCCCGGAGAGCATGGAGAGGGTGATGTGCCTGCTCCTTGGGAAGGAGCCGGGATACTTCCAGAGAGAAATTCCGCGAGATGAACGGACAGCAGAAGAGATCCCGGCGGCCATCGTAAACATCCACAGGGAGATCCAGGGCATGAGGAAACAGATGGAGACGATGGCTGAACTGACGGAGAAGATATTTTCCAAGTGCAACGCCAACACGAAGCAGATCGAGGACGTGAAGGTGCACGTCCGAGCGCTGGCTAAGACAGACTATGACCGGGCCTGTGAGTTCCTTCAGGAGGCACTGGCAGGCGGAAGGCTTAACGGGAACGACCTTCTGTTACAGGCAGATGAAGCGGGGATTAAGCGTAGCGAGATTATGAAGGCAAAGAAAGACCTGGGTGTACAGATAGACATCAGCGGGTATGGAAAGAACCAGAAAGCCTGGTGGTACATGCCAGCGTAACGGGAGGACGTAATGGGAAAGAACAAAGAGGCATCAGAAGCCCTTTCAGAGTTCCTAGACTTCCTGGACGCCTGTGAAAGCCAGTATCAGGCCGCCAGGGATGCGGTCGGGCTGGAAGACAGGAGGCTGCAGGATCTACTGCACGAGCTGGAGTTTGCACAAGACAAGGCCGAGAGGAACCGTGTCGCCACAAAATTCCAGCGCAGCCGCCGGGAACGGCGAAAACAGAAGGATGAAGTACAGAGGCTGGAGCTAATCGTGAATTTCTTCGGCGAGCAAAATCATAAGAACACGGTCAAGAAAATGAGGCAGCTCCTGGGACGGCAGCGGAAGGAAGAGGAGTTCCTGAGAGGAAAGAGAGTGTATAAGCCTAGAGTGAAGGCTGATTAAAAAAACATGGGTGAGTGTACATTGACAACAAAAAACAAGCAGCAGACCGTCCGCCAAGACTATGTATCTGCTGCTCTCATCCGATAAGCGACAAGTTAATTGAGTTATAACTTGATTTTAATTCATTAAGATGAGTTAAATGATTTTTTAAAAGAGGATCAATCGATGAAAAAGATGAAACCGATTATTAAGAAGATGGATGGAATAACCAACTATTACTGCCCAAAGTGTAAGAGGATTATTGTGAGCACATGGAACTTGCGGCAGTCTGGAACCAAGGATAATTACTGTCGTGAATGCGGGCAGGGGCTTGATTGGAGTGGGATAACACTAGAAGTTTACTGGGTGGATTGATTTTTAGAGGAGGCATGAGATGAGAGAAAAATGTAAGCATGCAGGAAAAACGGTCAAAATTAAGAACGGCGTAGGAAAAGGATTACAGGTTGGAGACATGAGTGGAATGGATTTCACCATTGAAGATTGGTGTGAGAACGTCATTGGATGCTCATGGATGGACGCAAACGGCCATCCGGCAGCATTAGAGTATGCAGTAAGAACAGGAGTTTACGGTTCAAACAATGGTGCTCCGGTGTTCAGTAACGATGTTCTATATGGGAAAATTGGCATGCTTGGACATTTATTTCATGTGAAAGAACTGATTTTTTAGTGGAGGTAGAGAACAATGACGTTTGATTATGCAGAAAAAGTTGAATTCTTGCATTGTATCGAAGTAGACACAGAAGATGAAGAACTGTTCAGTGAGATTGCTGATGATATCGCAGATGAAATGAATGATGGCTGTGATGACGGAACGGAAATGGCATTAAGAAAATTCCGAGAAGCATTTGGGGAAGATAAAGTTACGTTTAAAGAAGATGGAAGTGGAACGGTTGAATATGAAGCTTACTAAATGATGATTTAGTGGAGGAACTATGGATGACTTAATTATTGACTGCTTCGCCGGCGGAGGCGGGGCAAGCGTTGGAATAGAAATGGCGTTAGGGCGGACGGTTGATATCGCAATCAACCATGATCCTGATGCAATCCTGATGCATAAGACCAACCATCCGGATACGCTACATCTGACTGAGGATATCTTCCGTGTTGACCTGAAGAAATATGTCAAGGGCCGGCATGTGGCTCTGATGTGGGCGTCGCCGGACTGTACAAGCCATAGCAAGGCGAAAGGCGGAAAGCCGCGGGAACGTGGACTGAGGATCCTGCCGTGGGCAGTATATAAACACGCCCGAACAATCCTGCCAGATGTGATCCTGATGGAGAACGTGGAAGAGATACAGCAGTGGGGACCGCTGGATGCAGACGGACATCCGATCAATGAGCGCCGTGGAGAAGATTATCAGAAGTTCATAATGGCAATGAAGAGCCTCGGCTATATATTTGACTGCCGGGAGCTTATAGCGGCCGACTACGGAGCACCGACGACGCGGAAACGCTGGTATGCGATATTCCGGAGAGATAGCCGGGAGATTGTTTGGCCGGCACCGACACACTTTAAGGATCAGGAGCCGATATGGAAAGCATGTGGTGATTACATCGACTGGTCAGATCTGGGGAAATCCATCTTTGACCGGAAGAAGCCTCTGGCAGATGCGACCATGAAGCGGATAGCAAACGGGATCCGGAAATACATCATTGATAATCCGTCTCCCTACATTGTGCGGAATAAAGAGGCGGTGTCTTTCCTGATCCAGTATCACGGCGAGACGAAGGCGGGAGACTCCCGGGGACAGTTCCTGACAGAGCCGATCAAGACGATAGACACCAGTAACCGGTACGGCCTTGTGACAGCATTTATCACCAAGTATTACAAGACAGGTATCGGTCAGGGATGCGATGAGCCATTGCACACGATAACAACATCTCCGGGGCATTTTGGTTTGATATCTGCATTCCTGATCAAGTATTAAGGATCAGGAGGAAGCTGCCAGAGTGTTGACAGACCTCTGGGCACGATCACTACAAGGGATCGGTTCGGACTGGCGAATGTGGTGTTGGATATTCAGGGCGGGAAATATATCCTGAAAGATATCTTCCTGCGGATGCTGAAACCGGAAGAATTGAAACTGATGCAGGGATTTCCGGAGGATTACATCATTGACCGGGATTACAACTGGAAACCATATCCGATTGCAAAGCAGGTGGCACGGATCGGAAACAGTGTGGTGCCGATCATGGCACAGAAGCTGGTAGAAGCCAACTGCCCATATTTGAAAGTTGGGGAGCGGGCACCGAATTTGAGAGTTGATCAAAACGATGTGCAACTTAGATTTGCCTAAATAGACCTTTAGTGAAGGAGGATAACGATGAAAAAGATACATAGAGCAGCCATCGCTGTGCTGGCGGCTGTAGCGATTGTGTGCACGGCAGTGATCGGCAGGATTGCCCTAATGCCAGAACAAACAAAACCGGAGCCGCCAGACCCGGAGCCTCTGGTGATAAGCACGGTGGAGCGCCAGGACGATATCGTGCTGACGGTGATGCGGGGAGAGGAGACAGTATTTCAGTATGCGGGGAGCGTTGAACTGTGGAAGGGGGCAGATGGCAAGGCATACGGGATTATTTATCTTGACGAGGAGGTGACACGGTGAGAGAGTACAAGCACGGACGGAGTCGCAAGCAGCAGAAGATTGACCGGGACCAGGCTTACGATGAGGAAGAGGCGCACGTAGACGATAAGGCCCGGGAGCGGTTCCTGCGGAAGCCGTATAAAGTAGACGATGTGGCGGGCTATATGGCCAAGAAATACGACATCAAGAAGGAGGTGGAACCGTGAAGCATATACGATGTGCTGTGTGCGGCAAGGATATACACTACACCCAGGCGGTACACGTGAGGGTGCATGAGATGACGGATGTGTACAGGTTCCGGACTCAGCCGATGGAATACTTCGACATGTGCCGGGAGTGCTACGGGAAACGGAGAGGAGGGGATGCCATTGGACAAGAAAGTCCTGAGTGATTACATAGATGCCTGTAAATTCATAGAGGAGACAGAGGCAGAGATCAAGAAGCTGGAGAAGAGGCGCCGGATTGTGCAGGACAAGGTCCGGGGGAGCAATCCGGAGTTCCCTTACGAGGAGCGGTCCTTCAGCCTGCACGGGACGGCGAAGACGCTGGTGGAGGCCGGCCGCCTGGCCCGTGAAAGGCAGATCCTGGAGGACCAGAAGGCTGAGGCGGAGGAGTTGAAGCTGCAGGTGGAGGAGTGGATGCAGGAGATCCCGTTCCGGATGCAGCGGATTATCCGGTACAAGTTCTTCAAGGAGCTGACCTGGGAGGAAGTGGCCACGCTGATGGGGAGAAAATGTACCAAGGAGAGTGTAAGAAAGGAATTTGAGCTGTTTATGAAATAGAGGATGTTTTTCCGCTTTTTCCGCACTTTCCGTTTTGAAAATGATATAGTATAAGCTGAAAGAAGTGTAAGATTGACATTTTCTTTTCCTTCTAAAACCTATACTGAATCCAGAAAGGACGCTTTGCGGACGCAGGGCGTCTTTTCTTTGTTGAAATATTATATAGAAAAAAGGAGATTAAAGTGTTAGAATATTTAAAAATATGGTTTTTGGAGGAAAATCCAATGTTTAAACTTAACTACAATCAACTTGTAGATACGATAAACAAAAAATGGACTACAAAGAAGTGCCCAATGTGTGGCCAAAATAATTGGACTGTAGATGATGAAATTCAGACACCGATTAAAGTTGGAGAAAAAAAAGATGTTCAAATAGGAGGAAAATTTTTCCCGATAGTTGCTGTTACATGTTTAAACTGCGGAAATGTTGTGTTTGTAAATCCTCTTGTTATTGAAGCTGTTGAAGATACAGAAAAAGACGAATAGCAAGAGGTGGGGTTGATGAGTGAGATAAACGAGAGTAGAAGAGCAAATACAACAGTGGAAATAGATAAGAAATCTATTTCTTTGAATAACGAAGGTGGGAAAAAGACAACAGCAAATACAACAGAAGAACCGTGGGTTCCCGATGATGCAAAGAAAAAATACCATAATCAAAGATTAGGACAGTCAAAATGGGCTTTCCGATTGAGTATTTGGGGGAGTATTGCGGGATTTGTGATATTAATTTGGAGTATACGGCGAGGAATTGAAGTTAATAATCCTGAATGGGTTGGCTTGGCTTCTGGAGCTATATTAGAAGCGGTTTCTGTTTTGTTTTATACACTGTCAAATAAAGCCAATGAGAAGATTTCAGAGTTTTTTCAAGAACTTACTAAAGACTCTAATATTAAAAGTGCATTGAATTTGTCGGATGATATCGAAAATATAGAGACTAAAGATCAATTAAAAGTAAAATTGGCTTTGCATTTAGTGGGAATTAATGAAGATAAAATATGTAAAAATACGAATGAAATATGTAAAAAGGTGGAAGAAGATTAAGAAGCACCCTCCGGGGTGCTTTTCTCATGCGGGTATATCATCAACGGCAGATGTGCAGGGTAGCGTCCTGTGTCCCGGTTCGACTCCGGGTGCTACGCTTTTATATGAAAGAGAGGTGAGCTTGCGTGACAGAAAAACAGAAAAGGTTTTGCGATGAGTATTTAACTGATTTGAATGCCACTCAGGCAGCTATTAGAGCGGGGTATTCAAAGAAGACGGCATACTCTATTGGAGAAGAAAACCTGAGAAAACCTGAACTCAAAGAATATATTGAAAAACGTATGGCAGAGAAAGAGTCTCAGCTTATAGCTGATCAAGATGAAGTTATGCGATATCTCACATCCGTCATGCGGCGAGAAAAGATGGAGTCTGTTGTTGTAACCTTGAATACCGAAAAAACATCATATGTTCCTGACGAAAATGGGACAATGCGAAAGCAGACGGTTAAACAGGAAATACCGCAGATTATTGAGATCCCTGCCCAGTTAAGAGATGCGAACAAAGCAGCAGAACTACTTGGAAAAGCATATGGCATTTATACAGACAAGGTTGACGTGGATGCCGACATGGATCTGAATATCACGATTGATTACGGTGAGGATGATACCTGATGGATATCACGGTAAAGGCAAATCCTTGCTTTAAAGAGGTGGATCGGAGCCGCAAGCGTTACATTGTGATGAAAGGATCTGCCGGATCGGGGAAGAGCGTTGATACAGCCCAGAACTACCTTTTGCGTCTGATGCAGGATAAGGGCAGGAACTTGGTTTGCATCCGAAAGTCAGACATTACAAACCGTGATAGCACCTATGCTGAGCTGACGGGAGCCGCTTACCGGATGTTCGGGGATCAGGCAGATCGATACTGGAATATCAAGCAAAGCCCGTTGTCGCTTACCTGCCGGGCAAACGGAAACCAGATTATTTTCCGGGGAGTAAATGATGAAAAGCAACGTGAGAAGCTTAAATCCATCACCTTTCAGCGAGGAAAGCTGACAGATGTTTGGATCGAAGAAGCAACAGAAATCACGCAGGCTGATTTTGAGATCATAGATGACCGTCTTAGAGGAGAGCTTCCTCCAGGACAGTTTTATCAGATACGGATGACCTTCAATCCGGTGAACAGAAATCACTGGATCAAGAAGGTCTTTTTTGATACTCCTGATCCGAATGTTTTGACGCATCACAGCACGTACCTGGACAACCGCTTTATTGATACTGCGTACCATGTCCGTATGGCTCGCCGTAAGGAAGTAGATCCGGAAGGATATCAGATATACGGGCTCGGAGAATGGGGAGAAGTTGGTGGTTTAATTCTCCACAACTGGAAGGTTGAAAATATTAGTCAGAATATAGACCATTATGACGATATTGCAATCGGGCAAGATTTCGGATTTAATCACGCGAATGCAATTCTTCTTTTGGGAATTAAAGATGGGAATATTTATATTCTCCAAGAAGTCTATGTCTTTGAAAAAGAGACTGCAGAAATCATCCCATTGGCCATCAAATCCGGAATTCCGTCAAAAAGAACGATGTGGTGCGACTCTGCTGAACCAGATCGAATAAAAGCGTGGAGAACAGCCGGATTTAGGGCACGCGCGGTAAGGAAAGAACATACTACAGAAAAGAAGTATCAGTCTGCACAGGTTGACTGGTTGAAAGGTATTGTCGGAAAAGACAAAGTGATCAAAAGGATGCTTTATGTGCATCCGTCCTGTGTAAATACAATACGGGAATTGCAACAGTGGAAATGGAAAAAGGATGAAAAAACAGGAGAGTATCTGGATGAGCCGGTTCCATTTCAGGATGATGCGATGGCCGCACTAAGATATGGAGTTGAAGGCTGGCGGAAATCAAAGACAGGATATCACCGGGTAAAAGGAGGAGTTTAGGAATGTTTCGATTAGAAGATGATGAAATACTTGATGAAGATAGGCTCGGAAGATTTCTTGCCCAACATGCAGCGGAGGCGACATTCCGGTATAAGCCACTTATGGATGCGTATATGACAGAATATCCTATTTTTCGGGAGCCACCAAAACCAAAGTACAAACCAGATAATCGGATCGCAGTAAATTTTGCAAAGTACATCGTGGATACTATGAATGGCTTTTTTATTGGTGTCCCGATTAAGTTGCAGTGCGACGATGATAAGGTGTCGGAGTATGTGGAATTTCTGGATCAGTACAATGACCAGGACGACAACAATGCAGAGCTGTCTAAGATATGCAGCATATATGGAAAAGGTTATGAAATGTATTTTGTGGATCAAGAGGGTAAGATTGGGATTACCTATCTGGATCCGCAGGAAGCATTCATGATTTATGACGATTCGGTGATTGAGCGACCAAGATATTTTGTTCGGACTTATTTAGATTCAAAGAATGTACTTCATGGAAGTGTATCAGATGATGAGAAAGTAAGATACTTTGTACAGAAAGGCAAGATCCAGTTTATTGATGAATGTGAGAAAGAGCATGGATTTTCCGGGGTGCCGGCAACAGAGTACAGGGAAAATGCAGAGGAACAGGGCATTTTTGAACCTGTACTGACAATGATCAACGCATATAATAAAGCGATATCTGAAAAGGCCAATGATGTGGATTATTTTGCGGATGCGTACATGAAAATATTGGGTGCGATGCTTGACGAAGAAGAAATAAAGCATATCCGTGATGACAGGATTATCAATTTTGATGAAGATGCAGACAGAATGATAGTGGACTTCTTACAGAAGCCAGATGGCGATACAACGCAGGAACATCTAATTGACCGACTGGAGCGTTTGATCTTCCAAATTAGTATGGTGGCAGATATTTCTGATGAGAACTTTGGAACATCTTCTGGCATCGCTTTAAAATATAAGCTCCAGGCGATGAGCAACCTGGCAAAGACCAAAGAACGGAAGTTCAACAGCGGCATGAACCGTAGATATATGTTGATATTTAGCAATCCAGTGTCCGGCATGCTTAAAAATGACTGGGTGAAAGTGAAGCCGATCTTCACACGAAATTTCCCGGCGAATGTTTTAGAAGAAACCGAGATTGCTGGAAATCTGGAGGGAATTGTTTCGAAGAAAACGCAGCTTAGTACTCTGTCTATAGTGGATACCGTAGGCGATGAGCTGGAGCGAATTGAAGCGGAAGAGAGTACTATGAAGAACGATGCAGTTATGAGACAGATGTTTGGAAATTCTGAAGGAGGAAGTGCTGTTAGTGCTGCAGAGACAGAAGTACAGGGGAAATCTTTGAACGGTGCTCAGACGCAGAGTTTACTTGCAATCATGGCGCAGTACTCTGCAGGAAGCCTAACGGAAGGACAGGCAATCGCCCTTATTTCTACCGCGATAGGGATTAGTAAGGAAGAGGCACGATCTATTTTGAATGGAGAGTTGTAAATGGATTCACAGACGTACTGGAAGAACCGGGAGACAGAACAGAGGAAGCATAACATCCAGGATGAAGCCGAGTATCAGAAGCATATCCGGGAGATCTACCAGAATATGATTGATGAAATTGAGAAGGAGATCAATGGATTTTACGGCAAGTATGCTAGTAAAGAAGGCATCACACTGGCAGAGGCGAAGAAACGGGCTGCCAAGGCTGATATCGAAGCTCTGGGGCGAAAGGCTGCCAAGTATGTAAAGGAGAAGAATTTCTCTGATCAAGCCAATGGAGAGATGCGTTTGTACAACATGACCATGAAGGTGAACCGGCTGGAGCTCCTGAAAGCGCAGATTGGACTGGAGATGGTAGCTGGATTTGATGAACTTCAGAAATATTACGGCGATATTCTAACAGACCGGACGATTTCAGAGTTTGAACGGCAGGCTGGTATCCTGGGTAAGACAATCCAGAACAATGCGAAAGCTGCCAATGCTATCGTGAACGCCTCTTTCCACAATGCGACGTATTCAGACCGGATTTGGATGTATCAGGACATGCTCAAGAATGAGCTGTCAAGTCTGCTGCAGACAGGACTAATCCAAGGACAGAACCCGCGGCGGTTGGCAACGCATCTCCGGAAGCGCTTCGGAGTCAGCCAGAGCAATGCAGAACGGCTGATGATCACGGAACTGGCGAGGGTGCAGACGGAAGCACAGAAGCAGTCCTTTGAGCGGAATGGCTTTGAGGAGTATACTTTCCTTGCGCTGGGGACGGCCTGTCCGATCTGCAGGGCTCTGGACGGAAAGCACTTCAAGGTGGAAAAGATGATGCCAGGGACAAATGCGCCGCCGACGCATCCAAATTGCCGGTGTTCCGTGGCTGCCTATGAAGACAGCGAAGATTATGAGGCATGGTTGGAGTTCTTGGACAAGGGAGGTACCACAGAAGAGTGGAACAAGGTGAAATTAAAAGACTCCACAGATAAGTGGGCGAAAGAAGCGAAAAGCGAGCTGCTTAAATCTGAGAAGAGTCTTGGCAGTAGAAGCAAAGAAACGATGGAAGTTTACGGTCCTGGTGGAGAATATAGATTTTCCAAGAGAGGGGATACAAATAGTGTTAGTATTTCAGTTTTGGATATCCCTAAACTACGCGGGGCAGTAGTTACCCACAATCATCCATCTGGAGGGTCTTTCTCATTTACGGACCTCAAATTTTTGAAACGAATGCCAGTTTCCGAGATTAGAGTATCAACATCAAATGGCTCTTACTACATCAGAAAACCGGAAGAATGGCCGAGCGGTATCAGTTCGACTGCAAAAATGGAGAAGGCATACAACGAGATTAGAAATAGCTTGAAGTCAAAGTACAGGAAGCTATATAATGATGGAAAGATAAGTAAGGCAGATCGCCACAGATTATTTTCCGATGAAGTAAATAGAATTTTCGCAGAAAGGTATGGTTTTGAGTATGGATTCGAAACTTATGAGTAAAATTCTTAAAGAAAAGAAAATCAAAATCAGTGATATTCCAGACAATCTTGACTTAGAGGATTTGCCGGACGATGTAGAGATTATTCTTGATGAAGAATTTCCTGAGTTGGAAGATAGTTTTTGGGAAGAGGACGATGAATAGGCGCCACCAGTCAGAAATGGCCGGTGGTATTTTTATATCCATTTTTAAGAAAGGAAAGGTGAAGAACATGAAATTTACAGAGGCGTTAAAGAACATGAAGAAAGGAATTCCGATGAAACTTCCGTCATGGGGAGGCTATTGGTATTGGGATCCGGAAAAAGAAACGATTATGATGAAATGCCGGGCGGTTGACTCGGATACTGGAAAGGATCTGCTTGATATCAGAGAAACGCAGCGTGTTGAGTATACCTTGACAAATGTACTGTCTGACGAGTGGATCCCAGCTACAGAAGAAAATACAACCATATTGGGAGGAACTCCGACTTTCAGCTTTGGTGATGCCATCAAGTACATGAAACGCGGACTTAAAGTGAAGCGCCAGGGCTGGAACGGGAAAAACCAGCATATCGAACTGGCTAGGAACATTAGCTATGTTACATCGGACGGAAGTGTACAGAATTGTGAACATGAAGCCATCGGAAATATGGCTATTGCTTTTGTCGGGACATCAGGTGTACAGATGGGGTGGCTTGCTTCTCAAGCTGACATGTTGGCTGAAGACTGGATTTTTGCAGAGTAAAGGAGTGGTGTGATTGATTGAAGTAAGCGTCCGAAAGGACGGAATTGAGGTATCCGGCCATGCCGGATACGCAGAGAATGGAAAAGATATTATCTGTGCTGGAATGACAGCACTTGTGCAGACGCTGGTCAAGTCGGTTGGCGATCTGACCGAGGACAAAATTGAATGCGAGATATCGCCCGGAAGGGCTGATATACATTACAGGAATCTGTCAGAAGCAGGAACGCTTCTGGTTGATTCCTTTTTCATTGGCATCTGTCAGATCGCTGATGAGTTTCCGGATCATGTCCGGATCGAGTAACACGTCGTGTCCGAAATGACGATAAACTATGATTCGATGCAATGGCCTGGGCTTAAATGAATGGGCTGGGGCAGAAAGGAAAAAAACGATGAAAAATAAGGTGTTTGAAGCAATGAGAAGCCTGCAGTTATTTGCAGAGGGTGAAGGCGCTGGAGCTGGAGGGTCCGGAGATGGCGGCGGCACTAGTGGAAAAAATGGAGCAGGTTCAGGAGGCGAAGGCGGAAGTGGTGATGAACCCCTCTCTTTTGATGACTTCTTGAAACAGGAAGGTAATCAGGCAGAGTTTGACCGTAGGGTACAGAAAGCCATTGATACAGCGGTATCGAATGCACAGAAGAAGTGGAAGGATATCCACGATGATAAACTGTCTGAGGCTGAAAAACTCGCAAAAATGACCAATGAAGAAAAGGCGGCTTATCGGATGTCACAGATGGAAAAGGAACTGAATGCTTTTAAGGAGAAAGATACTCTGGCAGAGATGTCCAAGACGGCGAGAAAGATGCTGTCCGAGGATGAAATTAACATCCCGGATGAACTGCTTGCTCATTTGGTCAGCACGGATGCAGAGGATACGAAGCAGGCAGTCCAGGCATTTGCAAAGCTTTTTAAGGACGCCGTGCAGGATGCCGTCAAGGATAAGCTGAAAGGAAACCCGCCGAAGCGCGGGACCGGAGGAAAGGGAACTGTTACGAGGGAGCAGATCCTTGCAATCAAAAATCCTTCTGAACGCCAGAGGATGATCGCGGAACACATGAACTTATTTGAATAAAAAGGAGATGAAAACTTATGCATGATGTAAGTAAACTTGGGCTGCAGGTATTCGCTGCACCCACCAATATGACAGGACAGGCACAGATCCAGGTAAGGGCAAGGGAGATTGATTTTGTCACTTCTTTTGGCAAGAACATGCAGGCCTTACTGGATATCATGGGCATCACTAGGATGATCAAGAAGACAAACGGAACTGTGCTGAAAGTGAAAAAAGTATCCGGCACGCTGCAGTCTGGGGACGTAGCGGAGGGTGATGAGATCCCGTTATCTCAGTACAAAGTCGAAGAGAAGGATTTTGATACCATCAAGATTGAGAAATACAGAAAAGGTGTTTCTCTTGAAGCAATCGCAGAGAAGGGCTATGACGCTGCGGTGGATCAGACCGATGCCGAATTTAAGTCCGATCTGCAGAATAAAATCCTGGACAAGTTTTATGGCCAGCTGAAAATGGGTTCCCTGGTAGGACATGAGACCACCTGGCAGATGGCCGTTGCTATGGCGATCGGAAAAGTGAAAGATAAGTTTGAGAAGATGAAGAGGACCGCAACAGGGACAGCTGTATGGGTAAACACTCTGGATGTCTATAAATACGTAGGCGCCGCAGATATTACCATGCAGACTGCTTTTGGCATGAACTATATCCAGAACTTCCTGGGAGCAGATATCTGCTTTATTTCTTCCCAGATCCCGGAGAATACGGTTATCGCCACTCCTCTGAACAACCTGGTTGCATACTATGTGGATCCGGCGGACTCTGAATTTGTGAGAGCGGGCCTTGCATACACTGTAGACTCTGAGACTGGCTTTATCGGCTTCCACGCACAGGGAACGTATGAGAGAGCGATTTCCGATATGTTTGCGATTATGGGAGTCCGGCTGTTTGCAGAGTACCTGGATGCGATCGCATACATTGCTGTTGGTTCTTCCGACACACAGACTCTTGGATCTCTCACTCTGACTTCCGCGGAAGGAACTGAAGAGGGAAAGACAAAGATCTCTGTCAAGGAGCAGCTGGCATCTATCAATGACGTGTTCCGGTATAAGACAAATGCATCCGCAGCAACGGAAGTTACATACGGCATGGATGTGTCTACTTGGACCGCATGGGACGGAGAGTCTGAGATTACAGCAACGGACGGGCATCATGTGACAGTCGTTGAAGCTGATGTAAACGGAAAGGCTGTTCGTTCTGGAGATGTAGTGGCTGACGTGTTTGCTGGAGCGTAGGAGGTGTAAAAGATGTATAAGGTAATCAAAAAGTTTCATGATCTGCAGGATGCGAGAGAGACAAAAAATGGTAAGGTTTACCATGAGTACAATGTGGGGGATGTATTCCCCCATGATGGTATGGAGGTCTCTGAAGAACGTCTGGCAGAGCTGTCTGGATCTGATAATAAGCAGGGTGTTCCTCTGATTGAACTCGTTCAGGAGAAAACTGACAAAAAGACTTCTTCTTCCAGGTCAACTACTAAGAAGACAACGGCAAAGGCGGCTTCAAAATAAGGAGTGGTGCGTATGCTGAAAAATTTAAAGATCCTTCTTGGTATTTCAGAGAGTGATACATCACAAGATGCCAAACTGAACCTGATTTTGTCCGGAACAACAAGCCGACTGAAAGCTTTGCTGGGAGGGCAGGACCCTCCAGAAGGTCTCAATTATATCATTACAGACGTGGCAGTGATCCGGTTCAACAGGATTGGATCTGAGGGGCTTTCTTCTCACAGTGTTGAAGGGGAGAGCCTCTCCTTTTCGGACGATGATTTTGCAGGATACCGCGAAGATATACAGGCATATCTGGACAGTCAGAAGGAGGCGAAGAAAGGCCGGGTGAGGTTTCTATGAGATACGACACACCTGTATATTTCCAGAAGATCACATCTGGAGAGTATGATCCTAAAACCGGGAACTATGCGGATGATATCGTCGTGGAGACTTTACGGTATGCGTCCGTCATGAATACCGGTGAAGAGCGGCTGAAGCTGGTCTATGATGGACCAAAGCAGGGGAGTCTTACAATCCAGCTCCAGAACCATTACACGAAACCGTTTGACCGGATCCGGGTTGGGGAGGAGATCTACAGTGTGGACTTCTCCCGGAAGCTCCGGACGAAACATACTTTTGTGGTATCGGAGGTGCAGTGATGGGAGATATCAAGATTGTCGGCATGGAAAAGTTACAGAAGAAGCTGAAGCAGAATGTTCGGATGGACGATGTGAAGCGGGTTGTCCGGCACAACGGTGCAGAGATGCAGGCTAAGGCGCAGCGGAATGCCCCGGTTGATACCGGATACCTAAAACGTAGCATTGGGCTTGAGATTACCGATAGAGGGATGGCGGCTGAAGTGGAACCAAAGGCCGATTATGCCCCGTATCCGGAATTTGGTACACGTTTCATGGAAGCGCAGCCATATCTGGCTCCGGCCTTCCGTGATCAGGCGGGGCAGTTTCGGAAAGACATGAAGAAGCTGGTGGAATGAGGTGATGGCATGGATCCGCAGCAGGAGCTCTTCACGGAATTATTATTGAAACTTAAAGAACTGGAATATGACGTGTATGATACTTTCCTCCCGCCGGAGGACACGCCGTATCCCTTTATTTATCTGGCAGACAGCCAGCAGACGGATACCCAGACAAAAAGTGCCGTGGTGGGGAATGTATACCAGACAATCCATGTCTGGCACAACAACCCGAAACAGCGCGGTACAGTATCGGAGATGCTGCTGGATATCAAGAAGGTCTGCTACAAATTGGAACATACGGAGAATTTTGCATGGATGATACAGAATGTGAACCAGCGAATTCTTCCGGACAACACAACCAAGACTCCACTTCTGCATGGTCTGCTGGAAGTGGAGTTTAAATTTTCATAAGAATGGAGGTATAAGATGAGCGCAATTAGAGGAAGCAGAATTATTTATCTGTACCGGATCTTGGCGGATGCGGCCACGGTCGATGCGACAGGAATTGCATTTACGACAGAAAACGGCCGGACAAAATCCAGGGATGCTGATACGACTGAAACAAAAGACGGCCCGATCAGAACGCCGGGAGCGTTGGAGTCTGAGATCACTACTACAGCACTTTTTGCAAGTGAAAACGATGAGATGATCGACAAACTTGAAAAAGCGGTAGACAACTCAGACAAAGTGGAAGTGTGGGAAGTGAATTTGGATAAGCCCGGAGAAACAGAAAATGTAGGGAAGTTTGCTGCAAAGTATTTCCAGGGGTATGTGACGGAGTTTGAACTTACATCAAGTGCCGAAGATCATGCAGAAGCTTCTCTTACATTTGGTCTCGAAGGGACCGGGGCAGACGGGTACGCAACCGTTTCTGATGAGCAGCAGGAACTGGCATCTTACGCATTTGCAGATACGGAAAAGACAGGAGCGTAGGCAGGAGAGGCAATTCTCCTGCCATTTTTTATACATGGAGGTAGATCAAGATGATGGAATTAACAATTAATGGACAGGTATATCAGTTCAACTTTGGGATGGGCTTCCTTCGGGATGCCAATAAGTTGGTATCCACAACGGTGGACGGCATTAAAGACGTGAAGAAAGATATCGGTGCGAGATACATGATCGCCCGGGTGATCGATGGAGAGCCGGACGCCCTGGTGGATCTGCTGGATGTAGCGAACAAAGGGCAGAACCCGAGAGTGACAAAAGCGCTTCTGGACTCCTATATCGATGATCCGGATACAGATGTAGATGCGCTGTTTGAGAACACGCTGGATTTTTTAGGGAAAGCAAATGCTACCAAGAAAATGATGGCAAAGATGGCGGAAGCGATCGAGAAAGCGAAAGAGGACCAGAACTAACCTTTGAGGAACAGTACCGGGAGATGGCAGTGAATTGTTTCCGGTATTTTGGCTTTACGACTTTTGATCAGGTGGATAACCTGACAAATGCTCAGTATGAAATTATGGCAGAGGCCTTGGAGTTGCGAATGTTGGACGAAAGTCTGCATGAGCATCGCCAGGCATTTTTAAATTTTGCGGCGCAGGCAGAAAAACCGGCCGGCAAAGGAAAGACCAGGCCGGTATATCGAAAGTTCCGGCAGTTTTTTGACTATGATAAAGAGCTGAAAAATCTAAAGTCAAAGAAGAAAAAGAAGGTAGATGGCAGGTTTTCCGGAATAGGAAAGCTTTTGCGGAAAGGAGAGTGAGAGCATGGCAGAGTCATTTAGTATAAAAGCGATATTGTCCGCAGCGGATAAAGGATTTACATCTACGATGAAATCTGCGTCCGGATACGTGGACAATCTGAAAAGCACTCTCACGAGCGGCGTTGGCTTTGGTGTGATGATGGCCGCCGGGCAGGCTGCCTTCAATACAATCAGCAATGGCGTAACCGGTCTGGTGGGAGATCTGAATTCTTCCAGCGCTGCATGGAAGACCTTCCAGGGGAACATGGAAATGACCGGGAAGTCAGCTGATCAGATCAAAGCGGTTAAGAATGAACTGCAGGACTTTGCGGAGGCTACCATCTACAGCTCTTCGGATATGGCGTCAACCTTTGCACAGCTGGAGGCAGTAGGAACAAAGAACACCACAAAGTTGGTAAAAGGCTTTGGCGGCCTGGCAGCAGCAGCGGAGAGCCCAACCCAGGCAATGAAGACTCTGTCTCAGCAGGCCACGCAGATGGCGGCGAAACCCACGGTAGCCTGGGAAGATTTTAAACTGATGCTGGAGCAGACTCCTGCAGGTATTGCGGCAGTCGCAAAGCAGATGGGTAAGTCTACACAGGGGCTCATTAAAGATGTACAGGCGGGTACGGTGGCCACGGAGGATTTCTTTGACGCTATAGCCGCGGTCGGTACAAATGACGCATTTACGAAGCTGGCCACTGAATACAAGACGGTGGGCCAGGCGATGGACGGATTGCAGGAGACAGCAGCGAATAAATTGCAGCCGGCATTTGATGTGCTGTCATCCAAGGGTATCAGTGCAATCAGTAAGCTTGTTGATAAGATGGGGCAGCTGGACGGCGAAAAGATTGCCGCAAAGCTGACCTCCGGGCTGGATAAGATCAAACCGTACTGGGATACGATCGTGAGCGTTGCAAGCGAGGTGGGCTCTGCGTTCGGTGATGCGTTTTCAGCTATTTCAAAAGAACTGGCTGACCTGAATGGAAGTTTTGGCTCCACTGAGAGCGTGGAAGGATTTGGTGATGCCATTGGAGTGGCCGGAGACGCTTTGAAAGCGTTTGCCGGGTTCCTGGAAGATAATGCGGATACGGTGGCACTGCTGATTGACAATCTGCCAAAACTGCTAATGGCTTATATGGCATTCAAGACTGTGAAAGCGGTTGCGCCGGGAGTAACGTCATTCGGAAAAGCGATTATCGGGCTGGCAAGCAATGGCATCAGCGGGCTGGCTACAAAGCTTTTTGGAGTCAGTGATGCGACCAAAACAGTGGGTAATGCTTCGGCGACAAGTGGGAAAATGCTCATGCAGTCGGCCGTGTCATTCCTGGCATTTGGTGCCGGCATTGCTTTGGCGGCAGGTGGACTTTATATTATGGCGCAGGCAGCAATACAGCTGGCCAACGCGGGACCGGGAGCCGTGGCCGTGATGGCGGGCATGGTGGCTGTGATGGCTCTCCTTGCGGTAGGGGCCTCCAAGATAGGGACACAGCTTACAGCGGCCTCTGTCGGTATGGTCGCTTTTGGTGCGGCAGTGCTGATCGCCGGGGCTGGAATGTATGTGATGTCAGCCGCTGCGATTAGTCTTGTCAATGCAGGTACCCCCGCTATTGCTGTAATGGCGGGTATGGTAGTGGCACTGGCCGGCCTGATGGCTCTTGCGGCTGTGTTGGGACCGGCTTTGACGGCCGGTGCAGTAGGTTTTATTGCTTTTGGGGCGGCCATTGCCCTAGTTGGCACAGGTGCTCTTCTGGCCAGTGCAGCTCTTGCAGTTGTGGCAGCTGTTCTTCCAACGGTAGCTGAATATGGATTGCAGGGAGCGGCTTCGATTGCGGCGCTTTCGGTTGGACTTATAGCCTTTGCGGCGGGTGCTACTTTGGCTGGAGCAGGAAGTGTAGTGCTCGGAGCGGGGCTCGTTGTTGTGGCGGCCGGTCTGGTGGCTGTAGGGGCGGCAGTTCTGGTCACTTCTGCAGGTGTTCTTGTATTATCAGCCGGAGTCGTTGCTCTGGGAGCTGGGCTTACCTTAGTGGCCGCATCGTTAATGGTTGCGGGGGCGGCACTGCCCTTAGTGGCCTCCGGGGCTGTAGCTGGAGTCGCAGCTTTTACTGCCCTATTGGCCGTGACAACAGCATTGAGTGCAGTCATGATACTGTTATCGGCTTCTTTTGTTACTATAGGTGTCACATCGGCAGCTTCTGCGATAGGTATAGCAGCATTTGCACTGGCGATGACAACAGGAGCTGTAGGGGTATTGGCAATGTCGGTGGCGCTTAAGGCGGTAAACTCTAGCATGAAATCTATAGCAAGTAACGCCAAAAGTGCGCAAAAATCACTGACGAGCATGAAGTCTTCGGTGAATATAGTTAATGATGGTTTGGATGCGCTGGGCAATAAGGCGAAATCAGCGATCAAGTCCTTGATAAGCGAGTTTTCAAATGCAGAGAGTAAGGCAAAATCTTCTGGAAAGGCAGTCGGTGACAATTTCAATAGTGGAGTGACGTCCGGAATGAGTCGGGCAGTATCCACGGCGTCTTCGATGTCGGCATCTGTTGTGGCTGCCATGAGTTCAGCACAGAGTGGTGCGTATAGCAGCGGTGTCTATATTGGTGTGGGCCTGGCAAACGGTATCTGGTCGCAGGTCGGGGCAGTACGGAGTGCTGCAGCATCCCTGGCGGCCGCGGCGGAAGCGGCCATTGTCGCCAAGGCGAAGATCGGGAGCCCGTCAAAGATATCTACGGATCTGGGCGAGTTCTGGGGCATTGGCTGGATAAATGGTATTTTGTCGAAGGTGAAGGATGCAAAAGCAGCGGCGATGGATTTGATAAGCATTCCATCCCTGGTTCCGGTACCGGATATTGGCATGAATATCCGGGGTGGCGGTATCCAGGATCTGAATGATGACTATAACTACACCAGGACAGCACGGTATACGATCGTTGTGCCAGTGGAGATTGACGGGAAAGAGACAGCCCGTGTGACGGCGCCGTATACGGAGGCGGAGCTGAACAAGAAACAGAAGGTCAAGAACATGATCAAAGGCAAAAAGGGGTAATGGCATGTATAACTTTGTTGATACTACAACCGGGGGTGCACCAGATGGTGCGCTCCCGTCAGAGGCCCTGCAGATTAACGGGGCGTATATCGAAAATGAAATAGAGGGATATCGAACCCTGTATGTCCTTGGCCGGGAACTGACGGAAGCGGAGATCACAGAGCTTCAAATTGGACAGATGGACGGCTCCGAGTATCGAAACAGTCGGATTGTTTCCCGGAGTATCACGGTGGGGTATCAGCTGCTGACTGACTCCCCGGAAGATTTTCGTGAGAAGTTCAATGCGCTAAACAAAATCCTGAACCAGAAAGAGGCAAAACTGATATTTGCGGATGAGCCGGACAAGTATTTTATCGGGACCAAGAGCGAAGTCGGAGACGTGAAAGAAGGCCGGCTGAATGTTACCGGGGAGTTTGTGTTTTACTGCTGTGACCCGTATAAATATGCGACTACAGAGAAAAGCTTCCAGGCGGCAGACAATACGGACGGGGTACTGGAAGTCACGATTGAAAATGGTGGTGCGGCCAGCGCCCCGGTCAGCTACGAGATCACCCATAACCACGAAAATGGATTTATCGGCATTGTGTCTGAGTATGGTGCTATCCAGCTGGGAAAGGTGCAGGAGGCGGACGGCGAAAACTACCAGCAAAATGAGGTGCTGATAGACGGGCTCCAGCCGTTTCTGGCTGCACCAGACGACCACGGTGTTAACTACATGCATCCTGATCACGATATGGGGGGCAGTTTGAGCAGCATTGATAATACGGCTATTGTTATCGGGAGCATGGGGAATGGACAGCCTGGGAAGTGGTGCGGCGGCATGAAGACCATTACTATACCGGCTGACTCAGAAAGTGAAGTTGGTGCTCAAAACTTCTACTGTTACCTGAATTGGTGGTTCGAGACAGGGTTGATGGGACAGACAGCGGAACAGTCGATTGCATTCCTGACTGCCGACAATAAAGTAATATGTGGGTATAGTCTGTATAAGAGTGACATGACCGGTAATACGGCACATCTGGAATATTGGCTGAATGGGAAAATGATAAGAGACATCGCTTTTACTCCTTCGATGCTTCAGAGCCAGAACCCATTTGATAATGCACGGGGACATCAGGATATCCTCAAAGAAGGGGATACAGTGAGATATCATTGGTGGGGGTCTTATCCCTGCTATTCAGACCCAGCAATCAAGGATATGGTCTGCACGAAGATACAGATTGCCTTCACGCAGTATTATGGAAGAAATCTTGGTGACCAATATGTAACGAGAAACTCTATCCGTTCGTTGCGGTTCCAGAAAATGAATGTTGAAAAATGGCGGGACGTTCCGAACCGGTATGCTGCAGGGGATGTAGTTACGATAGACGGCGCTGCTACCAAAGTGTATCAGAATGGTATGAACATTACCGGCGATGAGATCACTGGGAGCAAGTATTTTCTCGCTCCGCCCGGGGAGACGAAAGTACAGTTCTTTTTCTCGGATTTTTCCGAACCAAAACCTACAGTAAAAGCAAAAATAAGGGAGGCGTTTCTGTAATGATGAAGGAGATAAGGATTGCGGTCCTGGATCAAATGGACCAGGTTTTGAGCTATATGGATAACACAGGTCCTAAATCACTGCATTATTATGATGACGAACTGCATGAATATCTGCAGGGCAGCGCCTATACCTATAACTTTACGTGTGATGCGTGTCACGAGGATAGCCAATATATCGTGGAGGGGAATAAGATTTCTTTCCGCGATGAAGAGCAGCAGAAGGACTATTATCTGAATATCGTACATGTAGAAAAGGATGAGCAGGAAATCCGGGCAGAGTGCTACGGGCTCCTGTTTGAACTTCTAAACGAGGAAAAAGAGGCATATGCAGCCGCCCAGGCCATGACGTTCGCCCAGTATTATGCTGTTTTTGACCCAGAAGGCAGTACAGTGCTAGGGCTGAATGAGGTGTCGGATAGATCGATCAAGCATGAATGGACCGGAACGGAGACCCTTCTTGCCCGTCTGTATTCCCTTGCAAATGCATTCTCGGCTGAGATTGAGTTCATAACAGAACTGAATGATGACTATTCCCTGAAACGGGTAGTGGTCAATGTATACCGAGAGCATTCTGATGACTATCAGGGGATTGGCCGGGCTCGGACAGATATTACCCTGCGATATGGGAAAGAAGTGACCGGGATCACGAAGACTTCTGATATCACAGAACTGTACACAGCAATCCGGCCAACTGGGAAAGACGGATTACAGATCACGGACCTGGTCAAAACAGAATATGACGAGAATGGAAATGTAGAGTTCCAGAGCTCCGCAGGAAATAATGCTATCCTTGCAGTGCAGGCAAGGGACCGGTTCCCTTCTAATCTGACACGTTTGGAAGATGGGTATATAATGCGGATCTGGTCCTATGAGACAGATAATGTAGAGATGCTCTACGGTCAGGCACTGGCAGAGTTAAAAAAAATTTGCGAGCCCCAGGTCAGCTATGAGGTGGAAGGGTATTTTGACACAGCGATCGGGGATACTGTGAACATAGTGGATGAGGCCTATAACCCAATACTGTATCTGAACGCCAGAGTCACAGAGCAGATCCGAAGCTTTACGGACCCAACGCAGAATAAGACCACCTTTAGCAACTTCCGGGAACTGCAGAGCCAGATTGACCCGGAGCTCCTTAGCCGGGTTCAGGCCCTGGTAGATGCGAACCGGACCTATACCTGCTCAATCATCACGGACAATGGCATCATATTTAAGAACTCCGTGGGGAGCACGACCCTGACCGCGTCCGTGATGGATGCCGGCGTAGACTTGACTGACTCTATGGTCATCGACTGGTCAAAGGATGGCACCTCTATCGGGACGTCAAAGAGTGTGACGGTCCAGGCGGCGGACATCGACGGGAAGGCAGTATATCGGTACGAGGCATATGATGCCGATGGTGTCCTACGTGGGGTATGCGAGGTTACCATCAGCAATGTGGACGATGGTGAGCAGGGGCCGACAGGACCGCAAGGTGAACAAGGCCCTCAAGGAGAGAAGGGAGAAAAAGGCGATAAAGGAGACAAGGGGGATCAAGGGGAGCGCGGACTGCAGGGACTTCAGGGCGAGAAAGGAGACCAGGGCATCCCTGGTCCTGCCGGAGAAGACGGAGAAGACGGTAAGACCAGCTATACCCATATCGCATATGCCAATAGTGCAGATGGACAGACAGATTTTTCCGTGTCAGACAGCAATCGGGATTACATTGGTATGTATGTGGATTTTGCGGCAACCGACAGCACAGACCCTACTGACTACGCCTGGAGTAAGATTAAGGGCGCAGACGGAGCGCAAGGGACGCCGGGGAAAGCTGGAGCGGACGGTAAGACGCCATATCTGCATATTGCCTATGCCAATAGTGCAGATGGTTCCAGCGGTTTTTCCACGACCGACAGCACCAACAAACTGTATATTGGCCAGTATACTGATTATACCGCAGCAGACAGTACGGACCCGGATGATTATGCCTGGACACGTATCAAGGGTGAAACAGGGGAAACTGGAGCCCAAGGAGAAAAGGGAGAAAAAGGCGATACGGGACCTCAGGGAGCCACCGGTCCCAAAGGCGAACAGGGGGAGAAAGGTGATAAGGGCGACACCGGCCCCAAAGGTGATAAAGGAGACGCCGGTACCGGAGTGTCGAATGTGGATGTACAGTATTATAAGTCCACAAGTTCCACCTCTCTTTCTGGCGGGTCGTGGTCTACGACTAACCCCGGCTGGGAAAACGGAAAGTATATCTGGTCAAAAACGGTAGTTACATATACAGATGGAACGACCGAAGAGTCTACTCCTGTCTGTATCACCGGAGCTAAAGGTTCCACTGGAGCTACGGGGGAAACTGGTGCGGCCGGAGCAGATGGGGCTGACGGCAAGGGTGTTAAGTCCATCGTGGAGCAGTATTACAAATCCACCAGCGCAACGTCGTTATCCGGCGGATCATGGTCCGCAACGTATCCTGGCTGGGAGAATGGAAAGTATATCTGGACTCGAAGCATCATCACGTACACTGATAATTCCACAACGACTACCACTGCGGTATGCGTAACCGGACAGAAAGGCGATACCGGCGCAACAGGGGCGAAAGGCGACAAAGGAGATACTGGGGCCACCGGGCCTACCGGGCCGAAGGGAGATAAAGGTGATACAGGAGAGGCAGGCGTGGGTATTAAATCCATCACGGAATACTATGCGGTATCAGCATCCAATACTACTGCACCGAGCTCCTGGAGTACTTCTGTTCCAACCATGACAACGTCCAATAAGTATCTCTGGAACTATGAACGGATCACATACACCAATAATACTACCAGTGACAGCGCAAAAAGGGTGATCGGCGTTTATGGGAATACCGGTGCGACAGGTGCAAAGGGGCCGCAAGGGGAAAAGGGGAACACGGGAGCAACGGGAAACGGAATTAAAAGTATCACGAATTATTATCTTGCCACAACGGCAGCAAGCGGTGTGACAACAAGTACCTCCGGCTGGACGACATCGGTACAGACGATTACGACCAGTAAGAAATACCTGTGGAACTATGAGAAGATTACCTATACAAATGGAAGCACCACGAATACGACTCCACATATCATCGGTGTCTACGGCAACACCGGAGCGACAGGTCCCCAGGGGCCGCAGGGAGAAAGAGGACCACAGGGATCTACTGGACCACAAGGGCCTAGTGGTGCGGCCGGCGAAGACGGACAGATGCTCTATGCGACCTGTGGGACAGCGTCAGCAACCGCGACAAAGGTGGCAACGCTGGCGGCAGGCAAGCTTACCCTAAAGGCTGGTGCGACTGTGGCCGTCCGGTTTACCTACGCTAACACCGCTTCCAACCCGACCCTAAACGTGGCTGGGACCGGGGCAAAAGCTATCTATACCCAGGGGGTACGCTATGCCTACTGGCGTGCTAATCAGACCGTGGTATTTACTTATGATGGCTCTTACTGGCGGGTAGCGTCTGAGCCGGTATATGCAAATACGGTGACTGTGGGTAATCCGGCTGCGAAGAATGTATATATTGACGCAGACAGTATTGATATCAGATCAGGGTCGAATGTACTTGCGTCATTTAAACAGGATGAGATAAGTCTGGGCAAATGGGGGAGCAATACCCAAACCAGAGACAAGGCATCGATCAAGCTGTTCGGGAATAGTGGCGCCATAGAATTAGAGATAGGCGGCACAAGAGATGTCATGCGGATTGGTTCCGGAGAAATGGAACTCAAGGGCTATAACGCATATATACAGATTGGGAGCGAAGTCAATGTATATGCGCCAGATCTGATCTTGCATACGGAGACAGAAGATATCAGCCTATTGGATATGATAAAGATAGGAGAACAACAATCCTATTCAGAAAACAACTGGACTATTACATATCGAAAAATAGGTATAAACCGCATATATATTTCGGCGAGTAAGACCGTTAATTCAATCGGGTCTGGTGCCAATCAATTAGAGGCTGCTGCATTACCCTTTAAAGTCGCTTTTGATCAGCGGCTTACGGTACACATGAATGTGGCAAACACACCCGTTGGATATGGGAATTTTAGGTTTACTCCGCTATCCAATGGGCTATCCGCAATGTACAGGAACAATACGGCGTATAGTGCTCCTGTCAATATGCTCATCTGTGGAGAACTTATAGTAAATGATTAGTCCAGGTGTTCCTGTGGGAAGGAGATTTTATGGAGATTAGAGCGAGACCGTGACAGGTCTTATTTTTATGCATAAGTATTATGAGGAGGCTGACATGGAAAATGTAATCAGCAGGGAAGAACATGAAGAGTTTGCCCGCCGAATGGAGGATGAACATAAGCGCATCAGCCATAGGCTGACGGATCTGGAAGAGACTGTCAGGCAGATCGGCCAACTGACAGCCAGCGTGGAGAAACTGGCCGTGTCGGTGGAAAGCATGGCAAAAACACAGACTAGGCAGGGTGAACGCCTGGAGGAGTTGGAAAGCCGGGACGGAGAAATGTGGAGAAAAGTTACAGGCTATGTCATAACTGCAGTTATAGGCATAGTTGTAGGGTACATTTTTACACAGATTGGAATGTAGAAAGGAGAATGAACATGGAACAGATAATAAACTATGTGAAACCCGAACTGATTGTTGTGGCAGTAGTCCTGTATTTTATCGGTATGGGGCTGAAGCAGGCTCAGGCCGTGAAGGATAAGTATATCCCCCTTATCCTGGGAGGCGCTGGCATCGTACTGTGCGCTATATGGGTGCTGGCTACCAGCCCATTGGGAACGGGACAGGATATTGCAATGGCGGTGTTCACAGCGATTGTCCAGGGTATCTTGGTGGCTGGATTATCTACTTATATTAACCAGATCATTAAGCAGGCAAATAAAAGCGAATGATCTGAGAGCAACTGTGAAATCAGACTGATTGCGCCGGCCGGATGCCGGTAGGAAGGAGAAAAAAACATGAGAATTTATTTTACAACTGACGAAGGCAAGGAAGTAACTTTTGAGGAGCTTTTGGAGGTCCAGAAACAGTATGACAAAGAGCATGAAGGGGATGAAGAATAATGAGTATTTGTGGCGGAATTGCTGGCCGGAGAGGGCAAAATCCGGTCGGTATTTTTTTTCACAATGACGCAGGCAGTAAGAAAGCTACGAAAAAATACTATGAGTCCTGGCTCAAAACGCATAATCTGAAAAATGGTTTTGCACATTATTATGTATGTAGTGACGGGACTTTACAGGCTGAGGATGATACCAATAAAGCTTGGCATTGCGGACAGTCAGATGGAAATGCTAATTATCTGTCCATCGAAATATGTCAGTCGATGGGGGATATTGCAACATTTCAGAAAAATGAAGAGACGGCATTGCAGCTTGCGGCACAGAAGTGCAAGCAGTACGGCATTACCCCGTCGATGGATACGATCCGGCTGCACCAGGAAGTATCAGCAACGGACTGCCCACACAGATCCGTAGAAATACATGGAGGGCGAACAGCGACCAAACAGTATTTTATCGACCGGATTAAAGCCTATATGGGAGAAACCACAGTAACAACAGCAATAGAGAATAATATGGAGGATGATGACAATATGAAATGTTTTTATACAGTAGATGGGAAAGGGCCAGTAATGTACTTTGACGGCTATGCTGTACATCCGCTTGCACATCAGGATGAGATGACCGTGTTGAATAACATCTATAGAGACTGCACGGGAAAAAATATCCCTTGTTATAGCTGGAGCAGCAAGGCACCCTGGTATGTGCGGCTGAAAAATGCAATCAGCAGATAGTATGATCCCCGGGGCCGTCAGAAGCTCCGGGGGTGTTCTTCTCCGCTAAATGGCAAGATGACGGTAAAAGAGGTCAAAATAGTATAAATACGGTGAAAAAACGATAAAAAAGCGCTAAAATTTTCTGCTAGGTAGTTGAAATTAAGAGGAAAAAAGTTTATGATGTAAGCGAAAAGACAAAAGGCCAGACGAGTATTTACATAGACCGCACCCTATAAAGGTTATACTTATATACGGGGTGATTTTTTTGTCTGATCAGGAACAAAAAACAAAAGTTGTACCAAGGGAGAAAAGTAAGGAGGAAGGCATTATGGCAGCAGTAGCAAAACCTAACACCCGAGCTTTTAGGCTTCGTCCTGATAAGGTGGATCAGTTTGTGAAGCGAAATGGTTCCTTTGACAAAGCAATGGAACGATTTCAAGCGCATAGGCCTAAAAACGGTGTTGAAACACCATCAAAGGGGAAACATGAATAAGTACGGGGGAGAAATATCATTTAGTTTTAATTTGCTAAGGGTTGAGGATTATGAGGATCTTCAACCCTTTACATGCGGAAACGAAAAACTGGACAGCCACATACATACAGGTATAATACAACATGGTGAAATCGTTGATGAAGATGGTTTATACTTTGTTTTCAGAGACATAGATACAGGCAAAGTGATTGCCATCGTTTCTTTAGCGGCATCAGGAATAATTTTTGAACAGACCAATTACATGCATGTGCTTCCAGCTGTAAAAATAGATGTGCTCGCCGTTGATATTAATTATCAAAAAATACACTATGATAAAGCGTCTGAAGATAACCCAAATCCTAATAGTCACTATTATTTTAGCGATGAAATTATGGGAGAAATTATTCGCCATTGTAGAGAACTTGCTGAAACAAAGGCCTTAGCTAATTTTATTGTATTATACGCAGATGTCAAAGCGTATCGTTATTATGAAAGAAACGGTTTTTGCGATTTTGAGGCATTTATGGTAAAAGAAAATAACCAAGAAATTAATGAAAATATACCTATGTATATGAAACTATATTGATATCGCCAAAAGCACCCTAACGGGTGCTTTTGCCATTTAATAAAGTAGAAAGGCGCCCGGATCATCCCGGACGCCTAAGATATTGTATCATATTCGTGTTGTATTTCGTGTTGCATAGATCTGTTTTTCGTCATAAATTTAAAGATTATATCAGAGTATTACTTCATTATAAAACATGATAAAAGCCTGTATTTACGCGTGTTCTATGGAAAAGCCCGAAAAATCAATAAAGTATAAAAATGAGTTTAATCCGGTTCGATTCCGGTCTGCGGCATTTAAAAACCCTTGATTTTTCAAGGGTTTTATTTTTCTTCCGATGCTTGTCTATATACTGCTTTCAGTACGTTGTCAAATTGCTGTATAATTTAGATACAATGAATGAGGAGTTATTCGAGGTGGTAAATTTCGTTGCAACCACGCACCCTTTGGGTCAAAAGAGATGCAGGAGAGGCGATGCCTGCCGAATAACTTCTCATTTTTTGCAAATATTGGAATTTATGGATACCATCAGCCAAGCAGCGGCCGGTGGTTTTCTTATAGAGCTTTTTCCTACGTCCGGCAGTCCCCGATGTCATAGAGGATAAAAATTCCATCCTCCGGGGGCCACTGGGTGTACTGCGCCTCATCGGCCAGGTCGCTGGTCAGGATTAGGATGGAGTTCAGGCCGATACGGCCCTCATCAAGACCCTTTTCCTCATTTTCCAGCAGGGTGAAGCAGAGACTGACAGAATAGCTCCCCTTATCCGTGAGCACGTTGTAATTTTTTTCCATATATTCCGAGAGCATGCCGCTTTCGTATGCTGCCGTGCACTGCACGCTTGTGGATGTGCCCTGATAGAAAGTAAAGAACTCGTCTGCCTTTTCGTCGAAATCAGGCAGTGCGGCCGTGTCATCGCAGAACATGGATTTAAATGCTTCTCTGTCGCCTGCGTCCAGAGCCGGCAGGATCTGGTCTTCAAAGACCGTCCCGGTCATGTGGGCGCGGGGATTGGCGCCGGTGGCAATCTCTACAACAGAGCGGACCATGTCTGCGGCTGTGCCGACCGCCTGACAGCCGCTCAGGCAGAGGGAAGCGGACAGGAGTGTGCAGGGCAAGATGTATTTTCGGATGTGTTTCCCCTTTTTCATATGAACAGTTCCTTTCAGTCGTGCCTTCTGTTTATATATGTGCCCATTATATCACAGAGAAGGGAGAGGTGTCCCGCCCTTTTGAGAAACTGCCGGGCGCAAGCTGCCGGACACCAAACTGCCGGCTGCGAAACTGTCGGCTGACAAACTGCCGGGCGGTTGACATTTGCCAGAAGACCGATTAAAATGTCAGTTAATTTGAAAAATCAAAAATGCTGTGCAGGGGAGGAGGAAGGCCATGTGCGGGAGATATTACATAGATAAAAGGGTAGAGAGCGCGCTGCCGGTAGATGCGGGCCTGGGGCCGGCGGACACCCTTGGGTGGCGGGAGTTTTTGAAAAAGAGTGCGGGGGATGTGTGTCCCTCGCAGCAGGCGCCTGTCCTGACAGGAGAAGGAGGAGAGCTGCACCTGGAGCTTATGACCTGGGGTTTCCTGCCCCCTTCAGGAGAGCAGAAGAGGGATGGAAAGGTGCGCCCCGGAGGCCTTCTCATCAACGCCAGGGCGGAGACGGCGCTGGAGAAGCGGATGTTCCGGGACAGCATAAGGAGCAGGCGGTGCGTGATTCCTGCGGGACACTTCTACGAGTGGGATGAGGACAGGAACAGGGCAGAGTTTTCAGACTGTGAGTCGCCGCTTCTCTACATGGCGGGATTTTACCGGTATTTTCAGGAGGAGAAGAGGTTTATCATCCTGACCACAAAGGCCAATGCCTCGGTGGAGAGGGTGCATGACAGGATGCCTGTCCTTCTGGCAAAAGAGGAGATCGAGAGCTGGGTCTTTGAGGATGAGTTTGTGCCCTTTGTTCTGGGGAGGACGCCCGGGGAGCTGAAGGTATTCCGGGAGTATCAGCAGACCACTCTGGCAGACCTGGGGCTGGAGCTGTGACAGAGCGAAAGAGACAGTGGAGACAAGTGAGAGAAGGAGAAGGCAGATGGATATACGGGTACTCAGATATTTTCTGACAGTGGTGCGAGAGGAGAATATATCAAAGGCAGCGCAGGCCCTCCACGTCACGCAGCCTACGCTGAGCCGCCAGATGGCCCAGCTGGAGGAGGAGCTGGGCACCCCGCTCTTTGTGAGGGGAAAGCACCTCACACTGACGGACGCGGGGGTGATGCTGAGAAGAAGGGCTGAGGAAGTGGCGGAGCTGATGGACAAGATTGAGGATGAGTTTGCTTCCAGGGAGGAAGTGGGGGGCATCATCTCCATCGGGAGCGGCGTGCTGAGAAGCTCCCATGTCCTGACCCGGGAGCTCCTTGCCTTTCGGGAAAAATATCCCCGGGTGCAGTACGAGATCTACACAAACACATCTGACTACATAAAGGAGAAGCTGGACAGGGGACTTCTGGATTTCGGCCTGCTCCTGGAACCGGTGGACATCAGCAGATACGACTATATCAGGCTGCGGGAGAAGGAGCGGTGGGGGCTGTTCATACCGGAGGGGCATCCTTTGGCGCAAAAGGAACAGATCACCAGGGAGGATTTGAAGCGGACTCTTCTTATCACCCCCAGCCGCCAGTCTGTACAGAGCGAGATTTCCAACTGGCTGGGAGAGGATTTCCAGAACCTGGATATCCTGGCCTCCTTTAATCTGATCACCGATATGACAGTCATGATGAACACGGGGGAGGCCTGCTTTCTGGCCATAGAGGGGGCCATGGAGTCCTATGTGGGGAGAGGCCAGGTCTTCCGTCCCCTCTGCCCGGAGCTGGCCACAGCCTCTGTCCTCGCCTGGAAGCGGTCCCAGCCCTTAAGCGGGGCGGCGGGGAAATTTCTGGAGGAGTTCCGGCAGAGACAGGCATAGAATGAAAATGAGAATTATTTTCAATGTAAAATATTGACAGAAAAAGGTAACGCATGGTAGTATCATAGCAGTTAGGATAAGCTAACTCACTGGACAGTATAGCGGCTGTCTGGTGAGTTGCTTTTTTGACTAACAGTTAGTTCGGACTAATAAAAATTAGAAATGACGGAGATAAGTGGATATGAAAATCGCAGGCAGAAAAAAGAAGATAGTCATTGCCGCTCTCGTCCTTATCCTGGCGGGAGCTGTGGGAATTTACTTTTACACGAGACCCAGGGAAGTGACGAACTACGCGGAGTTTGAGGAGGACCAGGAGAAGCCGGACAGCCAGCAGGCCCAGAGCGGTGTGACAGACGGGATCGAGATCCCGGGCTACAAATCTGTCACCATCCCGGCGGGTACAAAGGATGTGTCGGTGGAGCTGGTCAATCCGGAGGAAAATACCGTGTATTTCCAGATTTCCTTCTATCTGCCGGAGACAGACGAGACGATCTACACGTCGAAGCTGATCCAGCCCGGCCAGCATCTCTATGAGATCACGCTGGATAAAGCGATGGAGGCAGGCGAGTATCCGCTGACCGTCAGATATGAGACCTTCAGCGCGGATGAGGAGATGGCCCCGAGAAACGGGGCGGAGGTCAACTGTACGCTGATCGTTGAGGGATAGAGCCGGGGCGGCGCGCCGCGGCGGAAGAAAAAGAAAAGGAGATGTATTATGAGGTTAAAGAAATTGATGACAGGGGCCCTTTCCGTGGCCATGCTGGGGACTATGATGTGCACCACGGCGTTTGCCGCCGACTATACCGACGGAGACTACACAGGAGAGATCCATTTCCTCAATGCCAATGGGACCGGGGCTGCCAGCATGTGCGATCCCATCTTTGTGCACGAGGCGGAGGTGACGCTTGACGCGGACAGCGCGGAGCTGACATTCTATGTGGCCTACCCGATCCCCGCCTTCCCGTCTATGGGTACTGACGGCACGATCCTGGATGTGAAGTTTACGGTAAATGACACAGAGTACACAGCGGAGTCTGACATAACGACAAAGCCTGAGAAGGTGTTTGACACAACCTCCAGTCTGTTTGGAATAACCGAAGGGGAGTCCTACCCGACGCAGGTGCTGACAGTGGACCTTCCAAGAGACGCGGTGGATGACCTGGAGGCCGGAACAGTAGCTGCCTCTGCCTATGTCAATTCCGTGATGAACTCCACCCAGAACTTCTTTGTCCAGGTGACAGACCTGCAGCCTGTGGGCGGAGAGGAGACCCCGTCAGAGCCCTCTGCGGACACGAAAGATATGCAGATCACAGCGAATGTGGAGGAGTCAGTCTCCGCGCCAGATTATTCAGTCACGGTTCCTTCTGCTGTTTCGATGGGAACGCTGAGTGCAGAGAGAAACAACGCGATGGTCTACGCGGTGGATGTGAAGGCCTCTAACCTGAACGGAGAGATTGCTGTCACAGCGCCAGAGTCCGGCAGCCTGACAAGCGATGGAAACACACTGAGCTTTTCCAACAGCTTTGGGACACAGAATGTCAATGCAGACACGGCAGGCACCAAGCTGAGCGGAACGATCCGCATCGGAAAGGATGCGGTTGCTGCGGCTAAAGCCGGAAATTACACCGGAACAACAACATTCTCCATTACCTACAAAGGGAACTAAAGGAAACGGCAGACGGTAATATGACAGAAATCCTCCGGCTCTTTGCCTGGGAGGATTTCTGCTGTCATAGAGGTCTGCCTCTATTTGACGGAGGGAACGATGAGAAGAAAAAAGACAGGAAAGAGATGGGCGGCGCTGGCCCTTGCGGCTGTGCTGGCCGCCGGGACGGCGCAGCCCATGGGAGCAAAGGCTGCCGGAGGAACCTACACGGGCAGCGGAACGTTCCACATAGACCAGTTCGGTGAATACAACATCAACGCTTCCGTGTCTGTCACGGACGGCGTGATCACCGGCCTGGAGATCACAGGCGACAATTTCGGCGGGACCTATGCGGAGGTCAACAAGGGCAAGCTTGCCTCCGCCGTGGAGGGGCTGCAGAGCCGCATCATAGGACTGGGGGACACAGACGCCCAGGGCCTGAAGGGGCTGGACGGCGTGTCGGGAGCCACCTACTCCTCCAACGGCATCAAGGAGGCTGTGGCATCGGCCCTGGGACTTTCCCTGGAGGAGACAGCCCCGGGAGTGCCCTCCCAGACGCCGGTGGCGGGAACCTACGATATCACTGTGGCGGTGCGCAGCGATGTGGTGGATCACAGCCTTGTGCAGACGGAGACGGCCCCGGCCGTGCTGACCGTGGATGAGAGCGGGCAGATGACGCTGTCCTACACCATGGTATCCGGCACGGACCAGGAGCCCATGTACATTCTCGGATTTAACGGCTACTACGAGAACAACGACACGGCGGCCGCACTGACCATGGAGGGCGCCGCCTACAATACAGAGCAGAGGGGGGACTACCAGGTTGTCACAGATGTGTCCTTCCCTCTGACCGGCACTCTGAGCCAGTATTACTACAACAACACCTGCATTTACGTGCCTGCCATGAGCAATCTGAACGGCGAGATCAATGGCATCCTTTTTGAGAACGGTAAGTTCAGCGTCAAGACCATTGTGACTATGTACTGGGATACGCTGACAGCCAGAGAGCAGACCCCTGAGACGCCGGACACCACCCAGGAAAGCATGGATGTGACGGCCAGCGTGGCGCAGGAGACGTCCGCTCCTTCCTATCAGGTCACCGTGCCCTCGTCTCTGGACATGGGAGCTCTCAGCAGGACCGAGGATAATGTGCAGGAGTACGACATTACCGTGTCCTCCCAGGACAAAGAGGGCACTGTGACCGTGACGGCACCGGAGGGCGGCCTTCTGTACGCGGGCAGCCACTCCCTCGCCTTTTCCAATGATTTCGGCGCCCAGTCCTTCCAGGCAAAGGAGACGAGAGACGCGGGGACCGATGAGGCGGTGCTTGGCGGAAGGATCACCATCGCGGGAGCGGACGTGGCGGCCGCCGCGCCCGGCAACTACACGGGAACTACTACCTTTTCCATCACCTACAGCAGTGACGGAGGAGGCGGGACAACGGAGCCGGAGGAGCCCCAGCCTGATCCGGGGGAGGATCCGGGAGACGGCGAGGAGGGGGAGGACCTGGCAGAGGGAACCTACACTGTGGACGTGGCCCTGTGGCACGCCACCAATGACGCTCCGTCCATGGGCGATGCGGCCCTGGTTTCCCAGGGAGTGATCGTGGTGGATGAACACGGGGACATGTCCCTGCAGCTCACCTTACAGTCCCTGGACATTTCCGGCATAGAGGGCTACCTGTACCGGCTGCGGAAGGTAGATATGGACAGCGTGGTGTACAACCAGATGGGCTATCCCTCCTCCTACGAGGCGGCGGACGCGGATGTGCTGTCGTATTTCACGGGCGTGTACGACGCCTACAATGACCCGGACTCTCCGTCCTACGATGGGAATACGGAGGGAAAGGAGTACCCGAAGGTCATCTCCATTCCCATCCAGAAGGATGAGGACATGAATTACGTGGAGATCTACGTGCCTGTCATGGAGGCCATCGGCGCCGGGCAGGGCACCCAGCTGGCCAGGCTCCACATCGACTGGAGCACACTTCAGGCCGGGGGAACGGCAGTGGAGCCGGAGAACCCGGATCCCGGCGGGGATGAGACGGACATCCGCAATCTGCCGGACGGCGTGTACGCGGTGACGGGCCGGATGCTGAAGGTGGACAAGGAGACCCTCTCCATGTCCGACAATGCCATCGACCACACCATCAAGCTGACGGTGAAGGACGGGAAGTACGCTCTGACCATGAACTTCCGGGGACTCACCATCGGCACCCAGCTGGGCTATCTGAGCCAGCTTCAGTACTTTGCCACCGGCTACACGCTGGACCAGTACGGCAATCCGCAGGGAGACCTGCGGGCTGTGACAGTGGACAGCTATCAGCAGAACGAGGACGGCTCCAGAGTCAGCGACCAGTACGGGACAGACTACCCGGATGAGGTCACCTTTGAGCTCATACCGGAGGCTCTGGAGGACGGCTATGTGCCCCTGCAGGTCTTTGTCCCCATCATGGACGCCATCGCCTCGGGAACGGGGACGCAGCCTGTGTTCCTGGCTCTTGACTGGGATACGCTGCAGGCCACGACAGACGATGACCCGGCTTTCGACGATGAGGGCCAGACAGATGATGAGGAAACAGACGGCAGCGGAGAAGGCTTGCTGACCGGCGGCAGCGGTCTGGGAACATCCACCCTGCCCGGAGGCTCCTCGCTGGGAGGTTCCTCCCTTGGAGGCTCTTCGCTGGGCGGCTCATCCCTTGGCGGTTCCAGCCTGGGCGGATCCTCTCTGTCCGCGGCCCGGACAGGAGATGAGACGGGTACAGCCCTCGCCGGATGGGCGGCGCTGCTTGCGGTGGCGGCCGCTGCGGTCGTTCTGGCCTTGCGGCAGAGAAGAGGAAGCAGGTGATGAAGGTGAGAGTGGGAAATAAGATAAAGCGGGCGCTTGCAGGCGCCCTGGCAGCTCTCCTGGTCCTGGCAGCAGGGCAGGGGGCTGCGCCCCTGTCCGCTCAGGCGGCCGGCGGAAACGTCTATACCTGTGCGGTCCATCCCTGCTATGCCCACCCGGTCACCGGGGCCATTGAGGACTCCGGGGGAGAGGCGTCCTACGCCACCGGACAGGGGATGGTGGAGGGAGCGGTCTACACCACAGGCATACTGGAGGTGACGGACAGCGGGGCCTACTACCTGACCATCCGCATGAGCCTGATGAGCTACACATCCGGTCACAGCTTCTGGGTACAGAACGTGGGGGACTCCTCCTGGTCCAACCCGGCTGTGGGCGTGACGGGGAGCGGATCGGACAGCAACGGGGCCACCTCGGATATCTGTATCCAGGTGCCCAGTGAAAACTGTGTGGTCCGGGTCTCCATGTATGTAAGTCCCATGGGGAGAGATGTCATCTTCTATCTCTATCCAAGCGACTACACAGCGGGAAATAACACAGACATGAAAGCCACCATCGTGACGGCGGCGTCCGGCAGCTCCTCCCTTGGCAGCAACAGTCTGTCGGCGGCGGGCTTGGCCGATACAAATACAGGGGAAGAGACAGATGGAAGCGAGGCACCGGCTCTCTCCAGCTCCATAGAGGAGGCGGCGGACCCAGCCACAGACGGAGAGCTGTCCGACGCCCAGGGGCTTAGCCTCTCTACCGCTTCGGACGGGGAAGAGGGGACGGAAGGAGCTTCCGGCAGCGGCGTGTTTGCCGTGGCGGCGGCCGTCATGGCGACCGGTCTGGTCTTCATGGGAGCGGCGGCAGCGATCGTCTATTTCTTCCGGAGAAACTGGCGCAGATGGGGCGGAGGTTACGAAGATGATGAGGATTGACAGGAAAAAGACGGCCGGGAGGATGGCAGTTGGAAGGGCGGCAGGCGCGCTGGCCTGCGGCGCCCTGACACTGAGCCTCCTGGCAGGGTGCGTGGACCAGAGCGGGAGCGCGGCTGTGGAGTCGGCCAAGGCCAAGGTGGCGGCCATGGGGGAGGAGCCCCGCATCATAGCCACCTCCCCCGCCACAGCCGACATCTGTGACCGGCTGGAGCTGGACCTTGTGGGCGTGTGCACCAGCACCATATCCTCCCTGCCGGAGCGGTACGAGGGGGTGGAGCAGGTGGGGACGGCCATGAGCCCGGACATGGAGATCGTGGCCTCCCTCTCCCCGGACTGGATACTAAGTCCCTCCAGCCTCCAGTCGGACCTCCAGCCAAAGTACGAGGCCATTGATACGGACTGGGCTTTCCTCAACCTGCGCAGCGTGCAGGGGATGTACCGGTCCATCCAGGAGCTGGGAGAGATATTCGGCAGGGAGGAGCAGGCCGGGGAGCTGGTAGATGAATTTACGGAATTCTATGAGGACTATGTGACTCGCAATGAGGGGCAGGAGAGCCCTAAGGTGCTGATCCTCATGGGGCTTCCCGGAAGCTACATCATCGCCACAGAGAACTCCTACGTGGGAAGTCTGGTGGAGCTGGCGGGAGGCGAGAATGTGTATGCCGGCACGGACCAGGAATTCCTGACTGTGAACACAGAGGATATGAAGTCCAGGGAGCCGGATGTGATCCTGCGGGCCGCGCACGCGCTGCCGGATCAGATCATCGAGATGTTCAACGAGGAATTTGAGACAAACGACATATGGCAGCATTTCACGGCGGTCAAGGAGGGGCGGGTCTATGACCTGACCTACGAGCTCTTTGGCATGAGCGCTAATTTCAACTATCCGGAGGCCCTGGAGGAGCTCCAGCCCATGCTCTATCCCCAGAGCGAGGACGACGCGGAGCAGGCAAAGGAAAACAGCGACAGGGCTGCGGAGGCGGCAAAGGAGAGCGAAGCCACCGGGAAGACGGACGAGGAGACGCTGCAGGAGATTACTAAGTAAGGAGAGGTGAGCCATGAGCGAAGAAAAACTGACAGTACCGGAGGATGGACCAGAGCCGGAAAAAGAAGAAGACAGCCAGGGCGGCCCTCTCCTTTATCATCCTGGGAGTCCTCCTGGCGGCGCTGGTATTCGCCTCCATCAATATCGGGAGCCTGCAGGTGTCCTTTGGGGAGCTGATAAGAGGGCTCTTTGTGGAGCGCATCGAGAACGTGGCGGCCATCTATGACCTGCGCTTTCCCAGGATCGTCATCTCCCTCTTTGCGGGGGCGGCGGTGGCGGTGGCGGGCGTCCTCTTCCAGGCAGTGCTGAAAAATCCCCTGGCAGACCCGGGCATCATCGGCATTTCCAGCGGGGCCAGCTTTATGGCGGTGCTGGTCACGGCCTTTCTCCCGGCCCTCTATTTCTTTACCCCTCTCTTTGCCTTTGGGGGAGGCGTGCTGGCCTTCTTCCTTGTGTACAGCCTGTCCTGGAAGGGGGGCTTAAGCCCTCTTCGCATCATCCTTACAGGCGTGGCGGTGAGCGCTATGTTCTCGGGGCTCTCGGACGCCCTGAACTCCATGACAGGGGGCAACTCCTCCGGGGTGGCCTCCATCGTGGAGGGGAACATCACCCAGAAGACCTGGGAGGATGTGCAGACCCTTCTGCCCTACGTCATCGTGGGGCTGGTGCTGGCAGTGCTGTTTTCCAAAATGTGCAATCTCATGACTCTGGAGGACAAGACGGCCAGGGGGCTGGGAGTCAATGTCAACCTGATGCGCATCCTGATCTCCCTGGTGGCAGTGCTCCTTGCCAGCATTTCCACGGCAGTGGCGGGAGCCGTCAGCTTCCTAGGGCTCATCGTGCCCCATATGGGGCGCATCCTGGTGGGCAGCGACCACCGGGCCCTGGTGCCCTTTTCCATGCTGGCGGGTGCCTTTACCTTCCTTCTGGCGGACACCATCGGAAGGACCGTGGCGGCGCCCTACGAGGTGTCGGCCTCCATCATCATGAGCGTGATCGGCGGCCCGTTCTTTATCATTTTGCTTAGGAGGTCAAAGAAATATGCAGCGTGAGGACAAGAAGAAGCCGGCTATGGAGGTGAGAGGGCTGTATTTTTCCTACGGGAAGAACAAAGTGCTAAGAGACGCCTCCTTTACCATCCAGGAGGGAGAAATAACCACCATCATGGGGGCCAACGGGTGCGGGAAATCCACCCTTTTCAACCTGATGACAAAAAACCTCTGCCCCAGGAAGGGAAATATCTTCCTTGGGGGGAGGAATATCCAGAACCTGGCGCTGAAGGAGTTTGCCAGGAAGGTTTCCATCGTGCACCAGTACAACACCTCCGCCGATGACATCACAGTGGAGCGGCTGGTGTCCTTTGGCAGAACCCCTCACATGAAAATGATGCAGGCCCGCAGCCAGGAGGACGAGGAGAAGATACGGTGGGCCATGGAAGTGACGAACGTGGAACAATACAGGTATCGGGAGGTGGGAAGGCTCTCCGGGGGCCAGAGACAGCGGGTGTGGATCGCCATGGCGCTGGTCCAGAGCACGAAGATCCTCTTCCTGGACGAGCCCACCACCTACCTGGACATCCGCTACCAGATTGAGATCCTGGAGCTGGTCCGGAGGCTGAACCGGGAGTACGGCATCACCATCATCATGGTCCTCCACGACATCAACCAGGCCATCCACTATTCGGACCGCATCATCGGGCTGAAGGACGGACGGGTGGCCGCCTGGGGCGCGCCGGAGGAGATCATCACGCCGGAGTGCATCCGGGAGCTGTACGGCATCTCCCTGGGCGTGACAAATGTAGAAGGAAAGAAATTTGTGCTCACCGTCTGAGGGCGGTGAGCGAAAGAGACAGGAGAAAGCTATATGAACAACAAAAATCCGATTCGTTTCCTGTGGATCATCGCGGGATTTATCTGTCTGGGACTGGGGACAGTGGGCATTGTGCTGCCTATCCTGCCAACAGTCCCCTTTTATCTGGCCACTGTGTTCTGCTTTGCGAAGAGCTCCAGGAGGCTCCACGACTGGTTCCTGGGAACCGGTCTGTACAGGAAGCACCTGGACAGCTTTGTCAGGGGAAAGGGCATGACCATGCAGACGAAATGCTCCATTGTGGGGACCGTGACTGTGGTCATGGCCATTGGGTTTATCCTGATGAGAAATGTGCCCGTGGGCAGGATCTGTCTGGCCATTGTCTGGGTGTGCCATGTCATTTATTTCTTCTTCCGGGTGAAGACCATCCCCAGAGAAGACAGAAAGGGGCAGGAGCAGGCCTATGATTAAGAAAAGACTTCTGGGACTTCTGTCCCAGGCAAAGAAATACATTTACTTTCAGGTGCTATGGCAGTGGCTCTCCCTCCTCTGCCAGATCCTGGTCATCTGCAGCGTGTCCATGCTGCTGGAGGAGGCAATTTTCTGGCAGGTGACCGGCTCCTCGGCCCTTACATGGGGCGGTCTGGCACTGGGCGCCATTGCCCTGCGGTTTGTCTGTGACAGGCAGGCCTCCTTTGCCTCCTACCGGGCCAGTGTGGATGTGAAGCGGATCCTGCGGGACAAAATCTATGAAAAGCTCCTCCGGCTGGGAGCCTCCTACCGGGAGAAGACAGCCACGTCGGAGGTGGTGCAGATGGCGGCGGAGGGAGTGGAGCAGCTGGAGACCTATTTCGGCAGATATCTGGCCCAGCTTTTCTACAGCCTCCTGGCGCCGGTGACTCTGTTTGCCGTCCTCTCCTTTGTGAGCTGGAGAGCCAGCCTGGTGCTCCTTGTCTGCGTGCCTCTCATCCCCATCTCCATTGTGGCGGTGCAGAAGTTCGCCAAGCGTCTGCTGGCAAAATACTGGGGCATTTACACAGAGCTGGGGGACAGCTTCCTGGAAAATCTCCAGGGCCTGACTACCCTGAAGATTTATCAGGCGGATGAGGAGAAGGCCCGGGAGATGGACGCGGAGTCCCAGAAATTCCGGCGGGTCACCATGAAGGTGCTGACCATGCAGCTCAATTCCACCAGCGTCATGGATATCATCGCCTACGGAGGGGCGGCGGTGGGCATGATCGTCACCCTGTGGGAGCTGGCGGGGGGAAGGGTGAGCCTTCACGGAGCGCTGATGCTCATTCTTCTGGCCTCCGAGTTCTTCATTCCCCTGCGCCTTCTTGGCTCCTTCTTCCACATCGCCATGAACGGCATGGCGGCCAGCGACCGGATCTTTGCCCTGCTGGATCTGCCGGAGCCTGAGAAGGGAGAGGAAATCCTGGCAGGCGGAGAGACGGACCTGGCATTTGAGAACGTGTGCTTCTCCTACGGGGAGGACAGGCAGATACTGGACCAGGTGTCCATGGAGTTCCCGGCAGGGAGCTTTACCTCCATCGTGGGGGCCTCGGGCTGCGGCAAGAGCACGGCGGCCGGCATCCTCATGGGGAGGAACAGAGGCTATGGGGGCAGCGTGAGGATACAGGGAAAGGAGCTGTCCCATATCCGGGAGGAAAGCCTGATGGAACAGATCACCATGGTGAGCCATAACAGCTGGCTCTTTAAAGGCACAGTGGAGGACAATCTGCGGATGGGAGCGCCGGACGCCGGGCCGGGGGAGATGGAGGAGGCCCTGAGAAAGGCCAACCTGTGGGATTTCCTGGCAGGGCAGCAGGGGCTGCAGACCCCTGTCCTTGAAAAGGGCAGCAACTTCTCCGGCGGCCAGTGCCAGAGACTGGCCCTGGCAAGGGCCCTGCTCCACGACACGCCGGTGTACATCTTTGACGAGGCCACCTCCAACATTGACGCGGAGAGCGAGGAGATGATCATGGATGTGATCCGCCGCCTGGCAGGGCAGAAGACGGTCATCCTCATCTCCCACCGGCTGGCAAATGTGACCGGTTCCGACCGGATCTACATGATGCAGGACGGCAGGGTGGCGGAGTCCGGCACCCACCGGCAGCTCCTGGAGAGGAGGGGACAGTATGAGAAGCTGTACAGGACCCAGATGGAGCTGGAGCAGTATGGAAAAGAACAGTACGGAAAGGAGGCGGCAGTATGAGCCTGGAAACCGGAAAAGTAAACAGCGTGCAGCCGGGCAGCGGTGAGGTGAGAAACACCCCCGTGCGGCGCAGCGGCATCAGGATCATGGGACGCCTTGTGGGCCTGGTGACCCCGCTTCTGCCGGTCATGCTCCTGGCGATCCTTCTGGGCACGCTGGGATATCTGTGCGCCATCTTTCTCACCATCCTGGCGGGCTTCGGGCTGCTGCACATCCTGCTGGCGGCCGCGGGCATGGAGCTGAACCCGGGGACGGCGGGGCTTCTCCTGGGGGCGGAGCCGGGGACACTGTTTGTCCTTCTCATCGTCCTGGCAGTGGCCAGGGGCTTGCTCCACTACGGGGAGCAGTACTGCAACCATTTTATTGCCTTTAAGCTGCTGGCCATCATCAGGCACAAGGTGTTTGCCGCCCTGAGAAGGCTCTGCCCGGCCAGGCTGGAGGGGCGGGACAAGGGCAATCTGATCTCGGTCATCACATCGGACATTGAGCTTTTGGAGGTGTTTTACGCCCACACCATCTCCCCCATAGCCATCGCCATAGCCACCTCCCTTGTGATGGCGCTGTTCATCGGGCAGTTCTCCCCGGCGGGGGCGATGCTGGCGCTGGCAGGCTACATCGCGGTGGGGGCTGTGCTCCCCCTTGTGTTCGGCAAAAGAGGCGGCGGGGCCGGCATGGAATTTCGCGGCGCCTTCGGTGACCTGAACAGCTTTATCCTGGACTCCCTGCGGGGGCTGGACGAGACCATCCAGTACGGCCAGGGGGAGAGGAGAAGAAGGCAGATGCAGGAGCGGTCAGACAGCCTGGGCGCTCTGCAGAAAAAGCTGAACCGCCTGGAGGCAGCCCAGAGGTCTGTCACCAACCTGGTCATCCTGCTCTTTTCTCTTGCCATGCTCCTTCTCATGATCACCATGAAGCAGGCCGGGGAGGCGGATCTGGTGGGCATGGTCATCGCCTCCATTGCCATGATGGGCTCCTTTGGCCCGGTGACAGCTCTCTCCAACCTGTCCAACAACCTGAACCAGACGCTGGCAGCAGGCGAGCGGGTCCTGTCCATCCTGGAGGAGAAGCCCCAGGTAGAGGAGGTATGCGGAAGGGAGCACACAGATTTTGAGGGAGCTCAGGCCGAGAAGGTCAGCTTCGGATACGGGGAGGAGGAGATCCTGCGGGATTATTCTGTGGAGATACCAGGGGGAAAGGTGATTGGCATCCACGGGGCCAGCGGCTCCGGAAAGTCCACCTTCCTGAAGCTTTTGATGCGCTTCTTTGACGTCCGGGAGGGGAAAATCCTCATTTCCGGAAAGGATGTGCGAGAGATCAACACGGCGGACCTGCGGGGGATGGAGTCCTATGTGACACAGGAGACGAGCCTCTTCCACGACTCCATCGCCGCCAATATCGCCGTGGGAAAGCCCGGGGCGTCCATGGAGGAGATCGTGGAGGCGGCGAAAAAGGCCTCTGTACACGACTTCATCCTGTCCCTGCCAAAGGGCTATGAGACGGAGGTGGGAGAGCTGGGCGACACCCTCTCAGGGGGAGAGAGGCAGCGGATCGGCATTGCCAGGGCCTTTCTCCACGATGCCCCCTTCCTTCTCCTGGACGAGCCCACCAGCAACCTGGACTCTCTCAACGAGGGGATCATCCTGAAGTCTCTGAAGGAGGAGCGGAAGGACCGGACCGTGGTGCTTGTGTCCCACAGGAAATCCACCATGAACCTGGCGGACACGGTGTACGAGATGGACAAGGCCTCCCGCCCCGGTCAGGAGAGGGAAGCCCTGTAGTGTTCCAGGAGCTGGCTGATCTGAAGGCTCAGGCTTTCAGGCAGCCGGCTTCTGTCTTCTTCTTTTTTGAACTTCAGCCACAGGTGGAGGCGCCGGTATCCGGCGCCTCTTTTCTTCCTGGCGGCGGCTCCTTTCCCGACTGCCAGGGAAGCGCTTTCGCCTTCCCCGGCCGCGCGGAGACGGACCAGGACCCGCCTCTGCTCAAAGAGAGGAACCAGGACATAGTACAGCCGGTCGTCCGAGAAGGAGAGGTATCCTGCCTCCTGCCCGGCGCTGTCCTTCAGGAAAAGGCGGTGGTCCCTCACACCTGCCGGGAAGAGGGGCGCCTCCGCCGGCAGGGAGCCTGGGAGGCCGGAACCTTCCTGGCCCTTTGTCTCCAGCATGGCGGGGAAATAGTAAATGTCCTGCCCCTCCCGGTCAGAGGTGGTTTTGACTGCCAGCTCCTTAAGGAGGGAGGTGGCGTCTATGTACTGCTGGGCCAGAAGATAGGTGAGGTCCGCATGGAACCGGCTGCGGCAGGAGGGGGAGGAGGCTCTCCCCAGGGAGGCGTTGACCTCGTCCAGCAGCTCCTTCCCGCACAGGTAGATGCTGCGCAGAAAGAGGGGAAAGTCCTCCTCCGTGGTCCAGAAGTACCGTCCCCTGGCGGCGGTGAAGGTGCCGATCACCTCCCCGCCGCTGTCCTCAGCGAGGCACAGGATGTCCCGCTCCCGATAGGCGTGCCGGTTGACCGGGGCGTCCCAGGCGCTGCGCCGGGCAGAGCTTCGGTGTGGACTGTGATGGGCATCCCTGCGGCGGAAGACGCCTGATGCGGCCTCCGGCCCGGCCTGGGAGGAGCGGCCTCCGGGCCCGGTCCCCTTGAGAAGGGCGTAGGCGGCGTTGACCTGCCAGGCCAGATGCAGGTCTTCTTCAGAGGGCCCTGCGTCCGGGTGGAGCCGGTGCATGAGCTGGCGGTATTTCTTTTTGATCTGGTCCGGCGCCGCTCCCGGGGAGACTCCCAGGATGCGGCAGGCTTCCTCGCGTGTCACGGTGCGCTGCCCTCCTTTTTTGTCCGCCGAAGCGGCGGACGCCTGTATTGTTTCAGTATAGCCAAGTTGGGGACGGATGTAAACAGGGGAGTGAGGAGAATGTGTGGAGGCGTGGGAGGCGAGGCGGCAGGGGGCAGGGGGTCAGGGCGGTCAATACATTATGCCCAAAGGGCATGGGAGGGGATAAAAACTAAGTATTGGACATCGAAAGGGGATTTTTCTATAATAGGACTGTAAAAAGAGAACACGTGCTTTTAAAAGGAGAGCGATCATATGAGCAAGACACTTGTAGCGTATTTTTCAGCCAGCGGGACAACCAAAAGGACAGCGGAGAGGCTTGCACAGGCTGCGGGGGCGGATCTCTATGAGATAAAACCGGCTGTGCCCTACACTTCGGCGGATCTGAACTGGATGGACAAGAAATCCAGGAGTACGATTGAGATGCAGGACCCGTCCTCCAGGCCGGAGCTTGCGGACAAGGATGCGGATATTGCGTCCCACGACAGGATTTTCCTGGGCTTCCCTATCTGGTGGTATGTAGCTCCCACGATCATCAATACATTCCTGGAGAGCTATGATTTCAGCGGAAAAGAGATCATCCTCTTTGCCACCTCCGGCGGAAGCGGATTTGGAAAGACCGTGAAGTCCCTGGCTCCCAGTTGCCCGGGCGCAGTGCTTAAGGAGGGCCGTCTTCTGAACGGAAGCCATTCTGTGGGCGAGCTGAAGACCTGGGTAGAAAGCCTGTAAGCTATAAAGAAAATCATGCCTAAAAAGCATGAATGATCCAAAGATATCAGGTATTGGACATAGGAACTTTGCTCAATTATAATGTGGGTACAGACAAAGGAAAGCTATTTCCGGCGGGCTGTACCTGCTTTTTTACTTTGTAAATTGTTTCGCAAAAGGAGGAAAACAGCGATATGAAGAGAAGAATAGCAGCGCTGCTGCTGGCGTGCGTGACAGCTATGTCTGTGAGCGCCTGCGGCGGGGAGGAGACGGCGCAGGAGAGCGCCGGGGAAGAGACGCAGACAGCAGAGACGCAAAATGAAGAGGCCCGGGACAGCGGGGCGGGCGGTACTCTGGTGGCTTACTTTACCTACGCGGAGAACGCGGACCTGCCGGAGGGGATCGATGCTTCAGCCAGCGCCAGCATCCAGAGCTGGAACGGGGAAGTGACCGGCAACACCGGGGCAGTGGCGCACATGATAGGGGAGGAGACGGGAGGGGAGCTTTTCTCCATCCGGACCGTAGAAAAATATCCCGACAGCTACGACGATACGGTAGATCAGGGGCAGGAGGAACAGCGGGAGGACGCTCGTCCCCAGCTGGAGACCCACATCGAGAACCTGGAGGACTATGGCACGGTCTTTCTGGGGTACCCCAACTGGTGGGGGGATATGCCTATGGCTGTGTACAGCTTCCTGGAGGAGTATGACCTGTCAGGGAAGGCGGTCATTCCCTTTGTCACATCAGGGGGGAGCGGATTTTCCGATACCGTCAGCCGGATCGAGGAGCTCCAGCCAGATGCGGACGTTAAGGAGGGACTCGCCATCAGCGCATCAGGCGCCATGGATGCCCGGGAGGAGATACGCTCCTGGCTGGATGGGCTGGGATATTAAAAGGGTGACAAAAGGCAAAGGCCCGGCCCTGTTTGACAAACAAAATCCCCTGTGATACACTAACCTACAGTTCTCGGAGGGCTGACCGCAGGAGCACAGGATCATGCGGACAGCCGGATAAGAGGCGGGCTGAATGCCCGTTCCTCGGAGGGAAAGTCATTGGGCGGAAATGATGGACCGGATAAGAGACGAGCCTTACGCTTGTCCCTTATCCGGTTTTTCTTTGCGGACTGTATCCCGGCTTTTCCGGTGGGGCTCTTTCGGGGAGAGGTACATTTTTTACGGCAGGAGGATGAGAAAATGGATTTTCTGAGCGGGAAGATCAAGACCATTTATTTCAAGTATCTGTCAGCCGCCTTCGGGAGCGCGCTGATCACGTCTATCTACTCTATCGTGGATATGGCCATGGTAGGGCAGTATCACGGCCCGGAGGGGTCAGCCGCCCTGGCAGTGGTGGCACCGGTCTGGAACATTATCTACAGCTTCGGACTTCTGATGGGGATCGGGGATCCGTCCTTTTCAGCACTATCCGGGGAAAAGCGGGCAGGGATATGCGGACATCAAACGAGTATTTTACGGCCTCTGTGATCGGCTCTGTCATTCTGGCGCTGATTCTCTGGGCTGCCATCATCTGTTTTGACAGGCAGCTCCTGGTCTTCTTTGGGGCCCGGGATCAGACGCTGACGCTGGCCAGGGGATATGTGCGGCCGATCAAGGCAGCCATCCCGTTTTTCCTCTTTAACCAGATGCTGGCCGCCTACTTAAGAAACGACAAAAATCCGGCGCTGGCCACAGGGGCTGTGCTGGCAGGTGGTATCTTCAATATCTTCGGGGATTACTTCTTTGTGTTCACCTGCGATATGGGAGCCTACGGCGCGGGGCTTGCCACAGCCATCGGCTCTGCCATCAGTTTCCTGGCCATGCTGTCACACTTCTGTAGGAAGAAGAACACCCTACGGCTGGCGCGTCCGGAGAGGCTTCTCTGTAAATTAAAGAAAATCGCGGTGACCGGATTTCCCACCTTCTTCATCGATGTGGCCATGGGCATACTGACCATCCTTTTCAACCGCCAGATCATGGTCTGGTTTGGCACAAACGCTCTGGCGGTGTACGGTGTCATTGTAAATATCAGCACCTTTGTGCAGTGCTGCGCTTACAGCGTGGGACAGGCCTCGCAGCCTATCATATCCACCAACTTTGGAGCGGGAAAGGGAGAAAGGATACGGGAGACGCTGAAATACGCCCTGGGGACAGTGGCCTTTTTCAGCCTGTTCTGGACGGCTCTGTCGATGCTGCTGCCCAATGTGTTTATCCGGTTCTTCATGACGCCCACGGCGGAGGTACTTGGGATCGCGCCTTCCATCTTCCGGTGCTACGGTCTCTCCTTTTTGCTCCTGCCGCTGAACATCTTTTCCACATACTATTTCCAGGCTCTGATGAAGCCGAGGGCGGCCTTCATCGCGTCGGTGGCCAGAGGGCTCGTCATAAGCGGCGTTCTCATTTATCTGCTTCCTGCTGTGCTCGGCGGAAATGCGATCTGGTTTGCCATGCCTGCCACAGAGGTGATCGTGGCTTTCTATGTGGCCCGTGAGATGGCAGCATATACAAAACAGCTCAGTAAAAGGAAAGTATGAGTATGAACAGGATCCGTACGATCGTCAGGGGGATTGTTTGAAGCTTAAAATGGGATTTGGCGCGTTTTCATGCCTTCCGGCTATGAAGCTGTATTCATAACAAGTATTTGCATCTGCGCTGACACTATGTCAGAATGTAAGTAAAGTCAATGGAGGGATGAAAATGCAGTATACAAGATTGGGAAACTCTGATTTGAATATCTCCCGCATCTGCATGGGGTGCATGGGCTTTGGAGACGCCGGAAAGGGGCAGCACTCCTGGACCATCGATGAGGAGCACACAAGAGAGATCATCAAAAAAGGTCTGGAGGCGGGCATCAATTTCTATGACACGGCCATCGCCTACCAGAGCGGCACCAGCGAGCAGTACCTGGGCCGGGCGCTGAAGGATTTCGCGAAGAGGGATGAGGTGGTGGTGGCCACCAAGTTCCTGCCCCGCACGCCCCAGGAGGTGGAGGCCGGCGTCACACCCCAGGCCCATATTGAGAAGATGATAGACAAGAGCCTGGAAAATCTGGGCATGGACTATGTGGATCTGTACATCTACCACATGTGGGACTATGAGAGCTCTCTCTACGATATCATGGAGGGGCTGAACAATGTGGTGAAGGAGGGCAAGGCCAGATATATCGGTATTTCCAACTGCTATGCCTACCAGCTGGCCAAGGCAAACGCCCTGGCAGAACGGGAGGGATTTGCCAAATTTGTCTCCGTACAGGGCCACTACAACCTGATCTTCCGGGAGGAGGAGCGGGAGATGGCAAAGCTCTGCCGGGAGGACAGCATCGCCATGACGCCCTACAGCGCCCTGGCGGGAGGCCGTCTCTCCAAGCGGCCGGGAGAGACCTCGAAGCGGCTGGAGGAGGACAGCCACGCAAAGCTGAAATATGACGGCACGGCAGCCCAGGACAGTGAGATCATCGCCCGGGTGGCTGAGCTCGCAGACAAACGAGGCGTGTCCATGACGGAAATCTCCCTGGCCTGGCTGCTGACCAAGGTCACAGCCCCGGTGGTGGGAGCCACGAAGCTGTCCCATGTGGAGGGCATGGAAAACGCCACCAGGATCTGCCTGACAAAAGAGGAGAGAGACTATCTGGAGGAGCCCTACGTGCCCCACAGGCTGGTGGGAGTCATGGCACAGAACACAGCGGAGCAGGCGAAGGAGGATCACGTCTGGTCCACCGGCAGCCAGAAGCTGTAGTTGGAAGCAGCAGCCGGAAGCGGCAGCCAGAAACGGAGGAGAACAGACATGAAGATCGTCATTTTACAGGGGAGCCCCAACAAAAAGGGCTCAACAAATATCCTGACAGAGGAATTTACAAGAGGAGCAAAGGAGGCGGGGCATGAGGTCCGCAGGTTTGACCTGACAGATCTTACCATCCATCCCTGTACGGGCTGTGTGGCCTGCGGGTACGAGGGGCCCTGCGTGCAGAAGGACGACAACCAGAAGGTGCGGGCAGCCATGCTGGAGGCGGACATGGTGGTCTTTGCCACGCCCCTCTACTACTATGGCATGTCTGCCCAGCTCAAGATCGTGGTGGACAGGTTCTGCGCCTACAACAGCAGCATTACGAGAAAGCACATGAAGTCCGCCCTTCTGACCGTGGCCTGGAACAGCGACGGCTGGACCTTTGACGCGCTGGAGAGCCACTACCAGACACTGGTGCGGTATCTGGACTTTGAAGACTGCGGCATGGTGCTGGGCAGAGGCTGCGGAAGTCCGTCCATGACAAAGCACAGTCCCTACCCGAAGATGGCCTATGAGCTGGGACGGGGACTGTAGGTGGATGCGCTGCCTAACAGATGACCTGCTCCTTTAAGTACCGGTAAAAGGCCCCCGCCGCCGGCGAGAGCGTCTGGTACTTTTTCGTGACGATATACAGATCAACGGACAGCTCCGGAGTGATAGGGCGGAAGGTGAGATTCCGCCCTTTTGTATTTACCAGCCGGTCCAGGCAGAGGGCGTAGCCGATGCCGTGCTCTACCAGGAAGGTTGCGTTGTAGATCAGGTTGTAGGTCGCAACGACGTGGAAGACAGAGTAATCAGAACCAAACCAGTCCAGATCCTGATGCCCGGAAAAGGTCTGGTCGGAGAGGATCATGGGCAGGGTCTTCAGCTGATCGATATTGACAGCCTCCTGGGACGCCAGATCGCAGTCCGCCGGCATAAGAAGACCGTAGATGTCCTTCTGGTGTATGTTCAGATATTCGTATTTTTCCTGGCGGACCGGCCCAAGCAGAAGACCCATGTCGCAGAGCCCCTTGTCGATGCGGTCCAGGACGGCATCGGCATCGCCGCTGAAGGTATGTATTTTGACATCCGGATGCTTCCTGTGGAAATTTTCAAGAAAGCCGGCCAGTGTGTCCATGGCCACAGTCTCACCGCATCCGATACAGATGTCGCCGCACAGGCTTTCCGCGTCCGCGCGCATGGCTGTCTCAGTATTTTCCAAAAGCTCCAGAATTTCTCTGGCCCTGTCCCGGAAGAAGATACCGTCCTCTGTCAGAGTGATTTTGCGTTTTCCTCTGATAAAGAGCTGTTTCCCAAGTTGCTCTTCCAGCTCCATCATCTGTCTGGACAGAGTGGACTGGGTCACAAAGAGGGCATTGGCAGCGGCTGTAATGCTCCCTTCCCTGGCGATGGCGAGAAAATAGTACAGAAGCCTCGTTTCAATCATAATAGCATTCTCCTTTTTTGCTGATCCGCATGTTTTCTTCCATCCAGTATAGCTCTTTTTACCATTCCTGTAAACGATGGAAATGTATGATTATCAACTGTTTGTAATTATTGAGCCTGCTTTATATAATAAAAACAGAAAACAGAAAGGAAGTGTCGCTGTAATGAAAGAAAACAGAACTTTTATAGAGGATAAAACCTTTGATGAGGAGAGGGCCCTTTATGGAAGCCATGGGATCACGATCAGCCACTGTTCGTTTGACGGCCCGGCAGATGGGGAAAGCGCCTGTAAGGAGTCATCGGATATTGAGGTGGAGAGCTGTTACTTTAACCTGCGCTATCCATTCTGGCATGACCATGGCCTTAGGATCACGGAGTCCGAGATGACGGACAAATGCCGGGCGGCTCTGTGGTATTCGGACCATGTGGAGATCGCGGACACAAAGCTGCACGGCATCAAGGCGCTCCGGGAGTGCAGCGATATAGTGATCAGGAATTCAGATATTATTTCTCCGGAGTTTGGATGGTCCGTGAAAAATATCCGGATGGAGAACACAAAGGCCTCCAGCGAGTATTTTATGATGCGCTCTGAAAATCTGACCTTTACCGATGTGGAGCTGACAGGCAAATACTCCTTCCAGTACATCAAAAACGCAGTCTTTGACCACTGTACATTTGACACAAAGGACGCTTTCTGGCACGCGGAAAACGTAGTTGTCAGAAACAGCACGGTAAAAGGAGAGTATCTGGGCTGGTATTCCAAAGGCGTGACATTCGAGAACTGCCGCATCATTGGCACGCAGCCGCTTTGCTACTGTCAGGGGCTGAAGCTGGTGGACTGTGAAATGGTGGACACGGATCTGTGCTTTGAGAAATCTGAAGTGGAGGCCAGGATCACCACGCCGGTCCTCAGTATCAAGAACCCGAAGGCCGGAATTATACAGGTTCCCTCTGTCGGGGAAGTGATCCGGGATGACGACAGCGCCATGGGACGGATCGAGCAGGAATGCGCTGCCTCGCGGGAATGTGCCTGACGGGACGGCGGACAGATCATAGAAGAAGGAGAAGACGGGCATGAACATGAATATAGAAGTAAACGGAACCGACATACAGGTGAAGCTATGTGAGAACAGCTCCGCCAGAGCCGTGGAGGAGCTGCTGCGGGACGGCCCGCTGACGCTGGAAATGAAGGACTTTGCCCACATGGAAAAGTTCGGAAGTCTGGGAGCGCAGCTTCCCGCAAATGATGAGCATATCACGACGGAGGCCGGAGATGTGATCCTGTCAGAGGGAAATCTTTTGGTCATCTACTATGCGCCGAACACATGGAATTTCACGCGTCTTGGGAAAGTGCAGAATTTGTCTGAAAAGGAGCTGAGGGATGTTCTGGGAAAGGGAAACATCCGGGCGACGCTCACAATAGAGGAAAAAATGGAGGGAAAAGAAGAAAGATGAAAGTGCTCACATTGAACAACCATGTGAATGTGCCCCAGCTGGGCTTTGGAGTGTTCCAGATCACAGACGAGGAGGAGTGCAAAAGGAGCGCCCTGACAGCGCTTAGGACAGGGTACCGCCTCATCGACACAGCCGCCTGCTACGGAAATGAGAGGGCTGTGGGCGAGGCTGTGAAGGAGAGCGGCATAGCCAGAGAGGACGTATTCCTCACATCCAAGGTGTGGATACAGGATGCGGGATATGAAAAGACTATGCGCTCCTTTGAAAAAACGCTGGAGAACCTGCAGACAGATTATCTGGATCTGTACCTGATCCACATGCCCTACGGGGATTATTACGGGAGCTGGAGGGCCATGGAGGAGCTGTACAAAAAAGGAAAGATCCGGGCCATTGGAGTCTGCAATTTTGAGGCGGACCGGCTGGTGGATCTGATCCTGAACAGCCAGGTCGTGCCCGCTGTGGACCAGGTGGAGCTCCACCCCTTCTGCCAGCAGAAAAAGCTGCGGGAGGTCATGTACCACTATGACATCACCCCCATGGCATGGGCCCCGTTTGCGGAGGGGAGAGACGGGATCTTTACAAATGAGACGCTGGAGGCCATAGGGCAGCAGTACAGGAAAAAGCCATCCCAGGTAATCCTGAGATGGCTTCGCCAGAGCAATATTATCGCCATTCCCAAGTCCGTCCACGCAGAGCGGATCGAGGAGAATTTTGACATTGATTTCTTCAGGCTGGAGGACGAGGATCTGATCCGGATCAGCCAGATGGACAGAGGGGAGAGTCAGATACTGGATATCCGCAGTCTCCTGGAGGTGTACCGGCTTTTCCATATCCGGTTTGACCAGTAGGCGTAAGGCCCGGAGAACCAGGCCCGGAGCATCAGGCCCAGGTGAAGTGCTCCTTCCCGGCGCCTGCCTCAAAGTGGTACCTGACAATGCCGAGATCTATTTTTGTGTAAAATCCCATGCCGGCTCTGACGGATACCTTGTCTTCTGCCAGAGTGAACTGGAATTTCTGTTGGTTCATGGCTGTGGGTGCCAGAAGGGCGGCCTCGACGCCGGCTGTAAACCAGTCCGGCGCGGGGCCGTCTGTCTTTGTCACCTTTTCCATGGCCTTTGACCTGTGGGGAACGCCCTGGGTTTTTCCGTAGCCGATGGCGATGACGGCGCACAGCTTTTCGCCGGCAGCCACAGTAAAGGCGGAGGACACTTTGCTGTACGTGAGCGCGACCCAGCAGGTGTTCAGCCCCAGCTGCTGGGCCTTCAGCACAAGCCTCTCCCCGTAGTACCCGCAGGTCTCCTCCAGATCCGGGCCCTTTTTGCCCACCAGTGCCAGGTAACTGGTCACTCCTCTGAAGCTTCCGTAGTGGGCAAGAAATCCCTGAAAAGCCTTTGGCTCATTTGTTACAAGCTGGATGTGGAGGCCGCTCTCCCTGTTGCAGGCCGCAATCTCCTCCTCCAGAGGGCGTGTCACATCCTCCCCCAGGGGTTTATCTGTGTACTGGCGCACGCTGTGGCGCTGTCTGATTGCTTCCATGACAGTCATCATTGTTTCGTTCCTCCTTTGGTTCATCAGATTAAACCATTATACCATGTATTGCGGCCTGCGCCACATTGGTAAAGAAAATCGAGACGGATTGGGACGGAGGCAGACCGGAATACGAGGCGGACCGGGGCGATTGCAGTTTTTCAGGTCCCTGTGATAAGATAGAGAAAGACAGAAAGCGCCGCGAGGGCGGAAGAATATGGGGAGGAAGGACATGACAAAGCACAGAGCAAAGTACAAAGGAAATCTGGCGGAAGGGCTCCGGAGCCTTTCCCTGGAAGAGGGGGAGAACAGGACCTCAGTCCCCTATATGAAGGTATACCGCGTCGCATCGGAGACGATACCCATGCCACGGACAGACAATTCCTATCTTTACATTGTGGCGGATGGGTCCATGCGCCTCTACACGTCCTCCGGCATCATGGACTACGAGGCGGGACAGTATTCCATATCCCAGATTGACACGCCCCTTGCCGGACATGTGCTGATATTTCCAGAGGAGGACGCCACTGCCTTCATGGCCGCCCACATCCGAAGAGAGCTCATCTTCCACATGCTCTGCGGGTCCTGCGGGAAACAGTTCCTTACCAGCGTCATCAATATCTCCCAGGCTGGGGAGATATACGAGGCGAACAGCTGGATCAAGAAAAATTTCCGGAAATCCTTCACAGTGGAGGAGCTGGCCCAGCAGAACAATATGAGCGTGTCCCTCTTTCACCAGAAATTCAAGAGCGCCGTGGGGATGGGGCCTTTCCAGTGCCAGAAGAGGCTGCGGCTGACGGAGGCCAGGAGGCTTATGATGGACGAGAACAAAAACGCCACGGAGGCGGCCATGGAAGTGGGCTATGAGAGCTCTTCCCAGTTTGCGAGAGATTACCGGAAAATGTTCGGCGCGTCGCCAAAGGAGGACATCCTTTCGAAGAAACAGGCAAATTTTCTGTAGAAACGGGCAAGCGCAGCGAGATATTCACTGTTAAAATGATCATCAGAACAGAAGATTGGAGGAATGACAGATGATTTTAACAGATGAATTGTGCGATAAGCTGTGCGTGGCAGCCCGCGAAAAGAGCAGGGAGGTGGGCATAGACATCAGCTTTGCTGTGTGCGATGAGAGCGGGCTCCCGAGGGTGTACCGCCGGTATGGAGAGGCCCTGGTCCTCAGTATCACCCTTGTGCCGGGAAAGGCCTACACAGCGGCAGTGACACAGTGCAAGACAAAGGATGTGGCGGCATGCGCGGCGGAGGGAGCCTCCCTCATGGCCATCCAGAGCAATGATCCGAAGATCACGCTTGTGTCCGGCGGATACCCTCTCTTTGTGGACGGAAAGATTGCAGGAGGCATCGGCGTAGGCGGCGGCACAGAGGAGCAGGACTGCGAGATTGCCGAGTATGTCGTGTCTGTATTTGAGCAGGAGACAAGATAGCCCTGCGCATCGATAAGAATTCCCATATCACTTGTATCCTTTTTTCAATTGTGCTATCCTTTTTATATCCCCCATGGGGGGATATAAAAAGGAGGCTGATATCATGAACCAATCCCACACACAGGCGAATACTGATACTCACACACATGCCAATATCCATACCCACATCCATACTCACACCCACACGGAGACGAAAAAGGTCCTGGACCGTCTCTCCCGGGCCATAGGCCATATGGAAGCGGTCAAAAAGATGGTGGAGGAGGGGAGGGACTGCTCTGAGATACTGATCCAGATCGCGGCAGTCAGGTCTGCTGTGAATAATGTAGGAAAAATCATCCTAAAGGACCACATCGACCACTGCGTTGTGGATGCTGTGGAGACAGGGGACAGGAAAGTGCTGGAGGACCTCTCGGAAGCTATCGACCGGTTTGTCAAATAGGGGGTGGGAGCGTGAAAGAGAGTGGAAGAGGAAGTCTTTCTGTTTTCTGGGCTGTGCTGGCAGCAGCTCTCTACGCAGTCAACGCCCCGGTGGCCAAGCTGCTACTTGAGGACGTGGAGCCGGCCATGATGGCGGGCCTTCTGTATCTGGGGGCCGGGGCCGGCATGCTCCTTCTGGGGATTGCCCGCAGGGGGACAGGCAGAGGAGGGGAGGAGAAGCGGCTTGCGAGAAGGGACCTGCCCTACACGGCAGGGATGATCGCTCTGGATATTGCCGCGCCTGTTTTTCTCATGTTCGGCCTTACCATGACCACGTCGGCCAACGCCTCCCTGCTCAATAATTTTGAGATTGTTGCGACCTCTGTTGTGGCCTTTTTTATCTTCAGGGAGAAAATCAGCCGCCGGCTGGGACTGGCTGTGGGTTTGATCACTCTGTCCAGCATGCTGCTGTCCTTTGAGGATATGAGCAGTCTTGACTTCTCAGCGGGCTCCCTCCTTGTGCTTGCGGCCTGCGTCTGCTGGGGCTTTGAAAACAACTGCACCAGGATGCTGTCCGGGAGTGACCCGCTGGAAATCGTGGTCGTCAAGGGGCTGGGTTCAGGCATGGGCGCACTGCTGATCGCCCTCCTGTCCGGGGAGCATTTCCCGGCGCTTTCTGATATCCCCCTTGTCCTGCTGCTGGGATTTGTGTCCTACGGGCTGAGCATTTTCTTCTATGTATATGCCCAGCGCTGTCTGGGTGCGGCGAGGACAAGCGCCTACTACGGGATAGCACCGTTTATCGGCGTGCTGTTCTCTTTCCTCATTTTCGGGGAGCTTCCGGGAGGCTTTTTCCCGGCTGCGTTTGTCCTCATGGTACTGGGAGCGTATCTGGCGACGGAGAAAATCAAGTAAAGATCGTAGTTGCGTTTATCAGATAATGTTTTAAGGCATGGAAAAACCGCCCTTGTACTTTGGCGAGTAAGGGCGGTTTTACAACTAAACTTACCGGTCAACCACTTTATAGCGACTGCCCCGTTTACGTCTATACTATAGCATAACGGGTGGAATGGGGCAAGAAGCAGGTATCTGACGATTGAGAAAATTACATAAAAAGAAGACATATGGCTGCCTGATAGTTACTGTCTGTGGTAATATGTCTACAAGGACAACCGTGTTACAGGGTGGCTGACCTCTATTCTACATAGAATGGGGGTGATGCTGATGGACAAGAAACATTTTGATTTTAAGGATCTCATGGCCTTTGGAATGTTTATCCTCGCATTGCTGACATTCGTATTTACGTTTATCAGATAATGTTTTAAAGCATAGAAAAACCACCCCGAAACTTTGACCAAAGGGGTGGTAATTCTATCACACCATATGTAGGTCAACCACTTTGTGGCGGCTGTCCTTTCTACATCTTTACTATAGCACACCGGACGGTATGGCGCAAGAAGTTCATTACATGTCTAAGGCTGTTTATAAGGCATAAAACTGCCCACCGCCGATTTTTTAATAATTCAGAAACAAAATATAAACATTTCAGTAATACACTGTATTCATACTGAGAGCACGTAAGAAATGGAGGGACAGGACGATGATACACATTCTTGTGGTGGAGGATGACGAGAGACTGAACCATATCGTCTGCACATATCTGAGAGACAGCGGCTTTGAGGCGAAGGGGTGCCTGAACGCGGAGGATGCATACGAAGAAATGTATGGTCAGCTCTATGAGCTCATCATCTCAGATATCATGATGCCGGGGATCGATGGCTTTGAGTTCGCCAGGACGGTGAGAAAGGTGAACCAGAGGATCCCCATTCTCTTCATGTCTGCCAGGGACGATCTTCCCTCCAAGCAAAAAGGGTTCCAGCTGGGGATAGACGACTACATGGTGAAGCCGGTGGACCTGGACGAGCTGGTGCTCCGGGTGCGGGCGCTCCTTCGGAGGGCCAATATTGAGATGGAGAGAAGGATCACAGTGGGAAACCTTACACTGGACGCGGACGGCATGAGCGCTGAGGTGGACGGGGAGGAGATCCCGCTTACCACCAGGGAGTTCAACATTATTTACAAGCTTCTTTCCTATCCGAAGAAGACATTTTCCAGGGCTCAGCTTATGGATGAGTTCTGGGATGTGGACAGCGACACGAGTCCCCGGGCTGTGGACGTGTATATGACGAAGCTTCGGAACAAGCTGTCAGGCTGCGATGGATTTAAGATCGTCACTGTGCGCGGCCTGGGCTACAAGGCGGTGCTGCAATGAGAAATGAGAACGGGAAATCTATAAGAGGACAGGAGGGCGGGGAGGTCAGACGCGTCATAAAGGACAGCCTTTTCCCGGTTTCCCTTTTTGCCATTTATCTGGGCGTGCTCTTTCTGATGTCCGGAATTCACGAGGGGCTCCTCGTCCTGATGAATAAAAGGGGATGGAATGAGATCATCCAGACAGCTGTTCCCATGCTCTACTGGGGCGCTGTGGCTGTGGGGCTGACTCTGTTTACAAGAAAAAAAATCAAAGATACGTATGAGGCACCCCTCCACAGGCTGGCAAAGGCCACACGGCAGGTGGCGGGGGGCGATTTTTCCGTGTATGTGCCCACAGTGCACACGGCGGACAGGCTGGACTATCTGGATGTGATGATCCTGGATTTCAACAAGATGGTGGAGGAGCTGGGGAGCGTGGAGACGCTGAAGACAGACTTTGTGTCCAATGTCTCCCATGAGATGAAGACCCCCATCGCCGTCATCAAGAATTATGCGGAGCTTCTCCGGACGGGAAATGGGACGGCGGAAGAGAGACAGGAATATGCCAGGAATATCGAGGCGGCGGCGGGCAGGCTGTCAGACCTGATCAGCAATATCCTCCGCCTGAACAAGCTGGAGAACCAGCGCATTGACCCGGAGATGGAGACCTGCGACCTGTGCGCCCAGCTGGAGGAGTGTATCCTCCAGTATGAGGAGCTGTGGGACGAGAAGGATCTGGAGCTGGAGATAGAGATGGAGGACAGGGCCTTTGTGCAGGCAGACAGGAGCCTGCTGGAGCTTGTGTGGAACAATCTGCTCTCCAATGCGGGCAAATTTACAGAGCCCGGAGGCACGGTGACCGTGCGGCAGAGAACAGTAAAAGGGTATGTGGAGGTGTCGGTAGCCGACACAGGATGCGGCATGGCCCCGGAGAGCCTGCGGCACATTTTTGACAAATTTTATCAGGGGGACACCTCCCACTCCAGAGAGGGGAATGGCCTGGGGCTGGCCCTTGTGCGCAGGATCCTCATCCTCATGAACGGAGAGATACAGGTGGAGAGCAAAGAGGGAGAGGGGAGCGTATTTACAGTGAGGCTGCCCAGGACAGAGGAGAGAGAAGACAGAAACAGGATAACAGGGAACAGGATAGCCGGGGATGAGAAAGACGTGGAGGTGACGGAGCTTTGACAGGAGAGAGCAGAAGAGGATTTACAGCCTACGAGTACAAGGAGGTGCTGGCTGATGCCGGGCAGGTCTCCTTTCTCATAGACAGCTATGAAAATTTCGGGTGGGAGCCGGATGAGAATGTCATGCCCGGAACCCTGGAAAAATACCCGGAGAGGGCAGGTAGGGGTGGACACGGGAAAACGGTGCTGCGCCTGAAGCGGGACAGAAGGATCGTCAACAAGACGGAGCTGACCAGGCTCCAGCGCAATTTTGAGGCCTGCGCGGAACAGATCGGGAGACTGGAGAAGGCAAAGACCTCCCGCCCCTCTGTGATGGCTCTGACTGTGGGCGTCATCGGGACCGCGTTCATGGCCGGATCCACCTTTGCGGTGACGGCAGACCCGCCCCGCATTATTTTGTGCATCATCCTGGCCATTCCGGGATTTCTCGGCTGGGCGGCGCCCTGGTTCCTGTACAGAAGCGGGGTGCGCAGAGAGACGGAGAAGATCAATCCTCTGATCGAGGAAAAATATGACGAGATTTATGAAATCTGCGAGAGGGGGAACAGGCTGCTGAACTAGGGCGGCCGGTTCCCCTTTTAAAATATATGGATATGGACAGAAGCTGGAAGAAGCGCTATCATAAAAGAAATCAGATAGCTGTCTGTTAACGGCAGCGCATAATCTTTGAGAAAGAAGGAATAAAAGGTGTGGCTTTTCTATGCCGCAGGCTCCGCCTTTTTTGCCGGAGTCACATCGATCCTGGCAAAATGCGGGATCAGGAGAACAAATTCAACAGTGGCCACAGCGGTCCGCACGGTGGTCATACTGGTCTTTTCGTGGGGCATCGCGCTGGCCGCCGGCTCGGTGGACCAGCTACGGGATGTCAGCGGGAGAACCCTTTTGTTCCTCATTCTGTCCGGGGCGGCCACGGGGGCGTCCTGGCTCTGCTACTTTAAGGCTCTGCAGACAGGGGATATCAACAAGGTGGTGCCGGTGGACAAGTCCAGCACGGTTCTCACCATCCTTCTGGCCCTCATCTTTCTCGGGGAGGGGATCTCGCTGGCCAAGGCGGCGGCCGTGGCCGTCATAGCGGCGGGCATCTTCCTCATGATCGAGAAAAAGGATGTGGAGGAGGCGAAGGAGGACAGAAGGGGAAGCTGGTTCGTCTACGCCGCGGGCTCCGCCTTTTTCGCCAGCCTGACTGCCATCCTGGGGAAAATAGGCATCACAGGTGTGGAGTCCAACCTGGGAACCGCCATCCGCACCTGCGTGGTGCTGGTCATGGCCTGGATGATGGTGTTTGTCCAGGGGAGACAAAAGGAGGTGCGGGATATCCCGGGAAGAGAGCTCCTCTTTATCTGCCTGTCCGGGGTGGCCACGGGGGCGTCCTGGCTCTGCTATTACCGGGCCCTCCAGGAGGGGCCGGCCAGCATCGTGGCGCCCATCGACAAGCTGAGCGTCCTTGTGACGGCCGTATTTTCCTATTTTGTCTTCGGGGAGAGGCTTGGCCGAAGATCCGGGGCAGGGCTCGTCCTTCTGACCGCCGGGACTGTGGCCCTGGCTTTCCTCTGATTTTTTCTTGCGTCTTTGTATGGATCAGATCGCTGAAATGGGCCTTTTTCTTACTGCAGCTTCTTTTTATATTCCGTTCCCCACTGCTCCATGGCGTCCAGGATGGGCTTCATGGACTCGCCAAGAGGGGAGAGGGCGTACTCCACTCTGGGAGGTACCTCCGGGTAGACGGTGCGGGTGACGATCCCGTCCTCCTCCAGAGCACGGAGGCTGTCCGTCAGCACCTTCTGGCTGATGCCCACCAGATTTTTCCTGAGCTCGTTAAAGCGCCAGGGGCGCATAAAAAGGTTGCGGAGGATCAGCAGCTTCCACTTGCTGCCGATGAGCTGGACCGTGGTGGCTACCGGGCAGGCCGGCAATTCTTCTTTTGTCTTCATACAGATCACCTCAACTGTTGTCGTAGTCTATAATTCACTTAATAGTTTAAAAAAGAATGTTACATTCTGATTATAGTGTAGTATCCCGGATGGCGCAACAGGGGAGATGGATCTGCCGGGACAGAGCTGCCGGGAGATGGCGCTGCCTGAGGTCTGTGGGTTACCTTGGAGTAACCAGGTAACAAAAAAGTGCGCGCTTTTTGCTTGTAATCATCTGTGATACAATCAGAACATAGAAGAGCACAGGAGGCAGAATAACATGTTCATAGGTATACTGACACAGGCCAGAGAAGAGACAGATGAACAGAAGCTACACCGTCTGAAGAAAGCCCTTGAGGAGGCAGAGGCGGTTGTCATCGGCGCCGGGGCCGGACTTTCCACATCCGCCGGCTTTACCTACAGCGGCGAGAGATTTGAGAAATATTTTAGTGACTTTGAAAACAAATATCATTTCCATGATATGTATTCCGGAGGGTTTTATCCCTACAGTACGCTGGAGGAGTACTGGGCCTACTGGAGCCGCCATATCTGGCTGAACCGGTATGTGGATGCGCCCAGGCCGGTGTATGAGGAGCTGCTGGAGCTGGTGAAGGACAGGGATTATTTCGTCCTCACCACCAACGTGGACCACTGCTTCCAGAAGGCGGGCTTTGACAAGGAGAGGCTGTTCTATACCCAGGGAGACTACGGGCTCTTTCAGTGCATGGAGCCCTGCTGCCAGGAGACATGGGACAACGAGAAGGCGGTCCGGGAGATGCTGGAGAGCCAGGAAAATATGCGTATCCCCTCCGAGCTGGTTCCCCACTGTCCCCACTGCGGCAGGCCCATGACCATGAACCTGCGGGCAGACGACAGCTTTGTGCAGGACGAGGGGTGGTACAGGGCGGCTGAGAGATACAGCCGCTTCCAGAGGGAGCACGAGGGGATGAAGATCCTCTACCTGGAGCTGGGGGTGGGCTACAACACCCCGGTGATCATCAAGTACCCCTTCTGGAAGATGACCCGCCAGAACCCGGAGGCAGTGTACGCCTGTATCAATTACGGGGACGCGGCCGCGCCGAGGGAGATAGCGGAGCAGTCTGTCTGTATTGACGGGGATGTCGGGGATGTGCTAAAGAGATTAAGATAGAAAAAACCTATTTAAAATTATAAGATATAAGTATTTGCTATCCGAAGGCGGGAGACGTATAGTATCCTTAGTTAATAAAGCCGAAAAAGAGGTGAAACGGGATCATGTATCGTTTGTCAAAGGATGAGGTGGAGCAGAACCTGAAGGCTGCCGGCTGCAATGCGGAGATTATCAGAGAATTTTTTTCTTATGAAAAGGAAGATGGCGCGGAGAAGCAGAGGGCGCTGCTGGAGGAGCACCGAAAAACATTGTTAAATCATGTGCATACAGAAGAAAAGAAGATATCCTGTCTCGATTACCTGATTTTTCAGCTGGACAGGGAGCACGCAATGTAGAGAGGATATTAAAAAATGCAGACAGAGACTGGATTTTCACAGTCTGTCTGCATTTTTTGCGATCAGCGGTCAGGATTCATCCGGGGAGTCCTGCGGCGTCAATAAGTCCCGCAGCACTTCGAGAAATTTTTCGGCGGGCTTTGAAAACAGCTGATATTTTTTCCAGATAATGCTCATCTTGTTTTCCAGCTTCGGCTTCAGCGGGCGGAAACAGAGCCGGCTGCCGCTGGTGTTGATGATCTTGTCATAGCCTATGGCGTAGCCCAGGCCTTCGTCCACAAGGAGAGAGGCGTTATAGAGCAGGTTGTAGGTGGCTATGATATTCAGGTCAGAGGGTTCGCTGCCGATCCACTGCGTCAGGCTGCCGCCCTGGTATTCCTGCTGGGAAAGGATGAGAGGCTTGTCCTTGAGGTCGTCCGGAGAGATATTCTCTCTGTCTGCGAGAGCGGAATCCCTGCGCATTAAAACGCCCCACGTTTCCGAATAAGCGGTCTCCAGCGCATTGTATTTTGTCAGATCCACGTCGCCGAACACAATGCCGAAGTCGATGAGTCCCTTGTCCAGGTACTCAAAGACATAGGCGGCGTTCCCGCTGGAGATGTGGTAGTGGATGCCGGGATGCTGGCTTTGCAGTGTCTGAGCTGCCCTGGCAATTACCCGGATGCCGTCTGTCTCCCCTGTGCCGATATAGACATCGCTCATGATAATGTCATCGCTCATGGTGATCTCATTTTCTGTCCTTCTGACAAGATCCAGTATTTCTTCCGCCCGCTTCCTGAGGATCATTCCCTCTTCTGTGAGCGTGACCTTCCGGGAGCCCTTTGTCCCCCGGATGAGAAGCTGCTTGCCAAGCTCCTCCTCCAGCCCCTTGATCTGTGTGGAGAGTGTAGGCTGGGAGAGATGAAGAGTCTCGGCGGCATGCACAATGCTCTGCTCCCTTGCGATCGCAAGAAAATAGTTGAGGACACGCAGTTCCATAATGTTTTCCTTTCTGTCATCTGGCGCTGTACGAAGATTTGATTTTTCTAATATTATATAGACTTTCTGTCAAAATCACAATGCCAAACCCTAAAAAGAATAATTTTTAGCTATGGATATGTATCATATATAAGTATTTGTTATTCTTAATCAAACCTGCTACATTGAACTTGTAGAAAATATGCAGGAGGTTTTGTTGAAATGAAAAAAGGCTTGATCTTAATTTTGACAATAGGAGTTTTCAGCATTATCAATACGGAGATGGGGGTGGTGGGCATCCTTCCTCTGATTTCCCAGAATTATGGGGTGACGGTGGCGACGGCGGGTCTGCTCGTCAGCATGTTTGCGCTTGTGGTGGCCATATCAGGCCTCACGATGCCTCTTTTTTTCTCGGGAGTAAACCGGAAAAAGGTTATGCTCCTTGTCCTGAGCGTGTTTACGGTATGCAATGTGATCTCGGCCTTTGCATCGGCCTTCCCGGTGGTTCTTGTCACCCGGGTGATCCCGGCGTTTTTCCAGCCGGTGTACGTATCCATGGCCATGTCAGTGGCGGGCTCGTCGGTGTCGGAAAAGGACGCGCCGAAGGCCGTGTCCAGGGTCATGATAGGTGTGTCCGCGGGCATGGTCCTGGGAGTGCCTGTGGTGAGCTATATCTCAAGCATGACCTCCCTGAGAGTCGGTATGCTGTTTTTCGCAGCGGTCAATGCAGTGGCCCTGATCGCCACCATCTTTGTGGTGCCGGATCTCCCGGTGAAGGAAAGGCTGTCCTATGGGTCTCAGCTGAGCGTGCTCAGGGAGGGCAGGACGTGGCTGTCTATTTTAGGAGTAATGTTCTTAAATGGCTCTGTGTTCGGCGTGTACAGCTATCTTTCTGAATATATGGAGACAGTGACCCGGCTGTCCGCGGGACTGATCAGTATCCTTCTCCTTGTATACGGTCTGTCCAATATCATAGGGAACCTGATCGCGGGCAGGATGCTGAGCAGCCGTCCGCTGGGCTTTGTGGTCACCTTCCCCTTCCTGCTGGCGGCAGTGTATGCGGTGCTGTTCTTTCTCGGATCCTTTACCGTTCCGATGGCAGTCCTGACCTTTGTGTGGGGCGTGCTTGCCGGTGCCGCGGCTAATATCAACCAGTACTGGCTTGCGACGGCAGCGCCGAAGGCGCCGGATTTTGCCAACGGGCTCTTTCTCGCTTCCACAAACCTTGGGACGACAGTGGGGACCTCCGTGTGCGGCTTCTTCCTGTCCGGTCTGGGGACGCGGTACATTGTCCTGGGAGGCATCCTCTTCATCGCCTGCGCCTTTGTGCTGATCACCCTGAGAGTGCGCATGGAAAAAGGAGGTGAAGCATATGGAAAGGTACAGGATCACGCCGATAAAGGCCGGAAGTCTGCTCTATTACCGCGGAGGCTTTACGGCCGATCAGGAAGAGTATAAGACAAAGGAAGAATTTCCGATCCTGATTTTCCTGATTGAGGGAGGAGGACGGAAAATTCTGGTGGATACCGGCGGCGGAGACCCCGGGCAGATGCGCCGGTATGGCCATGCGCCCTGCAGGAGAGAGGAGGAGGAGCGGCCGGATCTGGCGCTCAGAAAAAGGGGAGTCGATCCGGATGAAATCGACACGGTCATCCTGACACATCTGCACTGGGATCACTGCCATAACAACCATTTGTTTCCACGGGCTGAGTTTATTGTCCAGAAAAATGAGCTCTTAAATGCAGTGTATCCTCTGCCAAAATTCAGAGGTATGTACGAGACCTTTGACACCGGGACAATCCCTCCCTGGGCGAGGCAGAAGACAAAATGGCGTATCATAGACGGTGAGCAGACACTCTGCGACGGGATCCGGCTCCTCCTGCTGCCGGGGCATACGCCGGGACTTCAGGGAGTTCTTGTGGATACGGCGGAGGGCCCCCGGCTGCTGGCATCGGATGCGGTTCCTCTATATGAGTGCATAGAGGGCCTGGGACAGGGAATATACGGGATTAGCAGTCTGTGCGATGATCTGAGGGCTTTTACCCGAACCTTTGACCGGATGAGAGAGCTTCGGAAAGAAGGCGTGGAAATCATCGCAGGCCATGATTTCCTCACCCTTGAGAGGTTTGCGTGACTTATAAAATTGATTTGAAAGGAAAGGAGCAAAAATTATGGATGCAAAATTATTAGACGGAAAGACAGCGATCATCACAGGGGCAAGCTATGGAATGGGACGCTCCATGGCAGAGCTTTTGCGGAGGAAGGAGCCAGCGTGGTGGCGGATGTCTGCTCCACGGAGGATACAAAGAAGGTGTTTGAGGCGGTCCTGAAAGAATTCGGGGATGTGGACATCCTGATCAACAACGCCGGCATCGGTGAGCAGAAAATGATCGACGAGACGGACGACGAGTGGATGAAGTACGTCATGGACACCAATCTGGGCGGCCCTATGAGGTATATCCGGGAGGCGCTGAAGATTTTCCTTCCGAAAAATGACGGCGTGATCATCAACATCTCTTCTGTAAACGGGACAAGGCCCTTCTGCGGCGCAACCTACACATCCACGAAAGGCGCCCTGAACACGCTGACAAAGAACGTGGCTATGCGCCTGATCGACACCAACATCCGCTGCAATGCCGTTGCGCCGGGAGCCACCGTCACACCGGCCCATCTGGCCAATAAGGCAGGAGAGCAGCCGGGAGGGGCAAAGATGCTTGAGTAAGCGGGCACTTTGTATACTTCCCCGGCCCGGAATGTGACCCCATGGATCAGGCTTACGCCTGCCTGTTCCTGGCCAGCAAGATGGGAAAGGCCGTGAAGGGACAGGTTCTTCAGGTATGCAACGGAGCGTTCCTGTAAGAAATCAGCCACAGCCAGACAGAAAATGAAACACAGGTGGGAACAGAGCCCGCAGGGCAGGAGTCTGCGGGGCAAAATGACAAGGAGGAGACAGCTATGGACAGAAAAATGACTGTGGAGGTGGGCGGCAGCCAGTTTACCGCTACCCTGGAGGACAACGAGGCGGTGGACGCGCTGGTGCAGATGATGGAGGAAAATCCGGTCACCATCCAGATGAGCGACTATGCCGGCTTTGAGAAGGTGGGAAGCCTGGGAGCCAGTCTCCCGACAAGCAACAGCCAGACCACGACCCAGGCCGGGGATATTGTGCTGTATCAGGGAAATCAGATCGTGATCTTCTACGGCTCCAATTCCTGGAGCTACACAAGGCTGGGCCGGATTGACGACCTGACAGGCTGGGAAAGCGCGCTGGGGAACGGTGATGTGACCGTGACATTTTCACTGGAGGAGTAGAGGATGAAGATCATTGTGTTTAACGGAAGCCCCAGGCCGCAGGGGAATACGGCCGCCATGGTGGAGGCCTTTGCGAGGGGAGCCGGAGAAAGCGGCCATGAGGTGACGGTTGTCGACGTGTGCAGAAAGAAGATCGCAGGCTGCCTTGCCTGCGAATACTGCCACAGCAAGGGAAACGGGAAATGTATCCAGCAGGATGACATGCAGGAGATTTACCCGCTGCTGGACGAGGCGGAAATGATCGTGCTGGCGTCCCCGGTATACTATCACGGATTTACCGGGCAGCTCCAGTGCGCCATCAACCGCATCTACGCATTGGATAAGCCGGAGCATCTGAAGAAGGCGGCCCTGATCCTCTCCTCCGGGAGCGACCACGTATACTGCGGCTGCTTTTACGAATATCAGAATTCCTTCCTGAATTACCTGAAGCTGGAGGATATGGGGATTTTCACGGCCTTTGACAGGCAGAATAAATCGCCTGAAAAGCTGGAGGAATTATATCAATTCGGGAAGGGTCTGCAGTAAACTCGGAATGTACAGATATTTTTTTTGGACAGAATGTGCGGATATTTTTGAGGCATATATTGACACAATGTCAAGATAATGCTATATTACAGGTGTTGACACAATGTCAAAAACAGAAAGGAAGGTAATCATCATGAAGAAAAACATTGGATCAGCATTAGCTTTATATCCGACTCCGGTTGTAGTGGCAGGCGCCATGGCGGGAGACAAACCGACCTGGACGCTTGTGGCTCATGTGGGCATTATCGGACACGACAGAATTCTGGTCAGCCTGGCCTCTGCTCATTATATCAATCAGTTCATCAAGGAGAGCGGCAAGCTGACCGTCAACCTTGTAGACGAGAGCATGCTTCCGGAGGCGGACTTTGTGGGATCAGTCAGCGGAGGCAAGACTGACAAGTCGGAGGTGTTTGCATATGAGCTGGGAGAGTCCGGCGCGCCGGTGATCAGCAAGGCTCCCCTGACAATGGAGTGCTCTGTGGTGGATGTCTACAATACAAACGGATTTGAGAGCTTCATCTGCACTATTGACAACACCTATGTGGAGGAGGAGCATCTGACTGAGGCGGGCAAGATCAACTATCAGACCCTGAAGCCGGTTCTCTTTGATTTCCCGGCCTATGAATATCTGAAGACCGGCGAAGTCATCGGAAAATGCCTGTCCTTCAAGAAGGATCCCCAGGCATAAATTAGTTAAGAGAAAGGGAGAGCGCGATACAAAGGGACGGCCATTTGACACAATGTCAGGATATCGCTATAATAAATTGCAGTAAGGCCATGAAAAATCATGGAAAAATGATGAAAAGGAGCGTGTCAATTATGCCGAAAGGATCCCCGGAGCTGACCAGGGCGAGAAAGGAAGAGATCATCAACGCCTGCGCAGAGCTCTACGAGACCATGAATTTTAAGGATGTGACCCTCAAGGAGGTGGGAGCGAAGACATCCTTTTCCCGCACCCTGATCTATTATTATTTCCACACAAAGGAAGAGATCTTTCTTGCGCTGATACAAAGGGAGTACGAGGCCTGGATCCGGGATCTGAATTCCATGAAGGAGAGCCATGAGGAAATGACTGTCGAGCAGTTCTCCGATGAGCTGGCTCATTCTCTGGAAAGGCGGGAAAGGCTGCTGAAGCTGATGTCTATGAATCACTATGACATGGAGAGCAACAGCAGGATGGAGAACCTTGTCGCGTTCAAGGAGGTGTATGGGAATTCCATGCGGACCGTTGCCGGCTGCCTGGAAAAGTTCTTCCCCTATATGACGGCGGATGACAGGCAGGGCTTTATCTATGCCTTTTTCCCGTTCCTCTTCGGAGTGTACCCGTACACGGTCGTGACGGATAAGCAGAGGGAGGCCATGGAGCTGGCCCATGCAAATTATGTGTTCCTCTCCATCCACGATATTATAAAATCCATTGCGGTCAGATTGCTGCAGGGGTTTAAGGAAGACTGAATTCATAATTCAGAAACATTTCAAAAACATTTCTCAAACAAAAAGAATGTAAGATAGGGCGGAAAAAATACGATGAGTCGTTTTGTCTGGGAGTGATACCGTGAAAAAACCGCATCTTCCGGCCTTAAGGCCGGTGTGGAGGATACTCTTATATCTGGCCACCGCTGTCTTTGCCGCTCTGTCTATCGCATGTGCGGCCCTTGTGGGGATGTTCCCGGAAGAGGCCGCTGTTGTTTTTTACGGAACCGCGGCTGTGACCCTTGCCTTTTCCTGCTGCTATCTGTTCAGAGACCTGCGGAGGCTGAAACGATTCCTGCGGGAGCTTGCCAGGAAAGTCCGGCCTGCGAACCGCTGGATAGAGGACAAAAAGTACCGGACAGGCCTGGCCGCCGCAATGGGGATACCTGTCAATGTGGCTATTGCCCTGTACAGCGGCGTGGTGGCGGCGGTAGCTGACTCCGCCTGGCTCGGCACCCTGTGCGCCTACTATCTGCTCCTGGGGATCATGCGGGCCTACTGGATCGCCCAGCACCTGGAGGAGACCGGGCTGGACGGGCGGGGACGCATTAAGATTAAGATAAAGAAGACCCCGGAGAGAAAAATACGGAAATACTACGGCATTATGTTTGTCATCATGTCCTTTGTGCTGGGCGGAGCGGTCATCCTCCTGATCAACCTGGAGGGCGGGAAATCCTATCCGGGCTACACCATCTACGTGGCGGCTGCCTACGCCTTTACAAAGATCAGCCTGGCCATCTGGAATACTGTCTCAGCGGGCAGAAAAAAGGAACAGTCCTGGATCATCATCCGCAGCATCGGCCTGGCCGACGCCGCCGTGTCCATCCTGTCCCTTCAGACGGCTATGTTCGCCTCCTTCTCCATCGGGAAGGAGGCCTTCAATTCCACGATGAACGGTATCACCGGGGCGGTGGTCAGTCTGATCACCCTGGTGACGGGTATCTTCTATCTGGCAGCCTCCCGCGGGAGCGGGACGGAACGCCGGAACCCGGACTGAGCGGGAGAGCAAACTTTTTAGGAGTCTTCCTGTGTGAAAATCTCAGGGTGGGCGCTCTCATAGGCCCGGCGGATGTCTTCCGGCATCTCCTTTGGCCTCATGGAGCCCACCCTTTCTTCATTGCCATCCTTTATGGCTTCCTCGTAATACCAGCATTTGAAATTAATCATGTCCAGGGTCTGGCTCAGCCGCCGGATCTCAGCCTCCACAGCGGCCTTCTGGCGCAGGAAGAGCTCCCGGCGCTTAGGGTAGGTGCTGCTGCCCTCTGTGCACCATTCCATGAACTGCTTGATATCCCGGATCTCCATGCCGGACTTTTTCAGGCACTCGATCACACGCAGGGCCTCCAGCTCGGTCTCCGCAAATCTGCGGATGCCGGAGGAGCGCTGCATGTTCGGGAAGAGCCCCTCCTTATCGTAATAGCGGAGGGTGGATACGGGCAGATCGAACATTCTGGACACCTGACCGATGGTGTAGTACATATGACTGCCTCCTTAAAAATTTTTAAAAATTTAATCTTGACCTAAAGTTAAGTTTAGGTTATATGATGAGTTTATCAGAGATAAGAGGCTCTGTCAAATTAAATTGTATGTCACTGAAAAATACAGATCTAAAAGTAGAGAGAAGGAGAAAGTTCAATATGGAAGATGTATTAAAGCTGACAGAAAAATGGGATAAGACATTTCCAAAAAGTGAGAAGGTAGATCACCGCAAGGTGACCTTCCATAACCGATACGGCATCACCCTGGCGGCTGACCTGTACGCGCCGAAGGGGGCGGAGGGAAGGCTGCCGGCTATCGCTGTGTGCGGGCCCTTTGGGGCGGTGAAGGAGCAGGCCTCCGGATTGTACGCACAGGAGATGGCAGAGAGAGGATTTCTCACGATCGCCTTTGACCCCTCCTTTACAGGGGAGAGTGGGGGAACGCCCAGGTATGTGGCCTCCCCGGATATTAACACGGAGGATTTCCAGGCGGCAGTGGACTTCCTGTCGGTTCAGGACAATGTGGATCCGGAGCGGATCGGGATTATTGGAATTTGCGGTTGGGGCGGCATGGCTCTAAATGCAGCTGCTATCGACACAAGGATCAAGGCCACAGTATCCTCCACCATGTACGACATGACCCGGATCAACGCCAAGGGTTACTTTGATGCTGCGGACAGCGAGGAGGCCCGACACGAGACACGCCAGGCTCTGAATGCCCAGAGGACCGAGGATTATAAGAACGGCACCTACGCCAGGGCAGGCGGCGTAGTGGATCCTGTTCCGGAAGACGCTCCTTTCTTTGTGAAGGATTACTATGACTATTACAAGACAGACAGGGGATATCATGCCAGATCCCTCAACTCCAACGATGGATGGAACGTGACCTCCTCCCTGTCTTTCCTGAACATGCCGATCCTGCAGTATATCCAGGAGATCAGGAGCGCTGTGCTCCTTGTCCATGGGGATAAGGCTCATTCCTGCTATTTCAGCCGGGATGCCTACGAGAAGCTGACAGGAGACAACAAGGAGCTGATGCTCATTCCCGGTGCGGTGCACACGGATCTCTATGACAGGAAGGATATCATCCCCTTTGACAAGATAACAGAGTTCTTCCGGAAATATTTCGGGTAAATAGCAAATAATTATGGGGCAGATTCTGCAGCACGGCTGACCAAAGCCGTGCTGTCAGACTGTAGACAAAGTCCCCGGTTTACCCCGGGGCTTTTCTATTGTAGTTATCAACATTTCAATGATCCTTCCGGTTTTTATCAAGAAAA
>NZ_JPJE01000064.1 GCF_000765215.1 Eubacterium sp. ER2
AAAAAAGGATGATTCGAATACACCTCCCACAGCGGGCGACGGCACTTCTGGTGAAAGCGGTTCTTCAGACGAAATCCCGGAAGGAGCCAAAACGCAAAAATGCAGTACTTCAGATCCGGAAAGCGGCTGGTTCCGAAAAGGCGAACATAAACATGTTTTTGCATACAGCATAGAGACTGCATGTGACAAGCACGGGTGGATCTTAGATTATACTGTGCATCCAGGGAATGAACATGACAGCAGGACATGGAAGCCTTTGTACGACAAATTGAAAGACCTGGATATGGAGATGATGGTATTGGATGCCGGATATAAGACTCCAGCAATAGCCCGAGAATTGTTAAAAGACGGGATACAGCCCCTGTTTCCGTATAAAAGGCCCATGACAAAAGATGGATTCTTCAAGAAATATGAGTATGTCTACGATGAGTACTATGACTGCTATATCTGTCCGGCGGATCAGATCCTTACTTATCAGACGACGAACCGGGAGGGTTACAAAGAATACAAGAGCGATAAAAGCATCTGTAAAAACTGTCCTTACCTTTCCAAATGTACAGAAAG
>NZ_JPJE01000065.1 GCF_000765215.1 Eubacterium sp. ER2
TGGATGGGCAGGCCGTTGGCGATGTTGCTGCTGAAGGTGGCCACCGCGGAATTGTAGTTGGGGCGGCACCATTTCCCGAACAGGTTGGGGAAGCGGTAGATCAGCACTTTCGCTCCGGTCTCCTTGCTGTATGCCTGAAACAGCTCCTCCCCTGCCAGCTTGCTCCTGCCATACTCACTGCCGGCAAAGCGGCCTGTCAGGCTGGCCTGGATGCTGCTGGAGAGCATGACGGGGGCTTTGTTCCCGTGCTTCTTCAGGGTATCCAATAAGGTGGAGGCAAAGCCGAAGTTCCCCTTCATGAAATCCTCCTGGTTCTTGGGCCGGTTCACCCCCGCCAGGTTGAAGACAAAATCCGCATCCTTGCAGTAGGTGTCCAGCTCCTCCGGGGTAGAGTCAATGTCATAGGTATAGATGGTCAGCTCTGAAGGATCCCCCAGGCCCTCTATCCTGTGCACCCGGTCCTTGCCGTCCCGGATGCTCTCCAGGGAGGCGGTCAGGTTCCTGCCTACGAAGCCTTTGGCTCCGGTGATCAGTATGTTCATCTTGTTGCCCTCCTCTAACGGTTTTCCCACTCTTTTAGTTCATCCTGGATATACTTCAGGGACAGCAGCTTCTCCTTCACCCGCTCCACGTCCAGCAGTTCCGTGTTGCTGGAGTTGAACTCGGTCAGGGTGTTCCTCTGCACATCCCCGTCCTTGAAATATTTGTCATAGTTCAGGTCCCGCTTGTCGCAGGGTACCCGGTAGAAATTCCCCATGTCAATGGCATGGGAGCACTCCTCGTTGGTCAGCAGGGTCTCATACATCTTTTCCCCGTGGCGGATGCCGATGACCTTCACCGGGTTGTCCGCATGGAACACCTCCTCCACAGCCCGGGCCAGCACCTCGATGGTGCAGGCCGGCGCCTTCTGTACCATGATATCACCGCTCTGGGCGTTCTGGAAAGCGAAAACCACCAGCTCCACCGCTTCTTCCAGGCTCATGATGAACCGGGTCATGGCGGGCTCTGTCACGGTCAGCTCCTTCCCTTCCTTGATCTGGCTGATGAAAAGAGGGATGACCGAGCCCCGGGAGCACATGACATTGCCGTAGCGTGTACAGCAGATGGCTGTCTTCTCCGGGGAAACGGTCCTTGATTTGGCCACGATCACCTTCTCCATCATGGCCTTGGAGGTGCCCATGGCGTTCACCGGATAGGCGGCCTTGTCCGTGGA
>NZ_JPJE01000066.1 GCF_000765215.1 Eubacterium sp. ER2
GCTCCTGAGCCCTGCTCCTCCTCTGTGGCTCCAAACCACTCTGCCGGTTCCGTCAGGGGAATCCCTTCCATCGTGTACCCCCGGTTCCACGAGCCGTTCGCATTCTGCATCTCAAGAAGTCTGTCACAAAACTTCTCCACTGCCTTGTACCAGTTCTCATGCTCCACTCCTCTGTCTTTCTCTATCTGCCAGCAGCACATCAGATAATACATACTATCCACCATGGAACGGCAGTAATTCCCTTTATGTTTCTCCAATTTCTCCGCAATCCGCATCAGGGAGCTCACCACCTGGTTCCCGAGATACCCTTCCAGCTCCTCCCGGTTACGGGAATACTGGAACGGAAACAGGATCCCTGTCCACCAGTATACGTATTCTTCTTTGTCTACATTGTAGATCCCGTTGGGAAGCCCCGATCCTTCAATACAGTTCTCCACAAAAAATTCTACTGTCTTCAGCGCTCTCTCCCGGTATGCCTCCTCTTTCGTCTCCCGAGCCGCCTCCAGCATATCCAGGCTCAGGAGCGTCTGCGCTCCGCAGAAACCATACTCCAACAGGTTCTGTAGTCCATACTTCTCCCGTGGCGAAAAATGCACGAAATATCCAGCTGGATGCCCCTTCTTCTCCGAAAATTCACGGAAACTCTCATGGATCATCCGGCGTCTGCTCGCCCTGGCTTCTTCCAGGGTGAACGGCAGCTTCACCTCGGGATCCAGGATCCTCCCCATCTGCAGACGGGTCGTCTCCCACGATGCTCCTGTCAGGTTCTCGGCCTCACCCGACTGGATCAGGTAACTCACATTGAACAGTTCCCCTTCCCCGACTTCCGCAAATGCCTCCCATTCTGATCCGTCCACGTTCAGGCAGAAACTATTCCTCTCATAGAACGGATAATCACTGCGCAGGATCACCTCGCCGACATGATATGGGGAAGGACTCACTCCAAGGGATCCGATATCCGTATCATGCACAAAGTAGCGGGCCCGGATCTGCTCTCGTGTGATCGTATGGTCTCTCACCGGCACATCCGCCCGCAACAGAGATACAAAACGTTTCCCCTTAGGTACGAACGCCGTCACAGACATGGATGGGTTCCTGTCGTCTTTATAATCCTGGCAAAAAGTGCCCAGGTAGTCGTCCATCCCATCCCCATCTGTATCATTTTTATTATACAATGCTCCTGGGATCACAAATTGGTAATCATCCAGCGACCCTGCCACCCGGTCCCTGAACCGGAAATCTGATGTCAGATGGATGGCCGTCCTGGATCGGAAACGCATGCACTCCACTTTCCGGTCCAGGCGCCAGCATGTCCCATTTACACACCATGTATCTGTAATCTGATACTGATTCCCCTGCGGATCCTCCACTGAGATAGTACCTGTATATACTCCCGGCATCTCCTCCCATGTCTCATATCTGAGACGCATGGAAGGGCCATTTAAGATCTGTAAGAGTACCGGCACATCCAGGGACACCATTATGTCCCCGTCTTCCAGAATCACTGAATATTTCTCATACTCCTCTTTACACTTTATCTGTAGCATGT
>NZ_JPJE01000067.1 GCF_000765215.1 Eubacterium sp. ER2
GATTGGGACAGAAAACCGGTATATCGTAGGTTTTACTATCCACCCTAATCCTACAGACACAACAACGATGATCCCCCATTTGCAGCATCTAAAGGAGAAACTGGGTAGGTTCCCGGAAAACATCGTGGCAGATGCAGGATACGGGAGTGAAGAGAATTACGAATATTTAGAAGAAAAACAACTGGGCAATTATGTGAAATATAATAAGTTTCATTGGGAAAAGAGACGAAAGAACCGAGAGAACCCCTATTTACCGGAACATTTACCCTACAATAAAGAGAGGGATTGTTTCCTATGCCGGAATGGAAAACATCTGGAGCATGTAGGGGACCGAAAATATGTAACAGACGCTGGATATGAAACCCGTAGAGATTATTACCGGTGTGAAGACTGCGGAGGGTGTCCATATGCAGGGGAGTGCAAAAACTCAGACAAACCAAAGACGATACGGATATCCCATCGTTTAAATGAGTTAAAGAGAAAAGCGAACGAAAACCTTTGCTCTGAGAAAGGACTGGAGCTGCGTTCACAAAGAGTGGTGGAAGTAGAACAGACCTTTGGAAGAATCAAAGGCTGTTGGTCGTTCCGGCGATTTCTGCTCCGAGGAAAAGAGAAGGTAAAGATAGAGTGGGGACTATTATCGATTGCCCATAATATCACAAAAATGGCACTGGAAGGCTAAGGACCAGTGCCGTTTTTCAGATATGAAAGAGCCTTTTGATAAAAGAAAGGGATGCCCCTTTCCTATAAATTTAAAAATTCATAGTTTTGGGACACCCTCGAGAAGCCCCTAGTTCCAGAAATCTGTCCTGTCCCTAAGCTGGATGTCAGCAGCCTTGAAGACCGGGTTTTTGCCCGCCTTTTTCTGCATCATGTAATCCTTCAGGCAGCGGATGGCCGGCTTGCCAAGGATGATGATGACAGGCAGGTTGATGAGAGCCAGGAATCCCATGATAACATCGGCTGTGGCCCATGCGACGGAGAACTCCATGAGGGCGCCGCCAAATACAACGACCGTAGCAAAAAGGCGGAAAACGGTCAGCAGCTTTTTCCCCGGCTTTTTGTCACACAGATAACCGAGGCCCATCTCCGCATAAAAGTAGTTGCCGATGAGTGTGGTGAATGCGAAGAGGAACAGCGCGATTGTGATGAAGGTGGTTCCAAAGCTTCCCAGTGTCTCCGCTGCCGCTGTCTGTACCCAGGGCATTCCCTTCAGCGCATCGCTTGGTGCAACTCCGGAGCAGAGAAGCATGAAGGAGGTTGCAGAGCAGATCACGATGGTGTCGATAAATACGGAGAGCATCTGTACAAGACCCTGCTTAACGGGGTGGGACACAGAGGCGCTGGCGGCCGCATTAGGGGCGGAACCGACGCCGGCCTCATTGGAGAAAAGTCCTCTCTTGATACCCTGCATGATGCAGGAGCCTGTAAAGCCGCCAAAGATGGCCTGGAAATCAAAGGCGTTTGTAAAAATATCCACGAACATCTTCGGTATCAGGCTGAAGTGTGTCACAACGATGAAGAGGGCTACTGCCAGATAGAAGATACCCATGACAGGGACAAGTATACCGGTGATCTTTGAAATCTGCGTGCTTCCGCCGAATATACAGATACAGAAGATGACTGCCAGTATGCCACCGATGACGTAGGGAGTAGTCGTCTCGTTAAAAAAGCCGTATGCCCTGAAGGAGTCGGTTATGTTGAAGGAGGCCACCATGTTGAAGCCCACCATGTAGGTGAGGATCAGGAATACGGCAAAGACGGCTCCCAACCAGCGCTTTTTCAGCGCGGCCTGGATATAGTAGGCAGGGCCTCCGTAGCAGGTACCGTCCTGGGCCTTCCTTTTATAGATCTGTGCCAGAGTGCTCTCAATAAAGGCGGAGGCGCTTCCCAGCAGAGCCGTCAGCCACATCCAGAAGACAGCTCCCGGACCGCCGATGCAGATGGCGGTGGAGATGCCGGCAATATTTCCCGTTCCTACTCTGGAGGCCGTGGAGACCATCAGAGCCTGGAAGGAGGAGAGCCCGTCCTCGCTGTCCTTTGGTTCCATGACGACCCGGATCGCTTCCCGCAGCAGGCGGAACTGTACGCCCCGTGTCCGGATGGTGAAATAGATGCCGGTTCCAACCAGAAGGACGATCAGAATGTAGGTGTACAGCAGGTCACTTAAACTGTTGATAATCTGTGCAAACATGTTTGCCCCTCTCTTTCTCATATTTTTATCTTTTGTGTCTGTGTGGTGAAAATAAAGTCGGATATCTGCCCTCAAAGCCAAGACCTCAGCCATGTTGAAAAGGGAGTGGCAGACTCCTATATCATATCTCAGAAAAAGGGGGTTTGTCCAGCAAAATTTCCCGATAAAATGTACAAAATCCGAAGTGAAAACTTGACAGACAATCTTCCTATGGTAAAATTAGAAATAGTGTACATTTACGCAAAGTATTTAGGAGGAATGAACAATGGCAGTACCTTATAACCATAAGGCGATCGAGAAGAAGTGGAGGGAAAACTGGGAGAAGAACCCGGTGAATACCAAGGTAGATAAGAACGGCAACAAGCGTGAGAAATATTACTGTCTGGACATGTTCCCGTACCCATCAGGAAACGGGCTCCATGTAGGACACTGGAGAGGGTATGTGATCTCCGATGTGTGGAGCAGATACAAGCTCCTCCAGGGCTACTATATCATCCATCCCATGGGCTGGGACGCCTTCGGCCTTCCGGCTGAGAACTACGCCATCAAGATGGGCGTGCACCCGGCCAAATCCACAGCTGAGAACATCAAGCACATCAAGGAGCAGATCAACCAGATCGCGGCTCTCTATGACTGGGATATGGAGGTCAACACCACAGATCCGGAGTTCTACAAGTGGACACAGTGGATCTTTGTGAAGATGTTCAAGGCGGGGCTTGCCTATGAGAAGGAATTCCCCATCAACTGGTGTCCCTCCTGCAAGACAGGTCTTGCCAATGAGGAGGTTGTCAACGGAAAATGTGAGCGCTGCGGCACAGAGGTGACAAAGAAAAATCTCCGCCAGTGGATGCTGCGGATCACAAAGTACGCGGAGCGTCTTCTGAACGACCTGGACAAGCTGGACTGGCCGGAGAAGGTTAAGAAGATGCAGACAGACTGGATCGGAAAGTCCTACGGAGCAGAGGTGGATTTCCCGGTGGAGGGAAGAGAGGAGAAGATCACGGTCTACACTACTCGCCCCGACACTCTGTACGGCGCTACCTTCATGGTGTTGGCTCCGGAGCACGCCCTGGCGGCTTCCCTGGCCACACCGGAGAACAAGGAGGCTGTGGACAAATACATCTACGAGGCTTCCATGAAGTCCAACGTGGACCGTATGCAGGACAAGGAGAAGACAGGTGTGTTCACAGGGACATACGCCATCAATCCGCTGAACGGCGCAAAGGTGCCGATCTGGCTCTCCGACTATGTGCTGGCTGACTACGGTACAGGAGCCATCATGTGCGTGCCTGCACACGATGACCGTGACTTTGAGTTTGCGAAGAAGTTTGACATTCCCATCATCCAGGTTATCTCCAAGGACGGGAAAGAGATTGAAAATATGACTGAGGCCTACACAGAGGCGTCCGGAGTCATGATCAACTCCGGCGAGTGGAACGGCATGGAGTCCTCCGTGCTGAAGAAGGAAGGCCCCCATATTATAGAAGAGAAGGGCATTGGCCGCGCGACAGTCAACTACAAGCTGCGGGACTGGGTATTCTCCCGCCAGCGCTACTGGGGCGAGCCCATCCCCATCGTGCACTGCCCGGACTGCGGCGCCGTGCCCGTTCCGGAGGAGGAGCTTCCGCTGCGGCTGCCGGATGTGGAGTCCTATGAGCCCACAGGAACCGGCGAGTCACCGCTGGCTGCCATCGACGAGTGGGTAAACTGCAAGTGTCCGGTCTGCGGAAAGCCGGCCAAGAGAGAGACAAACACCATGCCCCAGTGGGCAGGATCCTCCTGGTATTTCCTCCGCTACGTGGACAACCACAATGACAAGGAGCTGGTTTCCAGGGAGAAGGCAGATGCCCTCCTGCCGGTGGACATGTACATCGGCGGTGTGGAGCATGCGGTGCTTCACCTCCTGTACTCCAGATTTTATACAAAGTTCCTCTGCGACATCGGCGTGATCGACTTTGACGAGCCCTTTACCAAGCTGTTCAACCAGGGCATGATCACAGGAAAGAACGGCATCAAGATGAGCAAGTCAAAGGGAAATGTCGTTTCTCCTGACGACCTTGTGCGCGACTACGGCTGCGACTCCCTGCGCATGTACGAGCTCTTCGTGGGACCGCCGGAGCTGGATGCAGAGTGGGATGACAGGGGAATTGACGGTGTGTACCGCTTCCTCAAGAAGGTCTGGAACCTGCTGCAGGACAGCAAGGACAAGGATATCAAGGCCACAAAGGAGATGCTCAAGGAGCGTCACAAGCTGGTCTACGACGTGACAACGCGTCTGGAGAACTTCAGCCTGAACACGGTCATCTCCGCGTTCATGGAGCACACCAACAGCCTGGCTGCCATCGCCAAGAAAGAGGGCGGCGTGGACAGGGAGACCATGGAGACAATGGCTGTTCTCCTGGCGCCCTTCGCTCCTCACATGGCAGAAGAGATGTGGGAGGAGCTGGGCCACACAGAGACTGTCTTCCACGCAGGATGGCCGTCCTACGATGAGGATGCCATGAAGGACGACGAGGTGGAGATCGCTGTCCAGGTCAACGGAAAGACAAGGGCAGTGGTAGCTCTTCCGGCGGACATATCCAAGGAGGATGCCATCGCGAAAGGCAAGGAAGCTGTAAAGGATAAGCTGACCGGCAATATTGTGAAGGAAATCTATGTGCCGGGAAGGATTATCAATATTGTGCAGAAATAAATGTAATAAATATTTAAAAGCATAAAAGGGAAAATGGCGCAGGTAATGGAAACATTATCTGCGCTGTTTTGTGTGCCCGGCGGGCACACGTTCTAACGGGTGAAAGTCCCTGACCCGCCCGGCAGTGGGAAGGGTGCAGCTAATGGCAAGGGCGTCA
>NZ_JPJE01000068.1 GCF_000765215.1 Eubacterium sp. ER2
TGGATGGGCAGGCCGTTGGCGATGTTGCTGCTGAAGGTGGCCACCGCGGAATTGTAGTTGGGGCGGCACCATTTCCCGAACAGGTTGGGGAACCGGTAGATCAGCACCTTCGCTCCGGTCTCCTCGCTGTATGCCTGAAACAGCTCCTCCCCGGCCAGCTTGCTCCTGCCGTACTCACTGCCGGCAAAGCGGCCTGTCAGGCTGGCCTGGATGCTGCTGGAGAGCATGACAGGAGCTTTGTTCCCGTGCTTCTTCAGGGTGTCCAATAAGGTGGAAGCGAAGCCGAAGTTCCCCTTCATGAAATCCTCCTGGTTCTTGGGCCGGTTCACCCCTGCCAGGTTAAAGACAAAATCTGCCTCCTTGCAGTAGGTGTCCAACTCCTCCGGGGTAGAGTCGATATCATAGGTATAGATAATCAGCTCTGACGGTTCCTCCAGGCCTTCTATCCTGTGCACCCGGTCCTTGCCGTCCCGGATGCTCTCCAGGGAGGCGGTCAGGTTCCTGCCTACGAAGCCCTTGGCTCCGGTGATCAGTATGTTCATCTTATTGCCCTCCTTCTATGGTAACAGTCTATTCTGTATCTTTCTCTGTTTCAAAAAGTCCCAGTCTGGCGTAGACAGACCGCCTGGCGGCCGCTCCCTCCACCAGTCTTCGCGGATGGATCACTGGCCTTTTTCCCCGGAGCATCCGGATCAGATAACGGCCTCCGTAAAAGGCCCAGCCCGCCGGGAGCAGCAGCGGCAGCCTCCGGGATAAGGGAAGCTTGGTATACACCGCCTCATTCAGGGAGCGGATGAACTGCCGCCCCAGGGAGATGTGTCCCACGCCGTCCTTTCCCCTGCTGGATATCAGGTACACCTCATGTCTCCGGCTCTCGTCCTTCCGTCCAAAATTCCCTCCGGCAAACACATCCCGGATCAGGGCCTGCACAAGCTCCCGGTCTTCCTTCCCTGCCTTCCCCGGCCAGCGCCTCTCTGGCATGCCCAGATAACGGATGCACACCTGGGTCAGGAGCTGGGCAAACCGCCACATCCCGATGGCCTTCAGCTTCTCCTCAAAAAGCGCCCGGAACTCCCGGTCTGACAGGGAGGCCGCAAAGACCGCCCAGTCACAGAGGTGGCGCAGGCCGATCCCCTCCCCCACCAGGTGATGGCTGGTATGCAAAAGGAGCACCAGCCCGTGGTGAAAGGGGGAGGGGATGCGGATCTTCCCGCCTTCCAGCTCGATCTCCCTTCCCTTTTCCATGATGTCCTTCAGGTATTCCCGGACCAGCTCCCCGGGCCTTCCATGGGGTACTCCGGCGGGCTCGAAATGCATCTCCAGATGCGCCCTCTCCTTCCGGTAGACTATGTGGCAGATATGCTCTTCCTTCCAGGGCACGAACCCCTCTGCCTCCAGCACCTTCCCGGCCCTCTCAAGGTCCCGGGGCCGGACCAGGAAGTCCACATCCCCCATGGTCCGCTCCAGAGGCGCCGGATAATAAGCTGCCGAGGCGCAGCCCTTTAGGATGACATAGGGGATCCCTGCTTGTTCCATCAGCTCATGGACCTGCTGATGCTGCCAGGTCACCTGCAGGCTGTGGTAGGCCTGGACAGCCACTGTGTACTTCCATCTATCGGCCAGCTCTTTGGGCAGCGCCTCCTTGTTCACGCTCTTCCAGGCAAGGGCAGAGACTGCCTGCTGGCAGCATTCCTCATAGATCCCCTGCCAGTCCGCATCCCGCGCCGGCATCCTTTGCCCTGTCTGAAATAAGCTTTTTCCTGACAGTGCCAGCACTGCCTGCTCCCTGACGCTCTTCACCTTACTGCTCCCACTCCTTTAATTCATCCTGGATATACTTCAGGGACAGCAGCTTCCCCTTCACCTGCTCCACATCCAGCAGCTCCGTGTTGCTGGAGTTGAACTCGGTCAGGGTGTTCCGCTGCACATCCCCGTCCTTGAAATATTTGTCATAGTTCAGATCCCGCTTGTCGCAGGGTACCCGGTAGAAGTTCCCCATGTCAATGGCATGGGAGCACTCCTCGTTGGTCAGCAGGGTCTCATACATCTTTTCCCCGTGGCGGATCCCGATGACCTTCACCGGGTTGTCCGCATGGAACACCTCCTCCACGGCCCGGGCCAGCACCTCGATGGTGCAGGCCGGCGCCTTCTGTACCATGATATCACCGCTCTGGGCATTCTGGAAAGCGAAAACCACCAGCTCCACCGCCTCCTCCAGGCTCATGATGAACCGGGTCATGGCGGGCTCTGTCACGGTCAGCTCCTTCCCCTCCTTGATCTGGCTGATGAAAAGAGGGATGACCGAGCCCCGGGAGCACATAACATTGCCGTAGCGTGTACAGCAGATGGCTGTCTTCTCCGGAGAAACGGTCCTTGATTTGGCCACGATCACCTTCTCCATCATGGCCTTGGAGGTGCCCATGGCGTTCACCGGATAGGCGGCCTTGTCCGTGGA
>NZ_JPJE01000010.1 GCF_000765215.1 Eubacterium sp. ER2
CGCGGATACTGGGAAGCTGGACGTATCTGTGGGATATCCCGTTTGACAAGGAGACACTGCTAGGAAAATATGGATTTGGTACAACAGGCTGGGCAGGATGTGACGTGATTCCGGGTTCTAGTTTTGTAGACTGTTCTTTCCAGGAAGTGGTCCCTGATCTTCTTAAGGTGGCGGAGTACTGCCATGACAAGGAACTGGCGACCCTGGCGAGGATTGTGACACGCGGGATGCAGCATGGCCTTTCCATGCCGGGCCATATGTATGGGTATGCGCTGGAAGGTGTGCAGTGCGAGGGATATATGACATCCCTCTGGTTGGCTGATACGCACAATAGTAGCTTTTCCGGCGCAGCCGCCAAGAATAAAGGGGATGACAATGATACATGCAATGGATTTGTCAATGGAATGGCGCTCTTGAATCTTGATTCACTAGTTAAAAGGTATGGAACTATGGATTTTCAGGAAATTTTCAGGACGATTTTTTAAGATATTGGAAAAAATTCCCTAAACAGTGCTATAATTGTAGAAAATACAGCATAACTATGGGAGCGAAGGGAAAATATGGTAACGATAAGAATGATTGCCCAGAAAGCCGGCGTGTCCAGAGGAACAGTCGACAGAGTTCTCAATAACCGGGCGGGAGTCAACGCAGAAACATTCCAGAAAGTCAAAGAAATTGCAGAAGAGCTAGGATATGAACCGAATCTGGCTGGTCAGATGCTGGCATCCAGAAAGAAAAAAATAAAAGTAGGATATATTGTATGTGATACTACCGTAGATCTCTTTTTTAAGAGTGTGTACTCTTCTGCGATAAAAAAGGCAGAGGAGTTGGAGCAGTTTGGTGTGACAGTACAGTTTTATCTGATACGTGAATTGGAAGATCATTCTATAGGTAAAGTCCTAGAGACGGTGGATCTTGACGAGCTGGATGGGATTGCGATGGTGCCGCTGAAGCTTCCATCAGTCATGGAGTTTATTAAAAAAGCAGATGAGAAACAGATTCCTATGGTGTTTTTTAATCTGGATGCTGAAAGTAAGCAGAAACTTTCATATGTTGGATGTGATTATTACGAATCTGGACGGGTGGCGGCAGGTCTTATTGGTCTGGTATCCCCCGAAAACGGGAAAGTTGCGATAGCATCTATCTTCGATGAAGAATCGCCATCGTTTCATGATCGTTATATCGGTTTTCTAAACGAGTTGGATAAGAACTACCCGAAATTGGAGATCGTAAATCGCAATACACAGATCATTTTCCAGAAAAACGATTATTCTTCTATACAAAAAGTGATACAGGAGAACAGGGATATAGACAGCATTTATGTAGTCAATCCAGGAAACTATGAAATATGCGAAAAGATAGCAGAGCTGGATACGGGAAAGAAGATCCGGATCATAACGAATGACATTGTCAAAGAACAGAAAAGACTGATGGATGAAGGGATCATTGTTGCCACGATCGGCCAGCAACCTGAAAAACAAGGGACTTTGCCGCTGCAGATTCTATATGATTATATAGGACTGGGGATTGTCCCGCAGGCTTATTACTATACAGAACTGACGATCTACATCAAACAGAATATTTCCCTGGCGCCTGTATGATATGTTTAGTCCATGTTATATATGCTTACTTGTAAACTATAAAATGCGCATTTGAAAGGCAAGAGTATCTGGCGGATTGCAGTATTGGAACTATTTCCAGCGTTTGAGGCGTATATAGTACAGCACCCCTGTCAGATCGGCCAGCACCCACCCGATGGGGACGGACATCCAGATGCCGGTGACCCCGATCCAGGGGACAGCGGACAGGATGTAGGCAAGAGCCACCCGGGTGCCGAGGGAGATGACTGTGAGCACCACGGACATGCCGGGCCGGGCGATGGCCCGGTAGAGCCCGTAGAGGAGAAAAAGAAGGCCGATCCCAAAGTAGAAGGAGCCCTCAATGTGCAGGTAGTGGACGCCGGCGGCGATGATCTCCGTCTCTCCGGCAGACACAAAAATCTGCATCAGAGGCTTGGCGAAGACACATACAAGAAGACTGATGATGAGACAGAAGAAGAAGGCGCACAGGAAAGCGCTCTTCATTCCCTTCCGGATCCGGTCTTCTTTTTTTGCGCCGTAATTCTGGGCGATAAAGGTGGAAAACGCGTTCCCAAAGTCCTGTACCGGCATGTAGGCGAAGGAGTCGATCTTCACCGCCGCCGCGAAGGCCGCCATGATGACAGGGCCGAAGCTGTTGACAAGCCCCTGGACCATGAGGATGCCAAAATTCATGACAGACTGCTGGAGGCAGGTGAGAAAGGAAAAGCTGGTGATTTCGTGGAAGATTTTGTGGTCCCATTTTCTGTGCTGCTTCCCGGGCATCATCTCCGGGAAGCGGATCCTTGTGTAGACGGCAAGACCGACGCCGGACACATACTGGGAGAGGATGGTGGCAAAGGCAGCCCCTGCCACGCCCCAGTAAAAGACAACCACAAACACCAGATCAAGCACAATGTTCATCACCGCGGACACAGCCAGGAAGATGAGGGGGACTCTGGAGTTCCCGATGGACCGCAGCAGGCAGGCGAAATAATTGTAGAGAAATGTCCCGACAATTCCTGCGAATATGACAAGGAGATAATCCTCCATCAATCCTGTGATAGAGCCGGGGACACGCAGGAACCAGATGATTCCCCGGATGCCGGCAAAGACCGCCACGTTCAGCACGACTGTCACCGCGCCGATAAAGACAAAGGACTGAAAGATGCCCGACTTCATCCGGTCAAAATCCTGCTGGCCGTAGCTGATGGAAAAGGAGGCGCCGCTGCCCATACAGAGCCCCAGGATGATAGAGGTAAGAAAGGTCATCAGAGTGTAGGCACTCCCCACTGCCGCCAGGGCGTCCGCCCCGAGAAAGCGGCCCACGATGATGGTGTCCGCGATATTGTAGCACTGCTGCAGGAGATTTCCCGCGATCATGGGCAGTGCGAAGATGAGCAGGCTCTTTGTGATGCTGCCTGTCAGAAGTTTGCTTTCCTGCATAAAAATTTCCCTCCCAAATGCACTATTTTCTATTATAGGGAGGGAAACAGTGTGTGTCAATGCAGGATAGCGGTTGACGGTATGGGGAAAAACAGATATGATAGGAGAAAATTATTGGCGGCCTGGGCCGCCCTTTGGAGGTTTCTATGGGTTTTGATCTGGATGTGAGTATTCCGGCTTTGACAGTATTGATCCAGGGGCTTTTGAGCTTTCTCTCCCCCTGCGTATTCCCCCTCATTCCGCTCTACATCGGCTACCTGTCGGGTGGGACAGGAGTGAAGGATGAGGAGGGAGTCTGGCACTATCCCAGGGGAAAGGTACTGGTAAACACCGTATTTTTCGTCCTCGGCATCAGCTTTACCTTTTTTCTGCTGGGGTTTGGCGTGTCCGCGGCGGGCAGTTTTTTCAGAGATTATCAGAGCATGTTCGCAAAGGCGGGCGGTATCCTTGTCATCGCCCTGGGGCTCTACCAGCTGGGGGTGTTCGGCTCCTCGAGACTGCTGGGAAATGAGCACAGGCTGCCCTTTCACCTGGATCGGATGGCCATGTCCCCTGTGACAGCCCTCCTGATGGGCTTTTCCTTCAGCTTTGCCTGGACGCCCTGCGTGGGACCGGCCCTATCCAGTGTACTCCTCATGACGGCCTCCGCCGGCACAAGGGCGAAGGGATTTCTCATGATCGGCGTCTACACCCTGGGATTTGTCCTGCCCTTCCTGGCGGTGGGCATTTTTACCACTTCCCTTCTGAAGCTTTTCAGGAGGCATATGAATATTGTAAAGTACACGGTCAAGATCGGGGCTGTGCTGATGATCCTCATGGGACTTATGATGTTTACCGGGAAAATGAATGATATCACGGGCTATCTGTCCGGCGTGGGAGACACGGGCCAGGAGCGTGTGTCCGAAAATACAGAGGATGGCGGCGAGAGCGACGGAGAGGAGAGCGGAGGCGAGGGCAGTCAGCAGGGCGGCACTGACCAGGAGAGCAGTTCCGGTGCGGTGGAGTTCACACTGACAGATCAGTACGGCGCGCGGCACAGCATTTCCGACTACAGGGGGAAGGTCATCTTCCTGAACTTCTGGGCCACCTGGTGCTCTCCCTGCAGGATGGAGATGCCGGATATCCAGGCACTCTACCAGGAATACGAAGCTATGGGAGAGGAGGCAGAGGTTGTTTTCCTGAGTGTCGCCACGCCGGGGCTGGGAGGCGAGGGGACAAAGGAAGAGGTGATAAGCTTCATGGAAGAAAATGGCTACACCTACCCGGTTCTTATGGATGAGACAGGGGAGGTGAGTGCCATGTTCGGGATCAGCGCCTACCCCACCACCTACATGATCGACCGGGAGGGGAAGGTGTACGGCTATGTCAGCGGCGCCCTGAGCCGGGAGAACATGGAGAGCATCATCCGGCAGACGCTGGAGGGAGCCAAAGAGAGCTGAGAGAGGAAAAAAGAAAACGTGCGCGGAAGGAGATTTCTTCTTTGCGCACGTTTTTGTACATTTATAACTTGCTTTTTATTTGCTCTCAAGGATCTTGTCAATGCTCACCAGCTTGACGCTGAGGACAAAGATCTCTGTGGCGATTTTAAGCTCCTCGGCTGTGGGGTAGGAGGGAGCGATGCGGATGTTGCTGTCCTGGGGATCCTTTCCGTAGGGGAAGGTGGCGCCCGCCTCTGTCATGATCAGGCCCGCCTCCTTTGCCTTTGCCACGATTTTCTTCGCGCATCCCGGGAGGGCGTCAAAGGAGATGAAGTAGCCTCCTCTCGGGGACAGCCAGGAGCCGATTCCAAGGCCTCCGATCTCTCTTTCCAGAGTGGAGAGGACAGCCTCAAACTTGGGACGCATGATGTCCGCGTGCTTTTTCATGTGCTGCACCATGCCGTGGATATCCTTGAAATATCTCGCGTGGCGGAGCTGGTTCACCTTGTCGTGACCGATGGTCTGGATGCTCATCTGCTCCCGGATTGCCTTCAGGTTGGCTGTGGAGGCGGCGATAGCGGCGATGCCGGAGCCGGGGAAGCTGATCTTGGATGTGGATGAGAATTTGTATACCATATCCGGATGCCCCTCTTTTTTGCACTCCATGAGGATCTCGATGAGGTAATCCTGTTTATCTTCATATAAATGGTGGATGCCGTACGCGTTGTCCCAGAAGATGCGGAAGTCCTCCGCGGCCGGGTTCAGCTTGGCAAAGCGGTGTACAGTCTCATCAGAGTAGGTGATGCCCTGGGGGTTGGAGTATTTCGGAACGCACCAGATACCCTTGATGGCCGGGTCAGTGCTCACCAGCTCCTCCACCATGTCCATGTCCGGGCCGGTGGGAGTCATGGGCACATTGATCATCTCAATGCCAAAGTACTCTGTGATCTTGAAATGGCGGTCATAGCCGGGGACAGGACATAAGAATTTTACCCTGTCCAGCTTGCACCATGGGGTGCTTCCCATCACGCCGTGGGTCATGGAGCGGGCGATGGTGTCGTACATGATATTCAGGCTGGAGTTGCCGAAGATCACGATATTGTCCTTCGGGACCTCCATCATATCGGCGAGAAGCTGCTTCGCCTCCCGGATGCCGTCCAGAACGCCGTAGTTGCGGCAGTCTACGCCTTCCTCGCACACAAGGTCAGAGCTGCTGTTCAGAACATCCATCATGCCCATGGACAGATTTAACTGCTCTGTGGACGGTTTTCCTCTGGACATATCCAGCTTCAGCCCCTGGGCTTTTACCTGCTCAAACTCAGCCTCCAGTTCAGATTTGATTTTCAACAGTTCCTCTTTTGACAATTCTTCATATGCTGCCATCCTTGCATCCTCCATCATCATTTTTCTCATTTTTCACTCAATGTTACCATTGTAGCGGCAAACTGAACGCCCGTCAATCGTTTCCTGCAAAAAATATCCATTTAATAAGGAAATTCGTAAGAAATATCAAGAAAAATGAAATTTATGAGCGTTTTTCATTCATTTTGCAGGAGGGAGAGGAGTGACTGGAGCGGATGGGAAAGAGGGGGACGCAGCTCTGGCCTGTCCGGGCTATCCCGGTATGTAGGCGGCGTGGCCGAGGGCGTCCGCTCCGGCCACGCGCTGCAAAGGATGATCCGCCTATTTCATGGACGGCTGGGTCAGAATCGAGCGGACGTGCTCGATCTCCTGCTGGCTCGCCTTGGCGGCGGGCACATAGTAGCTGCGCTCGCGGGCCAGATCGTAGAGCTTTTCCTGGGACATTTCACAGGCGTTCCGCATCTGCTTTAAGCACTGCTTCAGCTCCTTGTTTTCTGTCTGTGGGATCATCTCGCCAAATCGGGTGAGCTCCCCGTTCACTCCGGCAAGGGCGTCCGCAACCATTGTCTTTTCATTCAGCATTTTCTTTCCTCCTCGCTGTTATTTTTTCCTTTTTCTGTCTTTGGCTTCCGGCAGGCAGAGCCTACAGAAAGCGAAGGAGCTCCTGCTTGTTCTGCATGGCGCTGTCGGCTGCGTCCTGGAACAGCTTTTTTACTTCAGCGTCCTGAGCCATGCTGGCGTACTCTGACATTTTCTGACAGCTGGTCTCGTAGCCGCCGATGAGATGGCGCAGGTTCTGCAGGTCGAGAACAGATATTTCAGACATGTTTTTCTACCTCCTTTTTGTGTACTGCGCTGTTAGTGTTTGGGAAAACAGGAGAAAATATACAGGATACGAAAAAAATCCTGCCATATGGACGCGTCGAACAGCTTCCTTCTTTACTTCCCGGGCGGCAGGTGATATATTACAGACAGATATCATTAATAAGGAAACAGGAGGTACAGACAGAATATGAAGGTAGGTATTTTGGGGGCGGGCCGGATCGCAGCAACCATGGCAAAGACATTAAATGGGATGAAGGAGGCGGAGGCTTACGCCGTGGCGTCCAGGAGCCCTGAGAAGGCGGAGGAATTTGCCAGGAAAAATCATGTGGAAAAGGCATACGGCTCCTACGAGGAGATGCTGGCTGACGAGGAGGTGGAGCTGGTGTACATAGCCACGCCACATTCCCATCACCTGGAGCATGGGAAGCTGTGTATTTCCTACGGCAAGCCGGTACTCTGCGAAAAGTCGTTTACAGCCAACGCGGCCCAGGCCAGGGAGCTGCTGGACTATGCGGCGGAAAAGAAGGTGTTTATCACAGAGGCCATCTGGACAAGATATATGCCCTCCCGGAAGATGATCGACGACATCATCGCCTCCGGGGAGCTGGGAGAGATCAAGATGATCAGCGCCAATCTGGGATATGAGCTGACAGATAAAGAAAGGATGTTAAGACCTGACCTTGCCGGCGGCGCTCTTCTGGATGTGGGGGTCTACACCCTTAATTTTGCCAGCATGGTGCTGGGGGACGACATTGTGAAAATGACCTCCGAGTGCGTGAAGACCGACACAGGCGTGGATGGCCAGGACGCTATCATCCTCACCTACAGGGACGGAAAGCTGGCTGTGCTCCACACAGGCATGTGGGCGGATACAGAGCAGTACGGGATTATTTATGGAACAAAGGGGTATATGATTGCCTGCAATATTAACAATATTGATACAATTCAAATCTATGCGCCGGACCGCCATCTTGTGCGGGAGATAAAAGTGCCGGAGCAGATCACAGGCTACGAGTACGAGGTTCAGGCCTGCCGGCGCGCCATCGCCGCAGGAGAGCTGGAATGCGAGGAGATGCCCCACGCCGAGACGCTGCGGATCATGGAGTGGATGGACGCCCTCCGGGCCGACTGGGGCGTGAAATATCCGTTTGAATAGAGGGAAATATGTAGATGCACGTGTAAACGCAGACGTAATGCTTTTTAAAAGCATTACGTCTGCGTTTACATCTACTGGTGCATAATTGTGCCCGGTCTGGTGTGTCAGACCGCATATTTTCTTGACAATAGCGACAATTGACACTATAATACTTAGGAACCTAAATAAATGAATGGCCCGAATTTACGGGACTTTACCGGATTTGAGGTGAGTTTCGGAGCTGCGCGGAAGAAAGGCGGTGTTGTGTGTGGAAACAGGAAAAATGATCAACATGATCTCCAACCGGCTCAGGAGGCGCTCTATGGCGGTGCAGGAATCAGTGGGGATCAGCGGTTCCCAGGGGAATATACTGGATTACATTTTGGTGGAGGGCATGAAGCGCAAGGTCTACCAGAAGGATATAGAGAGGGAGTTCGGACTGCGGCCGCCCACCGCATCGGAGGTACTTAAAGCCCTGGAGAAAAGGGAGCTGATCTGCCGTGTTCCGGACGAGGAGGACGGCCGCTGGAAGCGGATTGTCTTCACCAAGAAGGCGGAGAAGATCCACGAGGCGCTCAGGCGGGAGATCGAGGAGTCGGAGGCCCTCCTCCTGCGGGGCATTTCCCGGGAGGAGCAGGAGACATTTCTTGAGATTGCGGGAAAAATGCTGAAAAATCTTGATGAGCATTACAGGTAAAGCAGACAGCACAATAGATGAAACTGGAAGGAGAGAGCAGAAAATGAAGGAAAATGAACTGGAAAAGGACTGGATGGGAACTATGAAGGTGTCCAGCGCGGTGGCGAAGATGGCTATTCCCAGCGTCATCAGCAGTCTTGTGACCGTGCTCTACAACATGGCGGACACTTTTTTCGTGGGACAGACCGGCGATGCCCTGCAGGTGGCGGCTGTGAGTCTGACGAACCCCATCTTCATCCTCTTTATGGCTTTTGCAAACATGTTCGGCATGGGCGGCAGTGCCGCCGCTTCCATGGCCCTTGGACAGAAAAATGAGAGAAGAGTGCGGCAGGTATCCTCCTTTGTCACCTACGCCTCTCTTATTGTAGGCGTGTTCTTTGCTGTGGTTCTTCTTGTGTTCACCGGTCCCATCCTGTCTCTTTTTGGAGCGGATGCCCAGACCTATGAGTATGCGAGAGGGTACACGATTTACGTGGCCGTTGGAGCCCCCTTTATCATCTGGTCCGCCGCTGCCAGCTTTGTGGTCCGGGCGGAGGGAGCCAGCAGGGAGGCCATGATCGGCAGCATGATCGGGACTATCGCCAACATTGTGCTGGATCCCCTCTTTATATCCGGCTTTGGCATGGGAGCTGCCGGGGCGGCCATTGCCACCACCATTGGAAATGTCATGGCAAGTGCCTACTACCTGTGGTACTTTTTGAGAAAGTCTGTGTCCATGTCCCTGAGCCCCAGGGATTTCAACTGTGGGGACGGCATACTGAAGGGAGTCTGCTCTACCGGCCTTCCGACAGCCATCTTCTCAGCCCTCATGAGTGTGTCCACCATTGTGCTGAACCAGATCCTTGTGGCCTACGGAAATGATCCGGTAGCAGCTATCGGTATTGTGTTCAAGGCAAATATGTTTATCACATTCCTCCAGATGGGACTTGCAAACGGCGTCCAGCCTCTTCTCGGCTACAGCTATGGGGCGGGCAGCACAGCCCGGTTCCGGGAGGTGGAGAGCTTTACGAAGAAATGCTGCGTTGTCGTGGGCGTGGCTGCCACGGTTCTCTTCTTTGTGGCGAGGGAGCCCATCATCCGCCTGTTTATCAGTGACAGCGACGTGGTCCGCTACGGCGTGGAGATGCTGGTGGCCTACATGGTCTCCGGCCCCTTTATCGGCATCCTCTTCGTCAACATGAACTGCATGCAGTCTGTGGAACACGCCCTGCCGGCTACGATCCTGTCGGTCATGAGACAGGGGGTTCTTCTTATCCCTCTCCTTTATCTGCTGCAGGCGGTGGCCGGTCTGAACGGGGTGATCTACGGGCAGGCCATCACAGATTACATTGCGGTGCTCCTCTCCATCATCATCTGGAGAAAGATCCGGAAATCTCTGTAAAAATGACCTGCCGCTGTTATCTCCCTTCCCTGCCGTCCTGGCCTCTTGCCGCATCCACAAAGGCGAGAAACAGGCGGCGCATATTGAGGGACCGGGTCATGCACTCGGGATGCCACTGGACTCCCAGGACAAAGGGGTGGGAGGGCATCTCCAGCCCCTCGGGGATTCCGTCCGGAGCCCTGGCAGTGACTGTGAGCCCTTCCCCCGGCGTCAGGACTGCCTGATGATGAAAACTGTTGACAGCTGTGGTTTCTCCAAAGATTTTATGTAGGATGCTATCTTTTTTGACGGAGATAGTATGGCAGAAATCGCTGCGCAGCCGGGATCTTTGCATGTGGTTCAGGACCGGCTCCTCCCTTAAGGAGAGATCCTGGAGAAGCTCCCCGCCGCAGGCGGCGTTCAAAACCTGCATGCCCCGGCAGATGGCGAGGACGGGCTTTGACGTGGAAAGGACATATTTCAGGAAAAGAATCTGAAATATGTCCGTTTTTATGTCCGTCTCCCCGGAGGGAGACAGGGGAGGGCGGTCCAGAAGAAAGGGGGTGATGTCCCCGCCGCCGCAGAATAGAAATCCGTGGCAGCAGGAGGCCATGACCTCCATCAGTCTCCGGTTCCCGTTCTCCACGCAGGGCAGAAGGACCGGGCAGCCTCCCCCGCGGCACACGGAAGAAATGTAGCTGTCTGTGACAAACTGGCGGTTCCCTGCAAAGCCACAGGTGACGATCCCGATCACAGGAGTTCCGGCAGAGGTACGAACAGGAGTCATACGCTTTCCTCCTCGAAAATAATGTAGTATAGTATATGTGCGAAAGGAGGAGGTAAGACATGAATTTGATCGATCTGCACTGCGACACGCTGTGGAGACTTCTGGACCTGGGAGGAGAGGGGGATCTCCTGGAAAATGACGGATCTGTCAGCATTCGGAAGCTGGAAGAGGAGGAAGCCCTCGCCCAGTTCTTTGCCTGCTTTGCCTACAGGGACGCCATGGAGGGAAATAACTCCGCGGAGCAGTACGATGCGGGGTACCGCCGTGTACTGGCTATGACAGATTATCTGCACGAGCAGGCAGAAAGGTGGGGCGGCCGGCTTGAGATCGCAGCGGAGCCGGGGGATATAGAAGCCATCCGCAGGAGGGGAAAGACAGCCGCAGTCCTCACTGTGGAGGAGGGCGGCATATTGAACGGCAGCCTGGAGCGCCTGGAGGAGCTTTACAGAAGGGATGTGCGGCTCATCACCCTCCTCTGGAACTACGAGAACTGTATCGGCGCCCCGGGCAGCCGGGAGCCCTCTGTCATGGAACGGGGTCTGACACCCTTTGGCGTCCGGGTCGTGGAGAGGATGAACGAGCTGGGCATGATCGTGGATGTCTCCCACGCGTCTGACGGCGTGTTTTGGGATGTCATGAAATGCAGCAAAAAGCCTGTGACGGCCACCCACTCCAACTGCCGCGCCCTGGCGGCCCACCCCCGGAACCTGACAGATGGAATGCTGCGGGCTCTGGGAGAGCGTGGCGGCGTGACGGGCCTTAATCTTTACGGCCCCTTCCTTGGCACGCCGGAGGAGTCCCGGCTGGAGGAGATGACGGCCCACGTGCTTCACATGCTCCGGGCAGGGGGAGAGGATCTTCCCGCCATCGGGACAGATTTTGACGGCTTCGACGGAATGAAAAGGATGGATATTCCCGACACAGGGTGCATGGGAAGACTGTGGGAGGCGCTGAAGAAGGAGGGGCTGTCGGAGAGTCAGCTTGATAAGATCTGGTATAAAAACGCCCTCCGAATCTGGAAGGAAAGATAAAACAGGCATTGAGAAAAGGAAGAGGACATATGTTTCGAGAAATGAGAAGAAAAAGACAGCTCCTGTCAGAGAAGGAGGCAGGGGAAATATTAAAGAGGGGCACGTCCGGCGTGCTGGCGCTGGCGGGAGATGACGGATACCCTTATGCGGTGCCCATCAGCTACGTGTATGATGGGAAGAAGCTTTATTTTCACAGCGCGAAAAGCGGACACAAGCTGGATGCCATCGCAGCGGAGCCGAAGGCTTCCTTCTGTGTCATCGATCAGGACAGGATCGTGCCGGAGGAGTACACTACCTATTTCAGGAGCGTCATCGCCTTTGGCCGGGTTCGGGTCATGGAGGATGAGGCAGAAAAGCGTCAGGCAATAGAAAAGCTGGCCCAAAAGTATGTGCCCCGGAGCACACCGCAGGACCGGGCGGCGGCCATTGACCGGGAGTGGAAGCCCCTGTGCATGCTGGAGATGACCATTGACCACATGACAGGAAAAGAGGCCATTGAGCTGGTAAAAGAAAAAATGGATTGTGAAAAATAGACAAAAAATAAATCTGAAAAATGTGCATGTCTGACGAAAAGAACAAAACAGATTGACAGGAAAGGGAAGTAGACCTATAATATAGCCAGAAATTGAAACCGGTTTCAAGAAAGAACGAGACCGGAAATGCGATGAAACGAAGTGGATCTCAGATGGAGATCCTACTTTTTCAAAAGATTTGAAACCGGTTTCAAAAAAAGAGGAAATGAAAGGAGAAGACATGGGATGAAACTTGCAGTAGTGGGAAGCATCAATATGGACATGACAGTGACGGCAGAGCGGATTCCTCTGAAGGGAGAGACGCTCCGGGCGGACAGCATCAGCCGCATACCCGGAGGAAAAGGCGCCAACCAGGCGGTGGCCATGGCAAGACTGGGAGCTGAGGTGGAGATGTTCGGATGCGTGGGGGATGACGACAACGGGAAGCTCCTCTTGAAAAACCTGCAGGGCGCAGGTGTCAGAACGGATCACGTCCGGGTTCTGGAGGGAGTCCCTACAGGGCTGGCCATGATCACAGTGGCGGAAAATGACAATACAATCGTAGTGGTTCCGGGCGCAAACGGGAAAGTGGATCAGGCCTATGTGGACAGCATCAGCGGTGAGCTGGGAAAATATGACATGGTGGTGCTCCAGCACGAGATCCCTCTGGAGACAGTCATTTACACCGTGAAAATGTGTCACGAAAAGAAAATCCCGGTCGTGCTGAACCCGGCGCCGGCAGCCGCTGTTCCGGAGGAGATCGTGGATATGGTGACTTACCTGACCCCCAATGAGCACGAGGCAGTGCTGATTTTTGGAGAGCAGAAGGACACGGAAGATATGCTCAGGAAATATCCGGAAAAGCTGGTCATTACCCAGGGATCCAGAGGCGTGGTGACATGTTTAAGGAGCGGGGAAATCCTGCGGGTACCGGCGAGAAAGTCAGAGGTGGCAGACTCGACAGGGGCAGGCGATACGCTGAACGGAGCCTTCTGTGTGCGGATCTGCGCAGGCGATGACATCCGGGACGCCCTTGTGTACGCCAATACAGCGGCAGGACTTTCCACAGAAAAGTTCGGCGCTCAGAGCGGGATGCCCTCTGCTGAGGAAGTGGAGCGAGAATTAAGGGGGAAGATAGGTTGAAAAAACACGGTATTTTGAACAGTGAGGTGGCGGATGTCCTGGCTCACATGGGACACACGGACAGGATCTGCATCGGGGACTGCGGTCTCCCTATTCCGGAGGACACCAGGCGCATCGATCTGGCCCTGCGGTTCGGACTTCCCTCCTTTATGGATGTGCTCTGTGAGACGGGCGCTGACATGAAGATTGAGAAGGTCATCCTGGCGGAGGAGATCAAAGAGAAAAGCCCCGCCCTGCTCAAAGAAATAGAGGAATATCTGAGGGGAGAGGGGATTGACGGGGAGATGATCGAGTTCGTTCCCCATGAGGAGCTGAAACGGTTGACCAGAGACTGTAGGGCAGTGATTCGGACAGGAGAGACGACACCCAATGCAAATATCATCCTGCAGTCGGGATGCATTTTTTAGGAAAAGGAGGGAGAACCATGCAGATTGAAATGCGCGGAATTGACAAGTCCTTTGGCGGCAACGCGGTTCTTAAGGAAGCCGGATTTCTGCTGGATCACGGTGAGATCCACGCGCTGATGGGCGAGAACGGTGCGGGGAAATCCACCTTGATGAAGATCCTGACGGGAGTCTACACAAAGGACGCCGGGCAGGTCATTGTGGACGGACAGGAGGTGTGCTACAAAAATCCGCAGGAAGCGGAAAAGGCGGGGATTGTCTTTATTCACCAAGAGCTGAATGTACTGTTTGATCTGACAGTGGAGGAAAATATGTTCCTTGGAAAAGAGATACACGGCCGATTTGGCGTGTGCGACAAGAAGGCTATGAGGGCCGAGGTCAGAAAGATCCTGGACAGACTGGGCGTGTCCATTGATCCACAGCAGAGAATGAGCGAGCTGTCCGTGGGGCAGCAGCAAATGATCGAGATCGCCAAGGCGCTTATGGTGGACGCCAAAGTCATAATCATGGATGAGCCCACCGCGGCGCTGACCCAGAGTGAGACGGAGGTTTTGTTCCAGGTGGTGAGATCGCTGAAGGAAAAGGGCGTCTCCATCGTCTACATTTCCCACAGAATGGAGGAGATCTTTGAGCTCTGCGACCGGATCACTGTGCTCCGGGACGGCTCCTACATTGATACAAAACGTATCCAGGACACGGATATGAACGATGTGGTGAAGATGATGATCGGCCGGGAGATCGGAGAGCGTTACCCCCTCCGCGAAGCCAGCATCGGAGAGGTTGTTTTTAAGGTAGAGGGACTCACCTGTCCGGGCGTATTTAAGGATGTGTCCTTTGAAGTCCATGCCGGGGAGGTGCTTGGCGTATCAGGCCTGATGGGCGCGGGAAGAACAGAGATCATGCAGGCGATATTTGGAAATATGCCCCATGTCACCGGGAAGCTTTTTTTGAACGGAGAGGAAATACATAACCATAATCCCGGGCAGGCCATGAAAAACGGTATCGGCTTTATCACCGAGGACCGCAAGACCGAAGGCCTGATGCTGGAGGAGAGCATCCGCAAGAACATCTCCCTCGCCAATCTGGGACGCATTTCCAGGAGGGGCGTTCTCAGGAAAAAAGAGGAGCGGGAGCTGGTGCAAAAGGGAATCGAAGAACTACATATCAAATGCTTTGGGCCGGAGCACGAGTGCGGCAGACTGAGCGGCGGAAATCAGCAGAAGGTGGTCTTCGCAAAGTGGATCTACACAGATCCGAAGGTGCTGATCCTGGACGAGCCCACCAGAGGCGTGGATATAGGCGCAAAAAAGGAGATTTACAATATCATCAATGACCTTGCCGCAAAAGGCGTGGCGATCATCATGGTGTCTACGGAGCTCCCGGAGGTGCTGGGAATGGCGGACCGCATCATGGTCGTGAGAGAGGGACTTGTGCGGGGAATTCTGAGTAAGGAAGAGGCGGACCAGGAAAATATCATGATCCTGGCGACAGGAGGGAATTTAAATGAATAAGCAGAAAACGATCAATAAGATACAGGATCTGGGCGCCCTGATCGCGCTGATCCTTTTAGTGGTAGTCATCGGTATCATCAGCCCGGAGTTTCGGACTGTGGGAAACTTTTTGTCACTGCTGAGGCAGTCCTCCATCAACGGACTGATCGCATTTGGAATGACCTGCGTTATCCTGACCGGGGGCATTGACCTGTCCGTGGGCTCTGTCCACTGCGCTGTGCGCGGGATTTATATCAAACGGGATGCCCGTGGGGGCTGCCATGCTGCTGGCTCTGGTGATCGGGACAGGACTTGGCTTTATCAGTGGTATCCTTGTCACAAAGGGAAGACTGCAGCCCTTTATCGCTACCCTTGTGACTATGACAGTCTACAGGGGACTGACCATGATCTTCATGGACGGGAAGCCCATCTCCAACCTGGGAGACAGCTTTACCTTAAAGGTAGTGGGAAAGGGGAATTTCTATCACATTCCCATCCCTGTAATCCTGTTTATCCTGATTTTCGCCCTCTTTATGTTCATTCTTGAGAAGACTACATTCGGCAGAAGAGTGTACGCCACAGGAAGCAACTGGGAAGCAGCCCGGCTGGCGGGTGTGAACATCCACAGGACAAAGCTTGCCGTCTATGCCATCTCCGGCGGTATGGCAGCGCTGTCCGGACTCATTCTCCTGTCCAGACTGGGATCTGCCCAGCCAAACCTGGGAGACGGGTATGAGCTGGACGCCATCGCCGCGGTGGCTCTTGGCGGTACAAGTATGAACGGCGGCCGGGGACGCATCTGGGGAACCTTTGTCGGCGTACTGATCATCGCTGTCCTGAATAACGGGCTGAACATCTTGGGCGTTTCATCCTACTACCAGGATGTGGTAAAGGGTATCGTGATCCTGATCGCGGTGCTGTCCGACAGAAAACGCTAGGAGAGAAAGGAGAAGAGCAATGATGAAAATAAAGAAAATGGCAGCACTTCTGCTGACAGCAGTCATGGGATTTTCGCTGGCCGGCTGCAACGCCATCACCATCGACGGCGAAGAGGGGAGTATCACAGAGGGAGGAAGCGGGGGAAACGGCAGCATTGGCTTTTCCGTATCCACACTGAACAATCCATTTTTTGTGACTCTGAGCGAAGGCGCCGAGGCAAAGGCCGAGGAGGAGGGAGCAGATCTGATCGTGGTGGACGCCGGCGATGACGCGGCAAAGCAGACAAGTGATATCGAGGATCTGATCTCCAGAAATATCAGCGTCCTCATTGTCAATCCGGTGGACTCTGACGCAGTGGCTCCGGCCGTGCAGGACGCGGTCGCGGCGGGAATCAAGGTCATCTCCGTGGACCGCGTAGTCAACGGAGTGGACGTGGACTGTGCCATTGCCTCCGACAATGTGGAGGGAGCCAGGATGGCCACAGAGTATATGGTGAGCCTCATCGGCGAGGGGGCAAAGACAGCGGAGATCCAGGGAACCTCCGGGGCCAGCGCCACCATCGACAGAGGAGAGGGCTTCCACCTTGTGGCAGATGAGCAGCTCGACGTTGTGTCCAGCCAGACAGCTAACTTCAGCCGCTCAGAGGGAATGACTGTCATGGAGAACATCCTCCAGGCTCAGCCGGATCTCAAGGGCGTGTTTGCCCACAATGACGAGATGGCCTTGGGCGCGGTGGAGGCCATCGGAAACAGGGATATTGTGGTAGTGGGATTTGACGCCACAGACGATGCCCTGGCAGCCATCCAGCAGGGAAGAATGGCAGCAACCGTTGCACAGAAGCCAGACCTTATGGGCGCTACAGCGGTGGAGACAGCCATCAGCCTGGTAAACGGCGAGACAGTGGAAAAGGAGATCCCGGTTGAGGTGGAGCTGATCACAGAGTAAAATAAGAGAATAAAAGAAGAGCAAAAAGAAGAAAAAAAAAGAGGATGCCCGGCGGACTGATACGGTTCCGCCGGGCATTTTGGCGCATTGTCTGCCCTTTTTGGAACCCTGTCTGGCTGCCCTCGTCTGCCTTTTCCGGATCCCTGCCGGGCCGGGTTGACAGACTGTTGGGCGAAAAATATAATAAAGGGTATGAAACAGGTTTCAAAACGGAAGGAGCAAACAGACCATATATGACCAGTATCAGAGAAGTGGCAAAGCTAGCAGGTGTGTCCCCCGCCACTGTTTCCCGGGTGATGAACGGCACCGCAAACGTGGATGAGAAAAAAAGGCAGAGAGTGCTGGAGGCTATAGAAAAGACAGGCTTTCGCCCCAATGAGTTGGCCCGGGCCCTTTACAAAAAGTCGTCCCGGATGATCGGCGTGATCGTCCCGGACATTGAGAATCCGTTTTTTAGTGAGCTCTCCAAGGCGGTGGAGGAGCAGGCATACCGGACCGGGTACCGGATCCTTCTGTGCAACTCTGACGATGATCCGCAAAAGGAGATGATGAATATCCAGATGCTTGTCCAGATGAAGGCGGACGGGATCATCATCACCACCAATTGCGACAGCACCAGCCGGGTGCTGGGGGACTGCCCCATCCCTGTGGTGGTGGTGGACAGAAAGCTGAAGGGTGAGAGCGGCACCGCCTTTATCGAGGCGGACCACTATAAGGGCGGGCGTCTGGCGGCCCGGCATCTGGTGGAGTGCGGATGTAAGAATATCGTCTGTTTGCGGGGACCTTTGGCCTATTCCAGCGGCCGGCAGCGCTACCAGGGCTATCTGGACATATGCGAAAAATACGGTCTGAAGGAACAGTACGTGAACTGCACCTACGACTATGAGGCCGGACGGCGGGCAGCAGGCGAGCTGATGCGAAGATTCCCGGACACAGATGGCATCATTGCCTGCAACGATATGGTGGCCATCTCTGTATACAAGGAGCTTACGGCCCGGGGCAGGCGCATACCGGAGGAGATCCAGCTGATTGGATTTGACGATATCAAATTCAGCAGGATGTGCACGCCAGAGCTGACCACAGTGTCCCAGCCTATCAGGGAGATGGGCTCCCTGGCGGCAGGCATCATCATCCGGCACGTGGAGGGGGAGGAGTTCCTGCAGGAGAATGTGTTCGATGTGAAGCTGGTGGAGCGGGATACGACGAGAAGGAAAAAAGAGCAGAAGAAATAGAAGAGAGAATAAAATAAAAGGTAAAACAAGAAATATGGGAGGGGCTGTCCTGAATTGCTATTCAGAGGCAGCCCCTCTTGTGTTTAGCAAGCGCTAATTTACTGCGCATAGAAGAAATTGGTGCGCTTGATATTTTTCAGCTCTTCCGGCGTCAGGCGCAGGGAGGAGATAAGCGCCTCGTCCTCCGGCAGCGGTGTCTCCGAGACAATGACCTTCATGGCGATATTCTGGTAGAAATAGCTGATGGTCGTGAGAAGACCGATCTTGTAGGAGGTGTGCCGGTTCAGGGATGAAACCCGGAGGGTGAGGGTGTCAAATGGCGGCTCTGTGCAGCTCAGGATAAAATCAATGCAGGAATCCGTGTAGGATACCCTTCCGTCATAGACATAGTTGGCATCATAATAGTTTGCCGTGTCTGCCACATCGTAATACATGGTAGACTTGAAGGACATTTTCTGGTTGATGAGAACTGCCTTCTGCAGTTTATTTTTCTCCCCGTTAAACCAGTAGAGATAGAGCTGCTCTGAAAAATATTTTTGATATCGTGTCAAATCATTTGAATCCTCTGTTACGCAGGTGTCGGGCAACAGGGAGGAGATTTCGATATTGAGGATTCTGCAGATGTCTACAAGAGTGTCAATACTGATGAATATTTCCCCTTTTTCGTATTTGGATATAGTGGCTGTACTTTTGTTCAATTTTTCTGCCAGATCATTTAAGGTCAAATGCTTGGCCCGGCGTCTGGCCCGGAGCTTCTGACCTAAGGTTGTGTAAAAAGAACCAGAATTCATACGATCATTCCTCTCTGCATAAAAACAATCTTCATTTTAATACAGATTTTACCATATAAACAGTGAGATGGACAAATGTTTTTTGGGAAAATAAAAGCGGAATGGATAAAGTTGACTAAAAATAGTGTTTCCTATCCTATATTGAGAAAAATAGATGAAAAACGATAAAAATAAATTGAAAATTGAAGGGAGGGAGATGAAAAGCCAAATAATTATCTCTTTAATAGAATTTGTGGGGAACAAAATTTCGTAATACGAAAAAGACCGGATTTGTGAATTTGTTATCAATAAAGCTATAATCTTTGTAAAGATCTTTGTAAAAAAAGAGGCGCGGCGCATATGAACACATGAAAATGAGAGATTGGAATGGAGGCGGTATGGATGGCTAAAGAGGCCAAACAAGGCTACAAGAAAAATCTGGGAACGATCCTTTTGCTGGCATTTGCCGGATCGATTATTTACGGACTTCCCTATTTTCGCTCCTACTATTATGACACCTATCAGAATATGTATAATCTGACCAACACGCAGATGGGACTTCTGGGGAGCGCCTATGGCCTCCTCGGCGTGTTTTCCTATGTTATAGGAGGGGTTCTGGCGGACAAGATCAAGGCGAAGAAGCTGCTGATTTTCTCCATGATTGCCACAGGTCTTGGAGGACTTCTGCATCTGGTGGTGAGCGACTTCTACGCGTTGGCGGCTATTTACGGACTGTGGGGCGTGACCTCGCTCCTGACCTTTTGGCCGGCCCTGATGAAGATTGTAAGGATCCAGGCGACGGACGAGGAGCAGAGCAGGGCTTATGGCATTTTCGAGGGAGGCCGGGGCGTGTTCAATGCGGCGCATCTGGCTGTGGCAACTGCGATCTTCGGCGTGTTCGAGGCGAGGGCAATGCCCTATATGGGAATTGATGCCATCATCTGGTTCTATTCCCTGGCGCCATTGATCGTGGGTATCATCTTTATATTTATCCTGAAGGAGCCGGATACAGTGGATGAGACAGGCTCCTCACAGCAGGTTTCCTTCAAACAGATCCTGAGCGTCCTGAAAATGCCTGTTATGTGGCTGATCATTATTATGATCTACACAAGCTATACATTTAATATGTCTTCCTACTATTTTACACCGTACGCCAGCAATATCATCGGAGTTACGGCTGTGATTGCGGCGATCCTGACAGTCATGTCTCAGTATATTCGCCCCTTTGCCGCTACCATCGGCGGGTTTGCAGGGGATAAGGTGGGAAAGAGCAAGACCATGATCGTGGGATACGTTCTCATGGTAGCCGGAGTGATCATCATGGATATGACGGGAAGAATGAGCTCTGACACGAGGATGATCCTTGTTGTGGCAGCCTGCGTGCTTGTATATGCGGGTATGTTCTCCAACTTCGGACTGTATTTTTCCTTTATCTCAGAGGCGGGAATCCCGGTGGAGCTGGGAGGAGTGGCTATCGGCATGGCATCCACATTCGGCTATCTGCCAGAGGTACTGAGCTACACCATCGCAGGAAAGCTGTTGGATACATATCCGGGATACCAAGGCTATCACCTGAACCATATGTATATGATCGCGATGGGCATTATCGGTCTCATCGTGGCTGTTATCTGGACAAAAAAATATGCGAAAAAGCCGGCAGCGGCCAAAAGTGAGGAAATCTAAAACTATTTTCATATATTTATTAATAAAGGAGGTTCGTGAATATGGCAAAAGTAGAACCAAAAGCAAAACGGGTGATGAAGAGAGAGGAGTTCCCCTATGAGTGGGATGTGATCGAGAACCAGTGGATCACCATGTCAGACGGGTGCAGGCTGTCTGCCCGCGTCTGGCATCCAAAGACAGACAAGCCGTTGCCCACAGTGTTTGAGACCCAGCCCTACCGCAAGCGGGACGGCATGAGAGGGCGGGACGAGCCCATGTACGGATTTTTCGCCGGCATGGGATACAATGTGGTCCGCGTGGACATGCGGGGCGCGGGAGAGTCTGACCAGTGCTTTTACGATGAGTATCTGAAGCAGGAGCAGGATGATGCGGTGGAGTGCATCGAGTGGATTGCCCAGCAGCCCTGGTGCGACGGTAATGTGGGAATGATGGGAAAATCGTGGAGCGGCTTTAACTCCCTGCAGGTGGCGGCGAGACAGCCAAAAGGGCTGAAGGCTATTATCTGCGTGGGCTTTGTGGATGACAGATATACTCAGGATATTCACTATAAAGGCGGCTGTCTGCTGAATGACAATTTCTGGTGGGGCAACATTATGCTGGCCTACATGTGCCGTGCCATTGACTCTGAGATCAAGCCGGACACCTGGTATGAGGAGTCTATCCGGCGCCTGGAGGAGATGCCTCTGTGGCCGGCTAACTGGCTGGAGCATCAGACAAGGGATGACTACTGGAAGCACGGCTCAGTCAGCGTGAACTACGATGACATCAAGGTGCCGGTCTTTGCCCTGGACGGATGGGCTGACTCCTACACAAACAGCGTGCTCACCCTGATGGAGGGGCTGAGCGTTCCGAGAAAGGCGCTTATCGGACCCTGGGCCCACGTGTTTGCCCATGACGGGGCTCCCCAGCCAGCCATCGATTTTCTGGGAGAGGCTACAAAGTGGTGGGATAAATGGCTCAAAGGCATTGACAATGATACACTGGACTGCCCTATGGTACAGGTATGGCTGGAAGACAGCATGAAGCCGGAGACGGTACACCCTGTCAGCGATGGCCGTTGGGTGGCACTGGACAAATGGCCCTCTGCGGATGTGGAGACAAAGACGCTGTCCATGACCTACGGACATCTCCAGGAGGAGGCAAACACGAAGGAGGAAGTGGTGGATCTGTGCACCCTTCCCAATCACGGGCTTCTGGCCAACGAGTGGATGGGAGCTGGAGTTCCGGGAGAGAGCCCGGCCGATATGCGGGTGGACGACGGTATGGCCATGGTATTTGACTCTGACATTTTAAAGGAAGAGGTGGAAATATTAGGCTATCCGGAATTTGAGGTGGAGCTTACCAGCGATAAGCCAAACGCCTTCCTCTACGCTGAGCTCTGTGACATCCATCCCGACGGAGCGGCCACGAGAGTGTCCTATGGGCTGATGAACCTGACCCATCTGGAGGGCCACGAGAAGGTGGTTTATCTGGAGCCGGGCAAGAAATATAAGGCCAGGGTGCAGCTGGATGTGTGCGGACACAATTTCCCTGCCGGCCACAGGATCAGACTTGCCATTGCCAATTCCTTCTGGCCCATGATATGGCCATCGCCGGAGCTTGCTACGCTGAAGCTGGATCTGTCCACTGCCAAATTTTCCCTGCCCCTGTTTAAGGGAAAGGATGCCAAGGGACCGGACATGGAGGCAAGATGCGCGCCGCTCACACCAATGACTACACTCTCGCCGGGACATGTGGACCGGCAGATCACATATGATCTGATCACGGATACGTGGACCTCCATCACTGATGGCGTGGGAGGAGTGTTCGGAGAGGGCGTGTACCGCTTTGACGATATCGGCACAGTTGTAGAGCACAATCTGAAGAGGGAGCTGACCATGAGCAACAAGGATCCCCTCTCAGCGAAATATACAATTTATCAGAAGATGAAGAACGGACGGGAGGGCTGGCTTACGGACTGCGATATCGTGGTGACCCAGACTGCGGATCTGGAAAACTTCTACATCACCGGCTATATGGATGCATCCATCAATGGGGAGCATGTGTTCCACCGGGATTACGATTATAAAGTAAAGAGAAACGGTCTTTAAGGACAGAAGACAGAACCGAAAGGGGTGAGGACCATCAAGTATAAAAAAATCAGTTTTAAGGAACTTGTGTTGATGAATGTCTCCGCACTCTACGGGATCAGATGGATTGCCAAATCAACCTCAGACAGCTTTGGCCTGGGGTTGGGGGCAATCCCCATGTGGGTCATTTTTATGCTGATCTTTTTCATCCCACAGGCGCTGATGTGTGCGGAGCTGGCCTCGGCCTATCCCACAGATGGGGGACTCAATGACTGGGTGAAGATCGCGTTTGGAACAAAGTACGGATTTCTCGTGTCCTGGATGCACTGGACAGCTCTGATCTTCTGGTACGCCTCCTTCCTGACCTTTCTGGCCATTAACATCAGCTACATGATCGGGAAGCCGGAACTGGCGGACAATAAGCCATTTGTGCTGATCATGTCGCTGGTGGTGATCTGGGGGCTGTCCTTTGTCAGTATGAGGGGCATGAAGCTTGGAAAATACTTTACAAGCGTGGGGGCCTTCGGGTCGGTGATACCGACCATTTTTCTGATCGGCATGGCCATTCTGGCCGTAGTTGTCCTGAAGGCTGCCCCCAGCGCTTCCGAGTACACGGTGTCTACGCTGACGCCGAAAATGAATATGAATTCTCTTGTGGCTATATCCGGCATTACATTTGCCTACACAGGGGCGGAATTTACAGCCAACTTTGTGTCCGACATGAAAAACCCCCAGAAGGATTATCCACGGGCTATCATGATCGCGGCGGGATTGATCTGCGTGCTCTATGTTGTGGGAGCTGTCTGCATGACTATGCTGCTTCCCACCTCGGAGATCTTCGCCTATACAGGCACACTGGATGCTCTGGCAAAGGCAAGTGAGCTCCTTGGAGTGCCGCAGGTTCTTGTGCAGATCCTGGCGTTTGGTATCGCCCTGTCTGTTCTGGGAGCTCTTGTCCTGTACATTGTGCAGCCGGTGAAGATGCTGTTTGGCTATTCAGAGCCGGGGATCTTCTCGGATAAGTTCATGAAGAAAAACCAGTACGATGTGCCGGAGAAAGCCATCCTGTTCCAGGCTGTGCTGATTACAGTGCTCCTGGCGGGAGTCAATCTTTTTTCGGCAGTGGAGACCATCTACAACGTGCTCGTCACCATGACAGCGCTGACATCCCTGTTCCCCTATGTGCTGCTGTTTGCAGCGTACATTAAGATAAAGAAGGAAAAAGAGGATAAGCCGGAGCTGTATCAGATGACGACGAATAAAAAGTGGGGCTGCTTCCTTGGGTATTCAGAGCTGGTGATCTGCGGGATCGCCATCGTATGCTCCGCCCTACCGGTGATGTCCACAACAGGTGAGAACATCATTTACGAGATTGAGCTGATCGGCGGCGCGTTGTTCGTACTGTTGTCCGGCCTGTGGCTTTGGAAGCGATCCGGGCTGGAGAACAAAATGGGGACGTAACACTTTGCAAAAGTATTACGTCTGGATTTAGACTAACTGGTGTGTAATTGTGTCAAATATAATCGGTTGCGACTCCGCCTGTTTTGATTGGTATCACGAAAAAAGCAAGAGTTTCTCACGTATTACGCGGAAGAAGCTCTTGCTTTTTTCAGATTAATCACGATATGAGTGGAAATTGTGTGTGAACACAGTGGTGGTTTGACACAATTATACACCAGTTGGATTAGTTTGAGACGTAACACTTTTGTAAAGCATTACGTCCCCAATTCATTATTTACTCTCGCTTTGCTTTTTCATCTCCTGCATCTTCAGGGCGCGGACCTTGAGCGGAAGCCCGAACAGGGTGATGAAGCCGTCAGCGTCGTGGTGGTCATACATATCGCCTGTTGTGAAGCTTGCCAGGGACTCGCTGTACAGTGAGTAGGGGGAGGTGGTGCCGGCCTTGATGATGTTGCCCTTGTAGAGCTTGAATTTGACTTCGCCGGTCACATACTCCTGGGTGCTCTCCACGAATGCCTGAATGGCCTCCCGGAGGGGTGTGAACCACTTGCCCTCGTATACGACCTGGGCCAGCTTGTCGCCCATTTCCTTTTTCATTTCCGTTGTGGCGCGGTCCAGAACTAGCTCCTCAAGCTGCTGGTGCGCCTCATAGAGGATAGTTCCGCCAGGGGTCTCGTAGACGCCGCGGGACTTCATGCCCACTACACGGTTCTCTACAATGTCAATGATGCCGATGCCGTGCTTGCCGCCCAGCTCGTTCAGCTTGCGGATGATGTCGGAAACCTTCATCTCAACGCCGTTAATGCTCTTTGGAACACCCTTTTCAAATGTCATAGTCACATACTCCGGCTCGTCCGGTGCCTTCTCCGGAGGTACAGTGAGGACTAAAAGATCATCGTAGTTTGGCTCGTTGGCCGGATCCTCCAGCTCCAGGCCCTCGTGGCTGATGTGCCACAGGTTGCGGTCACGGCTGTAGCTGTGCTTTGCGTCAAAGGGAAGGTCGATGCCGTGCTGGCGGCAGTACTCGATCTCGTCCTCCCTGGACTGCATGGTCCAAAGATCTGTCATCCGCCAGGGGGCGATGATCTTGATGTCCGGAGCCAGAGCCTTGATGGCCAGCTCAAAGCGGATCTGATCGTTTCCTTTTCCTGTGGCGCCGTGGCAGATGGCGACAGCGCCTTCCTTCCTTGCGATCTCAACGAGTCGCTTTGTGATGGCGGGGCGGGCCATGGCCGTGCCGATAAGGTATTTGTTCTCGTACACTGCGTGGGCCTGCACGCAGGGAACAATGTAATTGTCGCAGAAATCATCCACAATATCTTCTATATATAATTTGGAAGCGCCGGACATCTTCGCTCTCTCCTCCAGACCGTCCAGCTCTTCGCCCTGTCCGCAGTTCACGCAGCAGCAGATAACATCGTATCCGAATGTCTCCTTCAGCCACGGGATGACGGCTGTTGTGTCAAGTCCGCCTGAATAGGCAAGTACCACTTTTTCTTTCATTGCATTTTCCTCCTGAAATGTATTTTCATTTTTCTGCGCTGCTGTGAGCCGCGCTTAAAATAACCTAAATCGCAAGGTTTACTATACACCATATTTTATAATTATGCAAGTGTAATGCAAAAAAAACGAATTTTAGTGTATATTATACAAAGCTTTTGGAAAAAATCCGATTGCGCCGGGAGAAACCGCATAAAAATGAGGGATAGACGAGAGCGCGCGGGAGCAGGGAACGCTGGGCGAACAGAGGGAAACAGGAGGGGCACAGGAAATAATGACAGAAAAAACTTGCATAATATTCATTATGGATGTATAATCATGTAGTACAAACGTACAGCGGGGAAAAAGTTCCGGCAATCCACTTTACACAGAAAGAAAAGTGGTATAAACTTTAACAAGTGTTATTCTATTTTAATAAGAAAGGATATGCGAAAGATGATAAGAGCAGGAATTATCGGTTCCACCGGATACGCGGGAGCAGAGCTGGTCCGCATCCTGATGGGACATAAGGACGCCGAGATCGTGTGGTACGGCTCCAGGAGCTATATAGATAAGAAGTACGCAAGTGTGTACCAGAATATGTTCCAGATCGTGGACGCGGTCTGCATGGATGACAACATGGACGAGCTGGCAGCGGCGGCGGACGTGATCTTCACAGCCACCCCCCAGGGACTGTGCGCTTCCCTTGTCAATGAGGACATCCTAAGCAAGGTGAAGATCATTGACCTGAGCGCGGATTTCCGAATCAAGGACGTGGCTACCTACGAGAAGTGGTACGGCATAGAACACAAGAGCCCGGAGTTTATAAAGGAGGCAGTCTACGGCCTGTGCGAGATCAACAGGGAGGATGTGAAGAAGGCCCGGCTCATCGCAAACCCGGGCTGCTACACCACCTGCTCCATCCTGACGGCCTACCCTCTGGCGAAGGAGGGGCTCATCGACATGGACACTCTCATCATTGACGCCAAGTCCGGCACCTCCGGCGCAGGGAGAGGGGCCAAGGTGCCCAACCTCTTCTGTGAGGTCAATGAAAACATGAAGGCCTACGGCATCGCCTCCCACAGGCACACTCCGGAGATTGAGGAGCAGCTCGGCTACGCCTGCGGACACCCGGTGGTGCTGAACTTTACGCCTCATCTGGTACCCATGAACCGGGGCATCCTGGCCACAGAGTACGCGAAGCTGACAAAGGATGTGAGCTATGAGGACGTGAAGGCCGTGTACGAGAAATATTATAAGGATGAGAAATTCATCCGCCTTCTGGATGAGGGCGTCTACCCAGAAACCAAGTGGGTGGAGGGCAGCAATTACGTGGACATCGGCTTTAAGATCGATGAGAGGACAGGCCGCATCATCATGATCGGAGCCATTGACAATCTTGTGAAAGGAGCGGCCGGACAGGCGGTGCAGAACATGAACCTGGCCTTCGGACTGACCGAGGATACAGGGCTGGATCTTGTGCCCATGTTCCCATAGGAGGTAACCAGACATGACAATCCGGGAAATGACAATAGATGATTACGAGGAGGTGTACCACCTCTGGAAGCAGATCAAGGGCTTCGGCATCCGGAGTATTGACGACTCCAGGGAGGGCGTGGAGCGCTTCCTTATGAGAAATCCCACCACCAGTGTAGTGGCGGAGAAGGACGGGAAGATCGTGGGTAGCATCCTGTGCGGACATGACGGCAGGAGAGGCTGTCTCTACCATGTGTGCGTGGACGAGGCCTACCGGCGCCACGGCATAGGAAAGGCCATGGTGGTGAGGGCCATGGAGGCCCTGAAGGCGGAGAAGATCAACAAGGTCTGTCTTATTGCATTTACAAAAAATGACATCGGAAATGCCTTCTGGAACACCATCGGCTGGACAGAGAGAGAAGATCTGAACTACTACGATTTCGTGCTGAATGACGCCAACATCACGGCGTTCAATGAACAGTAATAAAGAAAAATATTTTCAGAGGAAGGTGGATAACATGGAGAGAATAGAAGGCGGCGTGACCGCGGCAAAAGGATTTGAGGCAGCCTGCGCGGCTGCAGGGCTGAAGTACAAGGACCGCACGGATATGGCACTGGTCTACAGCCAGGTGCCCTGCGTGACAGCGGGGACCTTTACCACAAATGTGGTGAAAGCGGCTCCGGTGAAATGGGATCAGCAGGTTGTGAAGAGTGAAAAGAAATCACAGGCTATCATTGTAAACTCAGGAATTGCTAATGCCTGCACAGGAGCGGAGGGCTTCGGCTATTGCAAGGACACGGCGGACAAGGCCGGAGAGGTGCTGGGCATTGACCCGGCCGGAGTGCTCATCGGCTCCACCGGCGTGATCGGAAAGCAGATGCCCATTGAAAAGCTGAAGGCCGGCATTGAGGCTCTGGCCCCGAAAAAGGCGTCCACCCTGGAGGCCGGCACGGAGGCAGCCAGGGCCATCATGACTACAGACACAAAGGAGAAGGAGATTGCTGTCACTATCCAGGTGAAGGATAAGACCGTCACCATCGGCGGCATGGCAAAGGGCTCCGGAATGATCCATCCCAACATGTGCACTATGCTCTCCTTTATCACAACAGACGCAGTCATCACAAAGGAGGCTCTCCAGAGCGCTCTCAGTGAGGATGTGCCGGATACATACAATATGATCTCCGTGGACGGGGATACCTCCACCAACGACACGGTGCTCCTGCTGGCCAACGGGATGGCGGAAAACGAGGAGATTACCTGCGGTACGCCGGAATACCAGGAGTTCAAGGCAGCTCTCCACGTGATCAACGAGTACCTGGCAAAGAAGATCGCCGGGGATGGAGAAGGTGCCACAGCCCTCTTCGAGGCCAAGGTCATCGGAGCCGAGAGCAAGGAGCAGGCCAAGGTGCTGGCCAAATCCATCGTCTGCTCCAATCTGACCAAGACAGCCATCGCGGGCCACGACGCCAACTGGGGAAGGATCCTCTGCGCCATGGGCTACTCCGGCGCCCAGTTTGACCCGGAAAAGGTGGATCTCTTCTTTGAGAGCCAGGCAGGCAAAATCCAGATCATAGAGAACGGCACGGCTGTGGACTACAGCGAGGAGGAGGCAACGAAAATCCTCTCCCAGCCGGAGGTGACAGCCATCGCGGACGTGAAGCTGGGACAGGAGAGCGCCTCCGCCTGGGGCTGCGACCTGACACACGGATACATTGAAATCAACGCGGATTACAGGAGTTAAAAAAAATGGATAACAATATGCAGAAATATCTGGACAAGGCGGAGGTGCTCATCGAGGCCCTCCCCTACATCCAGCGGTTTAACCGGAAAGTCATTGTTGTGAAATACGGCGGCAGCGCCATGGTGGACGAGACCCTCAAGGAGAGAGTGATTCAGGACGTGACCCTGCTGAAGCTGGTGGGCTTTAAGCCCATCATCGTCCACGGCGGCGGAAAGGAGATCAGCCGCTGGGTGGGCAAGGTGGGCATGGAGCCCCATTTTGTCAACGGTCTGCGGGTGACCGACGCGGCCACCATGGAGCTGGCGGAGATGGTTCTTGGAAAGGTAAATAAAGAGCTGGTCCAGTTCGTGGAGGGCCTGGGCGTGCGGGCCATCGGCATCAGCGGAAAGGACGGAGGCCTCCTGCGGGTGACAAAGAAGCTCTCCGACGGCCAGGACATCGGCTTTGTGGGAGATGTGAGGGAAGTGAACGCGGACATCCTATGGGATCTGCTGGAGAAGGATTTCCTCCCCATCGTGTGCCCTGTGGGACTGGACGACAGGAACAACACCTACAACATCAACGCGGACGACGCGGCCTGCGCCATCGCCAGGGCCATGCATGCGGAGAAGCTGGCCTTCCTGACAGACATTGAAGGTGTCTACAAGGATTCCAAGGACCCGGAGACACTGATCTCGGAGCTGAAGGTGTCTGAGGCCAGAAAGCTGATGGAGGAGGGCTACATCGGAGGCGGCATGCTTCCCAAGCTGAACAACTGTATCGACGCAATTGAAAACGGCGTTTCCAGAGTGCATATCCTGGACGGCAGGATCCCCCACTGCCTCCTGCTGGAGATTTTCACCAACAGAGGAATCGGAACCGCCATCTTAGACGATGAAGGGAGCAGATTTTACAATGACAAATAAATGGATCGACGAGGCGGAGCAGTCGCTCCTGCACACCTACAACCGGTATCCCATCGTCCTGGAGAGGGGCGAGGGCGTGTACCTGTATGACACGGAGGGGAAAAAATACCTGGACTTTGCCGCAGGCATCGCTGTGTGCGGACTTGGCTACGGCCACAAGGAGTACACAGAGGCTCTGAAGAACCAGGTGGACACCCTGCTCCACACCTCCAACCTGTACTACAGCAAACCGGCGGCTGAGGCGGCCCAAAAGCTGACAAAGGCGGCTCAGATGGACCGGGTTTTCTTTACAAACAGCGGCACCGAGGCCATAGAGGGAGCCCTGAAGGCGGCCAGAAAATACGCCTACACAGAGGGCTCCGGCCGGTATGAGTTTATCGCCATGGAGCACTCCTTCCACGGGCGCACCATGGGGGCTGTGGCTGTGACAGGCAACGAGGCATACCGGACTCCCTTTGAGCCCCTTATAGGGGGCGTGCGATTTGCCCGGTACAATGACCTGGACAGCGTGAAGGAGCAGATGAACGGGCACACCTGCGCGGTGATCATGGAGACACTCCAGGGCGAGGGAGGCATCTATCCCATTGACCCGGAATTCCTGCAGGGCGTGAGGAAGCTCTGCGATGAGAACAATGTGCTCCTCATCCTGGATGAGATCCAGTGCGGTATGGGGCGCACAGGCACCATGTTCGCCTGGCAGGACTATGGCGTGAAGCCGGACATCATGGCTATGGCCAAGGCCATCGGCGGCGGCGTCCCGGTGGGTGCCTTTGCCATGACAGAGAAGGTGGCGGAGAAGTCCCTGGCTCCGGGAGACCACGGCACCACCTACGGGGGAAATCCCTTTGTGTGCGCGGCGGTCAGCGCAGTGCTGGACATTTTTGAAAAGGAAAAGCTCTGCGATCACGTGAAGCAGGTGGGAGCCTACCTGGAGAAGCAGCTGGACGCCCTGGCAGAGCGCAAAGAGTCCGTGAAGCTGCGCAGAGGAAAGGGCCTGATGCAGGGCCTTGTCCTGAACGTGCCGGTGGGCGAGGTCGTGGTGAAGGCGCAGAAGGAGGGGCTTCTTGTCATCACCGCCGGGGGAAATGTGCTCCGCATGGTTCCGCCCCTTGTGATCACGGAGGAGCATGTGGACGAGATGATCGAAAAGCTGGAGAAGGCGCTCTAGGAGAAGATCCACAAAAGAAAATGACCGGATAAATACAGATTTCGGCGGAATATACAGGCTGGCTGTGGGAAATACTAACTTCTGATCAAGAGGAAGGAAGTGATTTTCTATGGCCGGCTTTTTTATTGCACTATTGTCGGGCGCCCTCATGAGTGTGCAGGGCGTATTTAACACCCAGGTCACCAAGACCACGGGGGAGTATGTGAGCAATGCCTGGGTGCAGTTCTCTGCCCTGGCGGTCTGTCTGGGGGTCTGGTTCTTTGCGGGGAGGGACAGCTTTGGGGCCATCGCCCGGGTGGAACCGAAATATATGCTCCTGGGAGGCGTCATCGGGGCGGGGATCACCTGGACTGTCATCCGCAGCATGGAGCAGCTGGGGCCTGCAAAGGCGGCTCTTCTCATCGTCATCGCCCAGCTCATCGTGGCCTATCTCATCGAGCTGGCAGGGCTTTTTGGTGTGGAGAAGGAGCCCCTGGAATGGCGGAAGGTGGGAGGCATGGCCCTGGCTCTGATTGGAGTTGCAATTTTTCAGTGGAAATAGTACAATGGCTTTATCTAAGCATAAGAGGGGTGTCCGCAGCTGGGATACGGCTGTAAAGGAGTAAATTATGCGTAGAAGACTGACAGCGGTTCTCTGGATTCTTGTGATCCTGACCGGCTGTTTAAACGGATGTGAAAAGAAGGAAGAGACCTCCGGCATAGAGGAGATCTCTCTGGAAGAAGACGGGGAGGAGGCCTCTTCAGGCGAGGAGGACTCCCCGGAGAAGACAGGTGAGGAGACCCGGGAGAAGGGGCAGGAGCCGGAACAGGAGACTGACGCCATCTTTGTCTATGTGTGCGGCCAGGTGGCCGCCCCGGGCGTCTATGAGCTGTCTGCGGGGGCCCGCGTGTACCAGGCCATAGAGAGGGCCGGAGGCACTCTGGAGGGGGCCAGCCCGGAGAGCCTGAACCTGGCCCAGCAGGCGGAGGACGGACAGAAGATCTATGTCCCCTCAAAGGAGGAGGCAGAGGCGGGCACGTTTCCTCAGGACGACTCCTGGGGGGCGGCGTCTTCTTCCCGGGAGCAGGGCGGAGGAAAGGTGAACCTGAACACCGCTGGTCTGGAGGAGCTGATGACCCTCACGGGGATCGGACAGACCCGGGCGGAGGCCATTATCACCTACCGGGAGGAAGAGGGAGCTTTCCAAGCGCCGGAGGATATTATGAAGGTGGACGGCATCAAGGAAGGCATCTACGAGAAGCTGAAGGATGAGATCACTGTGTGATGACAGAAGAAGAACAAAAAAGCTAAGGGAGACATTATGGGTTGGAAAGTATTGGTTGTGGACGATGAAAAACTGATCGTGAAGGGAATACGGTTCAGTCTGGAGCAGGACGACATGGAAGTGGACTGCGCTTACGACGGGGAGGAGGCCTTAAAGCTGGCCGCCGAAAATACATACGACATTATCCTCCTGGACGTCATGCTGCCCAAGCATGACGGCTTTGAGGTGTGCAGACAGATTCGGGAGTACTCGGACGTCCCTATCATCATGCTGACCGCCAAGGGAGAGGACATGGACAAGATCCTGGGGCTGGAGTACGGGGCTGACGACTATATCACCAAGCCCTTCAACATCCTGGAGGTGAAGGCCAGGATCAAGGCCATCATTCGCCGCACAAGGAAGAAGAAGGATCAGAAGGAAGACGGAAAGCTGGTGGTCAAGGGAGATATGAAGATTGACTGCGAGAGCCGCAGAGTGGTGATCGGTGATCGGGAGATTAACCTGACTGCCAAGGAGTTCGACCTTCTGGAGCTTCTGGCTACCCATCCGAATAAGGTGTACAGCCGGGAGAATCTGCTGAACCTTGTGTGGGGCTACGAGTACCCGGGCGACGTGCGCACAGTGGATGTACATATCCGAAGGCTCAGGGAGAAGATCGAGGCGCAGCCCAGCGATCCGAAATACGTGTACACAAAGTGGGGAGTTGGTTACTATTTCAGGGGTTAGATTATATTTCAGAAATCATTTTTTGAAAAGTCTGAAGTTTCGAATCATATTTCTTTTTATAGCAGTGGGGATCATTCCCTGCCTTGTCTTGAAAGCAGTTATCCTGGAAAGCTATGAAAACAGGGCGGTCGATGTGCGGACCGCCCAGCTGCAGAACCAGTGCACGATCCTGTGCAATCAGATCGGCGCCGGGGGATACCTGGATACAGGTCTCTCGGAGGTGCTGGAGGCTGAGCTGGAGCAGATGTCAGGTATTTACAATGGCCGCATCATGCTGATCAACAGTCAGTATCAGATCACGGAGGATACATACGACCTGGATACAGGGAAGATCATTGTGTCCGAGGATGTGATGCAGTGCTTTGAGGGGGAGGGAACGAAGATCTACGACCGGGACAACCAGTATATTGAGGTGACTTCTCCGGTGTTCGTCCCGGGAAGCGAGCAGGTGTCCGGCGTTCTGCTTGCCAGCGTGTCCGCTGACTCTGTCCTGGACGGCCTGAGCGTGCTGGGAGGCACAGCCTGGGTGGCTGTGGGAGTGACAGCCCTCCTGGTAGCAGCTCTCGCTGTCATACTGGGCTCTGTCATGGTCCGCCCCTTTGCCAGGATCACCTCCTCCATCGAGGCGGTCAGCGAGGGCTATGACACCAACTATCTCCACGAAAATGCATACACAGAGACAAGTCTTCTGTCTGAGGCCTTTAACAAGATGCTGGGCCGTCTGAAGATACTAGACGATTCCAGGCAGGAGTTTGTGGCCAACGTGTCTCACGAGCTGAAGACACCCATCACCTCCATGAAGGTGCTGGCGGACTCCCTGCTTGTGCAGGAGGACGCGCCTGTGGAGCTGTACAGGGAGTTTATGGCGGATCTTTCGGAGGAGATCGAGCGGGAGGACAAGATCATCAACGACCTTCTGTCCCTTGTCAAGATGGACAAGACGGCTTCCACTCTGGATGTGAAGCAGACCAACATCAACGAACTGGTGGAGAAGATCCTGAAGCGGCTTCAGCCCATCGCGGCGGCGGCCAACATCGAGGTGGTCTTTGAAAGCTTTCGGCCTGTAAACGCAGAAATTGACGAGGTAAAGCTTTCCCTTGCTATTACAAATCTTGTGGAGAACGCTGTGAAGTACAATGTGGAGGGCGGATGGGTTCATGTGTCCTTGAACGCAGACCATAAATTCTTCTACATCGAGGTGGCTGACTCGGGCATCGGCATACCGGCGGAGGCACAGGAGCACATTTTCGAGCGGTTCTACCGGGTGGATAAATCCCACTCCAGGGAGATCGGCGGCACCGGGCTTGGCCTTGCCATTGCCAGAAATGCGGTGGTTCTTCACCGGGGCGCTGTCAAGGTGTACAGCCAGGTGGGGGAGGGAACCACATTTACAGTGCGCATCCCCTTGAGCTATGTTGTCTGATCGCCTGGACAGGGAGATTGGAAGGAGGTTTCTGCATATGAAAAATCTGTACAGACCAGTGAAGAGAGCGGCAGCCCTGTCTGCGGCCCTTCTTCTGGCCCTGGGACTTCTCACCGGATGCGGTGGGGATAGGAGCGCCCCGAAGCAGGGAGAGGAGTATCTGCTCTATGTGGAGCAGGGAAGCGTGTCTCTTATGCCGGTGGCCTGGGAGCCGTCCGCAGGAGAAACCCGGGATATGGTTCGGGAGGCCCTTGAGGAGATGAAAGAGCCCGGGGCCCCGGAGGGGTATGTGAGTGCGATCCCTGAGGAGGTGTCCGTGGAGGTAAAGGATCTCCGGAACGGGAAGCTGGACCTGACCTTCAGCGACTCCTACAGCAGTCTCTCCAAGAAGAGCGAGGTACTGCTGCGGGCCGCTGTGGTTCAGTCCCTGACGCAGATCGAGGGCATCAGCAGGGTCCGCTTCTTCATAGGCGATCAGCCTCTCCGGGAGGCGGACGGGACAGAGACAGGCTACATGGGGGCGGAGGACTTTGTGCGAAATATAGGCTCTGCCCTGAATTCCTATGAGAAGACAGATCTGACTCTGTACTTTGCCGACGCAGATGGGAACAGTCTGGCGCGGGAGACGGTAAATGTGAGGTACAACAGCAATACATCCCTGCAGAAGCTGATCCTGGAGCAGCTCCTGAAGGGGCCCCGGACCCAGGAGTGCCAGGACACGCTGCCGTCGGACACGATCCTCCTGGGAGTTTCTGTAAAGGATGGCATCTGCTATGTGAATTTTGATGAGGGATTTCTCTCCCAGGATTACCAGGTCTCCCCGGAGCTGGCAGTCTACTCCATAGTGAATTCCCTTGTGGAGAACGGAGACGGGGAGGTTCAGTCTGTGCAGATCTCTGTGAATGGAGAGTCTGATATCAAATTCAGAAATGCGGTGGATCTGAGCCATCCCCTGGAGAGAAATCCGGATTTGGTGGAGGAAACGGAATAATATTGAAAGAAAGACGATTGTTTATTTTTTGCTCGCTCTTCCTGCTTGCCGCTTTTCTCGCCGTCCACCTGGGCGGAGACGTTTTCCTGGAGGAGCTTAGGGATCCCCCTGCCCGGGCGGCCTTTGAGGAGGGGGACACGGTCCTTATAGAAGGGCAGGTGTGGAAAAGGGAAGAGAAGGCAGATTACAATGTATTTTATCTAAGAGAGAATTCTATCACAAAGTCCGGCCGAACCGTGGGGGAGGCCGGCGTGATCTTATACGATCCTGATAAGACGGATCTTCGGACAGGAAATATCCTGCGCGCCAGGGGACAGCTCTTTTTCTTCGATGAGGCGCGAAATCCCGGAAATTTTGATCAGAAGTTTTATTATCAGAGACAGAACATACACGCAGGCCTGTGGACACAGAGCGTAGAGGTGACAGATGGCACCTTCTGGCGTCTGCGGGACGCTCTTGAGAGGTTCCGCAGAGCGTGGAAAGCCGCTCTTTTGGAGGCGGCGGGAGAGAAGGACGGCGGCATCCTGGCGGCTATGATCCTGGGGGACCGGCAGGGCATGGATCCGGAGACAAAGGAGCTCTACCAGGTCAACGGCATTGCCCACATCCTGTCCATATCAGGGCTACACCTGTCCTTTATCGGCATCGGCTCCTATCAGTTTCTGAGGCGCCGCACAGGCTCCTATCTGGTGGGAGGTCTTCTCGGCATTGGGTTTCTGCTGCTGTACATCCTCATGATCGGCGCAGGCGTGGCGGTGCTGCGCTCCCTTGTCATGTTTCTCATACGGGTGGGAGCAGATATGACAGGAAGGGTCTACGACATGATCACCGCCCTGTCCGCGGCAGCTGTGGTGGTCATCCTGTGGCAGCCCCTGTCCTTCTATGACGGGGGATTTCAGATGTCCTTCGGGGCGATCCTTGGGATGTGGCTTCTCGGCGAGCTGATCCGGCTGCCAGGAAAGAACCGGCAGGCGGAGGAGAACAGGAGACGTCAGGCAGGGAGCAGGGGCAGGCTGGCGAAAGCAAAGACAGGTCTGGTGCAGGCGCTGCAATCCAGCCTGGGTGTGCAGATGATCCTCTTTCCGGTCACACTGTACCACTATTTTGAGTTTCCCGTCTACTCTGTGCTCTTAAATCTGCTTGTGATCCCCCTCATGTCAGCCCTCCTTTTTCTGGGGATGGCGGGCAGCCTTCTGTACATGGCAGTTGAGCCGGCAGGGCTGGCGCTCCTCTGGATATCCGGCAGGATACTGGATGTCTATGAGGTCAGCTGCCGGGCTGCCCTTGCCCTCCCGGGGAGCCGCCTTGTGACAGGGCAGCCGGGGATGGATACGGTCTGGTTCTACTATGCGGCGCTGGGGATCACCATGGTTCTCTGGGCTTTGGCCAGAAGAAGGGAGAGGAAGGAGGACCGGCACTGCCCGCGGGAGAGGCGCAGAGCCTTCGTCCCTGTGCTGGCGGGGCTGGCAGTCCTGCTCTTTGCCGGGCCTGCCTCCCGGCTGGGCAGTCTGGGCCAGACGGAGATCACTGTGCTGGATGTGGGCCAGGGGGACAGCATTTTTATCCGGGCGGACGACGGAACCAGCATTCTTGTGGACGGGGGCAGCAGCGATACGGACCAGGCCGGCAGATACCGGATCGAGCCGTTTTTAAAGGCGAAAGGTGTGGGAAAGCTGGACTATGTATTCGTGACCCACGGGGACGGCGACCACATGAATGGGGTGGAAGAGCTGCTGGGAAGGCAGGAGATGGGAGTGAAGGTGTGCTGCCTTGTGCTGCCTGTTCCCGAAGTGTGGGATGAGAAGCTGCAGGCTCTGGCAAAGGAGGCTGAAAAGCGGGGCGTTCCCCTTGCGTTCATGGACAGGGGAGGTGCTCTGTCCTGGGGCAGCCTCACAGTGACCTGCCTCCAGCCCGGGAGAGGAGATGAGCTGATGCCGGGAAACGGGGCCTCCCTTGTGCTGGACGTATCCTGCGGTGCCTTTGACATGCTCCTTACAGGTGACGTGGAGGGGGAGGGCGAGGAGGTGCTGGCACAGAGGCTGGAAAAGACATACGATGTGTTGAAGGTGGCCCATCACGGCTCGAAAAATTCCACATCAGAGGAGCTTCTAAGGCAGGCATCCCCTGATGTGGCCCTTATTTCAGCCGGCCGGGACAACCGGTACGGACATCCCCATAAGGAGACGATGGAGAGGCTTTCGCAGGCTGGCTGCCTGGTATACCAGACGGCACGCAGCGGAGCTGTGACCATCCGGACAGACGGCAGGAAAATGAGTATCCGCGGGTTCCTGATCTGATTTCGCTGCCCCGGATGTTATCTTCCCTTGTCAAGACCGGCACAAATCGCTTATAATAGTCAACATGAAGAATTTAAATGAAGATATAAAGACCGGACAATTTAAAAACGTATATCTCCTCTACGGGGAGGAGGCCTACCTGAAGAAACAATACAAGCAGCGGCTCACAAAGGCCATCATCCCTGAGGGGGACACTATGAACTATTCCTACTATGAGGGGAAAAATACCAGTGTCCCGGAGATTATAGATCTGGCGGAGACCATGCCCTTTTTTGCGGACCACCGGCTCATTGTGGTGGAGAACTCGGGATTTTTCAAGACCGCATCCCCGGAGCTGGCGGACTATATTAAGACCATGCCGGACACGGTGATCTTTCTCTTTGTCGAGACAGAGGTGGACAAGCGGGGAAAGCTGTACAAGGCGGTCAAGGACAAAGGGCGCGTCGTGGAGATGGGCATGCAGGACGAGAAGACCCTCCTTCTGTGGATCGCCTCGGCTGTGAAAAGAGAGAACAAAAGGATCCAGGAGTCTACGGTGCGGTATCTGATCTCAAAGGCTGGGACAGATATGGAAAATCTGGAAAAGGAGCTGGAGAAGCTGTTCTCCTACACGGCTTTTAAGGATGAGATCACCATACAGGACGTGGAGGACATCTGCACGACCCAAATCACAAACCGGATCTTTGACATGGTGGACGCTGTGGCCAAAAAGCAGCAGAAAAAGGCACTGGACTACTACTATGACCTGGTGGCGCTGAAGGAGCCGCCTCTTCGGATCCTGGCCCTCCTGACAAGGCAGTTCCGCATCCTGCTGGAGGTGAAGGACCTGATGAAGAAGGGCCTCGGAAGGCAGCAGATTGCCCAGAGCGCGGGGCTACACCCCTACGTGGCTGGGAAATGTATGGATCAGAGCAAAGGATTTTCCGGGCGGCAGATCCGCAGTATACTGGAGGACGCCGCGGATATGGAGGAGGCGGCCAAGACGGGGCGGCTGGACAACACCATGTGCGTGGAGATCTTTATTGTAAAATACAGCGCTCAGGCATGACAGTGCGCTTGCGCAAAGCGGGGCAGTCATGCTATGATATGGGAGCTGAAATGGAATATTACTTACTATGGAAGGAACGATAGAAGTGGGAGAAATAGAACAGAGCAGAATTCGGAATTTTTGTATCATTGCCCATATTGACCATGGGAAATCAACCCTGGCGGACCGCATCATCGAGATGACCGGCCTTCTCACAAGCCGTGAGATGCAGTCCCAGGTGCTGGATAATATGGATCTGGAGCGGGAGAGGGGCATCACCATCAAGTCCCAGGCCGTCCGGACCGTCTACAAGGCAAAGGACGGTCACGAATATATTTTCAACCTTATCGACACACCGGGACATGTGGACTTTAACTATGAAGTGTCCCGGAGCCTGGCGGCCTGCGACGGCGCGATCCTGGTGGTGGACGCGGCACAGGGTGTGGAGGCCCAGACGCTGGCCAATGTGTATCTGGCGCTGGATCATGACCTGGATGTGATGCCGGTCATCAACAAGGTGGATCTGCCAAGCGCGGAGCCGGAGAGAGTCATCGAGGAGATCGAGGATGTGATCGGGATCGAGGCCCAGGACGCGCCCCTCATCTCCGCCAAGACAGGCCTGAACGTGGATCAGGTGCTGGAGCAGATCATCCAGAAGATACCTGCCCCCACAGGGGATCCGAAGGCGCCCCTCAAGGCCCTGATCTTTGACTCCCTGTACGACTCCTACAAGGGTGTCATTGTCTTCTGCCGGATCATGGAGGGGACAATCCGCAAGGGAATGTCCATCCACATGATGGCCACAGGCACTACCGCTGATGTGGTGGAGGTGGGCTACTTCGGAGCAGGGCAGTTCATCCCCTGCAATGAGCTGGAGGCCGGCATGGTGGGCTACTTTACAGCCAGCCTGAAAAATGTAAAGGACACCCGGGTGGGAGATACGGTGACAGACGCGAACCATCCCTGCAGCGAGCCCCTTCCGGGCTACAAGAAGGTGCAGCCCATGGTGTACTGCGGCATGTATCCCGCAGACGGGGCCAAGTATCCGGATCTGAGAGACGCCCTGGAAAAGCTGCAGCTCAACGACGCGTCCCTGCAGTTCGAGCCGGAGACCTCTGTGGCCCTGGGCTTTGGATTTCGCTGCGGCTTCCTGGGACTGCTCCACCTGGAGATCATCCAGGAGAGACTGGAGAGAGAGTACAACCTGGATCTGGTGACCACGGCACCGGGTGTTATCTACAAGGTGCACAAGACAAACGGGGAGGTCATCGAGCTGACCAATCCCTCCAACCTGCCGGATCCCTCGGAGATCGAATACATGGAGGAGCCTATGGTAAAAGCGGAGATCATGGTGACCTCCGAGTACATCGGCTCCATCATGGAGCTCTGCCAGGAGAGGCGGGGCGAGTACCAGGGCATGGAGTACATTGAGGAGACGAGAGCGGTTCTCCGGTATCACCTGCCCCTGAACGAGATCATTTACGACTTCTTTGACGCTCTCAAATCCCGGTCAAGGGGCTACGCCTCCTTTGACTATGAGATGCTGGGCTACCAGAGATCTGAGCTGGTGAAGCTGGACATCCTGATCAACAAGGAGGAGGTGGATGCCCTGTCCTTTATCGTCCACGCCGGGACTGCCTACGAGAGGGGCAGGAAGATGTGCGAGAAGCTGAAGGAGGAGATCCCCCGCCAGCTCTTTGAGATCCCTATCCAGGCTGCCATCGGAAGCAAGATCATCGCCAGAGAGACGGTCAAGGCGCTGCGCAAGGACGTGCTTGCCAAGTGCTACGGCGGCGATATCAGCCGGAAGAGAAAGCTGCTGGAAAAGCAGAAGGAAGGAAAGAAGCGGATGCGCCAGGTGGGCAATGTGGAGATCCCACAGAAGGCCTTCATGAGCGTGCTGAAGCTGGATGAAAAATAAGAGGAGAAGCAGATGAAAGAACTGGAATTATATATCCACATTCCCTTCTGCGTCAGAAAATGTAAATACTGTGACTTCTTGTCCGCCCCCGCAGGCCGGCGGGAGCGGCAGGAGTATGTGGACAGCCTTTGCGAAAAGCTCCGGTCTTACCGGGACATCGCGAAGGCTTATCATGTTGTCAGCATTTTCCTTGGCGGGGGAACGCCGTCCATCCTGACAGGAGAGCAGATCCTGCAGATTTTTGCGGCCATCCGGGGGGCCTTTTCTGTGGACGGGGATGCGGAGATCACCCTGGAGTGCAACCCGGGAACCGTGGCCGGGTCCGGGGCAGAAGAAATGGGACTTTCCCGGGAGAAGCTGAGGGCCTGGCGGCAGGCCGGCATCAACCGGCTGAGCATCGGGCTGCAGTCGGCGGACGACCGGGAGCTGGAGGCTCTGGGGCGGATCCACACATGGAGAGACTTCAGGGACACCTACCAGGCTGCGGTGGAGACGGGATTTTCCAATATCAATGTGGATCTCATGTCCGCCATCCCCTTTCAGACAGAGGAGAGCTGGGAGAAGACCCTGCGGGCTGTGGCAGGACTGACCCCGCCACCTGCCCATATTTCCGCCTACAGTCTCATCATAGAGGAGGGGACGCCCTTCTATGAGAGGTATGGAGGTGGCAGGCACGCAGAGGAGCTGCCGGACGAGGACGCAGAGAGGCGGATGTATGAGCGGACAGAGGAAATACTGTCGGAGTACGGCCTCCATCGCTATGAGATCTCCAATTACGCCCGCCCCGGGTACGAGTGCCGCCACAATCTGGGCTACTGGGATCGCCGGGAGTATCTGGGCATCGGACCGGGAGCTGCCTCCCTCATGGGCGGAAGGCGCTGGACGGAAGGGGAGGAGCCGGAAACCCTCACCAGGAAGGATGCCATGGAGGAGTTCATGTTCCTGGGACTGCGGAAGATGGAGGGGGTCTCCCGCCGACGCTTTCAGGAGCAGTTTCAGGAGGACATGGATCAGGTCTACGGAGCGGTCATAGAGCGCCTGCAGGGCCAGGGACTGCTAAAATCAGCCGGGGACAAGGTGCGGCTTACGAAGAGAGGGATTGATGTCAGCAACTATGTGATGAGCGAGTTCCTGTTGGATGAGGAGTAGGAGGCAAAAGTGGGAAGGGGGAGCAGACAGCGGCGGAAATCGTTGCAACAGAGGTTGTAACGGCGCAGAGCATTATGATGACGCCACAAAGAAAAAGTTCAGGAGCCCTTGCGGAAGCTCCTGAACTTTTTCGCTTTTCCCTATATATTTCCAGTCTTTCTTTTGTTCTATTTTTCGTGCTCACCCTGATATTTCAGCGCTGCCTCCACAAATCCCTTGAACAGCGGGTGGGGCCTGTTGGGTCTTGATTTCAGCTCGGGGTGAGCCTGGGTGGCTATAAACCACGGGTGGGAGGGGATCTCGATCATCTCGATGATGCGTCCGTCCGGTGACAGGCCGGAGAGCATCATGCCGTGAGAGGTGAGGTCATCCCTGTAGTCGTTGTTCACCTCATAGCGGTGGCGGTGACGCTCGTGGATCTCCTCCTTGCCGTAGAGGGCGTAGGCCTTGGAGCTCTTATCAAGCACACAGGGGTAGGAGCCGAGACGCAGGGTGCCGCCGATGTCCTCGATGCCGATCTGGTCCGGCATGATGTGGATGACCGGGTGCGTGGTGTCCGGGTCCAGCTCCGCGCTGTGTGCGTCGTGGAAGCCAACCACATCCCTGGCAAATTCCACAATGGCAAGCTGCATGCCAAGGCACAGGCCCAGGAAGGGGATGTTGTTCTCTCTGGCATAGCGGATGGCCTGGATCTTGCCGTCAATGCCCCGGCTGCCAAAGCCGCCGGGTACGAGAATACCGCTCACATCGCCCAGAAGCTCGCCCACGTTGTCAGGCGTGACAGTCTCCGAGTCCACCCACTTGATGTTGACGGTGGCCCGGGAGAAGATGCCTCCGTGCTTCAGCGCCTCCACTACGCTGATGTAGGCGTCGTGGAGCTGGATATATTTTCCGACAAGAGCCACTGTGACCTCTGTGTTGGGGCTCTTTAAGTAGTCCACCATCTCTGTCCAGTCCTTCAGATCCGGCTCAGGGCACTCCAGGTGAAGTGACTCGCAGACAACCTCTGCCAGGTGCTCTTTTTCCATGGCAAGGGGAGCCTCATACAGATACTCCACATCCAGGTTCTGGAGCACATGGTCAGCCGGCACATTGCAGAAGAGGGCGATCTTGTCCTTGATGCCCTGGTCCAGAGGATGCTCGGAGCGGCACACGATGATGTCAGGCTGGATGCCCATGCCCTGCAGATCCTTGACGCTGGCCTGGGTGGGCTTTGTCTTCATCTCCTGGGATGCCCGCAGGTAGGGGATGAGGGTGACGTGGATGAGGATGACATTTTCCCGTCCCTTCTCGTGCTGGAACTGCCGGATGGCCTCCAGGAAGGGCTGGCTCTCAATGTCGCCTACCGTGCCGCCCACCTCGATAATGGCAATCTCTGTATCCTTTGCGACAGGATTGCGGTAGAAGCGGCTCTTGATCTCGTTCGTGATGTGGGGGATCACCTGTACGGTGCCTCCGCCGAAATCGCCCCGCCTTTCCTTCTGCAGGACAGACCAGTAGATCTTGCCTGTGGTCACATTGGAATTCTTTGTGAGGCTCTCGTCGATAAAGCGCTCATAGTGGCCCAGATCCAGGTCCGTCTCCGCCCCGTCGTCTGTGACAAAGACCTCTCCGTGCTGTACCGGGTTCATGGTTCCCGGGTCGATGTTGATATAGGGATCAAACTTCTGCATGGTCACCGTATACCCTCTCGCCTTCAGGAGCCGGCCAAGGGATGCGGCTGTGATGCCCTTGCCAAGTCCCGATACTACGCCGCCTGTCACAAATACATATTTTACTGCCATAGTTTCCTCCTTTTGTCTGTCAGATGTTTCGTGGTTCATTTCTTTTAAAAAACATATTATATACCTTTTTCTTCCTGAAAAACAGTCTTTTTTTCATATTTTGGCTCGAAAGTTGCCTGTATAAACAATTTCTTAAAGATATTGATGTCCACCTGGCTGACCATGACAGAGGTGTGAAGCTGACAGCCCTTCAGCTTCGGCAGCTGCTCCAGAGCCAGCTGGGCGTTTCTGTCCGTGGCCGCGCTGACGGAGAGGGCGATGAGCACCTCGTCCGTGTGAAGCCGGGGATTGTGGCTTCCCAGGTAGTTGACCTTCAGCTTCTGGATGGGCTCAATGGCCTCCGGGGAGATCACGTGGCATGCGTGGTCAATGCCTGCCAGCTCCTTGAGCGCGTTCAGAAGAAGAGCTGCGGAGGCGCCCAGCAGGTCGCTTGTCTTTCCGGTGACGATCCTTCCGTCCGGTAGCTCCAGGGCGGCGGCCGGAGCCCCGGTCTGCTCCGCCCGGTTCAGGGCCGCGTCCACAACAGGACGGTCGTGGGCGGTGATCCCTGCCTGGTTCATGAGCATCTCGATCTTGAACACCTCCTCCTCGGAGCAGGCGCCGGCGATAAACCGGTCCATGGTGTCGTAGTACCGGCGGATGATCTCCTGGAGGGAGGCCTGGCGGCATACCTCATCGTCGCAGATACAGTTGCCGGCCATGTTTACGCCCATGTCTGTGGGGGACTTGTAGGGGCTCTCCCCGTAAATGCGCTCAAAGGTAGTGCGCAGGACCGGGAAAATCTCAATGTCCCTGTTGTAGTTGACCGTTGTCTCGCCGTAGGCCTCCAGGTGGAAGGGGTCGATCATGTTCACGTCGTTGAGATCCGCTGTGGCTGCCTCGTAGGCCAGGTTCACCGGGTGCTTCAGAGGAATGTTCCAGATGGGGAAGGTCTCGAATTTCGCGTACCCCGCCTGGACGCCCCGATTGTGCTCGTGGTAGAGCTGAGAGAGGCAGGTGGCCATCTTTCCGCTTCCCGGCCCCGGAGCGGTGATGACTACAAGAGGTCTGGATGTCTCAATATAATCATTTTTTCCGTAGCCCTCGTCGCTGACGATAAGAGGCACATTTCCCGGATAGCCGGGAATGATGTAGTGGAGGTACACGCGGATGCCCAGGCGCTCCAGCCGGGCCTTGAAAAGATCCGCGCTGCTCTGCCCGCTGTACTGGGTGATGACAACGCTCCCCACATAGAGTCCGGCCCGGATGAACTCGTCCCGCAGGCGGATAACGTCTGAATCGTAGGTGATCCCCAGATCTCCCCGCACCTTGTTCTTCTCGATGTCCCCCGCGCTGATGACAATGACGATCTCCGCCTGGTCTGCCAGCTGCTTCAGCAGCCGAAGCTTGCTGTCAGGTGCAAAGCCGGGCAGCACTCTGGAGGCGTGGTAGTCGTCGAAGAGCTTTCCGCCGAACTCCAGATAGAGCTTCCCGCCGAATTTGTCAATCCTCTCACGGATGTGGGAGGATTGCATGTGAAGATATTTTTCGTTGTCAAATCCAATTTTCATTTGTCAGTTCCTTTCATTTATTTTCCCTGTAATATATGTAAAGAAAAATACACATTTCCTTCACAAGTATACTACAGGAAAGCCCGAGTTTACAATCTTTTCATAATGTTTTTATTGATTTTAAAACAGGGGATACTTATAATAAGATGGTACATACGTACAGGAGGAGAAATATGGACAACCAGAACAATCAGAACAGAAATAACAACCAGGATCCGAACCGGAACAACCGGCAGGGAGCCTCGTTCGTTTTGATCGTAACGCTGATCACAACGATCCTCGTGCTGCTCCTCTTCCAGTTCCAGGGAATGGAGAGCGCTGAGGAGATATCCTACAACAAGTTTATCAAGATGGTAGAGGACGGAGACGTAGAAAAGGTTGATATAGGAGCCAACCAGATCGATATAACAGCCAAGCAGGGAAAGGACGACACTGTGCAGAAGGAATACTACACGGGTATCGTCAACGATGACCAGCTTGTGGACCGCCTGCTGGATGCGGGAGTGGAGGTGAACCAGGAGATACCTGACACCACATCCTCCATGCTGCTGAGTATCATTTTTACCTTCCTTCCCATTGCCTGCATTGTGGGCCTCTGCGTGTGGTTTACAAAGAAGATGTCCAAGGGCGGCGGCATGATGGGTATTGGAAAGAGTAACGCCAAGATGTATGTGGAGAAGCAGACAGGCGTCACCTTCAAGGATGTGGCGGGCCAGGACGAGGCCAAGGAGTCACTCCAGGAGGTAGTGGATTTCCTGCACAATCCGGGAAAGTATACCGGCGTGGGGGCCAAGCTTCCCAAGGGCGCCCTCCTTGTGGGACCTCCGGGAACCGGAAAGACGCTGCTTGCCAAGGCGGTAGCGGGGGAGGCGAAGGTGCCCTTCTTCTCCCTGTCAGGATCGGCCTTTGTGGAGATGTATGTGGGCGTGGGCGCTTCCAGAGTCCGCGACCTTTTCAAGCAGGCCCAGCAGATGGCGCCCTGTATCATTTTCATCGATGAGATCGACGCCATCGGAAAGAGCCGCGACACCCAGCTTGGCGGCAACGACGAGAGGGAGCAGACACTGAACCAGCTCCTGGCGGAGATGGATGGATTTGACACAAATAAGGGACTGCTTCTTCTGGCAGCCACCAACCGTCCGGAGATCCTGGATCCGGCGCTTCTGCGCCCGGGACGGTTCGACAGGCGGATCATCGTGGAGCGGCCGGATCTGAAGGGCCGTATCGACGTGCTGAAGGTTCACGCCAAGGACGTGCGCATGGATGAGACCGTGGATCTGGAGGCCATTGCCCTGGCCACATCCGGCGCTGTGGGCTCAGACCTGGCCAACATGATCAACGAGGCCGCTATCAATGCGGTGAAGCACGGCAGAAACGCTGTCTCTCAGAGCGACCTCTTTGAGGCGGTGGAGACAGTCCTTGTGGGCAAGGAGAAGAAGGACCGTATCATGAGCCAGGAGGAGAGAAGGATCGTATCCTACCACGAGGTGGGGCACGCCCTTGTGAGCGCTCTCGAGAAGCACGCGGAGCCGGTGCAGAAGATCACCATCGTCCCCAGGACCATGGGAGCCCTCGGCTATGTGATGCAGACGCCTGAGGAGGAGAAGTTCCTGAACACGAAGAAGGAGCTGGAGGCCATGCTGGTAGGTATGCTGGCAGGCCGTGCCGCCGAGGAGATCGTCTTTGACACAGTCACAACCGGAGCCTCCAACGATATCGAGAAGGCCACAAGCATTGCCAGGGCCATGATCACCCAGTACGGCATGAGCGAGAGATTTGGCCTGATCGGCCTTGAGTCGATCCAGAACCGCTATCTGGATGGAAGACCGGTCCTGAACTGCGGCCAGGAGACAGCCTCTGAGATCGACCAGGAAGTGATGAAGATGCTCAAGGGGGCCTATGAGGAGGCCAAGAGGCTGCTGAGCGAGCACAGGGAGGCGCTGGACAGGATCGCTGCCTTCCTGATTGAGAAGGAGACCATCACCGGAAAAGAGTTTATGAAGATCTTCCGGGAGGTAGAGGGACTTCCCGAGACTGAGGACAGGCAGGACGGCGAGGAGCCGAAGGAGGCCCGCATCTCCATGAAGCCGGTGGAGGGCAACACTGAAGAGACGGCAACAGATGAGAGCGAAACTGAGAACAACAGCACAGTATAAGCGGATTGTGAGATAACTAAGGCTTGAGTTTAGGACAGGGGAAGATTTTCCCTTGTCCTTTTTCATGCGGGACAGTATAATGTTAACCATGGAAAGCAGGAATATGGAAAACAGTAATTTTGATATACAGGAAGAACTGAAAAAATTGCCGGGGAAGCCCGGCGTGTATCTGATGCACGATGAGAAGGATGAGATCATCTATGTGGGGAAGGCTATCAGCCTGAAGAATCGGGTGCGGCAGTATTTCCAGAGCAGCCGAGGCAAGAGCGTGAAGATTGAGCAGATGGTGACCCACATCACCCGCTTTGAGTACATTGTGACAGATTCGGAGCTGGAGGCCCTTGTCCTGGAGTGTAATCTGATCAAGGAGCACAGGCCCAAATACAACACCATGCTCATGGACGACAAGGCCTATCCCTTTATCAAGGTGTCGGTGGATGAGCCCTTTCCCCGGATCATGATGGCCAGGCGCATGGTGAAGGACAAGGCGAAATACTTTGGCCCCTACACGAGCGCGGGGGCTGTCAAGGACACCATCGAGCTGATCCGCAAGCTGTACAAGGTGAGGAGCTGCAACCGCCGCCTTCCCAGAGATACGGGGAAGGAGAGGCCCTGCCTGAACTATCATATCCACCAGTGCGACGCCCCCTGTCAGGGGTACGTGTCCCAGGAGACCTACAGGAAATCCATAGACGAGGTGCTCCGCTTTTTGGGAGGAAATTATGAGGTTATTTTGAAGGAGCTGGAGGAGAAGATGATGAAGGCCTCCGAGGACCTGGAGTTCGAGAAGGCCATCGAGTACAGGGAGCTTCTGGGAAGCGTGAAGAAGATCGCCCAGAAGCAGAAGATTACCGACACAGCCGGCAACGACAGGGATATCCTGGCGGCAGCCACGGACAAAGAGGACGCGGTGGTGCAGGTCTTCTTTATCCGGGGCGGCAGGCTGATCGGGAGAGACCATTTTTATCTGAAGCTGAGCGGGGACGAGACCACAGGGGAGATCATCTCCAGCTTTATCAAGCAGTTCTACGCCGGTACACCCTATATACCGGCGGAGCTGATGACCCAGACTGAGATCGAGGACGGGGAGGTCCTGGAGGAATGGCTGAGCCAGAAGCGAGGCCACAGGGTGCATATCCGTGTGCCCAAAAAAGGGACAAAGGAGAAGCTGGTGGAGCTGGCGGAAAAGAATGCTGCCCTGGTGCTCAGTAAGGACAGGGAGAGGCTGAAGCGGGAGGAGGGCCGCACCATCGGCGCGGTGAAGGAGATTGCCCGCCTTCTTGGCCTGGAGCACCTGAACCGGATGGAGGCCTATGACATCTCCAATATCAGCGGGTTTGCCTCTGTCGGTTCTATGGTGGTCTACGAGAAGGGAAAGCCAAAGAGAAACGATTACCGCAAATTCCGCATTAAGAGCGTCCAGGGGCCGGACGACTACGCCAGCATGAAAGAGGTGCTGACAAGAAGGTTCCGCCACGGCCTGGAGGAGCGGGAAGAGGGGAAGGAGACGGGAAGCTTTACCGCCTTTCCGGACCTGATCCTCATGGACGGAGGAAAGGGACAGGTAGGGATCGCCCTCCAGGTGCTGGATGAGCTCCACCTGAACATACCTGTGTGCGGTATGGTGAAGGACGACAGCCATCGTACCAGAGGACTCTACTATAATAATAAAGAGCTTCCCATTGACCGGAATTCAGAGGGCTTTAAGCTGATCACCAGGATACAGGACGAGGCCCACCGGTTTGCCATAGAGTTTCACAGAAAGCTGCGCAGCAAGGAGCAGGTTCATTCTGTCCTGGACGATATCCCCGGGGTGGGGCCGGCCAGGAGAAAGGATCTGATGAAGCATTTTGCCAGCCTGGATGAGATACGGCAGGCGGATGTGGAGGACCTGAAAAAACTGCCCAGCATGAATGAAAAATCAGCGCAGGAGGTGTATAAGTTTTTTCACTGATGTGTTATACTTGTCATAGTATTTAAAAACAGAAAAGGAGATAAGACATGTCAAAAATAGAAATTCAGAAGATCGTCGAGAAGATGAACCTGAAAAATCTGACTCCCGACGTGGGGCTGGCTGACAAATATGTGGAGGTGCCGGATATCAACAGGCCGGCTCTGCAGCTTACAGGCTTCTTTGACCATTTCGACGCGGAGAGAGTGCAGATTATCGGATATGTGGAATATACGTTTTTAGAGCAGATGGATGAGGCCACAAAGATCAAGGTCTACGAGACGCTGCTCGCCTACAAGATCCCCTGCATTATCTTCTGTCGTGCCCTGAAGCCGGATCAGGAGCTGCTGGAGAAGGCGCAGGAGCTGGATGTGCCCATCTTCTCCACGGAGATGAAGACCTCCGCCTTTACCGCAGAGCTGATCCGCTGGCTGAATGTGCAGCTGGCGCCCTGCATTTCCATCCACGGCGTACTGGTAGATGTGTACGGCGTGGGCGTGATGATCATGGGCGAGAGTGGCATCGGCAAGAGCGAGGCGGCTCTGGAGCTGGTGAGAAGGGGACACCGTCTTGTCAGCGACGACGTGGTGGAGATCCGCAAGGTCAGTGACGACACCCTGGTGGGAACCGCGCCCGACGTGACAAAGCATTTTATCGAGCTGCGCGGTATCGGTATTGTGGATGTCAAAATGCTCTACGGCGTGCAGAGCGTCAGGGAGACCCAGAATATCGAGCTGGTCATCACCCTGGAGGACTGGGACAGGGAGAAGAAATACGACAGGCTTGGTATGGAGGAGCAGTACACAGAGTTCCTCGGCAACAAGGTTGTCTGCCATCAGCTTCCCATCCGTCCCGGGCGTAACCTCTCCATCATCGTGGAGACGGCGGCCATCAACTACAGACAGAAGAAGATGGGCTATAACGCGGCGGAGGAGCTGTACAAAAGGGTGCAGAGGAACCTGGCAAAGAAATAGAAAATAAGGAATAGGGAGTCAGAAGATGAAGTATTGTTTTGGAGTAGATATTGGCGGAACAACCGTGAAGATGGGACTGTTTTCCACGGAGGGAGAGCTGTACGAGAAATGGGAGATCAAGACTCACACAGAGAATGAGGGAAAGCAGGTCCTGCCGGATATCGCGGCCTCTGTCCGCGCTAAGATGGAGGAAAAAGGAATTTCCGCGGAGGAGACAGCGGGCGTGGGAGTCGGCGTGCCGGCTCCGGTTAGTGAAGGAATTGTAAAGAACAGCGCCAATATCGGATGGGGCTATAAAAATGTTAAAAAGGAGATGGAGGAGCTTCTGCCGGGAATCCGGGCTGAAATCGGAAACGATGCCAATGTGGCGGCCCTGGGCGAGATGTGGCTGGGAGCCGGAAAGGGCTGCAGCAACATGATTATGGTGACGCTGGGCACTGGCGTGGGCGGCGGCGTGATCTGCCAGGGACATGTCATTGCAGGGGCAAACGGAGCCGGCGGCGAGATCGGACATATCTGTGTGAACTACAGCGAGACAGAAAAGTGCGGCTGCGGGAAGACCGGATGTCTGGAGCAGTACGCGTCCGCCACAGGAATCGCCCGTCTTGCAAAGCTGCGCCTTGCAAAGCTACACGGGAAGACGCTGCTGGAGGGGAAAAACCTCAGCGCAAAGTCAGTCTTTGACGCGGTGAAGAAGGACGACAGAGTGGCGATTGAGATTGCGGAGGAGTTTGGAGCTTATCTGGGACATGCCCTCGCCAACATGGCAGTGATCGTGGATCCCGAGATGATCGTCATCGGCGGCGGCGTTTCCAATGCGGGACCTGCCCTTCTGCCTTTCATCGAGAAGCCCTTCCAGGAGAAGGCTTTCTTTGCCAACAAGGATACAAAGATCGTGCTGGCCACACTGGGCAATGACGCCGGTATCTGCGGAGCGGCAAGGCTGATCATCTGACACGGACAGAGCCGGGTGGATATAGGCAGAGATGTAGAAAAAAGAGGTATAAATAAAAGCAGGTGTGAATGAGCTGCTGCTCATTCGCACCTGCTTTTATTTTGATTTCTATCCGGTGGTTTCGCCGCCACCTCCGCCTCCGGTGCCCGGATCAGGATTGGTGGTTTCGCCGCCACCTCCGCCTCCGGTGCCCGGATCAGGATTGGTGGTTTCGCCGCCACCTCCGCCGCCTCCGGCGCCCGGATCGGGAGTGGGGGTAGTATCTCCGCCGCTGCCCGGTGTGGTCGTGGTGGTGCTGCCTCCGCTAGTGTCGGAAGTGCTGCCATCAGTGGTGGTGTCAGTTCCTGTGTCGTCGGTGGATCCCGTAGAACCGTGTCCCGGACAGGTCTCTGTAGGTGAATTGTCTGACGCAAAGAACTCTGTCCTTGAGGGGCATCCAGGCCTCGCGAGCTGCCCGGTCACTGTGCAGATGGTCTTCTGCTCCACCGATGTGGGCATCTCAAACTGCTTTGTCTCCAGACCCGCGTGGATGCGGCTCATAATGGACTTCCAGATCCGGAAACGGAAGGTAGTGTCAATGTTGGTCATGGATTTCGGGTCATCGTAGCCGCCCCACACCGCACAGGTGTAATAGGGGGTGAAGCCGCAGAACCAGATATCCTTGTCACTGTCCGCTGTTCCCGTCTTGCCGGCTACCGGCATGTTGTCCAGGGCAGCGGCTGATCCGCTTCCCTCCTCCACAACGCTCTGCATGGCGCTTGTGAGGAGAGCGGCTGTGCTGTCCTTGACGGACTGATGAGACTCCGTGGGGTTCTCGATCAGCACATTGCCGTCGTGATCCAGGATCTTTGAGTATAGGGTTGGCGTGTTGTATACGCCGCCGTTGGCGATGGACGCAAAGGCCGCGCACAGCTCATAGTTGTATACACCATTTGTCAGACCTCCCAGAGCGATGGGCTCGTACATATCACTCTCCACAAGTGAGCTCATGGAAAAGTTGTTCTTTGCGTACTCATATCCCAGCTGGGGACCGATCTGCTGTATGGTCTGCACGGCCACAGAGTTCATGGACTGGGCGATGGCCTCCCGGACGGTGACGTTGCCGTAGTACTTGTTGCCCACGTTCTTGAATTCCGTGCCGTTTGAGTAATGCCAGGGCTGGTCGTCAAAGACGCTGGCCAGCGTGATCTGGTTCGTGTCCAGGGCGGGGGCGTAGGTGGCCAGGATCTTGAAGCAGGAACCCGGCTGCCTTGTGGAGCCTCTGTAGGCCCTGTTCAGACTCTGGCTTGTCTCCTTGGCGCCCCTTCCGCCTACCATGGCCTTGATCTGGCCGGTGGCCTGGTCGATGATGGTGACAGAAGCCTGGGGCTGAGGCGTGATGGTGATGCGCTCGTCATAGGTGTCGCCCTCCTGGGCAATCGTGGCCTTCCACTCCTCCACCATAGCTCTGGCAGCGTCCTCGGAGGAAAAGATGAGGGCGTTTTCAATGCCATAGGTGTTTTCCCTGTACGCCTCCACGCTCTCAGAGCCGTAGTTCTCTATGGTGCCGTCCGCCCGGGTGACGGTCAGCGCGTAGGAGAGACCGTACTCCTTCAGCCATGGGAAGTTGGCGTCATTGTTCATCTCCTCATCGCAGATCTGCTGCATGGCAGTGTTCTGTGTGGAGATGATAGTCAGGCCGCCGCTGTAGAGGGCGTTGTATGCCTGGCTTTCCGTGTACCCGAGGCGGGACATGAGATCGTCGATGACCTGCTCGGAGAGGGCGTCTATAAAATAGGAATAAGGTGAATCCTCTCCGATGGCCGCGTTGACAGCCTGAATTCTGGCGTACACGTCGTCGGCTGCCGCCTCATCGTAGGCCGCCTGGTCGATATATCCCTGATCCAGCATCTTGTTCAGAACCTCGGTGCGCCGTTTCGCGTTGGCGTCTGGGTTGGTGATGGGATTGTAGAGGGACGGGTTCTGGGTGATGCTGGCGAGAACCGCGCACTCGGACAGCGTCAGCTCGGATACATCCTTGTTGAAATAGCGCTTGGAGGCGGACTGCACGCCCAGGGTGTTCTGCCCCAGGTTGATGGTGTTCAGATATGCCTCCATGATTTCGTCCTTTGACATCTGTTTTTCGATGTCCAGAGCCAGGAACTGCTCCTGGATCTTTCTCTCCAGACGGTCGTAAAAGGTTTCCTCATTTACAAAGTCGGGAAAGACGTTGTTCTTTATGAGCTGCTGGGTCAGCGTGCTGGCTCCCTGTGAGAAGTCGCCGCCTGAAGTAATTCCCGTGACAGCGGCTCGCAGGATACCCTGCGGGTCAATACCGTTGTGCTCATAGAAGCGCTCGTCCTCAATGGCGACGAAAGCGTGCTGCAGATCCACGGGGATCTGGTCGATGGATTTGTATTCGCGGTTGGAGCCGGCCTCCACGAACCGCTCCAGCTCAGTGGCCCCGTCGTCAGCGTAGACGATGGTCGTGTACCCTTTCGGACGCACATCGTCAGGTGTGACCTCCGGTGAATTGTCAAGGATCCTCTTCACAAAAATCAGACCGCCGATCATCCCGATGATACATATAGCAAGAACACACAGGATAAAAGCCTTCAACAGCCGGACAGTGACCCGCTTACCCTGCATGGTTGATTTCGACGTTATCTGCTTTTGTTTTTTAGAAGCCTTTTTCTTTCCATAATTCATGTATTCAGCCTCCTTCATACTTTAGACATTATAGCAAATATACATATTGAAATAAAGAAAAAAATGAAAACTTCATATTTAGGTAGGAAAAACTTAAGAAATCCGTTATAGTAGTAGATGACAGCGCAAAGAACAGAGGAGGAACGCAAAGTGGATCACAGAATGGTATTCCGGGGCGGAGAAGGGGAGATCACGGAGAAAAGGTCCAGATTTATCGCCACAGTCCGCCCGGTAAAGAGCGAGGAGGAGGCCGCGGAGTTTATCGAAACGGTCAGGAAGAAGTACTGGGACGCCAGGCACAACTGCTACGCCTACGTCATCGGGGATCACCAGGACATACAGCGGTACAGCGATGACGGGGAGCCGGGCGGCACGGCGGGCAGGCCCATGCTGGATGTGCTCCTGGGGGAGAACATCCATGACACGGCGGTGGTGGTAACCCGGTATTTCGGCGGTATCCTCCTGGGCACAGGGGGACTTGTGAGAGCCTACCAGGGTGCGGCGAAGGAAGGACTGGCCTCCTCTTTGATTATAACCAGGATACAGGGAGTTAAACTGAAGATCACCACAGATTACACCGGCCTGGGAAAGATACAGTACATTCTGGGAGAGAGGGGCATACCGGTGCTGGACAGCTCCTACACAGAGAAGGTGGAGCTGACCGCCCTGGTGCCGGAGGCGCTTTGGCCTGCCCTGGAGGAGGAGCTGACAGACGGGACAAACGGGAAAGCGGTGCTGGAGGAGGCGGGAAAGTGCTTCTACGGCGACATAGACGGAAAAATACAGGTCCTGGAATGATTTCATTCCAGGACCTGTATTTTGGAAGACTGTATTTTTACTGGAATTCCGGCTCGATCAGGCCGAAGGTTCCGTTCTTTCTCTTATATACGACATTCACCTCATCGGTCTCCGCGTTGCAGAATACGAAGAAATCGTGCCCCAGAAGCTCCATCTGGATGCAGGCATCCTCCGGATACATAGGCTTGATGCCGAAGCGCTTTGTGCGGACGATCTTAATTTCCTCGTCGCTCTCGGGAGCGTCCTCCTCGTCGAAGAATTCCTGCTTGAAATTGCTGCCGTCCTGATGTCTCGCGATGAGCTTTGTTTTATATTTGCGAAGCTGTCTCTCAATGACTTCCTCCACAAGATCAATGGATACATACATGTCGCTGCTGACCTGTTCGGAGCGGATAATATTTCCCTTTACAGGAATGGTCACCTCAATCTTCTGGCGTTCCTTTTCCACGCTCAGTGTGACGATGATCTCGGTGTCAGGGGTGAAGTACCTCTCCAGTTTACCGAGCTTGCGTGTAATGGTGTCTTTTAAGCCGGGCGTGATCTCGATGTTCTTTCCACTAATGATAAATTTCATGCTGTCCAACTCCTTTACGATATGATTTCAGGAGAAATAATGTCTGACAAAAATGTAGGACAATTCATTTCTATCTGATATAAGGAGTATAACATGTTTTTCTGTCAATGTATAGCATGTATTACTTCAATTCTTGAAATTTTTCCGTCACGCATTTTGGCCACCCGCAGGCCGGTATCTTCAAAATAGACGCAGGCCCCCTCTCTGGGTTCAATATCCTCTGCCCTGCATTTTGCCCGCAGGACAGCCTCCAGTGTCTCGGCGTCCGTCTCGTGGGGGATCTGACACCCCATGATCTTATTGACTACCCGCACCCGGGACGAGCCCCGGAACATATTTTTCTCTGCCAGGTCAAAGCCGAAGAAGAGATATTTCCTCGTGGCGAACAGGACAGCGATGGCGCACACGCCGATCAGGCTGGAAAAAGCGGAAGAGTGGTCGATGATGATCTGCCTGGCAATGGCAAAGAGGAGCACCTCGAACACGGTGTCCGGCGTGTGGTAGTACATCATCCGTATCAGCTCCACGCCGATGATGAGCTCAAAGCAGGCCTCAAGGAGATCTTCGTAGTTCGGGTACCTGTCCAGGTCCGGTATGTAGATCAGGGAGCTGGCAAGCCGTAAGCACAGAAGAATGATGCCGACGGCCAGCATGATGGAGATAAAAAATTCCATGAACATGGCCAGACGGGAGAGAAAAGCGGCGAAATACTTTTTCATAAAATCCTCCTTTGGGTATTAGTTTTTCGGACAGGGCGGCACTACCCGGCTGAAGAGGGCGGGATAGATTACCATGATCCATAATACCAGTATAAAGTATTTTATGATTTTTGCAATCACACATTCGCCCGTGATGAGGGGAATGGTGCTGTTCAGGACAAAAATCCCGAAAATACCGGCCGCGAATTTGACAGCCTGCATCCAGAGACAGGGAGCGGCGGTCTGAAACCGGAGCCTGGTGGTCTCCAGATACCATCCCACGGCAAAGCCCAGTCCGGCGCCCACAGCCTTGAAGCAGTCCACGGCGTACACCTGGGGCAGGAGGCCGTATTGGCGAAGGAGGAGGGCTAAGACCGTGATCCCCAGACAGACCAGAAGGAGCAGCGCGAAGAAGACACGCATGGACACCGGGTCAGCTGTCAGCCGGGGCAGGAACCGCCGGGTCAGCCATATAAAAAGGGCGGATACGGCCAGGGAGCCCAGCACGTCCCAGGGCGTGTGGCATCCCAGGTACATGCGGGAGAAGCCCACCAGCAGGACGACGGCAAAGCAGAGCCATCGCGGCCCCTTTCTGGAGGTCTGGAGGCCCAGGGATCCGTACAGGCAGGCAGCGCTCTGGGTGTGGCCGCTTGGAAAGGAGTAGCCTGTGGCCGCAGGCACTGCGCTCTCCACAGGGGAGAAGGCAGGATCCAGCACCCAGGGGCGGGGCACCCGGAAAGTGATCTTCAGAGTCTGCACGGCAAGCCCTGCCAGAAAGTAGGAAAAGCCGATCTGGAGGGCCAGCCCTTTGCTGACGCACCAGTAGAGGAGACAGAGCACCAGTATGACCGCTGTCTCCTCCCCAAGCTGTGTGATAAACTGCATGATCCGGTCTGCGGCTGGGGTGCGCAGCGACTCCAGAAACCATAAAAAAACCATAAATGCTCCTTGTGATCAGAAAGATTATTTATTATTGCTCCTCTTGCGGAGCTTGGGATCCAGGATCTTCTTGCGGATGCGCAGCGACTCGGGAGTTACCTCCAGAAGCTCGTCCGTGTCGATGAAGTCCAGGGCCTGCTCCAGGCTGAGGATCCGCGGCGGCGTCAGGCGGAGCGCCTCGTCCGCGCTGGAGGAGCGGGTGTTGGTGAGGTGCTTAGTCTTGCAGACATTGACCTCGATGTCATCCGTCTTGCCGTTTTCGCCGATGACCATTCCGGCGTACACCTTCTCGCCGGGCCCGATAAAGAGGGTACCCCTCTCCTGGGCGCTGTAGAGGCCGTAGGTGACGGACTCTCCGGTCTCGTAGGCGATGAGGGAGCCCTGCTTCCGGTACTGGATGTCTCCCTTGTAGGGGGCGTATCCGTCAAAGGCGGTGTTCATGATGCCGTTTCCCTTTGTGTCCGTCAGGAAGTCTCCTCTGTAGCCGATAAGTCCGCGGGAGGGGATGGAGAACTCCATCCGGGTGTAGTTGCCGCCGATGGGACCCATGCTGCGCAGCTCCCCTTTTCTCTGGCCCAGTTTTTCGATGACCACGCCCGTAAATTCATCCGGCACGTCGATGTAGGCCATCTCCATGGGCTCCAGGAGTTTTCCGTTCTCATCCTTCTTGTAGAGAACCTCCGCCTTGCTGACAGCGAACTCGTAGCCCTCCCGGCGCATGTTCTCAATGAGGACGGACAGATGGAGCTCACCCCGGCCGGACACCTTAAAGGTATCCATGTCCTCGGTCTCCTCCACCCGGAGGCTGACATCTGTGTTCAGCTCCCGGAAGAGGCGGTCGCGGAGGTGCCGGGATGTCACGTATTTGCCCTCCCTGCCGGCAAAGGGGCTGTCGTTGACCTTGAACTGCATGGCAATGGTGGGCTCGGAGATCTTCTGGAAGGGGATGGCCTGGGGGTTCTCGGGCGAGCAGATGGTGTCCCCGATGGACAGGTCCGCGATGCCGGAGATGGCCACGATGGAACCGATGGTGGCCTCTTTGACCTCCACCCGGTTCAGTCCGTCAAACTCATAGAGCCTGCTGATGCGCACCTTCTCCTGGCGCTCCGGGTCGTGGTGGTTGACCACGACCACATCCTGGTTGGTGCGGATGGTACCGTTGTCCACCTTGCCGATGCCGATCCGGCCCACATACTCGTTGTAGTCGATGGTGCTGATGAGCACCTGGGTGTGAGCGTCCGGGTCTCCCTCCGGGGCGGGAATATAGTCCAGGATAGTCTCGAAAAGCGGGATCATGTTTTCCGGCTTGTCGTCCATGTCCAGCATGGCGTATCCGTCCTTGGCTGAGGCGTAGATGAAGGGACAGTCCAGCTGCTCCTCGGAGGCATCCAGGTCGATGAAGAGCTCCAGTACTTCATCGATTACCTCCGCCGGCCGGGCCTCCGGCCGATCGATTTTGTTGATGCAGACGATGACAGGCAGATCCAGCTCCAGGGCCTTGCGCAGGACGAACTTTGTCTGGGGCATGGCTCCCTCAAAGGCGTCCACAACAAGGATGACCCCGTTTACCATCTTCAGCACGCGCTCCACCTCGCCGCCGAAGTCGGCGTGTCCCGGCGTGTCTACGATATTGATCTTTGTCCCCTTATAGAAGACGGCTGTATTTTTGGAGAGAATGGTAATTCCACGTTCCCGCTCGATATCGTTGGAGTCCATGACCCTCTCGGCCACCTCCTGATTCTCGCGGAACACGCCGCTCTGCTTTAAAAGTTCATCCACAAGTGTTGTCTTGCCATGGTCAACATGGGCGATGATCGCAATATTACGCACATCTTCGCGTTTTGTCTTCATATGAAATCTTCCTTTTCTCTTCTTATTTTAAACTTTTTTTCTGTAACTTTAATAGTGTATCATATTTCGGAAAAAAAACAAGGAATATAGTTCTAATATATGCAATTCCCGCATAGATTAGGTATTGACTCTAAAAGCATCAAAATACGATCAAGAGGAAGGGAGATATTAAGACCATGTCAGATAAGATCATTGAAAACAACCAGGTAACTATTATGGGACAGATCGCGTCCGGCTTCACCTTCAGCCACACGGTGTTCGGGGAAGGCTTTTATATGGTGGATGTGCTGGTGAGGCGCCTTAGCAGCTCCAAGGACAGGATCCCGCTCATGATCTCGGAGCGCCTCCTGGACGTGACCCAGGACTACACAGGGGAGTTTATCATGGCCAGCGGACAGTTCCGGTCCTACAATCGGCACGAGGAGCAGAAGAACCGGCTGATCCTCTCTGTCTTTGTGCGGGAGATATCCTTCATCGACGAGGAGCCGGACGGGGCAAAGACGAACACCATCCTGCTGGACGGCTACATCTGCAAGCTGCCTGTCTACCGGAAGACGCCCCTGGGCAGAGAGATCGCGGATCTTCTGCTGGCCGTAAACAGGCCCTACGGGAAGTCTGACTACATTCCCTGCATCTGCTGGGGAAGGAACGCCAGGTTTGCCGCCTCCTTTGAGGTGGGCGAGCACGTGCAGGTGCTGGGGAGGATCCAGAGCAGGGAGTATGTGAAGCGGCTGTCAGAGACCGAGTCGGAGAAGCGCACGGCCTACGAGGTGTCTGTGAGCAAGCTGGAGTGCATGGACGACTGAGGGTTCCATTGACATTGGAAATGAATAATGATACACTTTTTAAAGATAAATTTTTTAAGGGCAGGAGGAAAACTATGGCTATTTTTACAGGCGCAGGAGTAGCGCTGGTTACTCCGTTTCATGAAGACGGAAGCGTGAATTTTGATAAACTGGATGAGCTGATCGACTATCATTGCGAGAACGGGACGGACAGTCTGATCATCTGCGGGACTACGGGAGAGTCATCCACTTTATCAGAAGAGGAACATATGGAGTGTATCAAATTCGCGGTGGAGCGGACGAAGCACCGCCTTCCCGTGATCGCGGGCACAGGCTCCAATGCTACATATACGACTATCGATATGTCAAAGGAGGCCGTGGAGGACGGCGTGGATGGACTGCTCATCGTGACCCCCTACTACAACAAGGCTACTCAGAACGGACTGATCGCCCACTACAAGGCCGTGGCCGCCGAGGCCAAGGCACCCATCATCATGTACAGTGTGGCCAGCCGGACAGGGCTGAACATCGCCCCGGAGACAGTGGCTACCCTGGTGAAGGAGGTTCCCAACATTGTGGGCGTGAAGGAGGCCTCCGGCAATATCAGCCAGGTGGCGAAGATCATGAGCCTGACAGACGGCAATCTCGATCTCTACTCAGGAAATGACGACCAGATCGTGCCTCTCCTCTCCCTGGGCGGAAAGGGTGTGATCTCGGTTCTGTCAAACGTGGCTCCGAGGGAGACCCACGACATCTGCGCGAAGTTTTTTGCGGGCGATGTGAAGGGGGCCTGCGAGCTGCAGGTGAAGGCCATCCCCCTCATTGAGCAGCTGTTCTGCGAGGTGAACCCCATCCCGGTGAAGAAGGCTGTGAACCTGATGGGAATGGAGTGCGGCGGACTGCGCATGCCTCTGACAGAGCTGACGCCGGAGCACGAGAAGAGCCTGGCTCAGGCCATGAGAGATTTTGGTATCAAACTTGCATAAAAAGGCGGACAGAGGCAGAAAGGCTGTCCCCTGCAGGGAAGAGCAGGGGCCTTTCTGCCTTTTCTGTCCTGCCGGCTTCTGAATCTATCTACGACTTGAACACATACACAAGGGAGGAAAACAATATGGTAAAAGTGATCATGCACGGATGCAACGGAAAAATGGGACAGGTCATCACCAGAATGGCGGCCTCTGACCCGGAACTTAAGATCGTGGCCGGAGTGGACGCAAGAGCCCAGGCTCTGAACGACTATCCGGTATTCGGGGATATCAGCGACTGCGACGCGGAGGCGGATGTGGTCATCGACTTCTCCAACGCGGCGGCTGTGGATCACCTGCTGGACTGGTGTCAGGAGAAGCAGATGCCGGTTGTCCTGTGCACTACCGGCCTGTCTGAGGAGCAGCTGAAAAAAGTGGAGGATGCGGCAAAGAGGACGGCGGTCCTCAAGTCAGCCAACATGTCCCTGGGAGTGAATCTGCTCATGAAGCTTCTGCAGGATGCGGCGAAGGTGCTGGCCCCGGAGGGCTTTGACATGGAGATCGTGGAGAGGCACCACAACCAGAAGGTGGACGCCCCCAGCGGCACCGCCATCGCCCTTGCGGACGCCCTGAACGGCGCTCTGGAGGAGGACTACGAGTACGTCTATGACAGGAGCGGCCAGAGAAAGAAGAGAGACAGCCATGAGATCGGCATATCGGCTGTACGGGGAGGCACCATCGTGGGCGAGCACGAGGTGATCTTTGCCGGGGAGGACGAGGTCATCGAGTTTAAGCACACAGCCTACTCCAAGGCCCTCTTTGCCAAGGGAGCTGTGGCTGCCGCCAAGTTCCTGGCGGGAAAGGGACCCGGCCGCTATGACATGTCGGACGTGATACAGCTGTAGCAGGGGAAGCCCCACTCTCTCACGGAGGAAATAAAATATGGAAGAACTGAAGCTGAAATATCTGGAGAGACTCTCAGACCTCTACCCCTCCATCGCCAAGGCGTCCACGGAGATCATCAACCTGCAGGCCATCCTGAACCTGCCCAAGGCCACGGAGCATTTTCTGACAGATATCCACGGGGAGTACGAGGCCTTTGCCCACGTCCTGAAAAACGGATCCGGCTCCATCCGGCGCAAGATAGGAGACGTGTTCGGCAACACCTTAAGCGCCCGGGACAAGCAGTCCCTGGCCACTCTGATCTACTATCCCAGGGAGAAGATGGACCGGATCCGGCGTGAGGAGGCGAACATGGAGGACTGGTACAGGATCACCCTTTACCGGCTCATTGAAGTGTGCAAGTGCGCCATGAGCAAATACACCCGGTCCAAGGTGCGCAAGGCCCTGCCGGAGGATTTTGCCTACGTGATCGAGGAGCTGATCACAGAGAAGCCGGACCTGCGGGACAAGGAGTTCTACTATAACGCCATCATAAGCAGCATCATTGAGACGGAGAGGGCAGAGGAGTTCATCGTGGCGCTGAGCGGCGTCATACAGAGGCTGACAGTGGACCATCTGCACATTGTGGGGGACATTTACGACAGGGGCCCGGGTCCCCACATCATCATGGACCGGCTGATGCAGCACCACTCGGTGGACATCCAGTGGGGCAATCATGATGTGCTATGGATGGGAGCCGCAGCGGGACAGAGGGGCTGCATCGCCAACGTGATCCGGATCTGCGCCAGGTATGGAAATCTGGACATACTGGAGGACGGCTACGGCATCAACCTGCTCCCCCTGGCATCCTTTGCCATGGACACCTACGGGGATGATCCCTGCGCCTGCTTTGCCCTGAAGGGGAGAGGAGGTGCTACGGCCCGTGAGCAGGAGATGGAGAGGAAGATGCACAAGGCCATCTCCATCATCCAGTTCAAGGCGGAGGGCCAGATCATCCGGAAAAATCCGGGCTTTAAGCTGGAGAAGAGAAACCTTCTGCATCAGATTGACTTTGAGGCCGGCACCATCGAGATAGAGGGCCGCACCTATGAGCTGCTGGATAAGAATTTCCCCACAGTGGACCCGGCTCACCCCTATGCCTTCTCCCAGGAGGAGGCGGACATCATGGACCGGCTGGAGAAGGCTTTCCTGAACTGCGAGAAGCTGCAGGCCCACATGCGTTTTCTGCTGAACAAGGGCGGGCTGTACAAGGTCTACAACCAGAACCTGCTCTACCACGGGTGCGTGCCCCTGAATCAGGACGGCACTCTGAAATCGGTGCGCATTTACGGCCGGGCCTACAAGGGGAAGGCCCTCTACGAGGTGCTGGAGAGCTATGTGAGAAAGGGGTTTTTTGCTCTGGACAAAAAGGAGAGGGAGCGGGGAAAGGATATGATGTGGTATATCTGGCTCCACGAGAATTCCCCTCTCTTTGGCAAGGACAAGATGGCCACCTTTGAGCGGTATTTCCTGGCCGAGAAGGAGACCCACAGAGAGAAGAAAAATCCCTACTACGAGCTGCTGGAGGACGAGGCCGTGGTGAACCGGATCCTGCGGGAGTTCGGGCTGCCGGAGGAGGGAACCCACATCATCAACGGCCATGTGCCGGTGAAGTCCAAGGCAGGGGAGAGCCCTATCAAGTGCGGGGGCAAGGTGCTTGTCATCGACGGAGGCTTTTCCAGAGCCTACCAGAAGGAGACGGGAATTGCCGGCTACACCCTCATCTACAACTCCTACGGCCTGATCCTGGCGGCCCACGAGCCCTTTGAGTCCACGGAGGCGGCCATAGAGAAGGAGAGCGACATCCACTCGGACAGCATTGTGGTGAAGAGGACTCTGGCCCGCAAGACAGTGGGAGACACGGACATCGGCCGCAGGCTGAGGGAGCAGATTCAGGATCTGAACGAGCTCCTTGGCGCCTACCGGAGCGGCCTGATCCCGGAAAAGCTTTAAAAAAGGAAAAATTTCCCCTGCGGGGATGTGCATAAAACAGCTTTAACTGCGGATAGTATCTAAAGAAAACAATGAAAGGGAGAAATGCTATGAAACAGTTAAAAAAAGGTATTCTTTTATTTTTATGCATGATGTCCTTCGCCTCTCTGACAGCCTGCGGCAGTGACAGCAGCGACAATGGGGCGGTGAAGCAGGAGGACGATACGATGAACGACGCCACAGACGGGACGAGAGACGAGGGCGTTCTGGACGAGGCGGGAGATGAGGTTCGGGATGAGGCGGATGATATGGCCGATGAAGTCCGGGACGGCATGGAGGATATCAAGAATTAAAGACAATGAGCGAAAGAAGCCACAGGTGGATTTTTTTCTCCGCCTGTGGTATTATAATTCAGCAGATTAAAGGAGCAAAGCGTAGGCAGGAGGAAGACTATGAAATTCAGACCGTGCATCGACATACATAATGGCAAAGTGAAGCAGATCGTAGGCGGAAGCCTGCGGGACGAGAGGGATCGGGCGGAGGAGAATTTTGTCTCCGAAAGATCCGCGGCCTTCTATGCGGAGCTGTTCCGCAGGGACAACCTTAAGGGGGGACATGTGATCCTGCTCAATCCGCCCTCCTCGCCGTATTATGAGGCGGACAGGCAGCAGGCGGCCGCGGCTCTTTCAGCCTGGCCGGGAGGGCTCCAGATCGGCGGCGGCGTCACCGCGGACAACGCCGCTTCTTATATAGAAGCGGGAGCCAGCCATGTCATCGTCACCTCCTATGTGTTCAAGGATGGCGAGGTACAGTGGGGCAATCTGGAAAAGCTGGCGGACGCGGCGGGAGCCGGGCATGTGGTCCTGGATGTAAGCTGCAGAAAGAAGGACGGAAAGTACTATATTGTGACGGACCGCTGGCAGAAATTTACCAAGGTGCAGCTCAGCGAGGAGATCCTCTACTGGATGAAGGAGTACTGCGATGAATTTCTCGTCCACGGCGTGGACGTGGAGGGGAAGGCTTCCGGCGTGGAGGACGCTCTGGTGGAGATGCTCTCCGCTGTCCAGGGCATCCCGATTACATATGCAGGCGGCATCAGCAGCCTGGAGGAGCTGGAGCGTTTCCGGCAGCTGAGCGGCGGGAAACTGGATTTCACCATCGGCAGCGGCCTGGATCTCTACGGTGGATCCATCCCTTACGAGGAAGTAAAAAATTACAGTGAGGCAGACCAAGCCAGGTAAAAGCGAAAATATGACAGGTCTGTGAACATTATGAACACTTTATAAACATGTTGAATTGGCCGGATGATAGTGTTAGAATGTGGAATAGAGTAATTTTTTTGGATAAGGAGTAATACCATGGGTTTAATAGAAAAAATATTCGGTACACACAGCCAGAATGAGCTGAAGCGCATCTATCCCATCGTGGATCACATCGAGGCCCTGGAGCCGGAGATGAAGCAGCTCTCTGACAGTGAACTGAAGGATAAGACGCGGGAATTCAAGGAGCGTCTCTCAAAAGGCGAGACTCTGGATGATATACTTCCGGAGGCTTTTGCTGTTGTGAGGGAGGCGGCTGCCCGCGTGCTGGGCATGCGTCACTACAGGGTACAGCTCATCGGCGGTATCATCCTCCATCAGGGGCGTATTGCGGAGATGAAGACAGGTGAAGGAAAGACTCTCGTTTCCACCCTGCCCGCCTACCTGAACGGACTGACAGGCGAGGGCGTCCATATCGTTACAGTCAACGACTATCTGGCAAAGCGTGACGCGGAGTGGATGGGACAGGTGCATGAGTTCCTGGGACTGACTGTGGGCGTTGTCCTCAACGGCATGGACAATGATGAGAGGAGAGCCGCCTACGCCTGCGACATCACTTACGTGACAAACAACGAGCTGGGATTTGACTACCTCCGTGACAATATGGTGATCTACAAGGAGCAGCTGGTGCAGAGAGGACTGAAGTTCGCCATCATCGACGAGGTGGACTCCGTGCTCATCGACGAGGCCCGTACTCCGCTGATCATCTCCGGCCAGAGCGGCAAGTCCACAAAGCTCTACGAGGCCTGCGACATTCTGGCCCGCCAGCTGGAAAAGGGTGAGGCCAGCGGAGAGTTCTCCAAGATCAACGCCCTCATGGGAGAGGAGATCGAGGAGACGGGAGACTTTATCGTCAATGAGAAGGAGAAGAACGTCAACCTGACGGAGGAGGGCGTCAAGAAGGTGGAGAAATTCTTCCACATCGAGAACCTGGCAGACCCGGAGAACCTGGAGATCCAGCACAATATCATCCTGGCCCTGCGGGCCCACTATCTCATGTTCCGCGATCAGGACTACGTGGTGAAGGACGACGAGGTGCTCATCGTGGATGAGTTCACGGGCCGTATCATGCCCGGACGCCGTTACTCTGACGGCCTCCACCAGGCCATTGAGGCCAAGGAGCACGTGAAGGTGAAGAGGGAGAGCAAGACCCTGGCCACCATCACCTTCCAGAACCTGTTTAATAAATACGCGAAGAAGAGCGGTATGACCGGTACCGCCCTGACCGAGGAGAAGGAGTTCCGCGAGATCTACGGTATGGACGTTGTGGAAATCCCCACCAACATGCCGGTGATCCGTGTGGATATGGAGGACGCCGTCTACAAGACACAGAGGGAAAAATTCCGGGCTGTCTGCGATGAGGTGGAGCGGGCCCACGCGAAGGGCCAGCCGGTCCTTGTGGGAACCATTACCATCGAGGTGTCCGAGCATCTGAGCAGCATGCTGAAGAAGCGGGGCATCAAGCACAATGTGCTGAATGCCAAGTACCATGAGCTGGAGGCAGAGATCGTGGCCCAGGCGGGACAGCACGGGGCTGTCACCATCGCCACCAACATGGCCGGCCGTGGTACGGATATCAAGCTGGATGACGAGGCCAGAGCGGCCGGTGGACTGAAGATCATCGGCACAGAGCGGCATGAGTCCCGCCGTATCGACAATCAGCTCCGGGGACGTTCCGGACGTCAGGGAGACCCGGGTGAGTCCAGATTCTACATCTCCCTGGAGGACGACCTGATGCGCCTGTTCGGCTCCGAGCGCCTGATGAACGTGTTCAACGCACTGGGTGTGGAGGACGGAGAGCAGATCGAGCACAAGATGCTCTCCAGCGCCATCGAGAAGGCCCAGGAGAAGATCGAGAGCAACAACTTCGGTATCCGTAAGAACCTGCTGGAGTATGACCAGGTTATGAACGAGCAGAGGGAGATCATCTACGAGGAGAGGCGCAAGGTCCTGGACGGGGAGAGCATGCGCGACTCCATCTACCATATGATCAACGAGTATGTGGAGAACCTGGTTGACACAGAGATCTCCGCGGATCTTGATCCGGAGGAGTGGAACCTGACAGAGCTGAACGTGACGCTGAAGAACACCATCCCCATGATCGAGGCCGTCACCCCCGACGATGTGAAGAAGATGGACCAGAAGAAGCTGAAGCACTTCCTGAAGGAGAAGGCTGTCAAGGCCTACGAGATGAAGGAGTCGGAGTTCCCGGAGCCGGAGCATTTAAGAGAGGTGGAGCGGGTTGTTCTCCTGAAGGTGATCGATGCCAAGTGGATGGACCATATCGACGATATGGATCAGCTTCGCCAGGGTATCGGACTGCAGGCCTACGGCCAGCGTGACCCGAAGGTGGAGTACAAGATGCTTGGCTACGAGATGTTCGACGAGATGACGAAGGCCATCACCGCCGATACCATCCGCACCCTGTTCCACATCAAGATCGAGCAGAAGGTGGAGAGAGAGCAGGTTGCCAAGGTGACCGGAACCAACAAGGACGATACATCTGTGAGAGCTCCCAAGAAGAGGGCGGAGAAGAAGATCTATCCAAACGATCCCTGCCCCTGCGGAAGCGGAAAGAAATACAAACAGTGCTGCGGGCGCAAGCAGAGTGCATAGGCAGCAGGAAATAGAACATAATGAAAGAGGTGAAGGATAAGTGGTCGTACTGGATCAGTATAAAAGTGAACTGAGTGCCTACGAGGAGCCTCTTGCCGGAATGAGGGATTCACTTTGACGTCCCTGGCAAGGAGAAAAGGGTAGAGGAGCTGGAGCGAAAGATCGAGGAGCCCGGCTTTTGGGATGACACGGAGAAGTCCCAGCACGTGATGAAGGAGCTTAAGGACCTGAAGGACCTGCTGGACACGGTGGAAGGACTGAAGAGGGCTTACGAGGATATAGAGGTTCTCATCGAGATGGCGGAGGAGGAAAACGACGAGTCTGTCCTCCCGGAGATCGCGTCGGAGCTGCAGCAGTTCACGGAGAGCTTTGAGGCTCTCCGCATACAGACGCTGCTGTCGGGCGAGTATGATGGGTGTAATGCCATTGTCACCCTTCACGCGGGAGAGGGAGGCACGGAGTCCTGCGACTGGACCGGCATGCTCTACCGGATGTATACCCGGTGGGCGGAGAAAAAGGGGTACAGCATCCAGGTACTGGACTATCTGGACGGAGACATCGCGGGCATCAAGAACGTCACCTTTGAGGTGAACGGCATGAACGCCTACGGGTATCTGAAGTCCGAGAAGGGAGTCCACCGCCTTGTGCGCATTTCCCCCTTCAACGCGGCGGGAAAGAGACAGACCTCTTTTGCCTCCTGCGATGTCATACCGGACATGGAGGACAATGTGGGGGACATCGAAATCCCCGATGATGAGCTGAAGATCGATACCTACCGGGCCAGCGGGGCGGGCGGGCAGCACGTCAATAAGACATCGTCGGCCATCCGCATTACCCACCTGCCCACAGGGATTGTGGTGCAGTGCCAGAATGAGAGGTCCCAGCACCACAATAAGGAGAAGGCTATGCAGATGCTGAAGGCCAAGCTGAAGCTGCTGAAGGAGCAGGAGCAGGCGGAGAAGGTATCTGATATCCGGGGCGAGGTGAAGGAGATTGGATTTGGCAATCAGATCCGGTCCTACGTCATGCAGCCCTACACACTGGTGAAGGACCGACGGACAGGGGAGGAGAGCGCCAACGTCTCCGCCGTACTGGACGGGGATCTGGATCCGTTTATGAACGCATACTTAAAGGCACAGCAGTAAAAGGGAGGAATTATGGTAAAGATAGCAGTACTTGGTTATGGAACAGTGGGATCCGGTGTGGTGGAAGTGCTCCGGACTAACCAGAAGGTCATAGACGAGAGGCTGGGAGAGGAGCTGCGCATTAAATATGTGCTGGATCTGCGGGATTTCCCGGATGACCCGGTGCAGGAGCTCATCACCCACGACTTTGAGGATATTGTGAATGACGACGAAGTGAAGATCGTGGTGGAGGTCATGGGCGGCATTGAGCCCGCATATACATTTGTGAAGCGCTCCCTGGAGGCAGGGAAGAGCGTGGCCACCTCCAACAAGGCCCTGGTGGCAAAGCACGGCGCAGATCTTCTGAGGACGGCAAAGGAGAAGAATGTGAACTTCCTCTTCGAGGCCAGCGTGGGCGGCGGTATTCCCATCCTGCGTCCCCTCCACTCATCCCTCACCGGGGATGTGATCGAGGAGATCACAGGTATCCTCAACGGGACTACCAACTATATGATGACAAAGATGTTCTACGAGGGTGCTGACTATGACGAGGTGCTGGAAGAGGCTCAGGATAACGGGTTTGCCGAGCGCAATCCGGAGGCGGATGTGGAGGGCTATGACGCCTGCCGCAAGATCGCCATCCTCTCCTCCATCATCTCCGGAAAGCAGGTGGATTTTGAGGATATCTACTGCGAGGGCATCACAAAGATCACGGCGGAGGATATGAAGTACGCCAAGGCCATGGGTATGACTATCAAGCTTTTGGCCACCTGCAAGAGGGACGGCGGGAAGCTGAACGCCATGGTGGCTCCCTGTCTGCTGCGGGCGGAGCATCCCCTCTTTTCCGTCAACGGCGTGTTCAACTCCATCTTTGTCCACGGCAACATGCTGGGGGACGCCATGTTCTACGGAAGCGGTGCCGGCAAGCTGCCTACAGCCAGCGCTGTGGTGGGCGATATTGTGGAGGAGGCCCGCAATCTGGACCGCAACCTGGGCGTGATGTGGAGCAGCGAGAAGCTGACCCTGGAGGACCGCAGAGACGTGGAACGCCGGTTCTTTGTCCGGGTGAAGGGAGACAGAGAGGAGCTGCAGGAGCAGGTGGCAGCGGTCTTCGGCATGGTTCAGTTCGTCCAGGCGGAGGGCCTGTCCGGCGAGTTCGGCTTTGTGACGGAGAAGATGCCGGAGGGAAGCTACGAGGAAAAGGCAGAGCGGTTTGGCGGGCAGATCCTTGGCATGATCCGGGTGGAGGAATAGAAAGGAAGGCGCGATGAAATATATAGTTGTTCTTGGAGACGGAATGGCCGGCTGGCCCCTGGAGGAGCTGGGCGGGAGGACGACCCTGGAGGCGGCCTCCACCCCTGCCATGGACCGGCTTGCCAGGGAGGCGGAGATCGGGACGGCCTCCATGGTGCCGGAGGATATGGCGCCGGGAAGCGACACGGCCAATCTGTCCGTCATGGGGTATGACCCGAAGATCTACTACACAGGCCGCTCCCCGCTGGAGGCTCTCAGCATCGGCGTGGATATGGCGGACGACGACGTGTCCTTCCGCTGCAACCTGGTGACCCTGTCCGAGGAGGAGGACTCCTACGAAGACAGACATATGGTGGATCACAGCTCAAGCGAGATCTCCACGGAGGATGCGGGCGTCCTTCTGGAGGCCCTGAAGCAGGGACTGGCCAGGGAGGGCTATGCTTTTTACAGGGGAACGAGCTACCGCCATCTCCTCGTGTGGAGCCACGGGAAGGTGACAGAGCTGACGCCCCCTCACGATATACTGACAAAGCGGGTGGGAGACTATCTGCCCCAGGATCCGGTGCTGCGGGAGATGATGGAGAAGAGCTATGAGATCCTGTCCGCTCACCCTCTGAATATAGAGCGGAAGAAAAGGGGACTGCACCCGGCGAACTCCGCCTGGTTCTGGGGCGCCGGAACCCGACCTGCCCTCACCTCCTTTGAGGAGAGGACGGGAAAGCGGGGCGTCATGATCTCAGCTGTGGACCTTCTGAAGGGCCTGGCCGTGGGAGCTGACATGGACCGCGTCCTCGTGGAGGGAGCCAACGGCGGTCTTGACACCAACTACGAGGGAAAGGCGGACGCGGCGGTAAAGGCCCTTCTGGAGGACGGATACGATTTTGCCTACGTTCATGTGGAGGCGCCGGATGAGATGGGCCACCAGGGCAGCGCATCAGATAAGATCAAAGCTATCGAGTATCTGGACGCCAGAGTCATAGGGCGCATCACCGGCGGACTGGACGCGGCAGGTGAGGATTACCGGATCATGGTGCTGCCGGACCATCCCACACCCATCCAGGTGCGGACCCACACAAAGGATCCGGTTCCCTACATGATCTACGACAGCCGCAGGCCCTTTGAGGGCAGCGTCCATACATACGGGGAGAGCGCTGCCAGGCGCAGCGGTCTTGCCTGGCCGGAAGGGTTCCGGCTCATAGACCATCTGCTGGAGCTGGATGAAAGATAAAGGAAAGAGAGAAGAGAAGATGCTGATTGTAAAGAAATTCGGCGGGACTTCCGTCGCTGACAAGGACAGGATCTACAATGTGGCCCAGCGCTGCATTGAGGATTACAGGGAGGGACACGACGTGGTGGTGGTGCTATCTGCCATGGGAGATACCACGGATGACCTGATCTCCCTCGCAAGATCCATCAATCCTGAGCCGAAAAAGAGAGAGCTGGATATGCTCATGACAACGGGAGAGCAGGTATCAGTTGCGCTGATGGCCATGGCTATGGACGCCATGCACGTGCCGGCGGTCTCCCTGAACGCCTTTCAGGTGAAGATGAACTCCACCTCCCGCTACGGCAATGCCAGATTTAAGTCCATTGACACTAAGAGAATCCGCCACGAGCTGGACTCCCGGAAGATCGTTATTGTCACCGGGTTCCAGGGAGTGAACAAGTACGAGGATATCACCACTCTGGGAAGAGGTGGCTCTGACACCACAGCGGTGGCCCTGGCGGCTGTCCTCCATGCGGACAAATGCGAGATCTACACAGATGTGGACGGAGTCTACACGGCGGATCCGCGGGTTGTGAAGACTGCCAGAAAGCTGGACGCCATCACCTACGATGAGATGCTGGAGCTGGCCACGCTGGGAGCGAAGGTACTGCACAACCGGTCTGTGGAGATGGCCAAAAAATACGGGGTTGAGCTGGTGGTCAGATCCAGCCTGAACCGCAGCGAAGGAACGATTATCAAGGAGAAAGTAAAGATGGAAAAAATGTTAATTACAGGCGTTGCAGCCGACAAAAATACAGCCAGGATCTCTGTCATCGGTGTGGAGGATAAACCGGGCATCGCCTTCAGGATCTTCAACACGCTCGCCGCAAACAATATCAACGTGGATATCATCCTCCAGTCTGTAGGAAGAGAGGGGACAAAGGACATCTCCTTTACAGTGGCCGAAGATGAGCTGAAACGGGCGCTGGAAATCCTGGAAGAGCACAAGGAGGCTCTGACGATCCAGGAGATTACATACAATGCAAAGGTGGCAAAGATCTCTGTTGTGGGAGCCGGCATGATGAGCAATCCGGGTGTGGCTGCCAAGATGTTTGAGTCTCTCTACAATTCACGTATCAACATCAACATGATCTCCACATCAGAGATCCGCATCACAGTGCTGATCGACGAGAAGGATATTGACGAGGCCATGAACGCAGTGCACGAGGGCTTCGCCCTCGCCCTTGTAGAGTAGAGCAGGGGCGGATCAGGGATTTTTAAAGAAAATACGGGAAAGACTGAAGAATTTCTCTCTTTCCGAGGGTGGGAGAACGCGGAGTTTAGTGATAAATTCCGCTTCTTCTTTTGTCAGACAGAACAGGCACATATCCTCTTCGTATCCGCTCCCCTTTTCGCCGTAGGGCGGCTGCTCCTCCATGACTATGGCGTTCCCGGCATACCTGGTTGGAAAGGCGGACAGATCCACGCCCAGGAGTACATCCACAGAGACGTGGTAGAGGGCGGAGAGGCGCAGAAGAGTATCCAGGCCGGGTGTCCGCTTCGCGGCCTCGTAGTTGGAGTAGGCCTGCCTGGATATGTTCAGAAGAACAGCCAGGTCATCCTGGGTCCTGCCGGTCATGGTCCGCAGAAATTTTAGATTGTTGGCAAGATACTGGATGCTGGCCATTGCTGTACCTCCGTCGTTTTTTTGTAACACATAGTATAGCAATTAACCAGATCCGTGGATCCTTATGCAACGAAACGTAGCTGAAACGACAATAAAAGCAACAGATTGTTGCGGAAAATCAGATCTGACTTAAGGTGCTGTTGTGATAGAGGGCGGAGAAGGTCACATCTTCCCCGAACCAGTCCGGCGGGCAGAAGTCCTCTGCCATCTCCCGGGTGGGAAACTCCACCTCCGCCAGCACAAGAGGCGCCAGGTCTCCTTTGAAGACATCCAGCTCGATAAAGAGGCCCTCCTCCAGGGGGATCACATGGCGGACCTTCTCGATGAGACGGCCGTCGATCTTTGCCTTCAGATGCTCGTAAGCCTCACGTGTCAGGGGAAGGTTGTACTCCTCCCGCTCCATCAGGCCCTTGGATTTGTAGGTGAGTATATAGTCGTCATTGTCCCTGCGGATGCGGACCACAGGGGCGGTGCAGAGATACCCCTGTTCGATGACGCGGGTTTTCTGTATGTCCAGGCCGGAGGGGATCTCCGGGATCAGATATTTGCGCTCGATTTCCATAATCAATACGATCTCCTTTCCTTGGCGGCGCCCGGTGGGCGCTCCGCTCTTATACTTATATAAGATAGCGTAAAAAACGAAAAATGTAAATGAATTGCTTTTTGAGAGGCAGTCTGCTACTATAACAATATGGAAAAAAGAGGAGGAATTGCAATGAAAAAAGCAGCAGTGTTACTTGCAGATGGTTTTGAAGAGATTGAGGCGCTCACGGCAGTGGACCTGCTTAGGCGCGCGAGGATATATGTGGACACTGTCTCCATATCGGACGACTACATGGTGGCGGGCTCTCACGGCATCAATGTGCAGACGGAGGATCTGTTCGATGAGGTGAATTTTGACGAATTTGACATGCTGGTCCTTCCCGGAGGCATGCCGGGCACCACGAACCTGGAGGCTCACCCGGGCGTGAAGCAGGTAGTGAGGGCCTTCTGCGAGGGCGGAAAGTATGTGGGCGCCATCTGCGCGGCACCCAGTATTCTGGGGAATATGGGCCTTTTAAAAGGAAAGCGGGCCATCTGCTACCCATCCTTTGAGGAGAAGCTCTCCGGCGCCGTGCTGGTGAAGGCGCCTGTAGTCCAGGACGGCAATATCATCACGAGCCGGGGAATGGGAACAGCCATTGACTTCGGACTGAAGCTGGTGGAGGTTCTGTCCGACAAGCTGAAGGCGGACGAGGTGGCGGAGTCCATTATTTATCTGAAATAAAGCTGGCTATTTTTACACGTTTGTGTTATACTCTTTAAATGAGTGTATGCAGAATTGCCTGCCTTGCATACTTTTCTGGGAAGAGGCGCTTTGTGAGGGCCCACGGCAGGTTAGAAACAGGAGGAATATTTTCATGAGTTTACAGGTAGAGAAATTAGAGAAAAACATGGCAAAGCTGACCATCGAGGTTTCTGCTGAAGAACTTGAGAAAGCGCTTCAGACCGCATACAACAGACAGAAATCCAAGATCAGCATCCCGGGCTTCCGCAAGGGAAAGGTACCGCGCCAGATGATCGAGAAAATGTACGGAGCTGAGATCTTTTACGATGACGCTGCAAACGCGCTGATCCCGAAGGCATATTCCGATGCCTACGACGAGTGCGAGCTGGAGATTGCCTCCCAGCCGAAGATTGACATCGTTCAGATCGAGAAGGGCAAGCCGTTTATCTTTACAGCAGAGGTTGCTGTGAAACCGGAAGTGACACTTGGTGAGTACAAGGGACTGAAGGTTGACAAGGTCTCCAACCGCGTGACACAGAAGGAGATCGACGCAAAGCTTCAGGAGGAGGCTGAGAAGAACGCGAGAACTATCACAGTTGAGGACCGTCCGGTACAGGATGGAGACGAGGTGATCCTGGACTTTGAGGGATTCGTTGACGGCGAGGCCTTCGAGGGAGGAAAGGGAGAGAACTATCCGCTGACCATTGGTTCCGGTTCCTTTATCCCGGGATTTGAGGAGCAGCTTATCGGCGTGAATTCCGGCGAGGAGAAGGAAGTAAAGGTTACCTTCCCGGAGGATTACCACGCAGAGGATCTGAAGGGGAAAGAGGCTGTGTTCAAGTGCACCATCCATGAGATCAAGGCGAAGGAGCTGCCGGAGATCGACGACGAGTTCGCGGCAGAGGTTTCCGAGTTTGACACATTAGATGAATACAAGGCAGACATCAAGGCAAAGATCAAGGAGCAGAAGGAGTCTGAGGGCAAGACAAAGCAGGAGAACCAGGCAGTGGAGCAGGCTATCGCCAATGCCACAATGGAGATCCCGGACGCCATGATCGACACCCAGGCAAGACAGATGCTGGATGACTTTGCCAGAAGGATGCAGCAGCAGGGCCTGACTATGGAGCAGTACTGCCAGTTCACAGGACAGACAACAGACAAGATGCTTGAGGATCTGAAGCCCCAGGCTGTGAACCGCATCCAGACACGCCTTGTCCTGGAGGCTATCGCAAAGGCTGAGAACATTGAGATCAGCGATGAGAAGCTGGACGAGGAGATTAACAAGATGGCCGAGATGTACAAGATGGAGGCTGACAAGCTGAAAGAGTACATGGGCGAGGAAGAGAAAAAACAGATGAAAGAGGACATGGCTGTACAAGAGGCAGTAACCTTCCTGGTGGAGAACGCCGTTACAGAGTAAGTGGACAGCCGTGGCATATAGACAGGAGGAATTTGCATGAGTTTAGTACCTTATGTCATTGAACAGACCAGCCGTGGAGAGCGCTCCTACGACATTTATTCCAGACTTTTAAAGGACAGGATCATTTTCCTTGGAGAGGAAGTGACAGATGTGTCCGCAAGCGTTGTTGTGGCACAGCTTATGTTCCTGGAGGCTGAGGATCCGGAGAAGGATATCCATCTCTACATCAACAGCCCGGGCGGATCTGTCACAGCGGGAATGGCAATTTACGATACCATGCAGTATATTAAATGTGATGTGTGCACATACTGTATCGGTATGGCGGCAAGCATGGGATCCTTCCTCCTTGCCGGGGGAGCAAAGGGCAAGAGGTTTGCCCTGCCACATTCAGAGATCATGATCCATCAGCCCTCCGGCGGAGCACAGGGACAGGCGACGGAAATCCAGATAGCAGCCCAGCATATCCAGAAGACAAAGGATACCCTGAACAGGATCCTTGCACAGAACACAGGGCAGCCGCTGGAGGTCATCTGTGCCGATACGGACCGCGATAATTTTATGTCGGCTGAAGAGGCCAAGGCATACGGATTAGTGGATGAAATTATATCAAGCCGTAAATAAGACCGGGGGCGGGCGTACCGGGAGAATAACCTCCTGGTATGCCGGTCCTTCGTTTGTGTTCAAGGACCGGAGCGATTTCGGGAGTATCCTCTGGTCACTTGAAAATTGATAAGATGAGGTGAGAGTATGGCAGGAAGAAATGACGACCAGATCAGATGCTCGTTCTGCAACAAGCCCCAGTCACAGGTTCGAAAGCTGATTGCAGGACCGGGAGGCGTGTACATCTGCGATGAGTGCATTGACGTGTGCGCCGAGATCATGGAAGAAGAATTTGAATATGAAAATACCAGAAATATCAATCCCTTTGACGATATCAATCTGCTGAAGCCGGAGGAGATCAAAGCCTTCCTGGACGACTATGTCATCGGCCAGGAGGAGGCGAAGAAGGTATTGTCTGTTGCAGTATATAATCACTATAAACGGATCATGGCCCAGAAGGATCTGGGGGTGGAGCTGAAGAAGAGCAACATCCTCATGCTGGGGCCCACAGGCTGTGGTAAGACGCTGCTGGCCCAGACGCTGGCCAAGATCCTCAACGTGCCCTTTGCCATCGCGGACGCCACAGCCCTGACAGAGGCGGGCTATGTGGGCGAGGATGTGGAGAACATCCTGCTGAAGATCATCCAGGCCGCTGACGGAGATATCGAGAGAGCCGAGTACGGCATCATCTATATTGACGAGATTGACAAGATCACAAGGAAGTCAGAAAATCCCTCTATCACCAGGGATGTGTCCGGCGAGGGTGTGCAGCAGGCGCTCCTGAAGATCATTGAGGGCACTGTGGCAAATGTGCCTCCCCAGGGAGGGAGAAAGCATCCCCACCAGGAGCTGATCCAGATAGACACCACCAATATCCTGTTTATCTGCGGCGGAGCCTTTGAGGGACTGGAGAAGATCATTGAGAAGAGGATCGATCAGAAGTCCATTGGCTTTAATGCGGAGATTGCTGCAGGACATGAGGACGACATTGACCGGCTCTTAAAGCAGGTGCTTCCCCAGGATCTGGTGAAGTTCGGGCTGATCCCTGAGCTGGTGGGACGTCTTCCGGTGACGGTATCGCTGGAGATGCTGGACCGGGATGCCCTGATCCGCATCCTGACGGAGCCAAAGAGCGCTATTGTCAAGCAGTACCAGAAGATGCTGGAGCTGGACGGCGTGGAGCTGACCTTTGACCAGGATGCCCTAGAGGCTATTGCGGACACATCGCTGAAGAGGAAGACCGGTGCCAGAGGGCTCCGGGCCATTATGGAAAATATTATGATGGATACCATGTATCATGCCCCATCTGACGAGACGCTGAAGACATGCCGCATCACGAAATCCGTGGTGAACGGCACAGGCAAGCCGATCTGCGGACATGATGATCTGAGAATTGAAAGTGCTTAAAAGTGCGTGAACGGGGCGGGTGCAGAGTGATTGCGCCCGCTTTTTGCAATGCGCTGTGAAAATATACAGGACAGGAGAAGACGAAATGACGGATAGAGAAATAATGAGCCTCCCCATGGTGGCCCTGCGGGGGATGACGGTGATGCCTGAGATGGTGACCCATTTTGACGTCAGCAGGGAGCGCTCCATTGAGGCCATCGAGGAGGCCATGCAGGAGGAAGGCCAGAAGATTTTCCTGACGGCCCAGAGAGATATAGAAGTGGAGGAGCCGACGGCGGCGGACCTGTACGAGGTGGGGACGATCGCTTCCATCCGGCAGGTCATCAAGCTGCCCAGGAACCTTCTTCGGGTTCTGATCTCCGGGGAGGAGAGGGCGGTCATCCGGCGAGTGGAGTTTGAGACGCCCTACATGCGTGCCGAGGTGAGTCCCCTGCCGGACAGCGGGGAGGAGCCGCTGGAGGCTGCGTCGGACCAGGTGAGCCAGGAGGCTATGACGAGGGGCCTGAAGGAGATCTACGCGGAGTACGCAGGCCGTTTGCCCAAGTATCCCAAGGATATGCTGAAGCAGGTGCAGGAGTACACGGAGCTGGCCAAGGTGGTGAACTGGATCGCTGCCAACGTGCCCCTGGAGCAAAAGGACCTGCAGGAGCTCCTGGAGGAGACGGATCTTCTGAAGCGCTACCAGCTGCTGGCCTTCAAGCTGGTGAACGAGATGCAGATCATGAACATCAAGGAGGAGATCCAGACCAAGGTCCGGGAGAGGGTGGACCAGAACCAGCGGGAGTACATCCTGCGGGAGCAGCTAAAGCTGATCCGGGAGGAGCTGGGGGAGGAGAACACCATCTCCGACGCCGAGGAGTTCCAGGCCGCGGCGGACAGACTGCAGGCCTCCGACGAGGTGAAGGAGAAGCTGCAAAAGGAGATAGGACGTTTCAAGAGCACCCTGAACAGCCCGGCGGAGAACGGCGTGATCCGGACCTACATCGAGACCATGCTGGAGATGCCCTGGGACAAGGCTGTGGAGGATCACAGGGACATAGCCTACGCCAGGCAGGTGCTGGAGGAGGACCACTACGGACTGGAGCAGGTGAAGGAGAGAGTGCTGGAGTTCCTGGCTGTGCGGGCCCTGACGAGAAAGGGAGAGAGCCCCATCCTCTGCCTGGTGGGACCTCCGGGAACGGGGAAAACCTCCATCGCCAGATCCCTGGCCCGGGCGCTGAAGAAGCCCTACGTGCGCATCTCCCTGGGAGGCGTGCGGGACGAGGCGGAGATCAGAGGCCACAGGAAGACCTACGTGGGAGCCATGCCGGGGCGCATCGCGGCGGGCATCCGCAGCGCCGGGGTGAAAAATCCCCTCATGCTGCTGGACGAGATTGACAAGGTGAGCAACGACTACAAGGGGGACACCTTTTCCGCCCTTCTGGAGGTGCTGGACAGCGAGCAGAACTACCGCTTCCGGGACCACTACCTGGAGGTGCCACTGGATCTTTCCGAGGTCCTCTTTGTGACCACCGCCAACACCCTGCAGACCATCCCCAGGCCCCTTTTGGACCGGATGGAGGTCATCGAGGTGTCCAGCTACACGGAGAACGAGAAGCTCCACATCGCCATGGAGCACCTGATCCCCAAGCAGCTTGAGCGCCATGGCCTGAAGCCGGAGCAGCTCTCTATCAGCCGCGGGGCTGTCTGGAGGATGGCCCGGAACTACACAAAGGAAGCGGGCGTGCGCCAGCTTGAGAGGGAGATCGGAAACATCTGCCGGAAGGCGGCCAGAGAGATCCTGGAGGGGAAGAAGGAAAAGGTCCGTGTAACCGAGAGCAATCTGCACAAATATCTGGGCAACGAGAAATATACATACCAGAAGGCCAACCTGACGGATGAGGTGGGCATCGTGCGGGGACTCGCCTGGACCAGTGTGGGCGGCGACACCCTGCAGATCGAGGTCAACGTGATGCCCGGGAAGGGTGAGCTGATCCTGACAGGCCAGCTGGGGGACGTGATGAAGGAGTCCGCCCGCACCGGCATCAGCTACATCCGTTCTGTGGGGAGCCGGTATGGCATTGCGGAGGATTTCTTTGAGAACCATGACATCCACATCCACATTCCTGAGGGCGCGGTTCCTAAGGACGGCCCCTCCGCCGGCATCACCATGGCCACGGCCATGCTCTCCGCAGTTACAGGACGGAAGGTCCGGGCGGATGTGGCTATGACAGGGGAGATCACCCTGCGGGGAAGAGTCCTGCCCATCGGCGGACTGAAGGAAAAGCTGCTGGCGGCCGGAAGCGCAGGTATGAAGACGGTTCTTGTGCCCAAGGAGAACGAAAAAGACGTGGCAGAGCTCTCCGCAGAAATCACAAAGGGGCTGAAGATCATCCCTGTGTCCCACATGGAGCAGGTGCTTGAGGAAGCGTTTGTAAAAGAAGAGTAAACAGAGGAATAAAGCTATGATCATAAAAAATATTAATCTGGAAACCGTGTGCGGCATCACAAGCAGACTGCCGGAAAACGACAAGCCGGAGATCGCGTTTGCGGGGAAGTCCAATGTGGGTAAATCCTCCCTCATCAACGCCCTCATGAACCGGAAGTCCTACGCCAGGATATCGGCCACGCCGGGAAAGACTCAGACTATCAATTTTTACAACATCAACGATGAGATGTATCTGGTAGACCTGCCGGGATACGGCTACGCGAAGGTGTCCCAGCAGGAGAAGGAAAAATGGGGGAAGATGATCGAGAGATACCTCCACGGCTCAAAGCAGCTGCGGGCAGTGTTTCTCCTTATCGACATCCGCCACGAGCCGTCGGCCAACGACAAGATGATGTACGACTGGGTGGTGAGCCAGGGCTATAACCCTATCATCATCGCCACCAAGCTGGACAAGCTGAAGAGAAGCCAGGTGGACAAGCATGTGAAAATGCTCCGGCAGGGGCTGAAGCTGGTGCCCGGTACAAGGATCATCCCATTCTCATCGGTGACGAAACAGGGGAGAGACGAGATCTGGGAGCTCGTGGAGACAGAATTCCTGGACAGGGGAAAAGAAGAATAAATGCTAAGAGAGGTGGAGAAAAATGGGGACAAATGAAGGGGACGCCGTGAAGGACAACAGGCCCTACTGGAAGGTGATCGTTAGCCTGGCCTTCAGCCTGATCGGGACAATTTTGTTTATCTATGTGGGCGTGAGGGCGCTGTTCTATTTCATGCCCTTTGTGATCGGATGGTTTTTGTCTTTTATCGCCAGCCCCCTTGTAGTATGGCTGGAGAAAAGACTGAAGATCGTCAAGAAGCTGGGCTCCGCCATTATCATCATCGTGGTGCTGGCGGCCTGTATCGGCCTGATCTATTTTGCCATCAGCAGGATATGGGGAGAAATCAGCTCCCTCATCCAGGATTTCCCGTCCATGTACAGGGATCTTGAGAGAGGCTTCCGTCAGATCGGGGAGAGGACCTCCCAGCTCTCCCAGCTGCTTCCGGACAATGTGCAGGAGGGACTGGATGCGGTGGCTGCTAACCTGGATGAGACCATGAGCGGCATCATCAGCACCATAAGTGAACCCACTGTGGAGGCGGCGGGCAACTTTGCCAAGCGTATCCCCTCCATCCTGATCTCCTTCATTGTCACTATCATCTCCGCCTATTTCTTTATTGCTGACAGAGAGAGCATTATCGTCTGGGCGAAAAAGATTTTCCCGGATCCCATTGTGGAGCGGATGACTATGGTGACGGACAACCTGAAATATGCGGTGGGCGGGTATTTCAAGGCGCAGCTCAAGATCATGGCAGTAGTGTTTGCGATCCTGCTGGTGGGATTTGGGATCATGGGCGTACATTTTTCCATCCTGCTGGCCATCGGTATCGCCTTCCTGGATTTCCTGCCCTTCTTCGGGACAGGCACCGCACTTCTTCCCTGGGCTCTCTATGAGCTCCTGACAGGTGACTACCGCAGGGTGGTGGCTCTGGCTGTGCTCTACGCTGTGACTCAGATCGTGCGGCAGCTGATCCAGCCCAAGCTGGTGGGGGACAGCATGGGTATGAATCCCCTCTTTACCCTGGTGCTGCTATACGCTGGATATCGGGCCGGCGGCATCCTGTGGATGATCCTGGCGGTGCCCATCGGCCTTCTTGTGGTCAATCTTTACAAGGCGGGAGCCTTTGACTATATCCTGGACGATGTGAAGATCCTGGCAGACGGGATCCTGAGCCTGAGGTGCCAGGAGCCGGCAGACAGCGGGACGAACGAGGGATCCGAGAATGTGGAAGGAAAATAAAAATGAGAATGCTTTTCGAAAAAAGCTGAAAAAGGTATTGCAATACACCGTACCGGGGTATATAATAACACTGAAAATACCAATAGGGGGTATAAAGGCAGCATTTGAAGAAAGTAGGTGACCCTGGTAATGAAAAAAGAAAAATATAACGTAACCGGCATGACCTGTGCAGCCTGCCAGGCAAATGTGACCCGGTGCGTGCAGAAATTAGAGGGCGTGGAGGACGTGAACGTGAGCCTCCTGGCGAATCAAATGACAGTGGACTATGATGAGACGAAGCTGGACAGCGGGGCTATCGTCCATGCTGTCGAGGGGATTGGCTACGGAGCCTCCCCTGCGGATGCTGTCCCTGACGAGAAGGGCGGAGGCTTCCGCAGCGAATGGGAGACCCGCCAGAGCAGAGCCCAGGAGGAGCGCCGCAGCATGAAGGTGCGGCTGATATCCTCCGTCATCCTGCTGGTTCCTCTGATGTACGTGGCCATGGGCCCCATGATAGGACTTCCCGTGCCCGGCATCCTGACCGGCATGGAGAACGCCATGATCTCGGCCCTGACACAGCTCATCCTGACTGTGCCTATCCTTGTGCTGAACCGGAAATTCTACAAGGTGGGGCTGAAGGCGCTCATAAAGCGGGCTCCCAACATGGACTCCCTTGTGGCCATCGGCTCAGGGGCTTCCCTGATATACGGCCTCTTTGCCATGTACCGCATGGCCTGGGGCTTTGGACACCAGGATATGGCTCTGGTCCACGAGTACGCCCACGCCCTGTATTTTGAGTCCTCCGCTACGATCCTGACCCTTGTGACAGTGGGAAAATACCTGGAGGCAAGATCCAAGTCAAAGACCTCCGACGCCCTCGGGAAGCTGGTGGACTTAGCGCCCAAGACAGCGATTATTATAAAGAATGGCCAGGAGGTGACTGTGCCTGCGGAGCAGGTGGCAGCCGGAGACATCGTGGTCATTAAGCCCGGCGGCAGCATCCCTGTGGACGGTGTCGTGACAGAGGGCGCCGGGTACGTGGACCAGGCGGCCATCACCGGGGAGAGCATCCCGGTGGAGAAGCTGCCCGGGGATACAGTCATCTCGGCCACGATCAACAAAAACGGGACCTTTCGGTTCCGTGCGTCCAAGGTGGGAGAGGACACTACTCTCTCCCAGATCATCCGCCTTGTGGACGAGGCTGGCAACTCAAAGGCGCCCATCGCCAGGCTGGCGGATAAGGTCAGCGGCGTCTTCGTGCCGGTGGTCATCTGCATTGCCATCCTGACAGCCATTGTGTGGATCGCGGCGGGGCAGGACTTTGAGTTTGCCCTCTCAAACGCCATCGCGGTGCTCGTCATTTCCTGTCCCTGTGCCCTTGGCCTTGCCACTCCGGTGGCTATCATGGTGGGAACCGGAAAGGCGGCGGAGTACGGCATCCTTATCAAGTCGGCGGAGAGCCTGGAAAATCTCCACTCCATCGACACGGTTATCCTGGATAAGACCGGCACCATCACGTCCGGACACCCGGAGGTGACGGACATAGAAGTCCTGGATCCATCCATGAGCCGGGAGGAATTCCTGGCCCAGGCAGCTGCCCTGGAGGCGGGGAGCGAGCATCCCCTGGCCCAGGCAGTGGTGGAGAAGGCGAGAGGAGACGGCGTATCCCAGACAAAGGCAGAGGATTTCCAGGCCCGGACAGGGCGGGGCGTGTCAGCCCTTATCTCCGGAAAGGCATGGCTGGCCGGCAACCTGGCCTTCATGAAAGAGGAGAAGGCAGTGGCATCCCCGGAAGAAGAGGCTTCCGTGCAGGAGCGGATGGAGCGGTACGCCTCCCAGGGCAAGACGCCCCTTCTCTTTGCACGTGACGGGCAGGCGGCCGGCATCATCGCAGTGGCCGACACAGTCCGGGAGACCAGCCGGGAGGCCATCCGGAGGTTCAAAGAGATGGGCCTTACGGTGGTCATGCTGACAGGGGACAACAAGGTGACGGCGGAGGCTATCCGGAAGGAGCTGGACATCGCCGAGGCCGTGTCCGACGTGCTCCCCACAGAGAAGGAGGCCTGCGTCCGCTCCTGGCAGGAGAAGGGACATAAGGTAGCTATGGTGGGGGACGGCATCAACGACGCCCCGGCTCTCACAAGGGCGGATATCGGCATCGCCATCGGAGCGGGTACGGACATTGCCATCGAGTCGGCGGATGTGGTGCTGATGAAGGACTCCCTCCAGGACGTGGTGACAGCCATCAAGCTGAGCAGAGCGGTCATAAGGAATATCCATATGAACCTGTTCTGGGCGTTCTTCTACAATATCCTCGGCATCCCTGTGGCGGCGGGAGCTCTGTTCCCGGCCTTCGGACTGCGCTTAAGCCCCATGATCGGCTCCGCGGCCATGAGCCTCTCCTCCGTGTGCGTAGTGACCAACGCACTGCGGCTGCGGTTCTTCAAGCCGGCCCGGACAGGCCGGACAGACGGACCGAAGGCAAGGGCAGAAGACGGAGAGAAGACAGACCATATGACAGCGAACATTCCGGAGGACTCCGGTTTGGACAGTAAAAATGAGCAAAGTGACGAGAAAGGAATGGTAACGATGAAAAAGACACTGGTAGTAGAAGGTATGATGTGTGAGCACTGCAAGATGCACGTGGAGAAGGCTCTGGCGGGAGTGGCAGGCGTGGACAGCGCCCAGGTGGATCTGGAGAAAAAGACAGCCACTGTCTCCATGACAGAGGACGTGGCTGACCAGGTGCTGATGGACGCGGTGAAGGAAGCCGGATATGAGCCGGTGAGCTGCACAGCACAGTAGAGGAAGCATATAAGCCAGCATACGATAGACAATCAGACGGCGCAGACCCTTCCGGGAGGAAAGGCTGCGCCGTCTGTCATCCTATATGGACTTGTCTTGCATGTATGCAGGTGCCGCACAGGCTGCGGTTCCTGACGCAGGGCTTACTACAGTACCAGTGAGGGAGCCGCATAGGTCCGTCCGCCCAGCTCCTGATCCAGCATATAGAGACTCTTGGCATCGTCCCCGAAGAGCTCCATCTTTTTGATCAGGTCGCTTGCATTTGTCTCCTCCTCACCCTGCTCCTTGACGAACCAGTCCAGGAACTGCATAGTGCGGAAGTCTTTCACCTCGTAGGCAGCCTCATAGATGTTGTGGATGAGGCCGGTCACATACTGCTCATGGGCATATCCCGCCTTGAGAGCGTCCATTTTCTCCTTCAGCTCGGCCTCCGGCTTGTCGATGGCTTCCAGAGTGACGGGTACGTCATTGTTCTGCATATACTGGATGAAGAGCATGGCGTGGTCTCTCTCCTCCTGAGCCTGCACATTATACCAGTTGGCAAATCCGTCCAGTCCCAGATCTTTATAGAAATTAGAAAAACTCAGGTACAGGTAGGCGGAGTAGAATTCCTTGTTTACCTGTTCATTTAACAGCTTTGCTACTTTTTCATTTAACATATAAAAGCATCTCCTTTTGTGTCCGCATCTCCCGTAGGGGAGGCTGCTGTATTTTCCGCCTATAAGTATAGCTCTGTCAGGCGGAAAACTCAAGACCGGATATACATGGCTCTGATACAGAGTGAAAAAAATGGAGAAATATGGTATGATGACATGGATAGCAGACAGAACAAAAAGTACAGGATAAAATATAAGACAGAGGGTATAGCAATTTGGTGATATGTCAAGAGGTGATAAAAAAAGATTTCAATGAAAACAGATAAAAAAGGGTACAACAAATAGGCCTGCGACAAAAC